>JAJDUH010000011.1 GCA_022826805.1 Candidatus Poribacteria bacterium
ACGTCATTGAGCGTTTCTTTCATCGCTTGAAACAGTATCGGCGTGTAGCAACGCGCTATGATAAATACGCCAGTCGATACCTCGGATTCGTCCATTTCGCAGCTATACTTATTACTGCTAAAAAAATGTAAACACTACTTAGATACAAACACGCTGCTGGTCGGATGCAGAGTGTCAAAGTAATTCTACAATCTACCGTAAAAGGAAAGGCATGGCGAATTATCAAGAACTGGCAAATCTCGTATGGACTGTAGCGGATGATGTTCTCAGAGGATTGTTCAAGCCCCACGAATACGGCGACATCACCCTCCCATTTCTGGTGCTCCGCCGATTGGACTGCATCTTAGACGAGGACGGACGAAAAGAGAAAGCCATCAACACCTACAATCAGTTTAAAGACCAAGTGTCCGAAGATGCACTACCGCCGATTATTCTAAGAGCGACAAACACCAGTTTCTACAACACCTCCCAGTACGACCTCTCTCGCCTGAAAGCAGACCCCAACAATATCCACCTCAACTTTGAGAACTACATCGGCGGATTCAGCAAGGATGTGCGCGACATCATCGAAAACTTCAATCTCGGTGGGTTTATTGAGCGATTGCACAAGAACAACCGGCTTTTCATCTTCTGCGATAAGTTCACCGAGGTTGATCTGCACCCCAATAAAGTGGACAACCACACAATGGGACAGGTCTTTGAGGAACTCCTCCGTCGGTTCTCCGAGATGTCCAACGAAACGAGTGGAGAACACTACACGCCGCGGGATGTGGTGCGGTTATTGGTCTCATTGCTGTTTGCGGAACACCGTGAAGATTTGGGCGGGCAGGGGGTTATCCGTAGTATCTTCGATCCGTGTTGTGGGACAGGCGGTATGTTGACGATTGGGAAAGAGTACTTTCGCGAACGGATCAATCCAGATGCCGATATTCGCTTGTTGGGTCAGGAATTGAACGCCCAGACCTACGCAATCTGCAAATCGGATATGCTCATCACCGGAGAGGACCCCAATAATGTTCGACACGGCTCCAGTCTTTCGGAGGACCAATTCCAAGGGGAACGCTTCGATTATATGATTACGAATCCGCCGTTTGGTGTCAGTTGGAAGTCTGACGCAGCGGCGGTGAAGACGGAAGCACAGACCGTCCACGGCAGATTCTCAGCGGGTACGCCTCGCTCCTCTGATGGTGCGTTGCTGTTTCTACAACACATGCTCTCGAAGATGGAGGATCGCGGGAGTCGGGTTGGGATTGTCTTTAACGGGTCGCCGCTCTTTACGGGGGATGCCGGTAGCGGTGAGAGTGAAATCCGACGTTGGATTATCGAAAGTGACTGGCTGGAGTGTATTATCGCACTGCCTGAAAAGTTGTTTTTCAATACCAGTATCGCCACCTATATTTGGGTCTTGACAAATAAAAAGTCGGCGACGCGACAGGGTAAGGTTCAGCTGATTAACGCTGTTGACTTCTTCGATAAGATGAAAAGGAATCTTGGCGACAAGAATGCTTTCATTGCGGATAGCCATATCCATCGCATAGTAGAATTGTATACCGGCTTTGAAGAGACGGAACACTGCAAAATCTATCCAAACGCCTTTTTCGGCTACACGAAAGTGACGGTTGAGAGACCGCTCATCGAAAAGCGTGAGATTTTGGGAGAGGAGACGGAGGTACTTGTCACGGACAAAAAAGGGAATCCGAAACCGGATACCAAGCTGCGAGACTATGAGCGCGTACCTCTCACGGAAGATATTGATGCTTACTACCAACGAGAAGTGAAACCGCACCTACCGGACAGTTGGATAGATAGGAAGAAGGATAAGGTGGGTTACGAGATTAACTTCAATCGGTATTTTTATCAGTATACGCCGCTGCGTTCCCTGAAGGAAATCACGGACGAATTGTTGGCCCTGGAGCGGAAAAGTGAGGGGCTGCTGAATGAGGTTTTAGGGTTATGAGGGATTAAGGCATCATTTGACAAGGCACCGCACATGTATTATACTTAAGACATGCAGCATTGCCAGAGAGGTCCGAAACTATATCACACCAGAGGGACGTAATCCTTTCCGAGAAACGATGAACACGGAAACTATACTTGAGCGGACTACCAGTTTTAGAGATGACCTTTTAAAAGACCTGGCAGATACGGAGTTTGCGCTGTATTATTTGGAGACAGCCTTAGCGGACTATAAGGAAGATGGTAATACAGAGGCACTCTGGATGGCACTGCGTGATGTTGTAGAAGCACAAGGCGGAATGGGAAAGCTCGCCCAGCAGACGAAGGCTAATCCTCAGCATCTCAACGATATATTCACCTCTAAACAGAAACCACACTTGGATAATTTACAGAGCATTCTCTCCGGTCTGGGATTTCAGATTCGATTGGATTTCGCTGAAAACTAACGACAATCCTCTAACTACCATTCCTTCGTTCATCAAGGTTAAGAATTTTTAATCTTAATCAGCCTTTTCAGAGGCGAGGAGACTATAAAATGTGTGTTGAACGTTTAACGATAGCAGAAATGGAACGGAAATATCCAAATGAGTGGTTGTTTATTATAGAACCTGAAATCAGTGAGAATACTGAACTCTTGGGCGGTATAGTTTCTGTTCATAGCAGCGTCCGTGATGACATCTATGATGCCTTGGACGGATTTATAGGAGGAGCAGCTATACACTATACTGGCAAAATGCCTGAAGGTAAATTGTTCTTACTTTAATGGGATCTATTCGTTTCAATATTTCCAGAGATAGTTTAATCGTCTTGAATTTGACGGTATATGGTTTGGACAGTTTCTGCCCGGATCACACTTATTTCCACAGCATTTCCATTTTTTCTTACAGATACCAACACAAACGCAACTCCGAAAAAAATAGACGCGGATGCACCAATGCATAGCCCCAGCGGGGCGAAATGTTTATAGAAATACCGTAAACCTATACACCTCTTATAGCCCCAGCGGGGCGAAATGTGTATCCCCTAAAAAATTGTTCAACGTTTAGAGCTGTAGATTGGGTTGAGCGGTAAAAACTCAGTTCCCTCTTGTTGCTATCGAAACTGCAGCTCGCCAATTCTTGTTTCTTGTGAATAGATAGAGCGAAACCCAACGACCTTACCGCTTTCAGAGGAAAAACATTGTTGGGTTTCACTCGAGCTTTGAGCGTTTAAGGATCACCGTGGACTTTGAGGTTGATTGCCTATGTTCGATCTTTCGGAGCGTCCGTTCAACCCAACCTACGATGTTCCTACTTTTGAAGTTTTGAGAGATTATTGATGTGATGGCATACCATAAGTGATGAGGTAAATAATATGATAAAATCAGCAGTGGAAACGCTTTTTGAAGAAGGCTTTGAGCAAGGCTTTGCAATAGGATTTGAGGAAGGCAAAATAATAGCGAAAACAAAAGTTATTCAGCAAGACCTTACAAAAAATATTGCCAAGATTGTTGAACAGGGCATTGCAATAGGTATTGAGCAAGACATTGCAAAAGACATCGAAAAAGTTATTGCGCAAGCCAAAGCAAAAGTTATTCAAAAGGGCATTGCAAAAGACATCGAAAAAGTTATTGAACAAGCCAAAGCAATAGGTATTGAGCGAGACGTTGCAAAAGACACTGATAAAACTATTGAACAAGGCATTGTAATGGGTATTGAGCAGGGCATTGCCAAAGTTATTGAGCAAGCCAAAGTCGAGATATGTCGTGCTTGGCACGCAGATTGGGAAAAACGAAAACAGGCAGCAGCGGAAAAAGGACTCCCCTTTAACGACCCACCGCTACCAAATCCGAATAATAACAACTCTCAAGAATAGAACGTACGAACTCATAGCGAGTATATGTTATGAATCGGTGAAAGTCACACGAAAGTTAATCATAGAATATGCTAAATGCCGACAACCCCCGTTAATCTGAATCGCGGATTTGACGGATTGCGCGGATTATTGGATATGTTCTACCATGCGCTAAGGCGTTAGAATTTGCTGGTTTAACGTTTGGTAGATGATAATATAGGGCGCGGTGATACAGATGGGTACATCGGGGGAGGAAATTACAAATGAATACTAACCTAAAATATAAAGATGTAACGCAAAAGATCATCGGAGCGGCATTTGAAGTACATAAGTTTTTGGGGAATGGTTTCCAAGAGGTGATTTATCAACGTGCGTTGGCAATTGAGATGCGAAAAGCGGGGTTGGAGTTTGTTAGAGAGATTGAGCAGAATATTTACTATAAAGATTTTCCAAAGCCTATCGGGACACGTAGAGCAGATTTTGTGGTAGCACGGAAAGTGTTGGTAGAACTGAAAGCTATCAACGAATTGGAAGATGTACATATAGTACAGACACTAAATTATTTGAGAGCATATCGATTAGAAGTTGCCTTATTAATCAATTTCGGTGAGAAAAGTCTAAAATATAAGAGACTGATTCTATCACAACGCAATGCCTCTGTCTGAATCACTGGTTATGCGGATTTCGCGGATTTTTTCAGTTTTTTTATGTGAGGATTCATTGTAAAGGTTGGGGCACATCGCTTAGAAGTCATCTTATGACTCAACTTTGGTGAGAAAAGTTTGAAATATAAAAGACTAACTTTATCACAACACAATGTCGTTACTGGTAATTGAAAGTGTGTTTGTGAAAGTGAACCTTAAATGAGCGGTAACAGAATCCGCCATTCAGACCTAAAAGAGAACTTGACATGAACGATAACAAAATCCGCGAAATCCGTCTAATCCGCGAAAATCCGCGATTCAGACGTTATCCTGAATACAAAAAAAGTGATGTGGAGCGGAGGAAGCGGTATGAGTTCATGGCGTAACATAACTGTTGGTAATTTAGGAGAAATTATCACAGGCTATACTCCACCAACAAAAAATGCGGAGTATTTTGGTGATAAATATCCCTTCATTACCCCAACTGACATAAAGATAGATTCTTGCACCGTTCAAACTGAACGCTTTTTATCTCAGGAAGGCTATGAATATAATAAAAGTCGCTTACTTCCTCCAAATTCTGTTTGTGTTACCTGTATTGCAAGCATCGGTAAGATTTGCCTGACAACCGTTCCCAGTGTGACGAATCAGCAAATTAACAGCATTGTAGTGAATCAAGACAAGTACGATCCATACTTTGTCTATTATCTCCTTAAGACCAAAACAGATGTAATTCAAAGTGTAGCGAATAGTGCAACAACCCCTATAGTAAATAAATCAACCTTCGCAAGCATCAATGTTTGTGTTCCTCCACTTTCCACGCAACGCGCTATTGCCAACTTCCTTAACCGCAAAACGGAACAGATTGACGAGTTCATTCGCATCAAAGAACAACGGATAGAACTGCTGCAGGAACAACGCACCGCACTGATAAATAAGGCAGTAACGAAGGGATTGGACCCGAATGTGGAGATGAAACCGTCGGGCGTGGAGTGGATTGCGGAGATACCAGGGCATTGGAATTTAGTTATGTTGAAGTATGCGGCTCGTTTGGTTTACGGTGATACTTTAATTTCCGAAAATAGAGAGAATGGTGTTGTACCTGTATATGGATCTAATGGCATTATTGACACCCATTCTTCAGCAAACACCTTATCACCTGCAATTATTATTGGACGTAAAGGTTCTTTGGGTAAAATACAATATTCTCATGTTCCATGTTTTGTTATTGATACGGCATACTATATTGACAGACACACTTCTCATGTGAACCTTCGTTGGCTATATTATGTCCTTCAAGCCCTTAAATTGGAAAGATTTCGGAATAGTGTGCTCCCAGGTCTGAATCGTGAGGCGGCAGAAGGTCAATATATCCCTCTAATTATGACAGAGGAGCAAACCCAAATCGCCGACTTCCTTGATGACAAAACCCAACAGATTGACGAACTGATAGCCACGGAGCAGCGAAAGATTGAACTCCTCAAGGAATACCGTCAATCCCTTATCTCCGAAGCGGTGACCGGTAAGATAGATGTTCGAAATGATGGGTAGCCTCTATCTTTTTATTTTCTGCGTTGGCGTGCGAGGCATATCGCGTTGATTTTTTTGGTATTTCTATGCTATACTTTGCAAAACGTTTTTTCTTCAACTATTGAAAGTATAGGCATCCATGCGCGAGACACAGGATACTCAGATAGAACACTTCCCCGACCGGAGCCTCAGACGCCTGCTTCAAGACAGGGAATATGTGCGGGGGTTAGTCCAAATTATCGCACCGGACATCGAGGGGTTTCTCGACTTCAGCCGGATCACATACCAGAAAAGAAGTTTTATCTCTAAAGCACTGCAAGAACGCGAGTCAGATGTCCTACTGAGTGTTCCGTTTCAAGAAGACACAGATGCCACAGATACCGATGCGCTGCTCATCTATATCCTCATTGAACATCAATCTACAGTGGATAAAACGATGGGGTTTCGTTTATTGTCTTACATGGTGCAAATCTGGGAGTCGCAACGACGAGAATGGGAAACGGCGAAGATTCCGGAAAGTGAAAGGTGTTTACAGCCGATTCTGCCGATCCTACTTTATACGGGCGACCGTCCGTGGACAGTGCCCGTGTCCCTGACGCCGATTATGGATGTTCCTGAAATCTTGGAGCGTTTCGTCCCGAGCTTCGACACCTTGTTTTTAGGGGTCAAGGAGACTGCGGCAGAGGCCCTGACGCAATCCGGACATCCGTTGGGTTGGTTATTGCGTGTGCTTCAAAAGGAGCATGCGGACAAGACCGAGATAAGCGAAGCATTAGCAGATGCTGTATCGCATATAGCGTCAGTAGATGAAAACTTGGCACCGCAAATTGCAGAGGCACTCCGGTATTTTGTGCAGTTGATATTCCACCGGCGTTCTCTTGAGGAGCGCGATGCGTTAGTAGATATTGTTAGACAACACATTCAAGACCATAAGGAGTTAGAGACGATGGCACAAACAACGGCTGAGTTTCTCATAGAACAAGGTAAAGTGGAAGGCGAAGCGAAAGGTAAAGCGGAAGGCAGAGCGGAAGGCAGAGCGGAAGGTAAAGCGGACGCGGTACTCAAACTCTTGCAGCTCCGATTTCAAAACGTGCCGGAAGTGCTTGCCCGCGAAATCAGCAACATCCACAACTTATCGCTCCTTGATACGCTCTTGGAGCAAGCGGTGACGGCGCAAAGTTTAGATGAGATAGAGATACATTTCTCTTGAAAGTCTCTCTGAAACGATTGAGAGTGTGACGATTCAGAGTTACGTGATCCCTGTGGTCCAGGAGCAACCCTTATCTATGTGACGAGGTGTAGAGCTGTGCAGACGTATACAGAACAAGATTTTGAAGACCACATCGAAGCACACCTGAATCAGTCGGGCTACTCGTCGTTACAACCTGCCTCCTATAACAAATCCCTCTGCTTGATACGCAGTGAGACCCTGCGGTTTATTCAGATGACGCAACTGACAGCGTATCGGAAACTCGAACGTCAGTATGAAGCGGATACACCAGATAAACTCCTCGCCCGCGTGAGCAGAGAGATTGCGCGGCGCGGGGTATTGGACGTGTTACGGAAAGGTGTTAAAGATAGGGGTTGTTCCTTCGACTTAAACTACTTCCAACCCTCAAGTGGCATGAACCCCGACCATCAACGCCTCTACACGCAAAATAGATTTTCCCTCATTCGCCAACTGAAATATTCGGAGAAAAATGAAAAATCGGTCGATATGACCTTGTTCCTCAACGGGTTGCCGTTGGTGACCATGGAACTGAAGAACAGCCTCACCGGTCAGATTTTCACAGATGCGGAAAAGCAGTATCGAACGGATCGGGATCCGAGGGAGCCGTTGTTCCGATTCAAGCGGTGTCTGGTTCACTTTGCGGTCGGCAACGAGAAGGTTGCCATGACGACCCACTTGCAGGGTGGCAAGACACGCTTCTTTCCGTTTAACAAGGGTATCGAAAACCCGGTGAATCCAGAAGGCCACAAGACTGCCTATCTGTGGGAGGACATCCTGCAGCCCAATAACCTGATGGCGTTAATCAATAACTTCATCCATGAGCAGGAGACCACAGAAAAGGTTTACAATGACAAGGTTAGGGAGGTGAGAGATGAGAAGTCCCGTGTGCTTGTTTTCCCGCGATACCATCAGCTCGATGTGATTCGTCAATTGCAAGCGGCTATTGTGAAAGAAGGGGTTGGGCACAACTACCTCATCCAACACACCACAGGGAGCGGGAAGTCGAACTCCATCGCGTGGTTGGCGCACCTGCTAACGCATCTGTACCGCGCTCTGACCGATACCAATCGGATCTTTGACTCCATTATCGTCGTGACTGATCGGCGTGTGCTCGATAAGCAGCTGCAGGGGACAATCAAGCAGGTGGCACAGGTTGACGGTGTGGTTCATGCCGTTGATCAGACTTCAGCACAACTCAGGGGTTTTCTTGAGTCCGGCAAGGACATCATTATCTCGACGATTCAGAAGTTCAGTGTGATTGCCGAGGAGATTGGCAAGCTCAAGAGCAAGACTTTCGCCGTGATTATCGACGAAGCCCACTCCTCACAAAGCGGTGAGGCTGCAAAAAACCTCAGAGTCTCGCTTTCAAAAGGAGTTGAGGAAGACATAGAAGATGATGACCCCGACGAAGTAGAATCAGATATAGACGCCAAAATCCTTGAACAGATGGAACAACGCAAAATGCAGGATCATATCTCTTATTTCGGTTTCAGCGGTACACCGAAAAACAAGACCTTAGAACTGTTCGGACGCAAGGACGCAGATGGAAAATTCGTCCCGTTCCACACCTATTCAATGCGCCAAAGTATCTCCGAAGGGTTCACGCTGGACGTGCTGCAGAACTACACCACCTTTAAGCGGTATTTTGAACTGGTCAAAAGCGTGTCAGAGGACAGAGAGTATGAGAAGACGCGGACGCTCCGCACACTGACAAATTACGTTGATCTGCAACCCCATAGCATTGAGACCAAGACCCGGATTATGTTGGAACACTTCACCGAACACACCGAAAAGACAATCGAAGGGAAGGGGCGGGCGATGTTGGTCACGTCGTCCCGACTGCACTGCGTCAGATACAAGCAGGAGTTTGATAAACAGATGAAGGAAATGGGGCTTCTCTACGGGTGTCTGGTGGCGTTTAGCGACACGGTACACGACACCGACAACGGGCAGGACTACACGGAAAACGGGATGAATGCGTTACCACCAAGCACTTCCATTGCGGACAGTTTCAAGGATCCGCAGTATCGGATGCTGATTGTCGCCAACAAGTTCCAGACGGGTTTCGATGAGCCGATGTTACAGACGATGTATGTGGATAAGCGGTTAGATGGGCTGCAGTGTGTCCAGACTTTGAGTCGCTTGAACCGCGTCGCTAAGGGTAAGACGGATACGTTGGTACTCGACTTTGTAAACGAACCCGATCAGATACAGGAGGCTTTTCAGCAATACTACCAGACCGCGACACTCGCCGAGGAAACCGACCCGAATCGGTTGTATGACCTACAGAGCCAGTTGGAGGGTTTTGACCTCTACGGTGCGGATACTATCAACCAATTCTGTGAGATTTTTTATGATCCTGATAAGCCTAATGAACAGTTACAAGGCATTCTTGATAGTATTGTTGAGAGATGGACCGTGCTTGAAAGGGATGATAGGGAGGCGTTTCGCTCTACCTTGCAGAGTTATATCCGGCTCTACGGATACATTTCACAGTTGATTACCTTCACCGATGTGGATTTGGAAAAGTTGTACATCTTCGGTCACAGTCTTAACAAGAAGCTGCCGAAACGGGAACACCCCGACCTACAAGATGTCCTCGGATCTGTCGACTTGGATTCGTTTCGTGTGCAGAGAATACACAACAGTCGACAACTCACCCTTGAAGAGGAAGATAGTGAGATTGAAGGGATTGGCAGCGACGTTGCTACCCGCAGGGACCCGGAGCAGGATTTCCTCTCCAATATCATTCAGGCCCTGAACGCTGCCTATCAGACGGATTTCACAACAGAAGATAAGGTTGACATCGTAACCATCCACCAAAAAATGCACGAAAACGAGGAACTTCGGCAGGTGATTGACGGAGATAACACGGAGAGCAATAAACGGTATAAATTTGATCAGGTATTTGATGAGATTTTATTTGGTTTCATTGATAGCAAACTTGACCTCTATAATAAATTAACGCAACAGGAGGTCAATGCGGATCTCAAACGCGAACTCTATCAAGCTTATCTTGAACAACTATCCGTTAAATCCTGATTCAAACAACAAAAATCACAGCTCTGACAATAACTATTTCGTTAAATAAAATATAACCAAAAAACCGCTTTCACGGAGAACGCGCAATTTCGATTTCAAAAACCCAATGAAATCAAAGATTCCCAAAAACCTCCGTGAAGCCTCCGTGAAAACGCCTGTTAAAGGACAATTCAAATTCCACCATCTGCGAATCGCCAACCGCTATTCACAATCCCGCAAATCCTGGTTCAGACGCATACCAATCGCCACCTACCAACCGCAAATTCTAAACCGAACCTCTTGTAATTTAATCTTTTCCTTGACTGCTCCTACCAGATGTATTATTATTGTAGATGTTGGTTACGGGGGCTTTTCTTAAATATCGTCAGAAATAAAAAAGGAGAATTCTTGTGCAAGAACTCCATGAATTCATTGAACAGCAGCGTTACACAGGTTTCATCACTCCCAAACGCGTGCTGTATGTGATTATCGGTATAATCGTCTTAGCGTGCTTAGCGACCAGTTTTTATACCGTTGAAGCGGACGAGATAGCAGTTGTGCTGATGTTCGGTAAATCCGTCAGGCAAGCGGAGCCAGGGCTTCATTTCAAGCTACCGCTCGGCATTGAGAGAGCCATTAGCGTGCCTGTCCGGAAGGTCTTTAAAGAAGAGTTCGGTTTTCGGACGCTTAGAGCGGGGGTTCGGACACAGTATGACACCCGTGATTACTCGGATGAATCCCTCCTGCTGACGGGCGATCTGAGTATCGCCGATGTGGAATGGGTGGTGCAGTATAAGATTAAGGATCCAAAAAGTTTCCTGTTTTTTGTGCGGAACCCGCAGCGGGCTTTACGCGACCTTTCGGAATCCGTGATGAGTCGGATCGTAGGCGATCGGACTGTTACTGAAGTGTTGACTGTCGGTCGTATTGAAATCGCTGCAGAGGTTGAAGAACATCTTCAGCGATTGCTGGATCTCTACCAAACCGGATTAGATGTGGCTACCGTGACCTTGCAGGATGTGAATCCACCGGAAGCGGTGAAATCCGCCTTTAACGCCGTTAACGAAGCGAAACAGGAGAAAGAGCGGTTAATCAACGAGGCGTGGCGCGATTACAACCAATCCGTCCCAAAAGCCAATGGGGTGGCGGCACAAAGGATTTCAGAGGCACAGGGTTACGCACTGAAACGGGTTAACGAAGCACAAGGGGATGCGGATCGGTTCAAGGCGATTCGTTCGGAGTATCAGAAGGCGAAAACGGTTACCCGTCGCCGACTCTATCTCGAAGCGATGCGAGAAGTGTTGCCAAAAGTGAAAGAGATTTATGTTATTGATGGTAACGCCAATACCCCCATCCCAATCCTGCAACTGAAAGAATAAGGAGTATTTTGGTCATAGCACCCACAACGTAAACGTTGGGGCTTGTGCTTCATCGCAGTTCGCACCCTAAAGGGTGTCTTACATCTACTCCACAACGGACTCTAAGCAGCCCGCTTGCCCGAAGGCAACTACTATTTTTTGAGAATGCATTTTTCGGATCGGGTGTTTTACTTCCTCGCATCCATTACATTCAAAGATTTTAGTCCGGGTTGTTTCGCTTCAAAGTGTCGTAGTTTTACGTGAATCCACTCAGCAATAGCGTCCGGCACGCGTAATTCACAACCTTACGTCCTACGTGGGTATACTAACAAATTTGGCAGATTTTGTCAAGAAAATATAAGGAGTAGGTTTTCCTCTCCAATCTAAAGATTGGAGTTTCCAAACCTAAAAAATTCGATGAGGTCGAAAACAGTTCTTATACCTTTGATTATTATTGTGGTTCTGGCGGTATTGGTTGCGTCAGGTGTGTTCTATATTGTTTATGAAGGTGAGCAGGTCGTGATTACCGAGTTCGGGCGTCCTGTTGGGCAACCGATCGTCACGGCTGGGTTAAAAATAAAAACGCCATTTATTCAGCAGGTGCACCGCTTTGAAAAGCGGGTACTTGAGTGGGATGGATCCCCTAACCAGATTCCGACGAAGGACAAAAGATTCATCTGGTTGGATACCACAGCGCGGTGGCGTATTAAAGATGCGCTCAAGTTCTATCAGGCACTTGGCACAGAACAGTTTGCGCAGTCCCGCTTGGATGACATTATCGATTCCGCAGCGCGGGATTTAGTGACAGCACAACTCTTGATTGAAGTCGTGCGAGATTCAAATCGGGTCTTAAGCCTGGATCTGGAGGTCTTGGAAGGAGAGGAGGGGCAAACGGGTGAACCTTTGGAAGAGATTCAGATTGGTAGGGAACGGATTACACGCATGATCCTTGAGAAAGTGCAAGAGACCGTGCCACAATTCGGCATTGAACTCGTCGATGTTCAGATAAAACGCATTAACTATGTAGATGAAGTCCGTCAGAAGGTCTTTGACCAAATGATTTCGGAGCGTCAACGGATTTCTGAGAAGTACAAATCCGAAGGGGCAGGCGAAGCCGCTGACATCATGGGGCAGAAGCAGAAGGAGTTAGAGCGGATCCAGTCTGAAGCCTATAAGGAGGCGGAGCAGATTAAGGGCGACGCCGATGCACAAGCCATTCAGATTTATGCCGAAGCACACGGTCAAGACCCAGAATTTTTCGCCTTTCTCCAGACCCTTGAGACCTATCGTCAGACCACCAACGAGAGCACCAAACTCATCTTGACGACGGATAGCGATTTCTATCGGTATCTCAAAAGCAGTGAGTTGCTCAGACGTTAGCCTTGCTCATATACATCGGTAGGAGCGAGCTGTGCTCGCGATTCTTAATCCAGTTGACGGGTAATGAATTACCCTACTACAAACAATGGAATCTCGCCAATCGGGAGGCGTTTTGTTATCTGTAGCTCGCCGAGATGTCTATTTATTTTTATAGTTGCTATGGTGCTTTAATACTAAGAGTTGCTCCTCCGGCAACTATAACTGATAACTAACAACTACTTTGCGTGAACGCCAACTCTCTCCCCTTAGTTTAAAAGCGGTTTGCATCGGGCTGCTGCTGATTCCAGCCAACGCCATGTGGCAGATGATGGGATTGCGCTGGGACATCGCACACATGTCGATGATCTCCCTGCTCTATAACACCATCACGCTGTTGTTTGTGCTGACCGTCATAAACCGCTTCACCAAAAAATACTCGCCACAACTCTCGCTTTCCGCTGCTGAACTCCTGACGATCTATGTGATGTTGTGCCTCTCTACTGCTATCGGTGGGCACATGTGCGTACAGATCCTTCTCCCAATTATCAGCTACGCCTTTGCCTATGCCACCCCAGAGAACGATTGGCAGTCCCTATTTTGGCATTATATCCCATCGTGGACATCCGTTACCGATAAACGCGGGCTGGCAAACTTCTTTGATGGGGGTTCCACTTTCTACCCACACCTTGAGGCGTGGGGAACACCGCTATTGTGGTGGGGACTCTTCCTCGCTGCACTGTTTTCAGTGATGTTGAGTATCAACTTTATTTTTCGAAGACAGTGGACGGAGAATGAGAAGTTAAGCTACCCATTGATCCAGTTGCCCCTCGCGATGGCAAATCCGAGGAGCGGGTTTTTTCGCAGCAAAGCGATGTGGATCGGGTTCGGGGTCGCCGCTGCGATTGATCTGCTCAATGGGGTCAATTACCTGTTTCCACAAGTGCCACGTCTCAGCGGCATCCGCGCCTACGACATCGCCGATTTCTTTACTGTTCGTCCGTGGAATGCGATTACGTGGTTTCCGATCGGTATCTACCCATTCGCCGTTGGACTCGCCTTTTTCATGCCGTTGGAGTTGTCCTTTTCATGTTGGTTCTTTTATCTTTACTGGCAAGCACTCCGCGTCTTAGGCAGTACAGTCGGTTTGACAGCACCGTTCCCGTATGCCGCGGAGCAGTCTTTCGGGGCATATATCGGTATCGGTCTGATTGCGATCTGGAGTGCACGCCGGTACTTGACACAAGTTTTCCGAAGGCTGTTTGGTGTGCGTTCGACACTCGCCGATCAGGACGAACCGATCTCTTATCGCGCAGCGGTGATATGGTTGATAGTGAGTGCTGCCTTCCTGATTGGATTCTGTTACAAGATGGGGATGTCGTTGTGGGTTATCGCCACCTTCTTTGGGTTATTCTTCGGTCTCGCAACAGGAATTACACGGATGCGCGCCGAACTCGGTTCACCCGTTCACGACCAGCACTATGCCGGTCCCGATAGAATGATGTATTCGGTATTCGGCGCAAAACGACTCGGCGCGAGCAACCTAACTGGGTTGGCGTATCTCTACTTTTTTAATCGTGCTTATGACTGTCTGTTGATGCCGCATCATCTTGAGGGCTTAAAGATAGCCGAGCGTGCCGACATCGAAAACAAGACCTTCGCGAAGGCAGTGATTATCGCGATTGGTGTCAGTATCCTCGCGACAATCTGGGCATATCTACACGTCTCGTATCAGGACGGTGTCTATACGGCATGGGCGGGCAGGGAGACCTTCAGTCGGCTCGGTAGAAGGCTCGTCCAACCCGCTGGTCCCGATACCGCAGTCCTGAGTGCAGTCAGCGTCGGAACGGTTGTTGCTATTCTCTTGGCTTTTCTACGGGGGAGATGGATGTGGATGCCCTTCCATCAAGCGGGTTATGCCGTTACCAGCACTTTCACGATGAATTTCTTCTGGTTTTCTCTACTTGTAAGTTTCATCTCGAAGTGGATTATTACAAAGCACGGTGGGATTGGTGCTTTCCGAAGGGCAGCACCTTTTTTCCTCGGTCTCGTCTTAGGCGAATTCGTGGTGACAACTTTCTGGGGGACGGTGGCGATTCTGTTCCGCGTGGAGACCTACATTACAATTAATTTGTAGGAGTCAGTGGTCAGTACGACTTTTCTACAAAAAATCTTTCAGTTATCAGTTGTCAGTTTAATCTATTTCCCATTCCTGCAAACCAGTCGGTAGTGGTACTGGACGTTCCGTTGTGCTCTCTATCTCAACATGTTCACCCGTTTCAGAAGATTTATCGAAAGCGAGCATCACCTCCAGCACATGGTATGCCAACACGCCGTTTGCGCGGTGCGTTCGTCCTGAACGGATAGCGGATACCATGTCAATGACGCCAATCATCCGAGCGTTATTTGGGAAAGGAATTTCCTGCTCTTCCCAATCACCGCCTGCCGGACAGACATGGACAGGACCCCCAAATCCGTTGGGATCGGGAACCGTCATTGAGCCGGTTTCGCCGTAGATTTCAATACAAGGGAGACTGTGCCGCCACATATCGAAGCTCATAATCATTGTGATGATTGCGCCGTTCTGAAATTCGATTGTGCCAGTGAGATGGGTTGTGATTTTGACGGGGATACGTAAGCCTCGCACCGCTTGACTCGTTGCGATACGCTCTTCAAACGCCTTCGTGGTAATCGCAGCGACACGCTTAACGGGACCGAGGATATTGACGAGCGCTGTTACATAATAAGGTCCCATATCCAGCATCGGACCGCCACCGATGTCGTAATAGAAGGCGGGATTCGGATGCCAACTTTCGTGACCATGACCGCACATAAACGCAGTTCCAGCGATGGGTCTACCGATTTTCCCAGCATCCAGTGCTTGCCGCGAGGTCTGGATACCTGCACCGAGGAAGGTGTCGGGTGCTGATCCAACGCCGAGTCCTTTTTCCGCGGCGGTTTCGATCAGCTGCTTTCCGCTTTTGGTGTCCACACCGAGCGGTTTCTCGCTATAGACGTGTTTGCCCGCTTCCAAGACTTGCAAGCCGACTTCGACGTGTGCTCTGGGAATGGTTAAGTTAACGACGAGTTCAATCTCATCGTCTGCGAGCAGTTCATCGACGGTACATGCGTGAGCGTTATATTTTTCGGCTTGTGCCTGCGCCGCTTCCATTCGGAGATCAGCACAGGCTTTGATTTCTAAGATGTCAGTTTTGCGTGCCCCCTCAAAATAGGCACGGCTGATTGTTCCACAGCCAATAATTCCGATTTTCATATATTTATTCTATTTGCCTTTCAGATACTTTAGCACAGGTATGGTTCACACTCGTAGGTTGGGTTGAACGGAACATAAAAAATCAACATATTTACCGCGGGGAATTTCGTGATCCCAAGATGCTTTAAGACACCAAAGCCTGAGTGAAACCCAACACTTCATTACGTGCGCCTATTTGGTGGAGATGTTGGGTTTCACTATCTATCGTCTAATAACACTCACATCAGTCCTGCAGAATTTCTGTTGGATCAATAGTGTTTTGTCCTCCCGTTCAACCCAACCTACATAGATGTTCAGTACGATTAGGAACGGTAGGATTGTGTCCACAGTGTTAGTCAGCGGCTTCGGTGTCTTCATCTTTCACATCCGATGTGATATGAAGTTCGTGTCCCTGTTCCTTGAATTGTTCGCTTTTTTCTGCCATGCCTTCCGCAAGTGCTTCTTCATCGGTGATGCCTTTTTCCGCTGCGTATTTACGGACATCCTCCGTGATCTTCATTGAGCAGAAATGTGGACCGCACATAGAGCAGAAATGAACGGTTTTCGC
Source organism: Candidatus Poribacteria bacterium (assembly GCA_022826805.1). Classification (GTDB taxonomy): domain Bacteria; phylum Poribacteria; class WGA-4E; order WGA-4E; family WGA-3G; genus WGA-3G. The sequence goes on from JAJDUH010000011.1 coordinate 16,751, forward strand.
CGATTCACTCGGTAGGGTTTCGTCGTGATATTCGCGGGCAGTCTCCGGATCAAGACTCAGGTTAAACTGATCTTCCCAACGGAATTCAAAACGGGCTTTCGACAACACGTTGTCCCGTTCCTGGGCGCCCGGATGCCCCTTCGCGAGGTCCGCCGCGTGCGCAGCGATCTTATAGGTGATGACACCTTCCTTCACATCGTCTCTGTTCGGCAAACCGAGGTGTTCCTTTGGCGTTACATAGCAGAGCATTGCACACCCAAACCATCCAATCATTGCTGCACCTATACCACTTGTGATGTGGTCGTAGCCGGGGGCGATGTCAGTCGTCAACGGACCCAATGTGTAAAAGGGTGCTTCGTCGCAATGTTTCAGCTGCAGATCCATATTCTCCTTAATCAGGTGCATCGGGATATGTCCAGGTCCCTCAATCATAACTTGGCAATCGTGTTCCCAAGCGATCTTCGTAAGTTCGCCGAGCGTCTCCAACTCCGCAAATTGTGCCTCATCGTTTGCATCGGCAATCGCACCCGGACGCAGCCCATCTCCAAGCGAGAACGAGACATCGTATGCCCGCATAATTTCACAGATTTCGGGGAAGTGCGTATAGAGGAAACTCTCCTGATGATGGGACAGACACCATTTCGCCATGATGCTACCACCGCGTGATACAATACCGCAGGAGCGATTCGCCGTCAGCGGGATATAAGCGAGGCGGACGCCAGCGTGAATCGTAAAGTAGTCAACACCTTGTTCGGCTTGTTCGATGAGTGTATCCCGATATACCTCCCAACTCAGTTCCTCGGCTTTGCCACCGACTTTCTCCAATGCTTGATAGATCGGAACTGTACCAATAGGGACAGGCGAGTTGCGTAGAATCCACTCACGGGTCTCGTGGATATTTTTACCCGTTGAGAGATCCATCACCGTATCCGTTCCCCATTTCGTTGCCCACCGCATCTTTTCAACCTCTTCCTCAATCGAGGATGCGACAGCGGAATTGCCGATATTTGCATTGATTTTCACGAGGAAGTTACGACCGATGATCATCGGTTCACTTTCAGGGTGATTGATGTTCGCTGGAATGATCGCCCGACCGCAGGCAACCTCGTCCCGAACAAACTCCGGCGTGATATACTCGGGAATAAACGCACCAAATGCTTCCCCTGGGTGTTGATGATTCAGTCGGTTTCGCGTGCGATAATCACCGTGAATCGCATCGTATGCTGCTGCTCTACCCAGATTCTCGCGAATAGCGATATATTCCATCTCAGGTGTTACGATCCCACGCTTCGCGTATGCCATCTGTGTGACAGCTTCACCATTTTTTGCCCGAAGCGGTTTCCGTTTCAAACCCGGGTAATTCTTTAATCCACCCTTTGACTCTGATCGCATACGGGCGTATTGCTCATGTCCTTTGGTGAGATAACCGTTATCTTGGGGTTGAATCTCCCGTCCATCGTATGTTGCGACATCGCCGCGATCCAAAATCCACTCTCGCCGTATCGGCGGAAGCCCAGATTCCACATCACACGATTCTGAGTCATCACCCCACGCGCCACTTGTATCGTAAACACGCAACGCTTCATTTTCCTCAACCGTTCCATCCGCAACGTGCGTCGGAGTAAGCGTGATTTCGCGAAAAGGCACGCGGATATCAGAGTGTAAGTTGCCAGAAGCGTACACTTTTTTACTTTTCGGAAAGAAACCTTCAGTTTTAGAACTCATAATATTGCCTCCAATAGTCTCATCGTCATTCGATCTGCGTTTATGTTAATCTGGACTATGCATCTGTTGTCAGTTATTCTATGTATACTTTATCACACTGCATATAACATGATACCTTGTCTATTTAACATCTTAACACAACCTCCATATTTTCGCAAGTCGTATGATAATAACATTCTGTTCTCTAATAATTCTAATGTTTCGCACAACCTCTTCCTGTAGGAGCGACCTTTGGTCGCGATTCTTACTGACAACTGATAACTGACAACTAAAAACTAAAAAATAATTGACACACTAACAACCTATTGCTATGATTAATGGCGAAATTAAAAAAGTATGTTGTCGATGCAATGATGTATCGGTTAACAGAAATCTGACCCTGGCAATGAAGCAACCTGCCCTTTGCAACATGGGAGACCTACAAGCAACACCCACAACACCTTGGAATGGAGAAAAGAATATGGGAAATCGGATTGAAATTGGTAGCCTCAATATAGATGAAGATTTGTACGCATTGGTAAGAGATGAGATTGCCCCTGGTACTGGGATAGAAGCAGATGCTTTCTGGAAAGCACTCGGCGATATCGTTGCGGAGTTCGCACCAGAAAATAAAACACTCTTGGAGAAACGCGACGCACTCCAGCAGCAGATTGATGACTGGCATCTGGCACGTAAAGGTGACCCGATCGACGGTGAGGCGTATAAGGCGTTTCTTACCGATATAGGCTATCTGCTCCCTGAAGGACGAGATTTTACTGTCATTACCGAGGATGTTGACACAGAGATTTCACTCATCTCAGGTCCGCAATTGGTTGTACCGACCGATAACGCCCGCTATGCCCTAAATGCGGCGAACGCCCGATGGGGAAGCCTCTACGACGCACTCTACGGCACCGATGTTATTGACGAATCAGACGGGGCTACACGAAGTGCTACCTATAACCCGGTCCGAGGTCAGAAAGTCATCGAATACACCGAGCAGTTTTTAGATGAAATGACGGGGCTGGAAACAGGGAGTTTCTCTGACGTTACGCAATTTGTCCTCAAAGCCGTTCATGACCAGCAACAATTACACGCGACACTCGCTGATGGGAGTGAGGTCGGCTTAGCAGATCCCTCCAAATTCGTGGGTTTTACGGAAAACAGTGGCGAACTCAGTGCTGTTCTGCTGCGCAACCACGGGCTTCACATTGAGATCCGGATAGACCGTGAACATCCCGTTGGAAAAACGCATCCTGCTGGGGTCTATGATGTTATCCTTGAGTCAGCAATCACAACCATCCAAGATTGCGAGGATTCCGTCTCTGCAGTCGATGCAGCGGATAAAGTTCGCGTCTACAGCAACTGGAACGGTATCATGAAAGGGACGCTGGAGACAACCTTTGAGAAAGGCGGTGAAATGCTAACCCGCCGACTCGCATCCGATAAGACGTTTACTGCACCTGACGGAAGCACGTTGACCCTGCCGGGGAGAAGCCTCCTCCTGATCCGAAATGTTGGACCTCACATGTACACAGATGCCGTCACAACAACAGACGGTGAAGAAATTCCAGAAGGCATCCTTGATGCTATGGTAACATCCTTTGCCGCTATGCATGACCTGCAGGGAAATGGTCACTATAGCAATAGTAGAACGGGCAGTATCTACATCGTCAAACCGAAGTTCCATGGACCCGAAGAAGTAGATATGACAATACGGTTATTTGAGTGGATTGAGTCGGCGCTCGGACTCCCAACGAATACTATTAAGATTGGGATTATGGATGAGGAACGTCGGACGACTGTCAACCTTAAAGAGGCAATTCGGATGGCACAGGAACGGCTCGTTTTTATTAACACTGGGTTTTTAGATAGAACCGGTGATGAAATTCATACGAGCATGGAAGCAGGTCCAATGATTCCGAAAATGGAGATACGCGACGAACCCTGGATGCTGGCTTATGAAGATTGGAACGTTGATATAGGAATTGAAACCGCTTTGCTCGGGACGGCGCAGATTGGGAAAGGAATGTGGACGAAACCTGACCAGATGGCGGAGATGGTCGAAACGAAGATGAACCATCCGTTGGCGGGTGCGACAACAGCGTGGGTGCCATCCCCGACGGCTGCAACGCTGCATGCGATGCACTACCACCGGGTTAACGTGGGCAACTGGATAAAGGAATTGGCCGCGAGGCAGCGTGCCAGTTTAGAGGATCTGTTGACCCCGCCGCTTTTAGAAGAACGCGTCCTGCGATCCGATGAGGTTCAGCGCGAATTGGACAACAACGCCCAAGGCATCTTAGGATACGTTGTCCGGTGGGTGGATCAGGGTATCGGCTGCTCAAAGATACCCGATATTAACAACGTCGGTTTAATGGAGGATCGGGCAACGCTACGGATTTCGAGTCAACATATCGCAAATTGGCTCCACCACGGAATCGTTACGGAGGAACAGGTGACCGAGACATTCCAGCGCATGGCAAAGATCGTTGATGAACAGAACGCTGGCGACCCGAATTATCGCGACATGTCCCCAAATTATGACGAGAGCGTTGCTTTTCAGGCGGCTTTAGATTTAGTTTTTAAGGGATGTGAACTCCCGAACGGATATACGGAATTTGTGCTACATCCGCGTCGGCGGGAAGTTAAAGCAGGCGGTTAATAAAATATCAGAGTTCTTCTCTACGGTAGGCGAGGTTTCCCAACCTCGCTCCGAAAAACATGTTGGGCGAGGTTCCTGTGCCTTGCCCTTTTTCCTTTAAATCTTCCCTTAAAATAACACAAGTTCACAATCTTTATGAGGGTTAATTTATTATTCGGTAATGTCCAAAAATCCGGATGCCCGAACTTGTTCGGGAATGTTTTACTGAGGCGCGTCCCCAACAAGTTGGGGCATCCAGAAAAATTACCGATTTAAATTCTGAAACTTCATTTAGATTGTGCCTGTGAGGGCGCAAACTAAAAATTTACGCTACTTCTCTTTCCTCATGAATCCAGCCTATAAAATCTAATAGCGTTATCTCGGAAAAGATTTCGCACCTCTTCAGGCGAGCAACCGGAGACTGCCGTTTTCAATGTCTCTACCCATCGCGGATACTCCGAGGCTTGTGTGGAGACGGGCCAATCGCTACCGTATATGACGCGATCGAAACCGAAACAGGTGATGACATGTTCAATATACGGGTGTAGGTCGGCAGCTGTCCACGCATCGAAATCAGCTTCTGTTACCAAGCCAGAAATTTTGCAATGGACGTTCGGAAACTCCGCAAGCGTCTGAATTTCTGCTTTCCACGGATCAAAACTTTGGCTTTTGATGTCGGGTTTGCCGATATGGTCCAAAATGAATTGAACACGCGGACACTGTTCTACAAGCCGAATCGCATTGGCGAGTTGTGGGTGAAAGATACAGATGTCGAAACTTAATCCATAACGGGAAAGCGTTTTGACGCCGCTTACAAAATCGGGTTGGATGCAGAAGTCAACACTTTCGGATTGAATAAGTCTGCGGATACCTTTGACGAGTGGATTCTCTGCCAATTTTTCGACGAAAGGTGCCACTTGTACCCCTTCTTCGAGCGGTGCCCAGGCAACAATCCCCTGAATCCGAGGTTCTACCCTTGTCGCAAGAGACGTAACCCATGCCGTCTCTTTCAAACCGTCATCGGGGTGTGTATCGCATTGAACGAAGACAATAGATTCTATTTCTAATTCACCGTATGCCGAGATGTAATCTTTTAGGAGATAAGGTCTATTTAGGGCGGGTACTTCCGATAGCCATGGATATCTCAACTGTTCTGGGTGCCATAGATGAACGTGTGTGTCAACGATCGGGAATTTCACCATTGCGTTGCTCCTGTCTTGTGTTAAATTTGCGTCTATTTTAATACGTTTTTCTGTGATTGTCAAATGTTTTCTTTTACGAGGGATATATAAAATATTTTGGCAAAAACCCATGGGATATGGTAAACTGATAGATATTTCAAACGGAGGCGTTAAAAATATGGCAAAGAAATCTCGAATTGTTTTGGTGGCAGGAAGCGGCAGTAGTCATGGCAGTGGCGCACATGAACATCCCGCTGGGTGTGCATTTCTCTCAGATCAGTTGAACAAATTTCTTGACGGTGTGGATGCGGTTGTCTCACAGGGATGGCCCGAAGATCCGGCGATTTTCGCCGATACAGATGCCATTATTGTTTATTCAGGCGGTGGTGAAAGACATCTTAGTATTCCACATCTTGATCAGATTGATGCGTTGATGTCGCAGGGTATAGGACTTGCGATGTTGCACTTTGCAGTCGAAGTGCCGAAGGGTAAACCGGGTGATTGTTTCTTGAACTGGATCGGTGGCTACTTTGAACCCGGTCTTTCGGTCAATCCGTATTGGACAGCAACGTTTACGGAGTTCCCTGAACACCCGATCACACGCGGGGTGCAGCCGTTTTCATTGGAAGACGAGTGGTATTACCACATGCGGTTTCGTGATAATATGCAAGGGGTTACACCCGTGTTGAGTACAATCGCACCTGAATCAACGCTCGAACGCCCCGATGGACCGCACAGCGGTAATCCGCATGTTCGTGCATCGGTTGCAAAGGGTGAGCCACAGCACTTGGGATGGTGCGTCGAACGTCCAGATGGTGGGCGTGGGTTCGGATTTACCGGCGGGCATTACCATCTGAATTGGGGGGATGACCAGTTCCGCAAGTTCGTTCTTAATGGGATTGCTTGGACAGCAAAGATGGAAGTCCCCGATGACGGTATCTCTACACCGACACCAACCGAAGCGGAATTGAACGCATATCTGTAGTTCCAGGATTATCTAAGGGGGATTGAAAACCGCACCTATTGGTAAGGAGACAGAGCATGGACCAAGAGATACAGGATTATCTATTTGACTTACAAGGCTATCTCGTTTTAGAGAATGCGATCTCGGCAGACGACCTGGAGAAGATGAACGCGTGGATTGATGCACACTGGCATTATGTTGAGAAACCGTGGGCAGATAGCACTGAGGACAAACGGACCCCACGCTGGATCGGGAATATAGAGACGCATACCTACAACATTGAGAATGGCGTGAATTTTCAGAATATCATTGAGGGTGGCGATGTTTTCGAGAAGTTAATTGACCATCCGGCATGGATTAATCACGTGCGGAAATACATTCATGAAGTCAACGGACTCTCTATCCACGAAAATTTTCTCAACGTTCGCGGTCCCGGCGGTTTCATTCATATCCACTGTGGTGGACATGTCCCACTGAGTTATCTGACCTTTCGACAAGAGAACACAGGCGAATGGATGGTCGGACAGATTAACGTCCTGATGGCGCTGAACGATATTGGACCGGGCGATGGCGCACCGGTATTAGTGCCGGGAAGTCATAAATGCACGGAGATTCATCCGCGTTTGAAGGTTGATGGAAAAGGCTTGGTTTATGACGGTGTGAGTGGTAAACCCGCGGGAACAGCCTTCGGTACGAAAGAGATTTATCTTAAGGCGGGCGATGTGGTAATGTTCACGGATAAAATTACACACGGGTCAGCAGAGCGGACGAATGAAGGGTATCGCCGGTCGATTGTCTACCGCTATTCTCCGCGATATGTCCGTGAGCGTTTTGACTATCCACATTCAGACGAATTGTTGGCACGTTTGACGCCGGATCAACGCAAGATTATCCAACCGACATCGGTGCGTCGTCCACCACAGGTTGCGTAACAGACGAATTATGTCTTTATCTTTGGAAGGCAAAGGAGTTCATGATGCGAAAAGTTGATTTGCAACAGCAGGCAGTTAAGTTAATCGGACAACTCTCTACTGAAGAACTTAAAGAGGTTGTTGATCTTCAGGGTAAAGACGCAGACCACATATTATCTACATCTCATGCCCAAGAGATTCCAGAGAAGGGACTTGGAACGGCAATCCACGCGCTTTTCAAACCTTTCGGTGGGGTAGAACTTGAGATACCCCCACGGGAACCGGCGCGAGAACCGCCTCGCTTTGACTAAAATATCGATCACGTTATATTAAGTACCACCTTTTGTTTTTTGCTGAATCAATGGAAACATTGGATCCTACATTCCAATATGACTGGAAAGCTATTTTTCGGAATCCATGGTTACCAGACATTTCAGAGGGTGTGTCCAATAACGAATTGTTTTGATACTTACTTCAAGAACGTTATGTAATCGGCTTTGTCCCATCCAAAAATGATCTTTGGAGGATATTTTCCTATGAGTACAATTCAAGAAATAACAAGGGCATTGACCAACCTAAGTACCGACGAGCTGCAGCGCGTTGAACAAGCTATTCATGATTTATATCGGGATCGCTGCGAACATATCATCTACGATGATGACTACGGCATTTGGACAGAACAGGATCAGAACTTAGCGGCTGCAGCGGTTTTTAAACTGCTTGATAAAGAAGAGGATTTAGAGGATAATGCCAATACCTAAGCGTGGTGAAGTATGATTAGCAGACCTTGGATTCGTGGCAAAAACACGACCTGTTCTAATTCTTAGTACGCCTTTTTCAGATTCCGATTATGCCTTGGTTACTGTTGTGCCGCATACAACAAGCCCGAGAAGTTTGGCATTTAAGGTTAAACTTTCTGTAACCGGATTGAGACCTGGTACCTTTAACATCCAAGCATTGACATCAGTTTCGCCATCCGTGTTCATTCGCAGCCTCGGAAGATTGCAGCCTGCACAAATGGAGTTAATCGAAATTAGTGTGAAAAAATGGCTCGTACTTCAGTAAGCCTCCGTCCAGTCATTAACTAAAATATGGAAACACGACAAAAAAAACTGTGGGGCGGACGTTTTAGCGCAAGCCTCACTACAGAGACAATAGCCTTCACACACTCCATTGAAGCCGACACACGCCTCATCGGATACGATATCTGGGGCAGCCAAGCGCATGCGATTATGCTTGCCCGACAGGGGATTATCTCTGATGCTGATCTGCGCGAGATTTTGCGCTGGCTCCGAAAAGCTGAAGAAGATTTTCAAAACGGCGATTTCACGCTCGATCCCAATAAAGAAGACGTGCATATGAACGTCGAATCGTATCTGATTGAGAACGCAGGGCGTGAGTTCGGTGGTAAACTTCATACCGCTCGTTCTCGTAACGATCAGGTACTCGTAGACGCCCACCTCTACATTCGAGACGAAATCCTCAGTGTTCAACGCGGTCTCTCGGCGTTGTGCGATGCTTTCCTCCAGATTGCGAAAGAACACGCCGACACCGTGATGCCGGGTTATACGCATACACAGCACGCTCAGCCGATTAGCCTCGGTTTCTGGGCGACGGCTTATGTGAGCATGTTCCTACGGGATCAGAAACGCCTGCAATCTGCATACACACTTGCTAATATGAACCCTCTCGGTGCGTGCGCCTTGGCTGGCACGACGTTTCCAATTGACCGAGAATTGACAACGAAACTGCTCGGTTTCGACGCACCACACGAACATGCACTTGATGTTATCAGCAGCCGAGATTTTATCGCTGAGATACTCTTTGCGTTATCGCTCGTGATGGCAAACCTCTCACGGATTAGTGAAGAAATTGTCTATTGGACGACCTATGAATTTGGGATTGCGGTGCTTGACGATGCGTATAGTTTCGGAAGTTCGATCATGCCCCAGAAGAAAAATCCCGACATCGCTGAACTCACACGTGGTCGCACAGGACGCGTCTACGGGGCTTTACTTGACCTATTGACAAATCTCAAAGGTTTGCCGATGGGCTACAACCGTGATTTTCAGGAGGATAAACCGCCACTGTGGGAGGCATTTGATGTTGTGAAAGCGTGCCTCGGTATGCTACCAGAACTCCTCAAGACCGCAGATTTCAAGACGGAACGGATGGCGGAATTGGCGAATGCAAACTTCGCAACGGCGACGGAGTTGGCGAATTATCTCGTTAAAGAGCATCAGATCAGTTTCCGTGAATGCCACGAGATTGTGGGATGGCTTGTCGGGGAACTCGTGCAGCGGGAAAAAACGTTCACCGATTGGGACTTGACGCAAAATCTCTTAAAGCAGAGAGATATTGACATTCCTATTGCGGAACTCAAGCAAATTCTGGATGCGGAATTAGCGATTCGGAATAATCAGAGCCTTGGCGGCACCTCCCCGGCAGAAGTGAATCGGATGATAGACAACTTTGAAAAACATCTCAATACAATCGCGCAACACGTCTATAATTGCCAGACAGAAATTGAGGATGCCCACCGCGAAACGCTGCGGATGGTTGATGAAGTTTTAGGGGGCGGTTGAGATTATGTTGTAAGAGGAGGAATACAAGGAATTAATGCGTACAGGTCCGTACAAACTATTGAGGGATTTTGCACAGAAACATCCGAATACCAGATCGGCACTTGAGCATTGGTATAGATTAATAAATGGAAGAAATTTCCGTTCGATTTCAGAGTTGCGTGAGGTTTTTCCTCATGCTGACCGAGTTGAAGGTTGGACTGTTTTCAATATTGGAGGGAACAAGGCTCGCCTCATTGCAACTATCCACTATGACCAGCAGATAGTATTTATTCGTCATGTGTTAACCCACGCTGGGTATGATAGATGGAGGCCTTGACAAACATTATTGGGTCTGCTGCTAATAAATTTTTAGGAGTGTACTATGTCAACCGAAAAAAGTGCTGCACCTAATGTGGCGCAGGTTAAATTTGATCACAATATTCCGAATGGTTCTCGATCTTTTGCAGCACTAAACATTTTAAACGATGCAATTGGCAAATGCCAAGGTAACACCATCGTAGCCTTAACGGAAAACGATTACGAGCAATTGGTCGTCTTGCTAGGCGAATTAACGGATGTGGTCCGTGACGACGAAGATCATCTCCTTGCCCCCTTAATGGAATTCGTTTTTGGGCTCATTGAAAACTATGAGCGTAAACACGTTCCAGAGTTGGCAGAACTTGGATGAATGGAAACCGAGTGCTCCAATAATCCCGACAGCAGAACACTTTGTGTTGGATAATAGACGACGCACGTCACCCCTACACAGGAGACTAAAAAATTGAGAGACAGGTTAATCGTCGCATTGGATACCGACGATAGTGAGGAGATTGATTGGTTATCTCGAACGCTTATAGATATAGTCCGTTGGTTTAAAATGGGCTTTCAGGCGTTTAGCACCCTTGGAACGGAAGCTTTTCCATGGTTCAGTGGGAGCGGACATAAAGTTTTTCTGGATCTGAAGTTCCACGACATCCCAAACACTGTCGCGCGCGATGTCGGCATGATGACAAAACACGGGGCACACATGATTAACATGCACGCCTCCGGCGGATTTGAAATGATGCAAAGCGCGCGAAAAAGTGCTGAGAACGCAGCTGCCGAAAACAATATCCCGATGCCAATTCTGCTTGGTGTGACTGTTCTAACGAGTATTGACGAGGATGGCTTTCAGCAGAACTTCGGATCGGAACGGCAACTTACAAAGCAGGTCGTCTATTTCGCACAGTTAGCACAGGAGGCTGGATTAAGTGGTGTTGTGGCATCACCGTTAGAAATCGAACCGATACGGAGAGCATGTGGTGATGATTTTATAATCGTCACGCCGGGTATCCGTCCTACATGGGCATCCCGGGGCGATCAACGTCGTATTACCACACCAGCGGAAGCGATTGACCGAGGTGCAAATTATATTGTTGTCGGTAGGCCTATTATTGCAGCCGACGAGCCCTTAGCGGCTGCCGAAATGATTCTTGAGGAGATGAGAGGAGCATAGCACTATGAACATTATCTGTATCTGTTTGGACACGTTTCGCGCCGACATCATTGGGGAAGGCAAGAAGTATAGCCACGTGCAAACCCCGAACCTCGATGCTTTGGCATCGGAGAGTGTCCGTTTCACTCGTGCATTTGGTGAGGGACAACCTACGCTTCAGGTGCGTCGCGCTAACTTCACAGGAATGCGCAGTTTTCCGTGGAGATATAACTTTGATCGACGTGGGCATTGGCACCACGCACCCGGTTGGCATAAAATTCCACCCGAACAGGATACAATTGCCGAAATTCTGCTGGAACGTGGTTATCTGACTGCTCTCATCGCCGATACGTATCACATGTTCAAACCCACGATGAATTTCTCGCGCGGGTTCGCGCACTTCGACTTCATCCGCGGACAGGAATCGGATAACTGGCACAGTGGCGATCCGAGATTGATTGAAGCGGAACTCCGAAAGCATGTCCGTGAACCCATCAACTGGCAGCGACATGCTGGACTCGTCAATTACCTATTATCGCAACGCCATCGCCAATCGGAAGACGATTATAGTTGTGCCCGTGTTTTCCGTGCCGCATCTGACTGGCTTGAGGATAACCATACCGTCGGTCCCTTTTTCTTGTGGATCGATAGTTTTGATCCGCATGAGCCTTGGGATCCACCAAAATCCTACGCCGATCTCTATTTCTCCGACTATTCGGGAAAAGATTTCATCACACCTGGCGGTGCCAACGAGGGTAATGGACCTACGGAAGACGAACGCCGCCGGATTGAAGCACTTTACCTCGGCGAAGTGACATTTGTTGATAAATGGGTCGGTGTTCTACTTGATAAGATAGAGGCGCTGAATATCCGGGACGATACACTGGTTGTCTTGATGTCCGACCACGGTACGCAACTCCGCGACCACGGGAGTTTTGGAAAGGGACCGAGCAAGTTACATCCCTTCAATACGCAGCTGAACCTGATGATCCGCCATCCTGAAGGACCCCATGACCATGACATCTCTGCGTTTGTGCAGAACCACGATCTAATGCCGACACTCCTAAATCTGCTCGATATTCCGTGCGGTTGGACAGACGGTGAGAATATGTGGCAACTCGTTACGCAGGAGAAGGCGTACCTTCGTGAGCGAATCATCACAGGTTGGGCAGGATTTATTACCGGAAATGCGAGAGGGCGTGTCAGTGTCCGCGATGACCACTGGAACTTCTGTACATCGGTAGGTTATGAGGATGAATTGGGCGATGAACTCTTTGATGTGCGAAACGATCCAGAAGAGAAAGTGAACATTGTGAGCGCGCATCCAGGAGTGGTCGCAGAACGGCGGCGAGATGTCGAAGCGTTGATTGGACAACCATTACCGGGGCATTTCATTGAGGTCTGTGATCCCGGAAATGCGCCGATGACGGTTTGGCTTGAGAAGAAGTTGACTGAAATGTAGGGGCGGTTTGTCCCCCGGACGCTCTCACGGTCTGTCAGTTAATAGCGGAAAAAATGAATGCTGTATAAAAAAACTTGCTCTCATTTTCCGTTTTGGTATAATGTACAAAACAGATAATCGAAATTTTATCATTTTCTATCCAATGTAACTTGCAACGTCAAATTATGTTATGAAAACACAATTTGTGTCTGCTTTACATTACTCGCTATAGGAAATTTGAAGGGAAAAATTATGGGAAGAAGAAGACGCTCCAGAACGCAGTATTTAAAAGGTGAACTGATTGAACGCGAGGACTTTGCTGAGGATTTAGCAGCGTTCAAGTTCCGTGTTGATAAGCAATTACCATTTATACCCGGGCAATACGCTACAATCGGTTTTCAAGTTGGCGAAAAGATCGTCCAACGTCCATATTCCATTGTCTCCTCACCCCACGAGCCGTTTATGGAGGTTTTCGTGGAATTGGTGCCAGAGGGTGAGACAACCCCGCTGTTTTGGGAACTGAAATTGGGAGACAGTGTGTTTTTTCGTGAACGTCTCGTCGGGCGATTTGTGCTGGACACTGAAAGCGGTATGACGCGTCACGTCATGGCGGGAACAGTTACGGGTGCTGCACCCTATATTAGCATTGCGCGGACACAAAAAATTGAACAGGAACAGGGCAAAGCGAGTCCACATCAGATGTTAGCGATCGTCGGTGCGAGCCGTTCTTGGGAACTTGGGTATTACATGGATGAACTCAATGAACTCGCATCGCAGGAAGAATGGTTCACGTTTGTCCCAACAGTGAGCCGTCCGTGGGAAGACCCGGAATGGCAAGGCGAGAGTGGACGTGCCGAAGATGTCGTTCGGAAATACGGCGATCAGCTCGGTATGGACCACACGAATGCAGTCGTTTATGCGTGCGGGCATCCACAGATGATTGAAAACGCGAAGGCGATCTGGGCGCGAGCGCGTTTCCCTGAAGAGCGGATTAAAGAAGAAAAATTCTTTGTGATTAAGGAGGAGTAGGTAGACCTCCACGCTTATAGAAAGAGGAACTTACACAGCGGTATTGCGCAGACGGCGCGCGCGATGCCGCTGTTTCGCGTACTTGGGTGGGTGATGACCTCTAATGTGCTTGCTTTATTGCCTCTACAAGTTCATGCGCACGTTGATAGTCGGGATCGATCCTTAATATTTTTGTGATGGTATGTGACGCTGCCTCCAAATCGTCTGATTCTTGGTAGGCACGTGCAAGGTTGTAGTGTGCCCGCTTGAGGTGAGGAGCAATCGCTATGGCACGTTTAAGATGTGGTATCGCTTTGTCAAACTCACCTTGTTCCACATAAGCGTAGCCGAGGTGATAGTGGGCGTCGACAAGGTCGGGTTCAAGGGCTATCGCGTTCTGTAGTGCCTCGACTGCGTGCTGATACAGCTTCATGCCAATGTAGGCTGCACCGAGGTGAACGTGGATATGCGTGTTTTCAGTATGAAAAACCTGAGAACTATCACCTAAATCTGCGTCAAAGTCTATGGCGTTTTGGAATGCTGCAACGGCTTCAGCATAGTTTTTGGCGTCTAAGTAGATTTTACCTCTGTCGTGATATGCTTCGGTTATAATGCCACCGAGCAGCAATGTCGGTTGGTGGGTTGCATCAAGTTTGAGTGCCGCTGTGACAGCAATGCTTGCTTTCTCAAGTTCATCCTGTTCGAGGTATGCGCGACAAAGCGCACAGTAGGTGCCTATAAAATTCGCGTCCTGTTTTATGGCTTCTTCAAATTCGGGGATTGCTCTACTATATTGTTCTGCTTCCAGATACGCGATACCGCGGTTATAATGTGTCTCTTTTGTCGTATCCATTTTGTTAGGAAAATAGAAGGTTTGTTTAGAATTAATTTTAGTATTATTTTATCAAATTTGCGTCGATTTTTCAAGAAAAAAAGTTGTTGAATTAGGTTCAATTCTGAAGTATAATAGCGTCGCGCGTTTGGGATTAAATCTTCATGCATCCTGACTGGTGTCATATATGCTGCGACGCTCCCTTCCCTCTTCTACGTCTGCATCTCACCGAAGAATCCGTTGGCGGATTATTTGGCTTGGACTTGCGCTGATTCCTTTCAATAACTACTGGGTCTTCGCATCGCTGCGTTGGGATCAAGGTTTCCCAACGACGATGTCGCTCTATTTCAATACCGTCTTCGCACTCGTTATCCTCATAGTTTTCAATACACTCCTCCGCCGATTCGCACCGAGCGCAGCACTCACACAAGGCGAGCTACTAACGCTCTATACCATGCTGTGTGTAGCTTCAGCTATCTGTGGGCACGATCTCTTTGAGGTAATCATTACCAATATCGCCACAGTCGGATGGTTAGCAACGGAAGAGAACGAATGGGCAACACTTTTCCACCGTTATCTCCCAGATTGGCTTGCCTTGACGGACAAAAACAAATTGACTGTCTATTTTACGGGCGAGTCGAGTCTTTACTTACAGCAGCATCTCCAAATGTGGTGGAGACCTGTGCTGGCGTGGAGCGGATTCATTATTGTGCTCCTTTCCACAACATTTTGTATTAACGTTATCCTACGAAGGCAGTGGATTGAAGTTGAACGGTTGAGTTATCCGATTATCGAGTTGCCGTATCGGATGACAACGGCACGTTTTTTTCGTTCAAAGGTGCTATGGGTAGGGATAATTCTCGCCGGTGGGATAGATGTCGTTAATGGACTCCATTTTCTGTTTCCAAACTTTCCGGGGCTCGGTGGCGAATTCTATGATTTGCGTCCGCTGTTTACGACAAAACCGTGGAATGCAATCGGCTGGACACCTGTCGTCTTCTTTCCCTTTGTTATTGGCATGGCGTATTTCATTCCCCTTGACCTTTCATTCACATTCTGGTTTTTCTACATCTTTTGGAAATTCGAGATGATTTTTGGCAGTATCGCTGGCTTACAACGGATTCCAGGGTTCCCATTCATCTTTGATCAGTCCTTTGGTGTCTGTGTCGGCGTATTGTGCATGACATTGTGGAGTGCACGCCTCCATCTACGAGATGTGCTCAAGCAGGCATGGTCTACAGGTAAAAGAACTACCTCAAACGATCCCATCTCCTACCGCACTGCAGTATTAGGGTTGATCGGTGGATTTCTACTACTCGCTGGTTTTTGGTGGATGGCGGGAATGTCTTTTTGGGTGGCAGTGCTTGTCTTTGCTATCCACCTGACCACGGTGACAGTGATTACCCGTGTCCGTGCTGAATTGGGACCGCCGATTCACGACCTTCGCTCTATGGGGCCTGATGTTCTGCTTCCCAAGATATTTGGGATGCGCCGGCTTGGCGGTCAGAATCTGGGGTTGTTTTCGCTTGTATTCTGCTTTAATCGTGCCTATCGGGGTAATACGATGCCGTGTCAATTAGAGGGCTTCAAATTAGCGGAACGCTCTGGAAGTTCTGCGCGACGGATGGCAGTTGCGATGCTTCTGGCAATGGTGCTGAGTCCTTTCGCTGCGTTTTGGGGTGCCCTTCATATCGGTTATGAAAGCGGGGCAATTGAAGTCTGGTCGGGTTCTGTATTTAATCGCACGCAGAGTTGGCTAACGAATCCGATGCCTGTAGATATTCCGGCATTGATTGCTATGATCTGTGGGCTTCTGTTCGCCTTTGGTCTGACCTTGGTCCGGATCCGATTTTTCTGGTGGCCCCTGTATCCGATCGGGTATGCAATCTCAGGAACTTGGGCGGTGAACTTTTTCTGGTTTTCGGTCTTTATCAGCTACTTCATCAAGTTAGCGATTCTGCGCTTCGGTGGCATCCAGACGTTCAGACGCCTTGCGCCATTCTTTTTAGGTCTAATTCTAGGAGAATTCTTAGTCGGAAGTTTCTGGGGACTTCTCGGAATCTTTCTGGAAAAGCCGATGTATCGATTTATTTGGTAAGAAAAACGTCAAAATTCTAAACTGCATCTACCCGTTGAGCGTCAGCTTTTTCACTTGACAAAGATATTTCAATTCTCCTAAAATATAATGAACTTCTATCCATGAGATATACCGCGACAGGTTCGCAGATTAAAGGTTTCCTGGACTTCTATGACACAAATACAGCAGCTGCGTCGGATTACAATATGGGGTGTCGGCTTAATCGGAGGTTCGCTTGGGCTCGCGCTGAAAAAAAACGGGTTTCAGGGCGAACGTGTCGGATTGGGACGCAACATCGGTAGGCTTGAAAATGCGCTCGCATGTGATGCTGTTGATGCCGTGACAACAGAGGTAAAAGAAGGCATTCGCGGGAGCGATCTTGTTGTGATCTGCACGCCTGTTGAATTAATTCCCATGTTAGTGCAACGCATTGCTGAATCTGTCGATCCACAGCAGCATCGCATGGTGTTAACAGATGCCGGTAGCACAAAATCTGTGTTAGTCCGATCAGTTGAGGAATACTTACAGACCCATGGATCGGGTCCCTTTTCTTTTATAGGTGGACACCCAATGGCGGGTTCACACGAGACTGGTGTGGGCGCAGCGCGTGAAACCCTTTTTGAAAATGCTAAGTGTATTTTGACACCAACAGAAAATAGTGATCCAGATGCCTTGACATTGGTAAAAAGTTTGTGGGAATTTGTCGGGGCAGTGCCATATCTCCTTTCCCCTGAAACACATGATCGGCTCATCGGTGCCGCAAGCCACCTACCTCATCTCATCGCGAGTATACTCACGAATACCGTTGCGGATGTTGAAGCAGACGAGGGCCAAGCGTTAGATTTTACGGCGACAGGCTTTCGAGATTCCACCCGCATCGCCGCCGGTTCACCAGACTTATGGACCGGGATTTTTACACAAAATGGCGATGTCCTTTTATCATTAATTGATGACATCGTTGCAAACCTAATAGAGTTCAAAACCTTACTGCAAACGGATAATCTTGTTGAGATTGAACGGATGCTTGTGGAAGCACAGGCTGTAGTTAAAAAACGCAGAAAATGTTAGGAGGCTCATGAAAAAGATTGGATCTCAGGTGACGATTGCGATGGATGGACCCGCCGGGTCTGGAAAAAGCACGGTGGCTCGACGCGTCGCAGAAAAACTCGGATTGCTTTATCTCGATTCCGGTGCGATGTACCGAGCCGTAACTTTGTTGGCAATAGCTGATGCACTGCCAGCGGATAGCCCAAAATTGATTGATCGGGTGAAAGCATGCCACATTGAATTTAGAGATAATGGTAAAACGATTTTGCTCAATGCCGAGGATGTGTCTATTCAAATCCGCACGCCAGCAGTCAATAGACTCGTTGCGGATGTTGCGAAAATACCGGAGATTCGTCATGAGATTGTGAAGCATCAACAGCGAATCGGTGCAGAAGGGAGCATCATCGCAGAAGGAAGGGATTTAACCACCATTGTTTTTCCCAATGCCGATTTTAAGTTCTATCTTGATGCCTCTGTGACAGAACGGGCAAGGCGTAGACTCGCTGAACTTCAGGCACAAAATGTGGATACAACCTTAGCAGTGGTGGAAGCAGAGATCATCGCACGCGATGAAAAAGATACAACGCGGGAACACAGTCCCCTTCGTACTGCTGACGATGCAATTATCGTCGATACGACCGATAAGACAATTGACGAAGTGGTTGATTTTATTGTTGCACATGTGTGTGAAAACGAGTAGTAAGGTAGGAGAGGTTTGTAAACCCGATTTACTTTTATGTGGTATACCAATAATCAATTCTGGACACCCCGTTCCATCTACCGATGGGGACATCGACTCACGAGCCTTTTCTGTAAAGTTGTGGGACATCTTGAGGCGCAAGGTGTTAATCATATCCCGAGAGAAGGCGGTGTGTTGTTTCTTTCAAATCACGTCAGTTTCCTTGATCCTGTGATTGTAGGTTCCGCTGCCAATCGTGAAGTTCATTACATGGCGCGGAGTAATGCTTTTGACATTCCCGGCTTGGGGAAACTCATCGCAGTCTATAATGCCTATCCTGTAAATAGAGGGGCACCGGACTTAGGCGCGTTGCGGAAGACAATTTCTCTTTTGAAAGAAGGGAACGCCGTCCTGATATTTCCAGAAGGCACCCGTAGTGTTGATGGAACATTAGGCAAAGCGCGGGATGGTGCCTGTTTTATCGCACACCGAGCCGGTGTGCCGACTATTCCTGTCTTTCACAGTGGCGCGGAACGCGTACTCCCACGCAACAGTAAACGGTTACGCAGGGCAAAATTAACCGTTACTTTTGGTGAGCCTCTTGAACTTATCACCGAAGAATTCGAGACAAGGCGTGAAATGTACCAGCACATGGGCAATCAAATAATGGAAGCGATTGCGGATTTGCGAGATCAGACCCTTAGTTAGTCGGATTCGCCAAAATTAGCAGGACATCACCCTCTTGGACCTGATACGTCTTCCCCTCGGATCTCAACAAGCCTCTGTTTCGCGCTTCAGGGTAGCTGTTGCATGCTATCAAGTCTGACCAATTAATTGTTTCTGAACGGATGAAAGCGTTCGCGAAATCCGTATGAATACGCCCCGCTGCGTCAACGGCAGTTTGTCCTTTCGGCAAGGTCCACGCCCGGGATTCTGTTGCGTTAATTGTAAAGAATGTGAGCAATCCCAACAGCTGATACGAAGTTTGAATGAACCGCTCTAAAGCGGATTCGCGCAATCCCAGTTCTTCCATAAATACTTCCGCATCAGCGGTATCGAGTTGTGAGAGTTCCATCTCTAACTGTGCCGCCAGCACAATGACCGCTGTTTGTGGTGTTGCTTCATATTCCCTAAAGTCTTCGAGAATATCTTCGGCTGCCTCAAGTTGCGTTTCACTGATATTGCACACCAACAACAACGGCTTCTGCGTCAAGAACCCGTAACCTCGTATCAATTTCTCTTCATTGGCAGATAGGTTAAGAAGGCGAAGCGGCTTTCCCTCTTCCAAGGTCTGCTGACACACTTCTAAAAGACGGATTTCGCTTTGTTGTTCTGGAAGTTTTTGGCTTTGGTATTGTTTACGGAGTCGGGTAAGTCTGCCTTCAACAATCTGCAGATCTGCAAATGCGAACTCAAGGGAAACGCTCTGAATATCGCGTGCTGCGTCAACGCTCCCATCGACGTGTGGCACCGACGCATCTTCAAAAAGTCTAACAACATGCGCCAGGGCATCGACTGTACGAAGGGCCGCGAGCGTTCCAGAATCTAATTCCGCTTGTTCCACATCAGATTTGGTTACGCCAGCGACATCTACGTAGTCAATTGTAGCAGGCGTCATTTTTTCGGATGGCAATATTTCTGATAGTTTTTCCAGGCGTTCGTCTGGGATATGAGCAGTACTGAGGTTTACCTGTCCACGGGTTGTGTAGCCCCCAATTTCTGCATTGGATTCGGCTAAAGTGTTAAAGACTGTCGTTTTTCCAACCTGCGGTCTGCCGACAATACCTATCTTCATTTTTCTCTATTACCTTGTTTTATTTTTCGCACCAAGTAGTTTTGGGCTTGGATTTTTGGCAAAAGTGTTGGATATATTGTAGCATAATTTTTTAAAGAAAATCTATTGACGATATCCGTGTAACGTGCTAATATAGGCGTCAGATATAGAATCCAACCTGGAGGTAAATCGAGCATGGCTGTCCAGAACGGGAAATGGAAACGACACACCGTCAAAGGTTTAACGATTCTCTTAATCCTCACAGTGTGCCTTGCGGTTTTGCAATGGTTTATTATCAAAGAATTATTCGGTTTCGGCACAGACATGGTAAAAGACGCGTTGATTCGACAGGCACCTGAAGGTGTAGATCGGTACGATATTGAAGCTACGTTTGACCGAGTCAAAACTGCCGGTATGCAGCTCCCGTTCAGCTTCCTCACTGGTCAAATCAGCCTCCGCAAAATTAGGGCTGTTGGTAGGTATGCCATAGAAGCTAACAAAGATGAAGTTTGGGAGGCTGATGAGATTAACACACTCCTACGGATGATGAATGCTTCTGTCGGATTTAAGGGAGGGACCGAGTGATTTGCAATATCGTTTTGCAAACGACACTTAAACAATGCAAACCCACGTAACGCCCCCCTATGAAAAATTCGCCTACGCTTATGATCGGATGATGACGAATGTGAACTATACGCGCTGGACGTATTACATTCAATCGCTTTTCGATAAGTATGGTTGTAAACCGCGCCGTGTCCTCGATTTGGCTTGTGGCACTTGTGCTTTGACTATGCAACTGGCACTAAAAGGCTATAAGATGACTGGCGTGGATCGGGCAGTCGGCATGTTAGAAATCGCTGAAGAAAAAGCGGCAGCGCACGATCTTGATATCGAATTGCATCACGGCGATATGCGCCATTTCCAGCTGAACCAACGGTTTGACGCGATCCTCTGCACCTATGATAGCATTAACTATGCTTATGATGAAGACGAATTAAGTAGCGTCTTTGAATGTGTTGCTGAGCACCTCGAACCAGACGGTTTGTTTATTTTTGACGTGACTACAGAACGCAACATCGTTGAGCATTTTCACAACAAAACATTCGCCGCAAACCATGAAGACTATACCTACATCTGGAAAAATAACTACCTCTATCACAGCAAAATGTGCCGGACAACACTCACATTTTTTATACGTGAAGGTGAATTATTTCGGCGCTATGAGGAAGTACATCAGCAGCGAATCTTTGAAGTGCCTACCGTCAACGATCTCCTGAAAAAGGCTGGTTACAAACCGCTGAGTGCTTACGATATGTACACTTTCAGTCGTTGGAACCGCTATTCGGATCGTATTAATTTTACAGCACGCCTCATGTAAGGAGTATATCACAGATAGAAAAAAAATGAAAGAAACAGCGTCTACATCTCCACACTAAAGCATGGAACTTTGACGCTGAAGAATGATAAAATCCTGAAATCTTACATTTTTTGGCAAAAAATGCCTGGATACAAAAAATTATTTGACAAAAAGAAAAACATCTGGTATAATTAACATTGTTAAGTTAAATGACTATGTAAACTAAAGGTGAAGTGATGGGTGTTAAAGAACGGAGAGCAAGGGAAAAAGAACTGTTACGGCGGCAAATTCTTTCTGCAGCACGAGAACTCTTTGTCAACGAAGGCTATGAGAACGTCTCCATGCGAAAGATTGCCGAGAGGATTGAATACTCACCCACAACAATCTACCTTTATTTTAAAGACAAGGCGGATCTTTTAGATTCCGTTTGCCAGGAGACACTCCTGAGCCTATTGAACACGCTTGAGCAGCTAAAAAAAGATAAAAGTGATCCTGTCGAAACGCTAAAAAAAAGTGGACGGACCTATGTCGAGTTCGGTCTAAAATATCCGCAGGATTACAAACTGACTTTCGTCATCCGTCCGCAGTTTCAGAAAGGTTTAGGTCTCCAAGAAGGATCAATTGGCGAAAAGGTATTTGATTACTTGCGGGCAGTGGTATCTGAATGCATTCAACAGAAGATGTTTCGTCAGGTAGATGTTGAAATCACCGGTCAGGTGATGTGGTCAGCAGTTCACGGCATTACACTGCTTCTGATTGACTTTCCCGATTTCCCTTGGACTGAGAGAGATATATTGATTGACACAGTCATTGACACAACAATCAAGGGGTTGAAGGCATAGATTTGAAGCTATGTGAAACGATCGCTTATATTTTTTTATTTTTTTTATACATTAACAGTGTTAATTTATTTATCTATGGTAATATATAGAACGCATAAAAGGAGAGTAAAATGAAAAAGCGAAACTCAGTACACAAACGCTTTTTTTTCCAAGCCGAAGGTACAAAACATTATTGCTGCGGTTTGTTCCATATACTTATGTTTGGCGTATTTCTATCAAGCTGCTCCGTTGAATCCGAAGTGCTCACTCCAGAAACACCTGCTTCCACGGAATTCGCCTTTGACCAGTACGAAATCGTCACTGGCATCACAAAACGTCAGTCCGTTTTAACAGGATTTCTTCTCGACGGTCCTATCGCGGAGCTTGCCGTGGTGCATATCAACGAAAACAACGACCACCGCTTGCGCGTCTACGCGTTCAGCGGCGACACGTGGACACCAAAACATGATGTGTCGCTGCGTCCGGAAGTGTTGTTTGTTGACGTTGCAAATATTGATGGACGAGACCGATTAATCATGTACGAGCGTGGTTACATAAGCTGGCTTGATCCAGAATCGGCGACGGAAAGCCTGCTGGTGGCAGTTGCCTCCAACTTCCAACCTCCGCGCAGAGACGAAATCCCCCATGTAGATATCACTCGGGATCTGAACGGCGACGATCGAGATGACCTCGTAGTGCCAGATGTTGATGGATTTTGGGTATGCATACAGATGAGCGATGGCACATTCGCCGAGAAAGTGAAAATCGGTAGCTCCACCGAGATGGAGAGAATTCTCGGAGCTGACGGGTATCGATACGACCCTTGGTCTCAGAGTCGGATTCATGAGATTGACTTCAACCGAGATGGACGCAAAGATCTGGTATTCTGGAATGAGGACCACTTTAAAGTCCACCTCCAAGATGAACGCGGACTGTTTTCATCAAAGGCTACGACCTTCATGGTTAATGTGGTATTTGACTCGGACCAACTCTCCCCACTCACCACTGGCGATATGACAGGAAGTGTGCTGTACTCGTTAGCGGATCTGAACGGCGATGGTGTCGCCGACTTACTGGTTTTCAAGCTTTCGGGTAAGAATATATCCAATAAGTACTCCAGCTACGAGGTGCATTTCGGTACACCAACATCCGATGGTGGCACTCTGTTCGCACGAGAGCCTGACATCGCCTTCGAGTCAGACGAAAAAATCCAAATCGCGATGGAGCAGCACGACTTCAACCGCGATGGACAGATCGACCTAATGATTACGACTATCAATATTGAGTTCCTCAAGGGCAGCCTTTGGAAAAGCATCAAGGGGTTCATGGGTGATGATATTCGGCTCGGGCTCGAGTTCTACCAAATGGACAAAGGTGCCTACTCCGGCACACCCAACACCACCCGCGGCATAGCATTGGACGGCGTACCCAGTCATCGCGAACCGGGATGGGTGCCACTGGACGTTGTGCTTCAAGGAGCGACGCACGAGAACCAGAATACGAAAAAAAGTTATCCGCGCGCCTTCAATACAACTTTGCTCGTCGGAGATGTAACCGGAGACGGTCGTTCAGATCTGATCATCGGAGATCACCCGCGGATTATGGTTGTTTTTGTCGGTGTGCCAGGACCTGAAATGTTCGCCCAGCAGCCACAGGTAGTGAAAGTTGCTATGCCTAACGACGAGGAATACACTTGGCTGGTGGACCTCAACAAAGATGGGATGCAAGATATACTCATGCACCATCCATTTACGCTAAGAGATGGGCACGGTGCACCGATACATCCGCCCGGAACCGAATCACATCGAATAACGATACTGATTGCCCGATAAATCCAGCGGAGAACCCTCGGAACTACACTACAATCAATCGGAAAAATAACAATGTGTTCAATAAAAACTATCAAGAAAAAATCAGTCTAATGAGGACAACAATATGAAAATAATAATCACTGCTGTATCAGGGTTAGCAACAGTGGGACTGTTGTGGATTTTCTTTAGACCACCCTTCGGAAATAATATTGTTCACCTGAACACAAACCAGCGGGTTGTCGCGCTCACTTATGATGATGGACCGTGTCCACCTTATACTGATCAGTTGCTTGATGTCCTTGCTAAACACGATGTCAAAGCTACTTTCTTTATGGTCGGAAATCAGATTAAAAGGCATCCTGATACGGTACGCCGCGTTATTGCTGAAGGACACCAGGTCGGTAATCATTCCTACAGTCATCCTGTGCTCGGTTTGCTGCCGCCATCCTATGTCCATCGGGAAATTGAGCGAACTGACAAGCTGCTTCGACAAATCGGTGTTACAGGTGAAATTGTGTTTCGCGCACCCATATTAACAAGGTTTCTGCCGGTGGCGTGGGTGCTCGCCAAGGGGAATCGAGCACACGTTAGCTGCAATGTATGGAGTTGGGATTGGACAACGCAGAACCCAGACAGAATCACTAAGATGGTGTTGGGAAAGGTAAAACCAGGTTCAATTGTCGTCCTACACGATGGAAAAGCCATAAATAGGAAGGCAAACCGTCTGGGAACAGTCGAGGCGACAGACAGGATCATCACTGCCCTTAAACAAGACGGGTACAGGTTTGTACGGTTATCGGATGTCTACAATTAAAAGCGTTTCGGTGGAAATGAGGCGCCCCCTTCCACATCGGGTGACACTGCTGATCGCTCGATGAGCAAACTTGGTATTTTATTTTTTCTAAATCTGGGTTCTCCCCGCAGATGGGAAGATTTCAGATAACTTTCCGCGGTATGAAGGAGATTTCATGTGAAATTCTTTCTATGTTTATATTATTTGTCAATCGTGTGGAGCATTGTGCTTACAGGTTGTGGTGCTAAACATTATGAGAATACGCCACTCGCGGAGCAGAACGCAATACATCTTCAGGTAAAAGCAGATGCTCAATCGGACGCCAAAGACGATGTTGATGTACTGGCTTATTTTGCATCGGGCATGAGTGCGACGTTCGCTGCAGCGCTGTGTGGATTGATGACTGGATTCATTGCCGACTTGACTCTTGGATATGGACAAGATGATCTTTTTTATATCACTGCTCCAATGAGTGCTGCAGGGGGCTTAAGTCTGCTGATTCGATATTATATCCCTCCACCAAATCCGCCACCTGAAAGATTGATCGGAAAATCGCCTGAATATGTCAAATTTTACGCCGATGCCTATCGGGAAAAAATGCGATCGTATCAAATTAAATCAGTTGCTGCGGGCTCTATTTTCGGTTGCATGACCCTAACCGGTGGGGTCGCTATTATTGCGTCTAATATATCTGCAGGGCGGTGAGGCTTCCTATTTGCCGCGCCCTTGCCGATGTGTCTTTTGCTCATCTCGCTGACCTTCTTCTATCAATTATCAAAGTATAAAGAAGGGGTGCTTGGAAAGTGTGCTATAAGCCTGCTGCGATAAGATCACCAACCTCTTCTGTGGTATAGCCCATTCGCCCAGCGCCGAGATCTTTGATTTTGCCACTGGCGAGCAGATCGCTCATGGATTTATCTACTTTTGCCGCTGCCTCTGCATGTCCGAGGTGATCTAACATCATTCCAGCAGCGCCTATTGCTGCGATCGGGTTAATTTGGTTTTTTCCGGTATACCGTGGCGCAGAACCGTGAATCGGTTCAAACATTGCGACGCTCTCTGGGTTCAGATTCCCAGATGCAGCGATCCCCATGCCTCCCTGAATCATCGCACCAAGGTCAGTAATGATGTCACCGAACATATTACACGTCACGATTACATCGAACCACTCCGGGTTTTTCACCATCCACATTGTTGTCGCATCAACGAAAGCGTATTCCTTTTTGATATTCGGATAATCTTCTCCGACTTCGTCAAAAACGCGTCGCCACAAGTCATGTGCATAGGTAAGAACGTTGGCTTTATCACAGAGTGTTAGTGTATTTGTTTTGTTCCGCTTTTGGGTGAGTTCATAAGCGTAGCGGACGCAGCGTTCCACACCTTTATAAGTATTGATCATTTCCTGAATAGCAACTTCATCGCGCGTGCCACGCTTCAGGAAACCACCTATGCCGGCGTATAAACCTTCGGTGTTTTCGCGAACGATGATAAAATCAATCTCCTCAGGTCCTTTGTCTTTCACGGGTGTAGGCACGCCCGGATAGAGTTTAACGGGACGGAGGTTGATATACAGATCAAGTTCAAACCGGACCTTTAGCAGGATACCTTTCTCTAAAATACCGGGTTGGACATCGGGGTGTCCGATAGCACCAAGGTAAATGGCATCAAGCCCTCGAAGTTCTTCTAAGACCGAATCGGGTAATACTTCACCGGTTTTGAGGTACCGGTCGCCACCGACATCGTATTCAACTGTTTCGTATTTAATTCCTGCTTCTGTGGCTGCTGCCCCGAAGACCTTCATGGCTTCCCGCGTCACTTCGGGGCCGATTCCATCGCCGGGGATGAGGCCGATTTTATACATGGATTCCCTCCAAATGTTGGTTTCATGGGTTTCGGCGTAGTTTGCAAGCCGAAACTTGTCCTAAGAAAAGTAGATTCCTAATATTTTACTACATCTGGGACGATATTGCAAATTAGGTGTTAGGGTTGGGGTTTATATTTCATTGACCTTACTGCAAATTCATGCTACACTTATTGTATCATTAAAGATGGATGAAGGGGAACTATGGACGAAAGAGTTTCGCAAAAAGTATTCATTGTACACGGGCATGATGAGGCAGCCAAATATGCTGTCACAAGGTTTGTAGAAAGGCTTGGTTTAGATGCAGTCGTGCTTGATGAACAGCCTAGTGAAGGTTTGACAATCATTGAAAAGTTTGAAAAACACGCTGGAAATGTCGACTTTGCAATTGTCCTAATAACTCCTGACGATGTTGGTGCCTCTATTCAAGAGAAGAACGACCTCAGACTCAGAGCACGGCAGAATGTTATCTTCGAACTCGGGTATTTCTTCCATGCGTTAGGGCGTAAAGCTGTTTGTGCCCTCTACAAAGAAGGCGTTGAGCTCCCTTCGGATATTTATGGCGTTGTTTATGTGCTTATGGATGAGTTTGGTGCATGGCAACTGACATTAGCAAGAGAAATGAAGCAGGCAGGCTTATCTTTCGATGCAAACAAACTTTTATAGAACGTTAAGTGTGAAAACTCTTAGCGGGATTTCTGTAGGGTTGTTCTTCTGAAATTGGATTTGACCCTGCCGATGGGTTAATGCTATAATCAATATACTATTTTCACCTTGTAGGAATGGATGTCTCTCCACGTCGTGTTGGCGTAAGAATGGAGGAAAAATTATGGACACGAAAAATCGGCAGAAAGTGTTTATTTCCCATGTACATGACGAGAAAGCCATAATCACTGTCGCTAAGTTCGTGGAAAATTTGGGCTTAAAGCCAATCATTCTTGACGAGCAATTTGGCAAGGGTCAAACGATTATTGATAAATTTGAGAAAAATGCAGACGAAGCAGGGTTCGCAATTGTCTTGTTGACTCCTGACGATGTCGGTTCCTCAAAGTCCACAGGAAAACGCAAACCGAGAGCACACCAAAATGTTATTTTGGAACTTGGTTATTTGTTCAGGAGCTTAGGCAGTAAACGAGTGTACGCCCTCTATAAGGACGGAGTTGAGTTACTATCAAACATCCCTGGTCTCATTTATGTCCGCATGGATAGTGACAACAAGTGGCAATTGAAAATCGGGAAAGAAATGATGAACGCGGGCCTGCTTATTGAATAACTGGATAGATTGTAGGCGATGCCTCTGCATCACCTTGTAGCGACTTCATTATTTTGATGAAAAAACAGATGGCACGAACCTATACAGTTATCATCTAATAGAACGAGGACTGGTGGATCGATTGGATCCAAGAAATTTCCAGTGTCAATTGCTGAGAGCGGACCTGAGAGAAATTACTGAACAGCATGAAAATTACACTCCAGCACGTTTTAAAAATCAATCAATAAGATACAAGTACCGAACCGAAGGTGAGGTTTTGAGGAAATCGCAATTGCAATATGAAACGGGGGCCATAAAGGAGAAGCTATGAAGGAAAAAATTCCGCTGAAGTTGCTTGCGAGTAGATGTAAATACCTCTATTATTCTATGTTGGTGCTCATTTTTTTCTTGTTAATAAGTATCACAGGTTGCTCAGTTGTGCGGTTCGCGGAAACTCGAATCGGGCATGGTGTAAAAAAAGCGAATAAGACTGATTTGGATTTGGATTTCCAACTGAGTTTTAATGCGACAGATCGTAGCCTCGGTGTGACCTTAGAATATCAGCCCTACAGCATATATAAGCCCCGAATAACGCTAACGGATCTCGGTGTTGGTATTACCGCCTTGGGTCTTTTCGGGAAGGTTTACTACGATCATTGGAACCACAAAAATACGATTACTATTTCAGATGATACATTTGACTGGTATGGTTCAGAACCATGGGAAAAAGCAGTATTGATAGGTGTTCCGGTAGACATTCTACTTTATTGGTGTTTTTCGTATCCGTTTGACCGGAGAGCGATAAGACTTCAAAAACAACCTCTAATGGAGCAGCCATATCGTATTGAACTGCCTGACCATGGTAACATTGGAATAGATTATAGAACAACATCTGGAACTGAGCAGGTTTCCATCCAGAATTTTCTGTCTGAACTCGGAAATCCACCGTATCTTCAGAACATCGAATCGCTTAAGTTGCGAGCTTCTACGGAAGTTGGAGGCAGACGGTTCATAAGCAACTATACTGTTAAGGGACTTATTCTACCGCCGCCACCGCCGCCACCACTATCACAAGTTGAAGTCGAAGTGCTGTGGCTCAAAAGCCGTTTACGGGCTGGGGAGCGAGCAACGTTAAAAGTGATTATGAAAAATACAGGTAGAACTGTCCTAACAGAGGTTACCGCAACAACCTTCAGTAGTGATCCCCATCTCGACAGTTGGGAATTGAAATTTGGTAGCATCGCACAAGGTGCATCAGAAACAAGGGTATTGCGGTGCGTCACGGCTCAGAATATGCGTCCACAAGAGACCATCCCTGTCCGTCTCCAATTTAAGGCAGTCAATGGTGTTGTGCATCCAGAAATTGAAACGAAACTGGAAATAATAGAATGAAACACAAAATCTTTCTTTTTTCTTCGATCTTTTTGATATATCTCCTAATCTTAACCGTTTTAGACGGGCATCCGCTTGATGACAATCTGCCTGAGGGGGCAATTGCGAGATTCAGTCCTGGTGCTTCAGTGTTCACCGTTGCTTATTCCTCTGATGGAACGTTACTGGCGAGTGGCGGTGATGATAATGCCGTTATATTATGGGATGTTGCTACTCGGAGTCAACGAGAGATTTTCACAGAACACAGTGATTCGGTGATGTCGGTTGTATTTTCACCCAATAGCAAGATACTGGCATCAGCAAGTCTTGATGGTTTTGTGAGACTGTGGGATATTACTTCTGAACGTGGTAGACGCATATCTCTGCCCCACAATGGTTGGGTGAAGTCGGTTGCGTTTTCGCCTAATGGTAAAACGCTTGCCAGTGGTGGTGGAGATGAGAGCGGAACTCTTATGTGGTGGGATGTTTCTAAAAGTCAGCGTATTGTAACTATCCCGGGACACAGCAGTATTGTCGAGTCGGTTGCGTTTTCGCCTGATGGCGAGCTGCTTGCTTCAACAAGCCGTGATAAGACTGTCAAGTTGTGGTATGCTGACGGACAGCGTCTACGCAAAAATCTCGCAAAACACAAGAATGTCGTATACGCGGTTGCGTTTTCACCCGATGGTAAGCTGCTTGCGACGAGTAGTCGTGATAAGACGATCAGACTCTGGAAGGTATCTTCTGGAGAAAATGTTGCCACTTTTCAAATTGGGAGGGACCGTTATGTTTACAGCGAAGCATTAGTTTTTTCCCCTGATGGACAGTACCTTGCTTCGGCCTGTGTGGATCACAGCGTCATACTGTGGGAGGTTGACAACCGCCGTGAGGTATCCACAATTCGGGGACATGACGGTGGGGTAACTTCAATAGCGTTCTCACCCGATGGAAGAACGCTTGCGACTGGCAGCCGCGATCGCACCATTTTACTCTGGAACCTTGCCTATTTCAATATCCTCCCATCGGATCCGATTCCTGCTCCCATATCAGCACCTGATTCGATTGTGGTAGACACAACACAACCTAAATCAGTCGACTCTACCTCTACCGCTGCCCCTATATCTGCGTTAGAATCTGACTCCATCGTAGCAGACACAACACAACCTAAATCAGTTAACTCTAAACCGACTGCTCCTACCTCTATATCTGCGCCTGACTCCATCGTAGTAGACACAACACCGCCTAACATTGTAATTCTCTCACCTAAGGAGCGTATCGTGCCTCAAAATATCGAACAACTACTTGTTCAAGGTGAGGTCGACGACGACAACAGTATTGGCGAGGTTAAAGTTAATGGTCGGGAAGTATGGGTCTCGGCAGAAGGAAGATTTACTGCGACAGTCCCACTCACCAAAGGCGAAAACGAGATCCGTATTATGGCAACAGACATGCACGGTAACATGGAGACAGAACGATTTACTATCGTGTGCCCCGTTGTGAATCCTCAGGCTCCTCCTGACCTTAATCCCCCAACAATCACGCTTGATGTGCCGAAACAGACAGAAGAGGCGGATTTAATTATACAAGGTCGTGTTACCGATAATAGTGGCGTTGGCGAAGTCAAAGTCAACGACATGGCAGTATATGTGTCCGCGGATGGAATCTTCACGGCGACAGTCCCAGTTTCTTACGGTGAAACCGAAGTTCGTGTTACGGCAACGGACGTACAAGGTAATATGGAGACGAACCGATTTGCTGTTTTTCGGAAATTTCCGCCAATCGACGATGTAGGGCCTGAGATTCGCATTCTCGAACCAGTGTATAACCGCATGCGTGGGATTCGACGTGAAATCCATATAAATGCTGAGTATATCGCTGTTGCTGGTACCGTCACCGACCCCAGTGGTGTAGCGGAAGTTAGGATTAATGGAATTGAAGTAGAACTAACAGGGCATCTTTTCACTGTGGGAGTTGAGCTAATTCGTGGTGATAATGTTGTTCGTATCACAGCAGTAGACAAACTGGGCAACGATTCTGAGGAGAAAATCCTTATTTTCCGTCCATACTCAGATCCAATTATAAGGAAAGGAAAGGATCATGCGCTGTTGTTTGCTGTTGAAGACTATGACCATTGGCCCAAACTTCATAAACCCGTTTCCGACGCAGAAACGATACAGCATGATTTAGAGACGTTATACGGTTTCCAAACAAGGTTAATCAAGAACCCAACGCAAGCAGATATCTTTCAAGCGATCCGTGAGTACGCTGAAATGGGTTACAGTGATGACGACCAGTTGTTCGTCTTTTTTGCCGGGCACGGGTACTTTGATGATACGTTCAAGGGAGGGTATCTTGTCGCACGAGATACACAACTGCCAAATCAAGACGTTGCAATGCTGAGTTACGTTTCACACTCAGTGATCCGCGATATTATTGATAGAATGAACTGTAAACATATATTTTTGGTGCTGGATACTTGTTACAGTGGAACATTCGATCGACTCATCGCCATACGCGGTAAAGCAGAAGATGAACAACTTATAGAGGGGGATATTAAGCGAAAATTTCAATACACGACTCGGTGGTACTTAACATCAGGAGGTAAGGAGATTGTCTATGATGAGTCCTCGTTTGTTCATCAATTTCTTGAAGCCTTGCGAAGTAAAGGCGGTGCTGATAATATCCTAACTATTGATGAGATATTGAGTTATGTCATGAAACTTGTTAAACCCAAACCGCGTGCAAGCGGATTTGGTAGCGATGAACCGGGAAGTGATTTCTTGTTCTTTGCGATAGAATGAGATAATCAACCTTTTTTATAAGGAGAATGAACCTATGCGAAAAATGTTTTTTATTTTTCTGATTGTATTTTCAACAATCTTTACGTCATCCGCGAGTTTGGCACTGCCGGGGTGGGTTGTGTATGAACTCAAAAAATATCCACTTGAAACATACCTGTTTTATGTCGGCAGGAGTGATGGAACCGGGACGGTAGCGTTCAGAACAGCTACCGCTGAGGCGCATAAAAGAGTCGCTAATCATATCCTTGAAAAAGCCTCGGGCATCATTCACTATAACAAGGATGACTTGGAGTACGACATGGTTCGGGAGCACTATAGTGCGGTTCTCGAAGATTATTGCTCGCAGCGGCAAGAAAGTCCTGCGCTCAACTTAGAAGGCTTTAGCATTCGGAATCTTTCTGTTGATATGGCGCGCACCGATCAAGAGACGTACGCCTTCGCTTACATTAAGCGGGACAAACTGAAAAGCATCTACGCTAAACATGCAGAGGAACTACAAGAAAAAATTAAACTCCGCCTTGAAATTGCCAAAGACTTCGAGGAAAATATGAACATCAAAAGCGCGGTAGGCACCTATCTACGCACCTATCCGCTCTATGAGTCGCTCAAGGAGGCAGAAATTATTCAGATTGGTGCGGAATACTCCACTGATTTTCGCAAGGCGTTCAGACGTATGGCAGACGCAGCGACCCGAATGAGTGACAAGCTATGGTCACATAGGCAGGTGATTCGGCATGTCGAAGAACTGACAAAAGAAGTCATCGTTAACTTCAACGATGTTTGCCGAGTCGTTAATGATCAACTATCACAGCAGATGTCCTCGTTGAGTGGTAATGTTGCGGTGCATCCGTTGATTTATCAAGATTCCGAGATGCCGAGTCCATTCGCAGAAGAGTTCACCAGTTATTTTCAGCAGGAACTGAAGTGGACGGTCATTGATGCAATGCGTGACTTTGAGAACACCCAATACGACCTCCATCATATTGACCAAGATTTACCGATGCGCCTGAGTCCGACCTGTTGGGAAAACGGAGATGAGGTTACAATCCGTGCGATATTGCGCGATGTAAAAACTGGTGAGTTTCTCGCCAGTGCTGTCGCGCGATATTTGAAATCTCAACAGCGCGAGGCGATTACCTATAAGCCACGTAGGTATGAACAAGTTCAGGTAGAAAAAGAAACTTTCAAACCTCGATATTATATGACCGAACCTGTCAGTAGTGATACCGAAAAGACTACACCTAACGTTCTCATTGAGCACCTGTTTTCTCCGATTGGCGGATTAGAGGTTGATGTGTGGACAGGCGAAGGGCGTGACCACGTGTATTACACTGAAGGGGATAGGGTGAAAATCTACGCGCGCGTGAATCAACCAGCGTATCTCCGATTGCTCTATACTCTTGCTGATCAGAGACGCACACTGCTGATTGATAACTATTACATTGATGCCTTAGAGGTAAATAGTGCTGTAGAAATCGGTACCTTCCGGTGTGTCCCACCTTTGGGAACGGAATTTTTGGTTGTTGCCGCACGAACAGAAAAATTTCCAGCAATTCAGACGCGTGAGGAAAATGGGTATCATCTCCTTGTGGATCAAGATGCAGAAATGGCTGTGCAGAGTTTTCGTGGGCTGCCCCGTGGTCTACAACTCATACCTGAAGAATCCAGTGAACAGCAATTTGTTGATCCGCCGCAAAACGACGAACAACCCACTTTTCAGCAGAGCGAGGCACAACTGATGCTAACCATCATGGAAAAATGAGGTGAGAAGCTGGCATGTTACAGAAGTTGCTATGCGTCTGTTTGCTGACGAGCTGCGTTATCGGTTGTACGATCGAGGCCCCTGACGACGGCAATGAAGAATCGTTAGTCCCAACGCCGCCAGTCTTAGCCGAGAATCAGATGGTAGATGTTGTTGAGAATGCTAATGAGTGTTTGTCCGATTTTCATGGCGAGCATATTAGTGGTGAACTTATTTCGAAAAACTCTGAGCGTAAAACCATACGCGTTAACAAAGAGATGCTCATATATTACTATACTTTGAATTTAATGCTAAGCGAGTCAACCTTTATCAATATTGTCCTCGAAGAAGCAGTTCTCGCTCATTCCGAGGAAGTGGGATGGCAAATCCTTAATGGTGATTTTTTATTGGTGAAGTTAGACAACATATTAGAACCCGGAACATGGAAAGAGGGTTTGGTAAAAAACCTAACCCGAAATATCACCTTTTAAGATCCCGGATCCGTTTATCATCGAAGACGAATAGGTTATACTCGTAAAGAAGCTCTGAACTTATTCATGTGTTAGGATTCTATGACGTCGAAAATTGGATGCTCTTTTCTTACTTTCCTTTTGTGTTAGGATCTCCGGATCTTCAATATGTGTTCATTTTTATAGTAAATTCTAAAAATAAATAGACCCTTCTCGGTAGACAAAGTTTCCAAATTCCCCCTGATAAGGGCAGTGAATGCCCTAAGGCATTCATACCGTTGATTCGTTAGGGGGGTTGAGTATTATTTGAGAGTGTTCAAATAATTCTAAAACCTACCATAGATGAATTTTCAGACATCGGAGAGGCACTTTGATTACCGAAGCGCGCTTGGAGACAATTCTCAACCAATTTCACGCCCAGCGTATCTTGGTTGTCGGCGATTTTTATCTTGATGCTTATTGGCACATAGACAAAACTCGGTCCACGCTGTCCCTGGAAACGCCTTGGCATACCAATCCTGTCGTTGAGCAACGCTATAGTCCCGGCGCCGCAGGAACAGTTACAAACAATCTAAAAGCGTTGGGTGTAGATGACGTCTACACACTCGGTGTAATAGGTGAAGATGGATTTGGCGGTACACTCCTTAGTTGTTTGCAAACAAACGGATGCCTTACCGATTTTATGGTACGCGCACCAAATTGGGTTACACCTACCTATCTCAAACCGATACACCGTGGTTATGAAGGCGTGGAGACGGAGGGCCCCCGGTTTGATATTGAGAACCAATCGTCGATGATAGAAAGTGTTGAAGCCACAGTTATTGAGGCACTGCAAGCCTGTGTTCCTCGTGTTGATGGCATAATTGTTGGCGATCAGATGCCGATTGAGAACTTAGGTGTTATCACGAACCGTGTGAGAGCGGAATTGGGCAGATTAGCCTTGGAGTATCCTGAAAAGATTTTTTTCGCCGACTCCCGCACGCGGATTGGCGCGTATCGAAATGTGATTATTAAGCCGAACCGGTTTGAGGCAAAACGTGCTGTTCAGCGGGAATGGAGTGGACAGGAAGTTGACATTGAAGCAGCAAAACAGTGCGCTGTTACCCTCGCACAACAGACGCAAAACACGGTATATATCACCCTTGGTGAAGATGGGATCCTTGTCTACTATAATGGAAGATTTACGCATGTCCCAGGCGTTCCTGTTGATGGCGAAATTGATCCGGTTGGGGCGGGTGACAGCGTTTCTGCAGGGCTTGTGGCAACACTCTGTAGCCTCCGTACTTCACAAGAGGACGCAGCAGTTGAAGCAGCTTATTTGGGGAATCTGGTGGCTTCGATTACGATTACCAAGATCGGGACCACTGGCACAGCATCCGCAGTGGAAGTCTTGGAACGCCATCGGCACTACATAAACCTATGAATGTCTTTGAAGCTATAATCCAGCGCCGGAGCCATCGCGGAACATTTCAGAAACGCCCAGTAGAGGTTGATGACTTTGAGAAACTCATTGAGGCTGCGCGATGGGCACCCTCACCGTTTAATGTCCAACCTTGGGAACTCGTGTTCATTCAGGATGCGGAGGGAAAATCTGCACTCGCAGATCTGACAGAACGTGCTGTTGTTGAGCAATTTAAAGATGCCAAGTTTCTCGATGACAACAGTCGTTGGATGCGTCTCACGGAGGCAGAATTACAAGAGCAGGGTGATGGCGTGCTACTCACAGAGCACGTTACCTTACCAAAGCCACTGCAGGATGCTCCAGAAAAGCTATTGCAAGGATTATTGAAAAACGCCAAATCGTTTACACTTTTGGGGCATTTAGGGGCAGGAAAGATACCCGCTAAAGAGATCGCACTACAGGTGCGCGAGGCACCGCTGCTTATGTTGATTACGATGAATTGCAAGAGATTTCCACCCGGTGAAGGCGGAACTCGGTGGATGTGGTTGAGTATGGGGATGTTAATTCAGAATGTCCTTCTTGCTGCGACTGCCTTGGACATTGGTGTGCAGTTTGTCAGTGCGCCTTTAGAACGCGCAGCAGACCGAGAGCAGATCCGCCAACTTTTTAATATTCCTATTTTCCATGAGGTAATTACGCTTCTCAGGATGGGGTATGTTGAGAAGGAGACTGGAGACTCTGTCCGGTTACCGACCTCAGAGTTTGTGCACTTTGAAAAGGTGAAATAGACACAGAATTTTGATAATATGGGCGGGCAGGAGCACCCGCCTCGACGGGGAGCCGGCATATGGAGCTTATTGATTCTGCAGTAGCTCTTTCAATGTCGCTTTCTGTTTTTTCAGGCGTCGTTTTTGGCGTTGACGGATTTGTGTCCGACGCCGGACCTGCCCACTTTTACTTCTTGGCATAATTTTACCCCCTTTCTTCGATAGTTTTGGCGAGGTACATGAGTGCCGATGTACACTGTGCTTCTACCTCTACCATCGCAATACTGAGTTCTGCTTCTGAGCGTGCGTGTAGTTGAAGCCGTTCTTCGGTGACCCTGACATAACGTTCGTTCTCTACATCAACAAATTCGACCTGCTCTTCGCTCTCATTTACCAAAGCGTAATTGCGGAGTCCATTTTGTGAGGGTGCTTGGTCCGCCTGCTCTTCAAAACTCTCTTTTATTGCCAATCCATTAAAATTTTTATAGAGTGCGCGAGCAGGAAGTTCGTCAGGAGATACGGATGGTGGCGACTGTGGTGCTGCCTCTGGAGCGGGTGTTGCGGCACTTGTTTTATCAATCTCTGGATTTGGATCTAATGCGGGTTCCACTGTCTTAACTACCCTTGATTCTCTGGAATCGGGCGCCGTATACACAATACTGGTTTCTGTTTCCGCTTTGATTGTATCCAAAGACGAGGGTGCCGGTGCAGTAGCCTCGTTTTTAGGGCGTTTCTCATCTACACTGGTGCCGGAAAAAACAGAAATCTCTTGAGATGTGTCTGTATCTAAATGTTCATGTTCTAATACATCTGAAAGAATCTCTTTAACGCCATCGCGCCATTCAACAATTAGGTCTTGTTCTTCCACAAGTACCCGTAACGTTTCGATCCCGATTGTTTGAATCATTGGATGAAATGCCAATATTTCAGGTGGTGCTGCTTCAAAAAGGGAACGGGTAACAAAAGCTACCTCTGCGAGTTTTTGGTTGCCGGTCAACTTAAGACGGGTTTCACATGCTGTGAGTGCCTGTCCCAGTTGCTGCATGAATTCTGGTGTAACCAGATGTGGAAGGACTTCTGACCGAAAACTTTCACACGCTCGCTCTGCTTCCGATGTTGAAGTGGGTTGCTCCTTAATTGCTACTGCTTCGTCCAATACACTTGTTGTGGAAATTGGTTTTTCTTCAACTAATTCATTTGCAGATGTATTTGGACGGTCTCCTTCGTAGTCATTGAGCAGTTCCATTACCTGCGTATACATCAGTTCGGGATCGAAAAGAACGCCTTCGAGTTCTGGTTCAAGAAGTAATTGTCGGCTCTGTGAGATACAGGCATGTAAATGCTCCTCTTCTGATTTTTCATAGCGGAGCCTACGTTGCTTTTCGACAGCAAGCTGCTTTTGTCTGAATTTTTGGTCGCGTTTTCGCTTTTCGCGTTTCCGCGCTACATTTGCGGAGCGGCGCCCCTTTTTCTTTGCCATGGTAGTGTGTTTTTGCTATTACTGGTGTAGTTGTTCGGTGGACACTTGTCAAAAGCTGCTCCGTATTCCAAACAGCCCGTAGCGTCGAGTTTAGTACATTACTTTAAGTATATACCAACATATTTTCATTGTCAAGTCTTAATTTTACAGGTGTTTCTAAAGTTTCGTAGAGAAATCTATAGTTTGTGTCATAAAAGAGATATCCAAACATGAAGTCACCTAAAATGGCGATTTTTATCCTGCCGATTTAGCAATTCTTGTGTGATGTATTACAATTTTTATGAGTAACTTGCTTAACTGCAAAATATTTAGTATAATTATAATATGGTTTTGTGGGAAAAAGTAGATTATTCGCTGTGTTTCCTAATCTCATTAGTTTATGGAAACTTGTGTTTAATTTATCACTGGTTGTGAAATTGGTGGTAAAACTTGGCATTTATGCCAAAATCATAAGGAAAATTTATGTTTTACAAAAATCATATTAAACCGGTTATCTTCACACTTAGCATTATTGTAGGCATTTTGGTGTGTGTATTTGCGACGGTTATGGCGGACGAACACGCCGAGCAAGCAGAAGAAGCAGAGGAGTCAGAAGCCACAAGTGAAGCCGAAACATCTGAAGAAACGTCTGCCGCAGAGGATCCCGTGAGGCTTGAGAGTCTTGTTGTTGTGGGGACCCGTGCGCAACCGCGCTCTGTCTTGGATTCCGCAGTCCCGATCGATATTGTGTCAAACGAATCCTTTGAAAAGCAGGGCGGTGCGGATTTACCGGATTTGCTGAGAACTTTGGTGCCATCTTATAACGTTAATACGCAACCGATTAGCGATGCGTCAACAGTGGTACGCCCAGCGAATTTACGGGGACTTGCTCCCGACCATACGCTGGTGTTGGTCAATAACAAACGGCGCCACCGTGCGGCAGTGATTCACTGGCTCGGGAACGGTTTGTCTGATGGTTCACAGGGACCTGACCTGGCACCTATTCCCGCAATTGCCCTGCAACAGGTAGAGGTCCTCCGTGATGGCGCATCCGCACAATATGGGTCGGACGCTATCGCAGGTGTGATGAATTTTCGATTGAAGGACAACCACGAAGGCGGCTCGTTTGAATTTAAACCCGGTATCTACCAATTCGGCGATGGTCGGCAGTTCGCACTCGCCGGTAATATCGGTTTAGGAAACCCAGACGCGTGGAGTAGCCTCAGCTTCGAATACGGTGGCGCAGATCCGACCATCCGCTCTGTCCAACGTAATGATGCCATAGCCTTGATTAACGCAGGCAATTTTAGTGTGAAAGACCCGGCGCAAATTTGGGGACAGCCGATTATAGAGAATGACCTCAAACTTTTTGCCAACTACGGTGCTACCCTCACCGATGACATCGAATTTTATGGGCATGCCAACTACGCCCGCAAGCGAGTTGAAGGTGGGTTCTATTTCCGAAACCCAAATACTCGCGGCGGTGTGTTTACTTCGTCCGGTGGCGATACGTTGCTCGTTGGAGATATGCGGGGTTTGACAAACGAAATGGCGGCTTGGGAAGCCCGAAAGCAGGCAGCGGAGGCTGCTGGGCAGGAGTTTGCTGAACTGTCGCCGCACGATGCTGACGATATCCCGATAACCAACCATGTTCCTGATCCTGAACGATTGCAAGCCGTCAAGAATGACCCGAATCTATTTACGTTCCAAGAGATGTTCCCAGGCGGATTCACACCCAGATTTGGTGCATTCATGTGGGATACTTCCGTCGTCGTGGGTGTTAAAGGGGATGCCTTAAGAGAAACATTGGGTAAACCCCTGACGTGGGACCTCAGTGGCTCTTTTGGACGGAATCACGCCGATTTCTTTATCTTCAACACTGTTAATGCTTCGCTCGGCCCAGATACACCGACATATTTTGATCCGGGTGATTATATCCAGACAGATTACAACCTCAACTTCGATGTAACCTATCCGTTGCACGACATGGTATTCCTCGCTTCTGGTTTGGAATATCGCAACGAAGGGTTTGAAATCATAGAGGGTGAACGCGAGTCGCATCAGATCGGGCCCCTTGCAGCGCAAGGCTTTACTGCTGCATCCAACGGATTTTCAGGGTTTAGTCCAGTTGCGGCAGGCAGGTGGCACCGTTACAACGTTGCCGCCTATCTGGAAACTGAAATCAGACCGATTGATCCGCTCCTGATCGCGCTGGCTGTGCGCGGTGAACAATTTGAGATTTTCGGCGGCACCCTGAACTACAAAGCCGCTGCAAACTACAAGGTTACGGAAACGATGCGCTTGCGCGGAAGTTATAGTACCGGATTCCGCGCACCGACACCCGGGCAGCAAAATACGTTCAACATTACCACTGAATACGATTTTGAGAAGGGTGATCTCGTTAATAAAGGCACAATTCCTTCCACCAACCCTGCTGTCGGTGTTGTGACAGGTAAGGAAGATAACTCGCTTGACCCGGAAACATCAAATAACTTCACAGGTGGATTTACCGTTGATATTTTGGGCGTAAACCTCACGATGGACTTTTTTGATATTCGGCTGAAAAACCGGTTATCGGTGTCACAACACTTTACATTGACTGACGCGCAGAAGGCAGACCTCATCGCTGGTGGTGTAACCAGTGCAGCGAATCTGCAAACATTCCAGTTCTTTATCAATGACTTCTCTACGACAACCAACGGTATTGATACCGTCGTTACGGTACCTATACCGAACGGAAGTGTTATCGCTGTGTATAACTTCACGAACACCACAGTTACCGATCACAATCCGGACACGCTGGACGAGCATCGAATCAGGGAACTGCAAGAGAATTTACCCGCACACCGTGCCAGCCTGACTGGCGTTTACTCCATAACGGATGCGTGGGGAGTGCTCGGGCGCGCCAGTTATTTCAGCGGTTGGTTCGATTCTGAAGATTACTTACAGAATCCAAATGTGCCAGGCACTGGAGAATACACTGGCAAGGTTATTTTCGACTTGGAAACCACTTACACCGTAGGGGCCGGATTGGCACTCACGCTCGGTGGAAGAAATATCCTGAATACCTTTCCCGATGAAAATCCGAATGGTGCTGATTCCGTCGGCAACAAATATGGGCAGTTCAGTCCGTTTGGTTTTGATGGGGCGTATTGGTATGCCAAAGTCGGATACGATTTCTAAAGCCTATCTCATAGAGGGCATTAGAAACACTTTTCATAAAGGGCGCGGTTTTTCAGCCGCGCCTCCTCAATTTGCATAACCATCCTAATTTTCCAGTTGCTATGTTTTATAGGGCAATGTTCGGTAGATCGTTTACTAATTATCGCCCTTACTACATAAGCGAATCTTCATGGAGTTAAGGTAGATATATTACAGGGAGGGGCATTGACATGAGCAATCAGAGCAGGGATGCAGAATATACAATGGGCCGCAGTGAGAGCGAAACTGAACGCTTAATTGAGCAGTCACAACTCTACGACGGTGTGACGCGACGTTTTTTTCTCAGAAGCGGCATCGCAAACGGAATGAAAGTCCTTGATGTCGGAAGTGGCGCAGGTGATGTGGCGCTTACCCTCGCTGAATTTGTCGGTCCCAAGGGAAATGTAGTTGGCGTAGATGTCAACCCAGATATTCTCAAAACGGCACAGGATCGGGTGGATGCAGTAGGCTTTACGAACGTTGAATTCATTTCTGGTGATATCCGAACGCTTGACCTTCCAAACGACTTTGATGCCGTCGTGGGAAGACTCGTGTTGATGTATATGGCAGATCCTGCCGATGCGCTTAGGTATTTAGCGACGCGTCTGCGTCCCGGTGGAATTGTCGCCTTTCAAGAGGTCGATTTTACACCTTATACTGCAGCGTTGCATCCAGATACCCCCTTAGCAAACCAATTGATTGAGTGGGGACGAACTGTATTTGAGCGTTCAGGCGCGCATCTTGAGATGGGGATGGATCTTTACAAAGCCTTCGTCGATGCGGGTTTACCTGAGCCTACCTTACATTTTGAGGCACCCATGGGCGGGCATGAAGACTGGCCTGGATATGAGTATCTCGCTAACAGTTTTCGGAGTCTCGTTCCGCTGATGGAGGCTTACGGCATTGCTACAGCCGATGAATTAGATGTGG
Organism: Candidatus Poribacteria bacterium; assembly: GCA_022826805.1. Taxonomy (GTDB): domain Bacteria; phylum Poribacteria; class WGA-4E; order WGA-4E; family WGA-3G; genus WGA-3G. The sequence goes on from JAJDUH010000011.1 coordinate 59,088, forward strand.
ACACACTGGCAGGGAGAATACAGGCAGAAGTTTCTGCATCGAAACGACCGATTATGTTGCCCCCGCACATCACAGGATATGCATCCCTTGCGTCGTAAAAGGCTCCACGTATGGCAAAAAATCATTCAGGAAACTCGCATACATCAAATCGTGATGCCACCTATACGTTAGGACGCACCTCCCACGAAACGACGCGCCTCATTGAGCAATCAAGAATTTACGGATCGTCAACGATACGCCTCTGCAGGCAAGCTGGTATTACAAGTGGTATGCGTGTTATCGAAATCGGGAGTGGGGCGGGTGATGTTGCCTTCTCCCTCGCCGGACTCGTTGGACCGACGGGAAAGGTCATTGGTGTAGATATCAATGCAACGATTCTTGACACAGCACGTCAGCGTGCAGCGGATGCTGGCATACGAAATGTTGAATTTGTCGCAGGCGATGCTCGGATGATTGACTTTCCGGACAAGTTTGATGCGATTGTCGGACGGTTTGTCCTGATGTATATGGCAAATCCAGTAGAAGCATTTGCGAATCTTGTAACGCATTTAAAACCGGGTGGGATCGCAGCGTTTCAGGAACCAGAATACACGCTCTATCCTTCGTTCTTACATCCAGATACACCCCTCATGAATCAACTCATTGAATGGATTTTGGGTGTCTTTCGACACTCAGGAGCACACCTTGATATGGGGATCGGACTTTACCGTGCTTTTGTAGACGCAGGTTTACCACCGCCAGAGATGCACCTGCAATCTCCGATTGGCGCTGCTGAAACGTGGGCGGGTTACCGATACATGGCGATGATCTTTCAAAGCCTCCTGCCACTTCTGGAAAAATATGGACTTGCGACAGCGGAGCAGGTTGGTGTGGACACATTGGCTGAGCGAATTCGCCAAGAGGTGCTCGTATCAAAGCGTCCGTTCTTCCTACCGCTGCACGTAACAGCACACACAACACTTCCAGCCTGAATTGCCTGTCTCCTCGTATGCCGTCCTTATGGAACAAAACCCTCTATAATCCTGTTCATCCTCTAATTCTGTGAATCCTGATTCAGACAACGAAAAACGACTATCGAAAGCCGATAACCCATAACCGACAACGATAAAAAAATGTGGTTTTAGGTTGATATAGGACTCTAAATGTGGTATAATTATATAAACTAAAATTGGTGAATAGAATTCTATCCTGAGGTGTGATTGCTTTTTCAGCGCATGCTAATCAGATGGAATTTACGCAATTAATCTCTGCTCCCTGCTTTCCTTACGATTGCAGTGGGGCCACCAGTCCAAAGAGAGGCATGAAAATTTGAATCCTTACGAACTCCTGCTCATCATCACCCCTGACTATGATGAGAGCGAAGCAGAGGCTCTTACTGATCAAGTTAAAGGTATTATTGAAAATAGCGGAACTCTCCTGAAAGTTGATCCTTGGGGAAAAAAACGGCTCGCCTATCCGATCCGAAAACGTAGTGAAGGTTATTATGTGCTCTATATTTTTGAGAGCGCATCAAGTTTTGTGGCTGAATTAAGCCAATCTCTGCGTGTCATTGAGACGATTCTGCGTTATATGATTGTCCAATACGAGGACGATATCGAGAAGTTGAAATCTGAGCTCGCTGCTGAAGTGGAACAGACAACGTCCAGTAATACAGAGCAAAGTACACCTAATAATGCAGGGTAAACGCATTGGTGACGATCAAGTATCTGAAGACCTTGCAATATCTGACTAAGGTGAGCATCATCCAGATTTGAAAAACCAATTTTTGGCTTTAAGTGATGCCAAGAAGACTAAACAACGTATATAGAGGAGAAACCATGGCAAGTTACAACAAGGTCATCCTAATGGGGAATCTTACCCGAGATCCTGAAATGAGATATGTTCCAAGCGGAACTGCTGTTACGAATTTTGGACTCGCTATGAACGAGAGGTATACTGACCGGCAAACGGGTGAACAGAAAGAATCTCCCTGTTTTGTTGAGATAACTGCTTGGGGTAGACAAGCGGAAATTGTAAACGAGTACCTCACTAAAGGCAGTCCTGTTTTTCTTGAAGGCAGTCTTAAATTTGACTCTTGGGAAGCTGATGATGGAACCAAGCGGAATAGACTGTCTGTTACAGCATTTCGCATTCAATTGATTGGTGGGCGACGTGACCAAGACGAGATGGGTGGTGGTTACGCCGACGCGCAGCCCGCTGCACCGTCAGGACAATCCGCACCTTATCAAGGTGCTCCCGCACCCGAAGCAAGCAGTGCACCCTCCTCAACAGAGGACGACATACCATTTTAAGTAGAACGCTGTTCTTGGAAGAACTATCGGCATATGGAGTTTCTTCCTCGTATCCTTTTCTACTTTCCTTCGTTATGAGGGACATACGAACATACAGCGCGCCAACGGACATTGGCGCGCAATAGATTAAATAGAAGGAAGAAAATTATATGGCATTCCGTCGGAGGCAGCGCTTTCACAAAATCGAATCTTTTGACTACAAAGATGTGGATACGCTGCAAAAGTTTATTAACGAACGTGGAAAAATTGTGAGTCGTCGAGTCACAGGACTATCGGCAAAGCAACAACGAATGGTGACGCGCGCAGTGAAACGCGCACGTAATATGGCATTGCTGCCGTTTACGCAATAAAAGTAAGTTCAGGCGCGTATGCCTGCTGGGTTGCCTATACGAGATGACATAGGGTTTCAATTATGGAAGAAACCACTACTCTCGGTAGGCGAGGTTTCCTAACCTCGCTGATTGTTGAGTTTACGTTATACGAGATGACATAGGATTTCAATTATGGAAGTGATTTTAAAGGAAAATGTTGAAGGGCTTGGTGTTCCAGGCGATGTGTTGACAGTCGCTGACGGCTACGCGCGCAACTATCTTTTGCCGATGCAGTTGGCGATACATGCAACGGAGCGAAACCGTCGCCACTTTGAGCACCAAAAGCGAGTTATTGATCACCAAGAATCGAAGAATAGAGAACAGGCGCGTGAAATTGCCGGACAGATTGCTGGGGTCACATGCACACTCAGTCGGCGTGCTGGTGAAAATGATCGACTCTTCGGCTCGGTTACCTCCACGGATGTCGCGGAGGCTTTACGTGCTGAGGGATTCGATCTGGAAAGACGCATCTTTGAACTTGCAGACCCGATTCGTGAACTCGGTGTGTTCATGGTGCCGATCAAATTGCATGCCGATGTTCAGGTTGAACTGCGGGTCGTTGTTGAACGCGAAGAATAATCATGCAGGCACAAGCGGTTGAATCTCTCTCTGACAAGGAGGCTGAACAGGCTGTACTCGGCGCAATGATGACCGAGAAATCGGTCATTCCTCGTGTAATCGCCCTGCTTGGACATACTTCTGAGGCATTTTTTACAACCGATCATCAGCTAATCTATACAGCGATCCTTACCGTATACGATCGCGTTAGCAAAGTCGATCCGCTTCTCGTTGCCGATGAACTGAAACGGACAAATCAGATTAATCGGACAGGCGGTGCTAACTATCTCTATGAACTACAAGCGCCTATTGTCGAGACAGAGAGCACAGAGTTTTATGCCGATATTCTTTATGAAAAGGCGACGCGCCGACAGTTGATTCATGCAGGTTCCGAAATTCGCGATATCGCTCAAGATGAAAGCATAGAACTCTCGGAAATCCTCAATCAGGCACAAGAAGCCGTCTTTGAGCTCGGTCAAGACAAGGCACAACGCGGATTTCACCCTATTCAGCCGCTTGTTTCAGATAGCATAGATGCTATAGAAAAACTCTACCACAAATCCGACCGGTTTTTAGGGGTACCGACCGGTTTTATGGATTTTGACCACATGACATCAGGGCTACAACCCGGCAACTTCATCATCATCGCCGCGCGACCGAGTATGGGAAAGACAACCTTGGTGCTGAATATGGCACAGAACATCGCGCTTGAGCAGGAACGTCCAGTTGCCATTTTTAGCCTTGAGATGCCCGCACAAGATATTGTTATGCGGATGTTATCCGCGGAATCCCACATCGATTTTGGACGGCTCCGAACAGGTAATTTTAGCGAAGATTACTGGCGACCGTTGACTGAAGCAGCAGGTAGACTCGCCGAAGCACCTATCCTCATTAATGACAACCGCGGACTTACTGTTCAGAGTCTACGCGCTGAAGGACGACGGTTAAAAGGTGAGCATAATAGTCTCGCACTTATCATTGTTGACTACCTACAGCTTCTCAGAGGGACGGGTAGATATAACGCTCGCGAACAGGAAATCTCTGAAATCTCACGCGCCTTGAAAATCCTCGCTTGGGAACTCAATGTACCAATTATTGCCTGCTCGCAGTTGAGTCGTGAGGTGGAACGCCGTCCCGACAAACAACCGCAGCTTTCCGATTTGCGCGAATCTGGGGCAATTGAACAAGACGCTGACCTTGTTGCCTTTTTATATCGAGAAGATTATTACCAAGAGGAAGAGACCGATGATCGGGTTGAAGCACACCTGCTGATTAAGAAACAACGCAACGGACCGACCGGACCGATCATGCTCTATTTTACCAAAAAGCAGATGCGATTTGAAAACCTGAGTTAGACATACAATATGGATCAGCAGTCCACTATACACGAATCCTCTGGTGGATTTTACCATTTAATCAAAATTCGGTTGCATCATGTGCTTTCCGAGGTGGGACGAGCCTTCACCCTGTTTTTTCAAACGCTTGTCCAAATTTTTCGTCCCCCGTTCCAATTCGATCTCCTCGTTAAGCAGTTATTGCTGATAGGTTTCAACTCTTTGGCTGTGGTTATTGTCTCAGGGTTCTTCACAGGGATGGTTTTGGGAGTTCAAGGCTATATTCAACTTAAGCCGTATGCTGTGGAAGGTTCGGTTGCGAGATTTGTCTGTGTTTCAGTGGTAAAGGAACTTGGTCCAATGATTACGGCATTTGTGCTTGCCGGACGAATCGGAGCCTCAATTACCGCCGAGCTTTCAACAATGAAGGTTACAGAACAAATTGACGCGCTTGAGGTAATGGGGACGAATCCAGTCAAATATTTGGTTGTGCCTCGATTTCTCGCTTGTTCTATGATGCTGCCAACACTCACTATCTTTTCAACGTTTGCAGGTATCGCAGGTGGGTTTGTCGCTGTTGTGACATTGTTTGATGTGAATGGCTCCTTTTTTCTTTTAGAGGTTCAGAAAAATCTTTTTGTGGGTAGTGTGCTGATTAGTTTAATTAAAGCTACCTCCTTTGGGATGGCGATTGCAGCGGTGGGATGTTACAAGGGTTTTAGTATCTCCTCGGCGGGTGGGGCAGAGGGCGTCGGTATCGCTACAACTGGTTCTGCTGTTATCTCGCTCATAGCTATTCTCGTCTTAGATTTCGTCTTGAACCACGTCCTCTTTAATATCTTGGGTTTAATGTAATCTCCGCAAATTCAAGCGCGGGTTCCACAGCCGCGTGTAACATCTTAAAAAGATAACGCTTACCTGCACTATTTATCTTCGTTTTAGGTCTGGAGTAGGACCAGCAGTATGATTTCAGTTAGAAATATCAGCAAAAAGTTTGGAGAGAATTACGTTTTAGACGGGTTGAACCTTGAGATTCCGCGCGGTGAAACAGTCGTAATTATGGGACAAAGTGGATCGGGGAAGAGTGTCTTACTCAAGATTATTACTGGATTGCTCGCTGCTGATTCCGGGGAGATTTGGTTTGATGGAACGGAAATCTCGCGTCTCGGCACCAAAGAGATAAATATCATTCGTCGGAAGATTGGAATGCTTTTCCAATCTGCTGCCTTGTTTGATTCAATGACTGTTGCAGAGAATGTCGCCTTTATGCTCGATCAGCATACCGATCTTAGCAAGCGGGAAATAAGCGAAATTGTTGATGAAAAGCTCGGTCTTGTTGATTTAGATGGGGTTCAAAAGCTGCGTCCTGCTGAATTGAGTGGTGGTATGCGAAAACGTGTTGGACTCGCTCGCGCACTGGCGTGCAATCCAGAGGTTATTCTGTACGATGAACCGACAACCGGACTTGATCCAGTTACATGCACCGAAATCAATCAACTCATCAGAGACCTGCACGACAAGTTAAAAGTCACTTCCGTTGTAGTGACACACGATATGCACAGTGCCTTTAGTGTCGCAACTCGGATGGCGATGATTCATGAAGGTAAACAAATCGCATACGGAAGTCCCGAAGAAATTATCAACATCGACAACCCGATTTTGCAGCAATTCGTTCTATTTGGAGCACCAGACCAGATTCTCAACATGGAAAATCCGATTTTGAGAGAATATTTAGGGAGATAACATGAATTTTTGGACGGCGTCTGTGAAAGTCGGTGTGATGGTTCTAATAGCAATTGTATTCCTCACAATCCTTCTCACAAATGCTGAGAATTGGCCCTGGGCGACTGCTGGTGATGAGTTGACTTTCCAATTCCGCTCTGTTAATGGTCTCTATGTGGGGGCAGGTGTTTACTTGTCTGGGGTGCCAATCGGTAAGGTAACCAGCATTGCGCTTCAGCCTGATGCGAATAATGTGCGCATTGAGGCAAAAGTCAAGAATGCCTTTAAGTGGTTGCGGGAAGACTGTGGTGCTAGTATTTCTATGAACGGGTTCGTCGGTGAAATTTACATCGCACTGGAAAACGGTCCTATGGGAAATCCGCTCCTGAAGCCAGCGAATCTGCCTATTGTCGGAAGGGATCCGGTTAATGCACTGGAGCTCCTTGAACAGACGAGCGCTGGTATGACACAAGCTATTGAACTTACAACTGCTGCCAATGAAGTCTTACAAGCGAATCAAGAAGCGATTCAACTTGCCATCAAGGAAATTCGGGCGGTTGTTTCATTAACTGGAAAAACTATTGAAAAGTTAAGCATTGACTCTGAGGAGACAGTTAAAACGTTGACGCAGCTCGCACTGGAAAATGATAGGCGTTTTCAGCAAACACTCATGAAGGTGAATAACCTTATCACGCAGTTGGAGGGTGATTCCCTCATGGTAAGTAGCCAAGTCAGTGACATTACAGGCGAACTCTTAAGACTGATCCATCACAACTCCCCGAAACTAAACACCATTTTGACGGATGTGAGGGTAAGCACGTCACAATTCCGACAGATAGCAGAGAATTTAAGTACCGACTTCAGTACACTAACTTCAGAGGTGTCTGCACTTGTTTCACAGGGTAGCGATGCCATAAAAACAGGTGAAGCCAGCATTGCACCAATCCTGAAAGACTTACAATTAGCAACGAACGCGTTTGTGAGTCTTGAGGAAAACATCAATCGTCTTTTTACAGCAGTCAACGAGGGCGATGGCACGGTTGCACAGTTGCTGAACACACCAGAGCCGCTTGAGGATGCCCGCCGCACCTTGAAGAATGTTGATCAAACGATGGCAACTGTGGCGAGGCTCTCCCAACAAACTGAAGAAAGTTTGAAGCAGTTCGATTTGCCGCAGGTTGGCTGGGATTATGAACTTCGCTATTTAAGTCTTGAGGAGCGACTCCATAATGAATTGGCATTTTTATTGTCTCCAGATACAAGGTCTCATTATAGATTTGGCATAGGTGTTCGAGATGAAAATATCCGATTTGAATTTCAGTACGCGTACAATGTGACAGATTTCTTGCGAGCACGTGCTGGGTTCATGCGATCCAGGGTCGGTATGGGATTTGATTTGTGGTTGTTGTCGGAACGGTTAGGTATTAGTTTAGAAGGCGTCGGATTGACGAGTGGACAACCGGAATTGAATACAGAATTGGCACTGCGCTTTTTTCGGTATGGGCAGTTCTTGATTGGTCTGGAAAACGTAACCGGCGAACGACGTTGGACCACAGGATTCCGATTTTTCGCCAGCGGATGGTAGCGTTGACAAAGGTCCTTCTGTAGTTGAAAACCGCACCTGTAAAGGTGCGATTGGTAACATGAGAGATGGCACGAGAGAAACGTAGGTTTGCCTGTCAAGAGTGTGGATATACAACACCGAGATCGCTTGGGCGGTGTCCAACATGTCAAAGTTGGCAGAGTTTCGCTGAAGAGATAGAGGAGCTTACCACATCTTCAAAACAGCGTGGTATCGGACAAATCTCTCGTGCCCCTGAACCCATCTCGCAGATTACGGCGACCGATGTAGAACGTCACCTAACGGGAATGACGGAGTTTGACAGAGTACTCGGCGGCGGAATCGTACCCGGTTCCGTGGTCCTTATCGGTGGCGACCCAGGAATAGGTAAATCCACGCTGCTCCTACAAGCGGGCGATGCATTGAGTCGGAACTATGGAGATATTCTTTATGTCTCTGGTGAAGAGTCCGTTAGTCAGACAAAACTGCGAGCAACTCGTCTCGGTGTTGTTTCTGATACGCTCTATGTGTTGTGTGAAAATAACTTGGAGCAGATTGAAAAACATATTGAGGCACTTCAGCCGAAGGTTGTCATTGTCGATTCTATCCAGGCAGTTTATCTATCGAGTATTCAATCTGCGCCTGGGAGTGTCACCCAAATTCGGGAGTGTACAGGACGCCTCTTGATTTATGCCAAAAACCGAAATGTTCCAGTATTCCTCGTCGGACATGTCACGAAAGATGGGACGCTCGCGGGTCCTCGCATTTTAGAACACATGGTGGATACGGTCCTCTATTTTGAGGGAGAACAGCATCATATCTACCGAGTTCTACGCGCGATTAAAAATCGGTTTGGCTCAACGAACGAAATCGGGATCTTTGAAATGCAAAATAGAGGGCTTGTAGATGTGATGAACCCGTCTGAGCTCTTTTTAAGCAACAGAGAGGAAGAGGTAGCAGGTTCTATTGTAGTTTCAAGTATGGAAGGAACCCGTCCGTTGCTCATGGAGGTCCAGGCACTCGTTGTGCCTACCAATTATGGGAATCCACGCAACACGGCGACAGGCGTGGATCGACACCGAATCTCACTGCTCATTGCTGTCCTCAATAAGCGCGTAGGTATTGATGTCGGAGGTGCTGATGTTTTTGTTAACATTACGGGTGGACTGCGTGTTGCTGAACCCGGTATTGATCTCGGGGTGCTAATGGCAATCGCCTCAAGTTATCGCGAGATTCCTGTTGATCGACAGACCGTTATGGTTGGGGAGGTTGGACTCGGTGGCGAGATTAGACCCGTAACACATGTCGAAAGGCGCATTCGAGAGGCTGCAAAGTTGGGTTTCAAACGTGCTATTTTCCCTGAATACAACCGTAAAGGATTAAAAATTGAGGAAAATATTGAGCTGGTAGGTGTTAAGGACGTATATGATAGTCTGAGTGCTCTGTTGTGATGCTATTAGATAATTTAGGTTGCTACCTTTAAATGGTATTGTTTCCTCTTGATTTATTTTTTCTGCTACGTTATTCTAACTGTGTTAAAATATCATAATTAATAAATCCTTTTAAACTATATGATTATTCTAACACAATTTCTCACAATTTAATTCGCATCGTTTCGCTGTGTGGAAATTTAGGTGGGTGAATAAAATTTATAATCACATATGTAAACATCGTCGTTTTTGAATCAATTGGTGTCTTTACTAAAGTGTGTTAGTATATTATAGGAGTAGTGCGTAGAACTGAGAGGTCTTGTAGGCGCATCGCACCCGCAAGGAACTGGACTCTTTTTCCCTTCATCAAAACGCGCACGGTACAGAAAATGAAAATTTGGAGCATTCGTCTTTCTTTTGTAATCGCGAGTGCAGCGATATGCTACATCGTTTACGATGGTGATTTATTCGCTGTACTTGCTGCGTTCGTCGTGGCACTTCTGTTGGTAGGCGCAGAATTTTGTCTGCATTTATCCAGCATCCGTGGCATTGTGGCGAGTCTAATAGGACTTTCTGTCGGTTTGTTGGTTTCCTTTGGTGTCTTGGCGCTCTTTTCACAACCGCACCGTAGTTTGACTATAGTGCTTATGCTCAGCTTTGGTTATGTCGGTATGATGAGTGGTTACTATCTTGCTACAACCTTCAGCTTCACCGAATTACTGAGATCCAATGGAGTTGTCCGACCTGGCGAGTCGCACACGGCTCAAGCTGCAAATAGCTTAAAAATTTTAGACACAAGTGTTATCATTGATGGTAGAATTCTTGAGATTTGTCAAACGAAATTTATTGAAGGCACACTTGTTATTCCAAGATTTGTTCTCAACGAGCTGCAGCGTATTGCGGATTCAACTGATTCGCTGCGACGAAATAAAGGGCGACGCGGTTTTGATATCCTCCGGGCACTTCAAAATAATCCAGCGATTGTTGTTGAGATTACGGAGGAGGATGTACCGAACCTTCCAGAAGTTGACGCTAAGTTAGTCCATCTTGCGCAGGAGCGAGACGCTACAATTGTAACCAACGATCTAAACCTCAACAAAGTCGCCGAGCTGCAAAGTGTGAAGGTGCTGAATATCAATGAATTGTCAAATGCAGTCCGCCCAGTTGTTATTGCTGGTGAGGTGATTCAGGTGTTTCTTCTTAAAGAAGGTAAGGAACCTAATCAAGGCGTTGGTTACCTTGATGACGGCACGATGGTTATCGTTGAGGATGGGAAACCGTACATCGGTAAGACGCTTAACGTTGAAGTCACGCAGATGCTACGAACGAGCGCGGGGCAGATGATCTTCACTCGTATAAAAACAGATGAAATGGACATTGATGAGGAGCCAGGTTTGCACCCTTATTCCCGCAGCTGGTAAGGGGCATCGCATGAGGCATTCGGTCAAAAAGCCGTACTTAAAGTTGGGACAGAAACCAATTTTGGCACATACCATTCAACGGTTTGAGCAAAACAGTGCTGTGGATGCAATTTTTGTGATCGTTGACGAAGCTGACTTCAGGGAATGCCGCGCTACCGTGTTGGATCCGTATCCATCTAAAAAAGTGCAGGCACTTGTAGCAGGTGGAGAGACGCGTCAAGCATCTGTCCAAAACGGTATACACGCGCTCTCAGCAGATGTTGATTTTGTGATTGTCCACGATGGCGTACGTCCTTTTGTGACGGATGAAACGATCTTCGCGTGTCTCACAGCCGCGGACGAATACGGTGCTGCTGTCGCAGCGGTACCCGTGAAAGATACAATTAAAGTAGCGAATAAAGATTGTTTCGTTCTCGAAACACCTGTGCGGGAACAACTCTGGGCAGTGCAAACACCTCAAGTTTTTCGCAAATCGTTGTTAGAAGAGGCGCATCAGATTGCACAGCAGCGTCAACTTACAGCGACTGATGATGCTGCGCTTGTTGAGCAACTCGGTTTTCCTGTCAAGTTAGTACACGGCAATTATGCGAATTTAAAAATAACGACCCAAGTAGATTTGCAAATCGCAGAGGCACTCCTTGAAAATCAGGCATTTGAATAGGATTCTTGCCTAAATGTCTGTCGGCTAACAATGATCCGAGTATAGTGATTACTCTGCAAAACCGTAGATCTAAACGATAGATGCTGCTGTTAGAACAGAAAAATATGCGTGTAGGTATTGGTTACGATATTCATCGGTTGGTCGCGAATCGAAAACTGATTTTGGGTGGCGTTGAGATTTCATATCATTTAGGTCTGTTGGGGCATTCAGACGCCGATGTCTTGACACACGCAATCATAGATGCTATCTTAGGGGCAGCAACACTCGGTGATATCGGCACGCATTTTCCGGATACAGATGCTCGTTATGAAGGTATGGACAGCCTTATTTTTTTGCGTGATATTATCGCGGAAGTGAGGTCGCGCGGTTACCGAATCGAAAATATAGACAGTACGGTTATCGCCCAACGTCCGAAATTAGCACCTTACATCTCAGAAATCCGCACAAGGCTTGCTGAAACGCTTGATATCACTGTGGAACAGATAAATGTTAAGGCAACCACAGCTGAAGAATTAGGCGTTGTTGGTGAAGGTAAAGCGATTGTCGCGCATGCGGTTGCTTGTCTTTCTCGGCTATAATTTTTTTTGTGATCAATGTCAAGAGGAGTCGAAAATCTAAAAAAATGGGTATCAAAATCTATAACTCGCTGAGCCGGCAATTGGAGGACTTTGTACCACTAAACCCCGAACAGGTGTCGATTTACAGTTGCGGACCGACGGTTTACGATTACATCCACATGGGCAATGCACGTACCGCTTTGGTGACAGATATTATTCGACGCTATTTGGAGTATAGAGGGCATACCGTTAAACTCGTTCAAAATTTGACAGATATTGATGACAAGATTATCAATCGTGCAGCAGAACTGGGTATGACCGCGAAGCAGTTGGCGTGTGAGAACGGTGAAGCGTTCTTTGAAGATTCACAGCGTCTTGGGATTCATCCTGCTGATGTTCACCCGAAAGCAACTGAACACATTCCAGAAATGATAAGCCTGATTCAGACACTGATCGAAAAGAAGGCGGCTTATGTCATTGATGGAAGTGTTTATTATCGGGTGAATGAATTCGCTGAGTATGGCAAGCTTTCCAATCGAAAACCGGAGGACCTACTCGCTGGTGCTCGCGTTGAAATCGATGAGCGAAAGGAAGACCCGCGCGATTTTGATCTGTGGAAAGCCGCTAAACCCGGTGAACCTTCTTGGGAGAGTCCTTGGGGGGAAGGTAGACCAGGGTGGCATATAGAATGCTCTGCTATGGCTATGAAACATCTCGGCACGACCCTGGATATCCATGTGGGTGGTGAAGATCTGCTGTTCCCACACCATGAAAACGAAATTGCACAGAGCGAGAAGGCGACTGGATGTACTTTCGCACGTTATTGGGTGCACATCGCTTTTCTAAATATTGACGGTAGGCGCATGGGAAAATCCGAGCAGAACTTTATTCTGCTACGAGACGCACTGGACAATTATCCTACCGAGGTAATTCGCCACTTCCTAATTTCGGCGCATTATCGACACCCCCTTGACTATAATCGCGAAAGTTTGATGAAATCCGATGGTGCTTTCAGGCGTTTGAGCAATTGTTTGGACACACTGAAAAAATATGAAGGGCGTAGGGACGAGGTCCCCTCGTCCGATCGGGACAGGGAAACCCTGCCGCTACAGAACGCAATCCAAGAGATGAGGTCGCAATTTACCGCTGCGATGGATACAGATTTCAACACAGCGCAGGCACTCGGTGCTATTTTCACCCTTGTCAGTAAAGTAAACAGATCCCTCGCTGCTGCCAATGAGACCTCTCCGTCTGTTTTGGCCCAAGCATATCACGCTTTAAATGAAACTTGCCAAGTTCTCGGTATTTATGATACTCAAGCGCGCAATAGCGATGGCAACAATGTAGAGCAGCGCGACCATCTCATTAATCTCCTCATAGAAATACGGCAGGATGCCCGAAGTCGCAAAGATTGGGACACGTCCGATAAAATTCGGGATCGGCTTAAACAACTCAATATTGAAATCCAAGACACCCGTGAGGGTGCAACATGGAAAATTGTATCTTAACCAGAGGCATTAGGAATCAATAGCCTCTCCGCAAAAGGCAACACTTTGCGGATGCCTCTCTGATTTGAATCTGAAATTATTTTATCAGCGAATAACGGTGTCTGTAGCGCGCAGGCTTGTGCCTGAGTGCGGTATCAAAGGAGTAAAAAGATGATATATCGATTCATTGTGCTCTTTTCACTACTCTGTTTTGCTATTATTCTCAACGGGTGCGCCGCGCTCTTCTCGGAACAGGAATGGAGCGAAAATTATGCCCTCTTGGAGGGAACACAGGCAACAAGCCCACAGATGATTGATGGCAAACTTAATACTATTGGTGAAACAACCTTCCCCGCTGGCTCGCAAGGGTTCATAGGTGCGAACCCGGCGTCCCAGGTAGTCATTACTTTACCGGAGAAAAAGATTATCCGTCGAATTGTGGTGCATTCCGACAATTTGACAGAGTTTGATATTTTCGCAGATAAAGGTAGTATCGCGGTTGAATCGGACTGGCAGCTAATCAAAGATGTAAAAAGTGTTAAAATCAGTCCGATTAAGATTTCCTTGCTTATTCCCTTTCCCACGAATCGGATTCGGTTGCGTGTTTTGGGAACAAAAGATGATGCGCTGCTGAGCCGTCAAGAGCGGGCACGCTCTGGGGGCAGAGGATGGAATATAAGCAGTCGGCGTGCTGTTGGTAAAATCCGAGAAATTGAGCTTTACGGCTACAAAACTTCTGAGCAGATGGCAGTCGAGGAAGCTACCGATAAGCGCGAAAAAGAACTTGATGATTTACTGGAATTGGAGTAATATAGAGACGTACACCGATGGACTGCTTATACGGTGCCATCTCAATTTAGACGATGCGGGCGGCATCTGAGCCGTTCCGTGCAACAAGGAGGCAACACATGCGTATTGGATTATTAGCGATAACTCTCTGTGGATTGGTCGTGTTATCAGGGTGTATTCTTGCGTCGGGTCCGTCATTTGAACTGAGTGAAAACATCGCACTTGATGCAACAAGTGAGGATAACAGATTCCACGACGACAATATGCACACGCGCGGAGAAACGGGTCCTATTCTTGAAGATGAAAAGGATGAGGCTTCCCAAATGGAATCCGATAAATTCACGGAAGCCGTTCTCAAATGGCGGCAGCCCCAAACGATACAACAGGTTGTCGTTAAAGCCGAGGAAGGTCAACTGGAATTCTTCGCGATCCAGTATATGAATGAAGCGGAAGAATGGATCACCGTTAAGGAAGTGAAGGACAACCTTCGTACCGTGTATAGGTATACTTTGAAAGATCCGATTGTCACGACGAGGTTTCGGCTGAAAGTCCCAAGGCGTTGGGATTCACGTCGCATAACTGGATCAAAACGTTCAACACGCGGCGAAACTGGGGCACCGAGTGCAGATGAGTACAAGAAGATTCAAGAGATTGAACTCTATTACGCACTCCCGCCGGATCCAGCAGCGGCAATGGCAGCGGAATAGTAGCGTCCCATTACCATTACGTGTGCTTGCAAAGCACACTGTGACAACCCTATCTATACATCGCGCAAGGCGGAGAAATGCTTTCTAATGAGACAATCAGTCTAATTCACTTAAACCTGATTCAAGGAGTTGGACTCAAAACCGTTCAAGTCTTGCGCGATGTTTTTGGTACAGCAGAGCGAGCGCTTCGGGCGACAGCAGATGAGCTGAGAAAAATAGATGGACTTTCGCCTGCTATGTGCGATCTATTGATTCAAAAGCCTGTTTTGTATCCGATAGAGCGTGAGCTGGAATTAATCAACAAATATGGCTGTCAGGTCCTAACGCTTTACGATGACGCATATCCACAACACTTGAAGGTGATTGATGTACCACCCCTGGTGCTTTACATCAAGGGTGAACTGACACCGGAAGACTCGCTGAGCATTTCGCTCGTTGGTTCTCGGAATGCCAAGGATTACGGGAGAAAGGTGAGTTATCAACTCAGTTATCAACTCGCCCAACGAGGACTGACGGTTGTAAGCGGACTCGCGAGAGGTATTGATACCTCGGCACATCGCGGTGCCCTTGAAGCAGGTGGTAGAACCCTCGCAGTCATGGGAAACGGATTGGGCGTTATCTATCCGGCATCGAATCGCGACTTCGTTAAGAAAATTGAGGCATCTGGGGCACTTATTTCCGAATTCCCAATTGGAGTCAAACCGAAACCGGGCAATTTCCCACGCCGTAACCGTATCATTAGCGGATTGACGCTTGGAACTGTTGTGGTAGAAGCGTCAAATCGCAGTGGGGCACTCATTACCGCACGTCTCGCTGCTGAACAGGGCAGAGAAGTCTTTGCTGTGCCGGGAGAAATCTTTTCTGAACTTTCAGCTGGTACCCATAGGTTGATTAATGATGGTGCGAAACTTGTTAACAACGTAGATGATCTCCTCAATGAACTCCCCCAGCACGCAGTAAACCAGATACAGCCTGCAGCCTCAACATCGTCGGTGGATATAGAGACAGTGTCTTCACAAAAATCCCCGCTTGAGAAAGATAATTCTAAACCCGCAGCTACGCAACATCCCTCCAAAGCACAACAACCTGTCCAGAGTGCACCTCCACCGGATTTAACACCAGACGAAAGAACAGTTTTCGATGCTATTGGAGTTCCGTCATCGCATATTGATACCATCGTTCGGACGACACAACTCCCGATTAGTCAGGTTTCAAGTGTGCTTTTGATGCTTGAACTCAAGGGCATCATTCAGCAGTTGCCAGGCAAACAATTCACTAAGGTTAATGAATAGCACAGCGAACAGGAAATTGAATGGGAACGAACCTAACTTTTCAATATGACAGGGACGCTGATATTTTGTATGTCAACACTTGTGCACCCTATCCTGAACAGGAGAGTGAGGAACTCGCTGATGAGGTTATTGCGCGTCTCAATCCAAACACGGGGGACATCGAAAATCTTGAAGTCCTATTTTTCTCCACGCGTTTGCTACGCGAAGAACTATTTCATTTACCGATCTCTGCTCATTTGCAGCTCAGCGAAAATTTATAAGAAATACTCATAGTAGCGAACAGACACGAACCAAAGAAATATGAAGATACTCGGCATTGATACCTCATGTGATGAAACCGCTGCTGCAGTTGTTGCTGATGGCAGGGAAATCCTGTCTAATGTTGTTGCATCGCAAATAGATGTACACCAAGAATACGGTGGTATTGTCCCTGAACTCGCATCCCGTAAACATATCGAGGCAATCAACTATATTGTCCGTCGGTCATTGGCAGAGGCAGATGTTACATTTCAAGATCTGGAAGCGATAGCCGTGACAAATCGTCCCGGCTTGATTGGAGCGTTGTTGGTCGGTGTTGCGGCGGCAAAGAGTCTCGCCTATTGTCACAATCTGCCGTTGCTCAGTATTAATCATATTGAGGGACATATCTACGCCAATGTTATGGTGCATGATATGCTACCATTTCCACATATCTGTCTCACGGTATCTGGAGGGCATACCTTGCTCGTAGAAGTTCACGAGGGCTGGCAGTACAAAGTGTTAGGGAGTACACAAGATGATGCCGCCGGTGAAGTCTATGATAAGGTCGCCAAGTACCTTGGGCTCGGTTTCCCTGGGGGTAAGATCATTGATGATCTCGCGCAGAAAGGCGACCCATTGAGAATAAAGTTTCCCAGACCAATGCGAGATAGCGGGGACTACCAATTCAGTTTTAGCGGTATCAAAACCTCAGTACGTTATTTCGTGGAGAAGGCACAACGCGCAGGCGTACTTATAAAAAATGGACAGAAGGATGTTGAGAATACAAATCCTGATATGGTAACCATTGAAGATATTGCTGCCAGTTTTCAGGCTGCCGTGGTTGACATTTTGGTTTACAAGTCGCTCCATGCCGCAAAATCCACAGGTGCAAGCGCAATAACGTTGACAGGTGGGGTTGCTGCGAATAGCGAATTGCGCGCTTCACTGAAAACCGCCGCTGCGGAGGTTGGTGCTGAAGTCTACTATCCGCCGATGAGTTTATGTACAGATAACGGGGCAATGATTGCCGGTATCGCCTACCAGAAATATCAACAGGGGTTGCGAGATGGACTCTCTCTAAACGCCGCTGCGAATGGCTCTATCGTGGATGTCTAATGGAAGGAGCGGACCGTGGAATCTGATATGCATCTTGAAGCTGTCCAGCACCTGAAATCAGGTGGTATTATCGCTATCCCCACTGACACAGTCTACGGCTTGGCAGCGGATCCGTTTAATGCAGATGCTGTGCAAAGGCTCTACACAATAAAGGGACGTCCAGACGGTAAACCGATTCCGCTTGTCCTTAGTTCGGTCGCAGATGTTCACAGCGTTTCCCAAAACCTCACTGGATTCTTTTTTCATCTCACAGATCGTTTTTGGCCCGGTGGTTTGACTATCGTTGTTGAAGCGAAGAGCCTGCTGCCGGTATTGACAGCCGGTGGGGACACTGTCGGGATCCGTATTCCAGACAATCCGCTACTTCTACAAATCCTACGCGCATTTGGCGGACCGGCGGCGATAACAAGCGCAAATCGCTCAGGCGAACCACCCGCTACATCTCCCGAAGAAATTGATGAAGAACTCGCATCGCGAATTGATATGATAGTCGATGGAGGCAAAACACCAGGTCCCATCCCTTCAACAGTGTACGACATTTCTGTCTCACCTCCACTTATTCGACGACACGGCGTGATTTCGGAAGAGACACTCGCAAAGGAGTTGGCGTGCTACAACAGGCTTTAAAACAGCTCCTTCAATTCTTAGCCACTCCGACCGGACAGTCGGTACTCCTCGGTGTAGTCAGTTTTATAGCATTGGCGATCATCTATAATAAGCAGAGACAGATTCCGGGGTTGACGGTAGCAGTTATTCCAGAAGATACGTGGTTTATTAACCGGGACGATAACCATCGCCTCGCCATCGTTGTATCCTTGCATCTCATTAACAAATCAAGTGCACCTATTCGGATTCGGAGGTGTAAACTGAGTGGGTATTCACCCAAATCTCCGCCTGAAAAGTTGTTTCTACAAGGACATGATACAACTGTTGAACTTACATATCCGAAGTACGATCTCTTTGTTGATGTAGGTAGCCATCCTGCCGAGCACACTTCCGAATATGTTCTTAATCCTTACACCGAACAACGCATGTGGGTCTTCTACCGATCTGGCATTGTTACGATGACAAATATGCTTAGGGCACCGGTTGTCCTCAGGGATGTCAACCGAAAGCGGAAGGCTCTCCAAATAGCAGTGCCTCGCAATATGGAGCAGATTCAGCTCTATCGCGAGGCAGCAATGCGTTGGTAATTTAGGCGAGTTCACTCATCTGGACGGATCTACCGCCTGCCTCTGCGGACATGTCTGCCGCGAAAACAACACGATGTGATTCAAACGCTGTGTCAAAATCTGTCAACGGCATCGATTCATTTCGTCCAATACTATCAATGAACGCTTGGAACTGCGGTTCGTATGGATGGTCGCTGACATCACCCGAATCGATCAGTGAAGTTTCAAGCGTGCTCCACTTGCTTTTATCCATCCCTTTGAGTTTCGCGGAATAGATACGATTGTCAAGTAGACTTCCTTCGCTTCCGACGAGGTGGATGTGGAAGTAATACGGTTGCAAGCAATCTACACAAGAAGTAACTTTCCCAATTTTTCCGCCACCTTCAAACTTGAGAAGACTCACGCTTGTTGTTTTGTATTCGTAGGGTTGAAAGACAACGCCTGTGGATTGTGTCTGGTAACTGGTGACCTCTTCAACCGTTCCATCCATGAAGAAGAGAAGGGCATCAAGCGCATGGCATCCAGCAGTGAGTAAAGTACTGCCACCAAAGTCTTTTTTGATGTTCCATTCGTACTGACCGTACCAAGGTCCGATGCCGTGATAGTAGTCAACTTCGGCGTAGTGAAGTTCACCAAGCAAACCTTCATCAATGACAGAACGGATCATCGTAAAATGTGCACTATATCGACACTCAAAACAGACGCAAACATTGACGCCTGCGCTTTTGACAGCATCGCGAATGGCTTTTGCATCTTCGTAAGTGAGGCAAATCGGCTTTTCTATGATGAGATGTTTACCGGCTTCTGCAGCAGCAATGGCTTGTTCAGCATGAAATGGGTGTGGTGTACAAATATCAATGATATGTATATCCGGATCGGCGACCATTTCATCAAAATCTGTGTAAGCTTTGAGTGGGGTGCCATACGTTTCTGCCAAGACAGATTCATCGTGTTCTCGACGTGAGCATATAGCGGTAACAGCACCACCTGTAACATTTTTAAAAGTTTCGATATGGGCACCGGCTACCCAACCGAGTCCAACGATTCCAACATTTAGATTATCCATTCTGCGACTCCTTTGAATCCTGTACTTACTGGGAGATGTGGCTTAGCAAGCCTGTATTGAAAAGTCCAGACAGCTGCGAATAATTAGGGATATTATATCACAGGTTCGGATTTTTAGGAAAAAAATAGGGCTATTCAGTTTTCGATTCCGATCTCGGTTTCCATTGACAGATGTTAACGCTTTTTCGTAGTATCGCGAGCATGAAGAAACACCCCAGCAAAAACACTCGCTCCTACAGAAGAAAATATACACATACATAAAGGGAATATGTAAAGCTAAATGACCCTGGGGAAAAAATGGTTGCTATAATTTTCGTTTTCATGTATAGTTAAATATGGGAAGGTGTTAACTTAATTTTACAAAACCGATTATCGGGTGCTTGTATCTCGTTTATAGGTATACGTCCAAAGAGAATCTGAAACTCTCTTTCCCATTTGCCCGACAAGTTTCTTGACATTAAAAGAAGAAAATGCTATAATATATCAAAATTGGATGGCAAGACTTTTTGGCGTAAGTGTGCGATGTGAAATCCCCACAACGGGGGTCTTTAGGTACTGTTCTAATCCTATCTTATCCATTTCTATTCGCAATGAAGGAGACAATTCCGATGGAGACCAAAATTTCCGATGTCTTCCCCCAAAGATTTGCAAAAGAAGGGTTAACTTTTGACGATGTTTTGCTGATCCCGTCTGAATCGGATATACTCCCGGAACAGGTGGATACGAGTACGCAACTCACGCGTAACCTCCGGCTAAACATTCCTATCTGTAGCGCGCCTATGGATACCGTCACCGAGTCTACCCTTGCCATTGCGATCGCACGGGAGGGAGGCATCGGAATCATTCATTATAACTGCCCTATTGATGAGCAGGTATCTGAAGTTGATCGGGTGAAACGTTCGGAAAGTGGTATGATTACCGCACCGATTACCCTAACGGCGGATAAGACGATTCGCGATGCGCTCGAAGTAACAGCGCGCTACCGCATTGGCGGTGTCCCGATCGTTACTGAAGATGGTTACCTCGTCGGACTTATTACCAACCGAGATCTCAAGTATGAAGACAATCTTGC
Organism: Candidatus Poribacteria bacterium; assembly: GCA_022826805.1. GTDB lineage: Bacteria > Poribacteria > WGA-4E > WGA-4E > WGA-3G > WGA-3G. The sequence goes on from JAJDUH010000011.1 coordinate 79,934, forward strand.
ACTTCCTGTAACTGCCCGAATGACACCGGGAGATAAGTTGATTACTGCCTCACCTGGCATTACACTTGATAAGGCAAAAGCGGTTCTTCACAAATCTCGAAAAGAAAAACTGCCAATTGTAGATGAAGATTTTCGGCTCTGTGGATTGATTACTATTAAGGATATTGATAAGGTCCAGATGTTTCCACATGCTTGTAAAGACAGTGCTGGACGGTTGCGGGTCGGTGCTGCTGTTGTACCTTCAACACCTCTGGAAGACATTGACCGATTGGTGGAGGCGGGCGTAGACGTACTTGTGTTGGATACAGCGCACGGTCATTCTAAAAACGTAATCCGGTCGACAGAGTACATTAAGTCGCATTTCCCGAATGTGGATCTGGTTTCTGGGAATGTAGTTACACCTGAAGGCACGCGGAGCCTCATTGATGCTGGTGCTGATGCAGTCAAGGTCGGTGTGGGTCCCGGTTCTATTTGCACAACTCGCGTCGTGGCGGGGGTGAGTATTCCACAGATTACCGCAATCTACGACTGTGCGGAGGAAGCTGATAAAGCGGGTGTGCCGATTATTGCCGATGGTGGTATCCGTTATTCTGGGGACATCGCAAAAGCGATCGGAGCAGGGGCAAGTTCCGTCATGATTGGAAGTTTACTCGCCGGAACGGATGAGAGTCCTGGGGACACGGTCATTTATCAAGGGAGAACCTACAAGATGCACCGCGGAATGGGCTCGTTGGGAGCATTACGGAAGCGGGCAATCCGTGCGCCAGAGGAGAGTCCAGAGGATATCTCCAAACTTGTGCCTCGTGGCATTGAGGGACGTGTGCCACACAAAGGGAAACTGAGCAATTTCGTCTATCAGTTGGTTGGTGGTATTCGTTCTGCTATGGGGTATTGTGGAACCCCTGACCTTGAAGCGTTACGCAGGGATAGCCAATTTGTACGGATGTCGAGCAGCGGTTACCGTGAAAGCCATCCACACGATATTGATATTACCGAAGAGGCACCGAATTACACGGTAGCGAGCCTTTCCTCGTAACTATAACTCGGATGTGCCTTTCGCTATGCCGTCGACTCCTGATTGCTAATGTAAGAGATAGATGTGCGAGTTACAGAGACGATTCGACTTCACAGGAAACCTGCCCGAAACGAAGTGGAGGGCAGTCCAGGAGGCCATAATTAGAAAAATGAAAGTTAGCGAACAAATGTCTTTTTGGGATAGACTCTATATCCCAGCGTTGATTAAGGGGATGCTTACCACGCTAAAGCATATCCCGAAAAAGAAATTAACCTACCAATATCCTGAAGATCCGAGGAGTGTGGATGAACGCAATGAACGCTATCGCGGCATTCACAAACTGACGACAACAGAGAAGGACGAGATTAAGTGTGTTGCATGCTTCTTGTGCGCGACCGCTTGCCCCGCCGACTGCATTACTATCCAGGCAGCACCCGCGCCAGAGGGTTGGACGACGCACGAAGGCTATCAACGGGAAAAGTACCCAGATGTCTTTGAAATCAACATGCTCCGTTGTATTTTTTGTGGATACTGTGTTGAGGCTTGTCCTGAGGATGCTATTCGTATGACTGGCTTGACGCTTCCGCAATACTTCCGTGAACGCCAAAAAGAAGGTGAAAGCCTTGGTAGTTCCCGCAGCGACTTCGTTTTTGATCGAGATATGCTCGTCGCGAACAACGACATTCCGCAAGAAGGGCTTAGTGTTGAAGCAAAATAGGTGCATCGTTCGAGACAGTTAATGACATCTTATGCTCCCTTTCCTAACAAAAAGTACGGTATTATCTATGCAGATCCGCCGTGGGACTACAAAGGGCAGCTCCAACACACAGGGAGTGGTGGAAAAGATAGTGGCGGCGCAATTCGACATTATCCGACTGTGCCGGTATCAGAGATGGCGACTTGGGATATTGCCGCAATCAGTGAAGAGAATTGTCTGCTTTTTATGTGGAGTTCGTCCCCACATTTGGATCAAGCGATTCAACTCGGCAAGGCTTGGGGGTTTCGGTGGTCAACTGTTGCCTTTGTCTGGGATAAAGAACGCGTAAACCCAGGATTCTATACGATGAGTCAGTGTGAATTGTGCCTCGTTTTCAAACGCGGCAGAATTCCGCAACCCAGAGGCGCGAGAAACGTCAAACAGCTCGTTCAAGCGAAACGGACACGTCACTCTGAAAAACCTGATATCGTCCGGCAACGGATTGCGGAGATGTTTCCTGATCAGTGTAAAATTGAACTGTTTGCACGGAGACAGCACCAAGGTTGGGACGCTTGGGGGCTTGAAGTGTCCTAAGTTTCATGAATGCTTATTGGGCACGGATGTGTCATCAGGTCAGCCGATAAGGCGGGAGCAAAAACTATTTTTTTGAGTTATCATTTTGGTTGATATAGACATAAGACGCGAGTGATCAGGACTAACCTTCAGTTGAAACTGAAGCGGGCATCAATATCATTATATTTTTGATACCTTTTAATCTTTCAGATGACACCCCATAGAAAGAATAGGGGCTCGTGTTCTATATCTTATTAACTTAAGAATTTATAACTGACCGGACATAACGATTTTAGCAAAGAGGCAGCCTTTATATATGTCTTGGTCATTGACAAATTTATTGCCTAAATTTATTTGAAAGGCAGACGACTGAATCGACCCAATGCAAGGATTATCGCTTAATTTTCGTTCAAACGCGCTTTTTGCGTTGACTGATAAAATCAAATCCAGTATTGAGGGGCGGATGAGTTGGGGGGACACCTTTGGCTTGGGGCTCGGTGTGAAGGCGGATAAACATCTAATTGTTTGGACTCCAAAAGAGACTTCAGAAGGTGACATTCTACCCGGTTTCGACTCAGAAGATGGTGAGCTTACAGTGAAGATGAAACCGCGTCCAGGGGCATGGGTCTCCTGGATTGACGAGGCGAAAGTCTCTGCTGATGCTCACGACGACTATGACCGGGTACACAGAAGCATACAGGAACTGGAACGCAATGCACGGCAAATCACGGATTTTGCCGATGGTGTCGTTACAGACATCACTATTCAGAACTTGGGAAAATCCCTAACGCTCTCCGAACTTACGCAAGAAGTTTTGAAGGCACGCTTGGCAATACCGAGTACCGTCAAAACTGGTGGTTATGTCCTGGCGCAAATTGATGATGCCAATACCGAGGAAATACCCGCGGCTACTGTTATCATTCCAGAGCAGACGCACATTCATCGCGTACACCTCAATGAGGACGCCCTTTTTGGACAGTTATTGAAAGCCGACTACAATGTACTCCTTGTAGTCCTCCGAACTCATATTAAACAGTACCCTGATTTGACCGATTTAGGGCACAGTTTGGCACTTCATACACGTCTTTCCAAGGTCTTTGACGATGGAGATGAAGAGACGCCAGACACAACGGAAGAACTTAATCCCGTTCAGGTACTCGCCACGGCGGCGGTTTACAACCCACTCGAACCGGATACACTTCAGTTCGTTCCTATCGCATTTAATGCACCTGTGGAAGAAATTGAAACGGCAATCACTGATGGCTCGAAGAAAATTGAAGCGTATACGGTGAAAGCCAACCAGCACGCCTACCAGTTGATGGCACAATTTCAACAGGGTGTGGAAACGCGTTTGCGGGCACTTGTTCTTGGGCCCGGACAACGCGTCCATAATAAGGTATGGGACGATCTGGTGATTCGAGAACTCCGGAATACGATACTCACTTTTGTCGAATTCTATGCAACGTGTCTTACTGAATACTTTGATGAGGATATTGCAACAGCGAAGAAGGATGTCCTCATAGAAAATATTGACCCTATGATAGAGTTCTGGCAATTACAGGATAATCCGCAGTTAACCCTGAATCATCTCATTCAATCCTGTTACAAACTCGCAAATCAAGTGCTTGATCGAGCGACCGGGCTGTTTCATGACTTAGTGTTCGAGCATGATTTCATTGAAACCGGACTTGTCACGCAGGTTGAATTCTTAACTTTCGAGAATAACGAGCTTTTAAACGAGATTTATTTACCGAGATGGACGCGTGGGACAGTGCGTGAAAAGATGGCAGGCATAGCCCTCCGGTCAACTTTACATCCTGCCCAAATTGAACGTCTTGGGACCATCTGGTTAGAATTGCTGGTACTCGCGAATTTTGCAAGTCAACACAATCAGGATTTTGAAACTATTATCCAACCGTTCGTTGATCTGCTATTGGCGGTTAAAAGGACGGGACAGACACAGCGCCGAAATCAGCAGACACAGCAGCGCCGCGGTGCCGCCAACTTTGCCGGTTTTGAAATTCCCGATGACGATTTTGAACAGCTCCTCAACCATGTGAAGCTGCATTTGCCAACGATAAAGCAGTGGTTGGAAAATCCACCTCCGAAAGTAGACCAGCAACAACATTACGCAACCCTGTGGACGTTGCTCCTTGATGGTAAATTGCGTGAGCGGCTCCTCGCCGACATCCAACCTACCTGTGATATTAATCTTAGTGTACCAGACCAAACAAAAAGGCTAATCACCCTTATGTTGGGGAGTACACTGATTATCCAAGCCGAAAAGGACCGGAAGTTGATAGAACGCAACCTGAATCGAGCACTTATCTCTAAAACCGGGCGGGAATTGGCAAATGTCACTACACCGGCTATGCTTGCTATACACGGCGATACGCTACTCGCAATCCTCTATGAAGAATTGTTAGGTTATCAGGGCACTTTGGCGAAACGCGCAAACCGGCTCGCGAGTACGCCCCAAAAAAGGAAAAAGCGGAAGCAACAGCAGGCACGGAACGGAAGTGCAAGGGATGTTAAGGCTGTCGAGGCGGAACGGGAAAAGGTCGAAGAACTCATGACTTTCCTGAGACCTTATCGGCAGGATGAGGTTATTGGCACTTTAGCTACGGCTGGACTCGACCCACTTGCCGCCAATCTTGAGGATATCCGAAAGCAACAGGTACTCAGTTTCGATGTCAGTGATCTGCCCACGATAGGTGAAACATGGCTTAGCGGAAGTAAGAGCGTTGAAGATTATCCGAATTTGCGGGTGTTTCTCTTGCAGAATCAGCTACCTATATCCACAACGGGTAGGCTACTGATGGAATTGCGACAACAATTTCCGGATGAACTCTTCAACCACGTATTAGGGCTTATCCAAGAGGTCAAGGAACTTCAAAGCGACGACTATAAGGGGGAGTCGCTCAATCAGTTTGTCTCTTATATATCTGAAAAGGTCTGGCGATGGGAATTGACTCAGATTACAGAAGCTGAACTTCCACTTCTCCTGAAGGAGAAAGTTCTCGCATCGGCAATTTGCTATGAAAAAGAGGTCGAAACCTTGATGGAGTATGTTGAACGTTACGATGAACTGATCTCCACGAAACTCACAGCAGATTCAGAACTTGATAACCATCGTCAACATCTTGAAGAACAGTTTCAAGCGATTGTTGAAACCATGTTGGTGTAATTTCCCGAAAGGTGATAGATGAAAATAGTTTTGTTAGGCAACAATCAGTTTGCCGTTTCGGTTGCATGGGGCTTGTGCCAATTAGAGCCGGTGAGCGAAGTTGCCTTTCTGTCAGGGGCAAAGTCAAACAAGAATAGATTTGTTCATCCAAAAGCAGCCGTACCCACAGGTCTCCGAGATCTTGTAGAGGCGAATGCATTAAGTGCGAGTGATACCAAAATTTCCGATGCCAGTTCGCTGGAAGGGTTATCCGGGGCAGATGTGGTTGTTCTGCTACCGCCGATGGGACAATCCGGTTTCCGATCGCCTCAGGCATCCAAAACTACAAGCATCGCGCTTGCGCGAGGCTTTGTTCCCGGAATTCAGCAATATGCCTCAGATGCCAAGATTTTGGTAGCAGCGTCACCGGCGAATTACATCGCTGCGTGGATGCATCAGGTGCTCGGAACGGCACAGATTATCGGACTCGGAAATGGTGCAGCTACTGCACATTTAACCACTGAAATTGCGAATCGTGTTAAAGTTTCAGTGGAAGATGTAATGGCTTTGGCCATCGGGAGTGATCAGGAGACGTACCCGCTTCCACAATACTGTCGAGTCAACGGTATTCCGATCGCACAACTGATGCCTGAAACTGACATCGAACACCTTTGTGAAGCAGTTAGGCAGCGTTGCCCCTATGTGACAGACAGCGGATATACAATGATAAGTCATATTTTGCAGCTGGTTTCGACCATTGCTCTTGATAGAAATCGGGTGATGAGTGTCGGGACGCGTGTTTCAGCCGGATCAGCGTCGGTTTACCTAAACGTTCCAGCGAAGATCGGATCTGATGGCGTTACCGACATTGTTCCTCTTGACCTGACTAATCAGCAACGCGAGCAGTTCAAAAAATTAGTCGCCCAGAGTGCTACAGACCAATCTGTGTAGCACTTTCACTGTAATTGCAAAATCTACTATAGTGGTCTGTATTCAGTTAAAAGAGGGGTTTTATAAGTATTAGAGCCTCTTTGACTGGTAACTGACCACTGAGAACTGAAAACTATTAGAAGATGAGAGAAATATACCAGAAAATCCCAGAATTAATTGAATCCTCGCAGGTCGGTGCTTATTGTACTGTTGTGGAAACAAAGGGTTCAACGCCACAAAAGCCTGGTTCGAAACTGCTGATTCTCCCGGACTTGCGAAACGTCGGGACCCTCGGTGGTGGATGCGTTGAAGCGGAGGCACGCCGACAAGCGATTGGGTTGATGCAGGGTGGGGTCCCACGCCTACTTGAGTTCCAATTGGATAGCGATTACGGTTGGGATGATGGACTTATCTGCGGTGGAAATATGAAAATTTTCATTGATCTGCCGAGAACGCATGCCGAATCCGAGATGTTTGAACGTCTCCAAGCATTGAATGCAGAAAAAGTTCCGCTTGTCTGTGCTACCGTTGTATCCAGCGAAAAACAGGATGTTGAGGTAGGCATGAAAATGATTTTCGCTATCAATGGTGAACGCATCGGAACGTTGGGCGACTCAGCATTGGAAACAGCTGTCGAAGAAAAGATGCCGGGCGTTCTTGAAGAGAACCGTGCAGTCCTATTCCAAGAGAACGAAACAACTGGAATTTTCTTAGAACCGTTACAACCGCGTCCGACGTTACTTATCGCAGGAGCAGGGCATGTTGGTCAAGCGCTATGCCATCTTGGAAGTTGGTTGGACTTTGACATTGTCATTGTTGATGATCGTGTGGATTTCGCCTCTGCTGAGCGGTTACCAGAGGCAGACAAAATTATCGTCGGCGATATCGCTACGGAACTCCGAAATTACCCGATTACCCCGCTCACTTATGTCGTCATTGTCACCCGTGGACACCAACACGATGAATCGGCACTACACAGCGTCGTTGAGTCGGATGCGCGTTATATCGGTTTAATAGGCAGCCGCCGCAAGATTAAGCTAATCTTTGACGATTTACTCGATATTGGAATTTCCAAAGAGAGACTCCAGCGGGTTTATGCCCCTGTTGGGCTAAATATTAACTCAAAAACTGTGCCAGAAATCGCTGTAAGCATCGCATCACAGTTGATCCAAATCCGCAACGCTGCTGATAATGTACACACTTTTGACGCGCAGCCTGAGCGAATGCCTACGGTTAAAGTGGCAGGGGCATAAAAATGAGTGACGTTCGTGTACCGGAAGACAAATTTTATACACTCCCTGAAGTTATTAGTGCTGTGCAGAAGACACTTGACCTTGTGAGTGAGCAGTCTAAACACAATGAACTTCGCTATTCGTCCACAGATGTTTATTGGTTATTGCACGACATGCTCCGATATGTGAATCAGAATGTTCCGGGTGAATTCGTACTAAGACAGACGAAAAAAGGCACCTATCGCGTCCGATACATGGCTGAAGACACAGCCAAACAGCAGTCGAGTAGAAAACTCAAAGCAGAGGTAAACCGAACAGCACGTTATCTCGAAGAATTAACCGGCAGACGCCCCTCTTGGGGTCAGGACGAGTAAATGTGCATTGACTGAGTCTCCCTTTTACAAGTCCTGCCGCTGGCGAGGTTTCCTAAGGGAAACACCCCACGGAATGCCCGGGGAAGCCCATACGGGCTTCATACCGTTGATTCACGTGCATTCCGTGTTGATTCGCAAAAACACCTTACCCGTTATTGGACCTATGTTCCCCTACAACTCATCATATACGGCTTGTGGTTCACACGGAGGAACGGATGCCAGACCTCAACATCAAATCTACACATAAGCCTATCAAAACATACTACGCCGAACTCAAGGAATACGATCAAATCGGTGCAGAACACGAAGGTGCAGTCCGAACGGCATTCCAAAATCTCCTCCAACACTACTCCCGACAAGCAGACCTCATCCTCGTCTGCGAAAAAACACATTACACATCTGAGAAAAGACGGATAACACCGGATGGTGAAGTCGTTGATACTTTCAATCTTCCCTTCGGACATTGGGAGGCAAAAGATACACAAGACGATCTCTACGTTGAGGTAGACAAGAAATTTGCCGCAGGCTACCCGTCTAAAAATATTGTCGTGCAGTCGCCAACCCACGCGCTCCTCTACCAACACGGCAAGCTCCAACTCGACCTTGACATTAGCGAACCGAGAAACCTCGTTCATGTGCTACAGACATTTTTCGCCTATCAAGAAGAGAACATCGCAGCGTGGCATACGGCGGTCGCCGAATTTAGAGAGACTGTCCCGGAACTCGGCGAAAAGTTGGCAGCACTCATCGAAACAGAACGTCAAAGCAACCCGCACTTCCAAGAAGCATTCGCCCATTTTCATCAGCAGTGCCAAGCCTCTATCAATCCGAATCTCTCCATTGCTGCGGTAGAGGAGATGCTCATTCAACATCTTCTGACGGAGCGGATTTTCGCTACTGTTTTCAAGAACCGTGATTTCACTCGCCGCAATATCATTGCAAGAGACATCGAAAAAGTGATTGACGTACTGACAGCGCATGCCCTGAATCGCGACCAATTCCTTCAGAGTTTAGATCCATTCTATGTTGCGATTGAGAAAACTGCGGCGACTATCACGGACTTCTCGCAAAAACAAGGATTCCTCAATACCGTCTACGAGCAGTTTTTTCAAAGTTTCTCTGTCAAGGTTGCCGACACACACGGCATCGTCTACACACCACAACCCATCGTCGATTTTATGGTGAAAAGCGTCGAGCATATCTTACGGACCGAGTTTAATCGTTCACTTTCCGATAGTGGTGTGAATATCATTGACCCCTTCGTTGGCACAGGTAACTTCATCGTCCGTATTATGCAGGAACTCGATCCCATCTCATTGGAGCGAAAATATACCGCCGATCCACCAGAACTCCAGTGCAACGAGGTGATGCTCCTGCCCTACTACATCGCCAGTCTCAACATAGAACACGAGTTCTATAACGCGACACACAGGTACGTGCCTTACGAAGGTCTGTGTCTCGTGGATACTTTTGAGTTGGCAGAGGAACGCGAGCAGCTTCAACTTTTCACGCCTGATAATGCCGCACGTGTTGAGAAGCAGAAGGAATCGGAGATGTTCGTTGTTATCGGTAATCCGCCCTACAATATGGGACAGGTGAACGAGAATGATAACAACAAGAATCGGAAGTATGAGACGATGGACAAGTTGGTCGCAGAGACGTATGCTAAAGATTCTAAAGCAACGCTGAGGAATAAACTGTCCGATCCGTATGTAAAAGCGGTTCGATGGGCATCGGATAGAATTGGCGATGAAGGGGTTGTCGCTTTCGTAACGAATAACGGTTTTCTTGATGGTGTGGCGTTTGATGGCATGCGGAAACATCTTGCAGAAGATTTCGATGCTGTTTACATTTTGGACCTTGGTGGGAATGTCCGCAAGAACCCTAAACTTTCAGGTACAACACACAACGTGTTTGGAATTCAAGTTGGGGTGAGCATTAATTTTTTCGTCAAGAAAACTGGTAACGCCAATTCGGAAACACAAATCTTCTATGCTTGTGTTGATGAATTTTGGCGGAAAGAGGAAAAGTACCAGTATCTTGACTCGAAGCAACATTATCAAAACATTGAATGGAAGGAGATAATCCCTGATAAGCGAGATACATGGCTCAGCGAGGGGCTTCAGCCTGAATTTGAAGCCTTTATTCCGATGGGAACTAAGGCAGCGAAGGCATCTAAAGAAGAGGCAGTGGATGTAATTTTCAAGACTTATAGTCTCGGTGTCAGTACGAACCGTGATGCATGGGTTTACAATTTCAATCAAAATACGCTTGCGGAAAATATGTGCAGAATGATTGAAAATTACAATACAGAAGTAACTCGATGGGGGCAACGGACGAACCGAGATGTTAACCTTGATGATTTTGTGGTTTCTGATGATGGAATAATTAAGTGGAGTTCAACTTTAAAACGGAAGTTGCAGAGTGGTCAAATTGCGACATTTACAAATGAGAAAATACGATACTCCTCTTACCGTCCGTTTACTAAATTGAGCCTCTACTTTGATCGAATAATGAATGATAGAGTGCTTCTGTTTCCTTCTATTTTTCCCGCGCCAGAAACTGAAAAGGAAAATCGGGTGATTTGTGTTAGTTCTTCAAGGACAAGTGCCTCTTTTCACACATTAATGGTTGCTGTAATTCCAGATCTCCATTTAACGGGTGACTCCCAATGTTTCCCCTTCTATACCTACGACGAAGACGGCACAAACCGTCGCGAAAACATCACCGATTGGGTACTCACTAAATTCCGCACCCACTACCAAGACGACACCATCACCAAATGGGACATCTTCCACTACAACTACGGACTCCTACACCATCTCGACTACCGAGAAAAATACGAAGCGAACCTCAAACGCGATTTACCTCATATCCCAACTCCCCTTGCCTCCAACCCCCCTATATCCCCCCTTATCAGGGGGGCAGGGATTGCAGCGGACTTCTGGGAATTTGTGAAGGCAGGCGAACGCTTAGCAGATATCCACGTCAACTACGAATCCCAACCCGAATACAGCAATCTCGAGTTCATCCAAAACCTGGAGGTCCCACTCGACTGGCACGTCGAGAAAATGAAACTCTCCAGAGACAAAACCCAAATCGTCTACAACAACTTCCTCACAATCGACGGGGTACCCCCGGAAGTTTTCGACTACCGCCTCGGTACCCGTTCCGCATTGGAATGGGTCATAGATCAGTATCGTGTGAAGACAGATAGACGGAGTGGCATCGTCAACAACCCAAACCGCACCGACGATCCCCAATATATTGTCAAATTGATTCAGAAGGTAATCACGGTGAGTTTGGAGACGGTAGCAATTGTTGAACGATTGCCAGCGTTTACAGAGTAGCAGGAGAACCCTCGCTTCTCTGTAAATTAACCTAAGTTTCCACCCTTGTAGCATGATGCACGTCGCATCTGGGCGAGTACGCCGCAAATCTTTTAGATTGTGCTTGGGAGAGGCGCAAACTAAAAGTTTACGCTACGAAACCTCTAAAAATGGTGTCTAAGTGCCTAAAATCTCGGCCGTAGCAACTGGGGTTAGATTACGTGCTGTTGTTTTCGTTTTGTGAATAAACAAACGATTGTTTCGATTTTTTTGATTATTCCTGTTAAATGTGCTATTATTCTGTTAAGGAAACCAAGTTGCTGCTCAACAGGTTCTGGATGTTTAAACATAGGTTTTTGAAGTGAACGCGTGCCTTAGTACCCCTGGATGTGCTGGGTGTATAAAAAGGTTGCAACTTAGGTTAAAATAAAAAATATCCAAAGGGAAGCCCATGGAAATCATAAATTGGCTGAATGCAAATAATGGGGCTATAATAGGGATTGCCACTGTTGTGCTTGTAATTATCATAGGTTATTACGCCTATCTGACGTGGCAGTTACTGAAAATCAATGATACCCCCGAAATTGTGGTATCTTTGCGTCCCCATGAAGCCTACATTAATCTTGTAGCCCTCTGTATAGAAAACATAGGGACGAGCGCAGCCTGTGATGTCCAGTTCGTAACAAACCCTTCTTTTGTCCCTGGTGTTGACATACCGCTTGAGGAGATCAGTTTCATCAAGAATGGGATCGCCTATTTTGAACCTGGGCGGAAGATTGAGCATTTTTTTGTCAATGTAATAGCGGATGGGAAGTTAGAGGAATTAAAACAGACCCCGTTTGAGGTCACCGTCACTTATAAAGATTCTGTAAAACGGGGCCATAGACGCAGTTTTCCTCTTGATTTTAGCGAGGACGAAGGTCTCGCGCGAATTGGCAAGCCTCCACTTTTTGAGATAGCCGAAACCACGAAACAGATTCAAAAGGATTTACATAACTTTACTACCGGCACAGGCTTTCATAAACCCATAGTTCTCACAGAGTCCTTAACGCAGCATCGCAGAGGAAAGCAGGCTAATTCTCTGGAGGTTCGGATTGAACATCTACCGCATGAGGCTCAAGAAGAGATTTTAGGCCAAATAGCCGTTGCTGTTGACAAGAAAGAGCGGGAAATTCGGGAAAGAAAGTGGCAAAAACAGACAGCAGCGGACACAAAAGAGGAGGCGCAATAAATGGCAATTATAGTTCATATCTATCCTAATAGTAGGCAGTTACAGCAAACTGCTGATGGCACTGAGGCGGCATCAGCGAATGACAATTCGCGGTTATCACTTGAAGAATTCGATGTTTTGGCAGATAAATTGGCAGACCTGTCTATGAAAATTGACGGTCCGGATGCCCAACCGTTATCAGATTACGCTATGAGTCGCGAAGGGATATACGAAGATCATCCGTAGCCATGATTTATTTGATTGACACCAATGTTTTATTGGGATTTTCATTTACTGCTGATTCACGTCATCAAATTGTTAGAACCGTTGTCCGTGAATTGTTAATGGATGGGCACCAACTCCGAACTACATCGCAAAACTTCGCAGAATTTTGGAACGTTTCAACTGGACCTGCTGATCGAAATGGTTTTGGACGCACACCGTTAGAGGCAGATCTGCTCTTGCATCGTATAGAACAACTTTTTCCTTTGCTGCCTGATTTCGCACATGCGTACTTTGAATGGAGACAACTTGTTGTGAATTATAATGTATCAGGGGTTCAAGTTCACGATGCTCGTTTGGTTGCTGCAATGATTGTCCATGACGTAAAACATATTTTAACCTTCAATACATCTGACTTTACCCGTTATGCAGACGAAGGAATTGTAGTTGTTGATCCGGTTGAAGAACTAAATTAAAGGAAAATATTATATGAACCCAGAACCGAAGGTAACAATTGAAGACATTGAGATGTCTGTGGATGCATTGGATGTCCAGAAAGCCGCAGACATCTTTGAAGAACACGGATGCCTTGTCGTTCGTGGTCTGATGGCACCCTATATTAAGGCAATTCATCAGGACATTGAGGCTGCCGCTGCAGAATCTCTATCGCTACTTGATGAGGCGGAGCAAATTGTTGAAGGCTGGCGGACGCCCAACGGTACGCTCTTTATCCCAGCACCATCGGACTACACACGCGACAAACAGATTATGGTATTGGCGGTGAGCTATCAGACGAGTGCGGCGTTTTTCCAATCCGCTTTCGATGACACTGCAGCCGATATCGTCGAGGCAATCTTAGGACCAAGTGTAGAAATCTACGGCAATGGGCAGTGTCTCTATAAAGAACCTGTCGGGGGGCATCCGAAGCACCTACACCAAGACTCTGCCTACTTTGAGCACCGCTATCAGGGACCCGTCGGCATTCTGAACTACGTTGTAGACACCGATCTGGTAAATGGTGCATTACACGTCGTACCGGGTTCGCACCAATTGGGGCAACTCAAACATATTGACACATTCTCGCATCTCGGTCTGGAGGAGGACGAATGGCCCTGGGAAAGTGCGCTCCCTATCTCTGGTAATGCTGGTGATTCGATCTTCTTTAATGTCAAGACCGTCCACGGTTCCAATAGGGTCATTTAGTTTTAAAAATTATTTTTCAAAAGTTTCATAGCCTGTTTAGGATGTGCGGCGAAATATCGCATTGTTTTAGCGATAGCCTTGTATCCTGCTAAGCGTAATATGGAAAGTGCGGTGTTGCGCAAAGCCG
>JAJDUH010000062.1 GCA_022826805.1 Candidatus Poribacteria bacterium
GAAGGGCACGAAGCATCTGAGTTTCTTCATCTGTGAGGTGAAGCTTGTGACGTTTGGCCATAATAGATGTCCTCCTTGAGCAACACCATAACAGACTTTAGACAATTACCCAATTTATTTCTTAAACTTCATCTGGAGTGCAGAAATTTGGACCTGCTATAATTAACGTGAGTTCCGTATTTGTAGCGTAAACTGTTAGTTTGCGCTGTCCCAGACACAATCTAACAGATCGTGCTACAAAAAACCTGTCGATTCTGAAAAATACGAGCGATAAGTTTCCCACGATTTTATTTATGGAACCCACGTTAATTACAATATGAATTAGCAGCCTTCCCAGTAATGGGAGGGAGCCCGGTTAGAAATCTCCCCTACGAGATTGAGCATCACTACAAATTCTCAAGTGATTTTCATTTTTTTAAACCACCTTCCGAGAAATCCCACTCTTTAGATTAAAATCCAATTAGGAACCGTTTATGCGATACGATCTATTAACGCACAGCAATTCAACAGATGAAGAACTCATTCGGCTCGTACGCGCTCGTGACGAGTCGGCATTTATAGAGTTGATGTCGCGTTATAGTCCACGCGTATGGAAAGTCGTTATTGCCAATTCGAGACAACGTCGCGACGCTGAAGAAATCCTCATGGACATCTGGAGGGCTGTCTGGGAAAACATCAGCGGTCTGCGGCGTATCGAAAGTTTTGGTGGATGGTTGCAGCGTATTGCTTACAACGCTTGCAAGCGGTACTACACCTCTACCCGCCACTCAAGAGGTGGCATCCCGTACAGTTATGCCAACTTATCGGATCAGATAGATCAAAACGCGGTTGCTCACTTCCGAGAAACGAAACTCGGCGAGAAAGCAAGAGAAGCAGTGCATCATCTGCCGGATAAAGTGCGCAGCGTAGCCGTGCTATATTACCTGAAAGGGTGGAGTATCAAAGAGATCCACGCTGAACTCGGATTAGCGATAGGTACAATCAAAACAAGATTGAAACAGACGCGTGAACTCCTACGCAAGGAGTTCGGTGTCGAACCTGAAAGAGGGAGAACTATGTCATCTAAACATGAAGAATCGAAGCGTCTCAGCCCCAAAATCAAAGTGATCGGTGTCGGTGGAGCAGGCGGTAACGCTATCAAACGGATGATTGAAATCGGTATGACTGATACTGAATTTTATGCCGTAGATGTAGTCAAGAAAGCACTGGACAAACATACTGACGCGACACCTGTGCTGATCGGTGCTAATACCACGCCGGGATATTGTGGCGCGAATCCAGAGATGGGCAAACGGGCTGCCGAGGAGGACCGAGAGAAACTCCATTCCATTGTTGCAGACGCGGACATCGTTTTTATTATAGCCGGTATGGGTGGTGGAACGGGAGCAGGCGCTGCGCCTCTGATTGCCTCTCTTGCTCAAGAACAGGGAGCTTTAGCAGTAGGTATTGTAGCGTGTCCGTTCAATTTTGAAGGTCAACGTCGCGCTGAACAAGCAGAACAGGGATTACAGGCACTTCGAGAAAACGCTAATTCCGTTCATGCCGTGCCAAATCAGCGGTTGCTTGATTCGATAGAGGGGAGTCTGAAAATACGCGAGGCGTTTCACTTAAGCGATGAAATGCTGCTCCGCGGCGTTGAAAGCATCTCGGAATTTTATTCCAGCACCATGCGAAATTAACAGGGATATCGGTGCAGATAGATAGAGCGAAACCTAACAATCCAGACGTTGTCGGAAGTTGGGTTTCGCTCAGATCATTTATGGTGAATTGTAAAAAGTGGACACGCAAACTAACAAATCAGAATCAACGGTATCTATGCCTTATGAAGTTTCAGAAAATAAATCGGTAATTTTTTAGAGAAAACCAGTGCGGTTACAAACCGCACCTACTGAGTCTGGGAAAAATTGCTATTACCGAATTAATAAATTAATCTTCATAAGGCATAGACCGGGGTATGAATGCGAATCAACGGTATAAATGCCTTAGGGCATTCCCCGGATGGCATTCCCCGTGCGCCACAAAAGAGGTGTCCAAGTAACTCTAAAATCTACGATAGATAGCCGTTGGGTCTCGTTATCATTCTCTTGACAATTTTCGCTAAACCCGTTATCATTTCTGTAATTATTGACTAAGGAGGCACAGGGAAATGAAAGCGAGGTTGTTTTGGATTAGCGTGATTGCTCTATTTACGATAGGTATATTAGCCGTTTCAAGTTATGCGGTGTTAGACCCTGAAACTGTCGTCGGTATATGGAAATTTGACGAGGGTAAAGGGGATACTACAAAAGATGCTTCAGGAAACGGAAATGATGGGACACTCATGAATAAGCCCAAATGGGTGGATGGCAAATTTGGCAAAGCGCTTGAGCTTGATGGCTCATCTTTTGTGGATATGGGAAATGACAAATCACTTGAGTTCGATGGAGATGTGACAATCGTTTTCTGGGTCAGACCCGAAAGTGTAAGTGCTGGTCGCCAAAACTTAGTTTGCAAATCTTATGGCGGCGAAGGTTGCTTGACATTAGAACCAGACGGTAGGTTGAGTTTTTATTGGGGTGATTGCGGCGCAAATTGTCAACCGTATGTAGAGGTACAAAGACCGGTCCCTGGCACTTTCGTAGATGACGAATGGATACACGTCGCTGAGACGAGAAACGTCAAAGATCGCGAGTACAAGATGTATAAAGACGGTGAAGTTACTGCCCAAGATAAATGGGCGAAATGTGGAGCACATCCGTGTGGAGATTCCACGCCGAGTGCTCTTAATTTGTTCATTGGCAACGGTTATGCGGGTAAATTCAGAGGCATCATTGATGATGTCGCTATTTTTAATGTCGTTCTTAGTGAGGACGAAATTACGCAGATCATGGAGGACGGATTGGAAGAGGCTTTTGATGTCTCTCCGAACGACAAACTCACCACCACATGGGCGTACATCAAGCAATAGCGAATCTAAACATAAACAAATTTGCAAAGGCAAGAATACATCGTTCTTGCCTTTTTATTGTGTTTATATTAGAAAACCTCGCCTACAAGGTAGAGGTATCCTGCAAACTTCTAATTCAGAAAATATCCCATTTTTTTTTGCATTCTCTTAATTCGTGTGCTATAATATATAGCGTTGCTTAACGAGCAGAAATCCGTTTCTAATACCATTTTCATTTTATGGGAGCAACCGTCATGTTTAAACGTCGGTTAGACCAATTCAAACATGAAAATGTGGGGATGTTCGACCTCGCTTCTATCGGGATAACACTTGCGCTCGCTATTTGCATTGGCTATTTCGGGGGTAAGTGGATCGGTGGAAAATTAGGCAACGCAGCGATAGGATCATATATCGGGTTTGCACTCGGGGTTACTGCTGGATTCATGGAAATGTTTCGTTCGGTGGCGCGCTCGAACCGACGATTTGAGAGGCAGGAAAAGCAGCGTCGCTCGACTTCAGAACAGACACATGTCCCTGAAAAAGACTAACACCCGACAGCATCCGAGAACGGTAAATTTCGACGCTTGTAATTTGCCGTTATTTTGACAAAGGAGTCACTTAGATGGGTCCCGTTTTGGAAGTAGGCGACCGATTTATCCGTCAAGTCTATATCTTGACAATCTGCCTCATCATAGTCGTTGGTGCAGCATTGTTAGGATTCAAACGCCCCGCACTCCCCAGTTTTCTTATCGGCAGCGCTATTAGTCTCAGTCTATTCTGGTCGATCGAATTCGCAGTTCGACGTCTGATCCAGCCTGGGAAAACAAAGCGCACAAAGTACCTACTCGGCTTCGTTGCAATCGGTAAATACACAGTGCTCGGCGTATTACTTTATTTCCTATTTAAAACGGAGTGGATGAATATTTATGCGTTCGCTGGAGGGATTGTTTTAGTGCAAGGAGCGATTATTATCAAAGCGATCGCCCTGCTGATGTCCATTCTTTCCAATAAAGGTTCCAATCAGCTGTGAGGCGGCGTTTACAAGTCAATTTTGAACTGAAAAGTCACAAACTACCGCTATATTTAAAAAACACTAATAACGAAATATGAAAAAACTATCGTTTATCTGCTTGGTTGTCGGACTCAATTTGGCAGCAGTAGCCGGGAGTTTCGCAGCCCGTAGTTTGCTCTATCCGATTTCACAGATTTTACCGGATGAAATAATCCCTGAACCGAGTCGGTGGCATCAGCCGGATCTAATCCCCAACACATACTTTGCTGTTCTCGTCTTAGCCCTATTTTTTATTTTCGTCACCCGGAAGTTGAAACGTATACCTGAAGGGAAAGGACAAACCCTGTTAGAGGTGTTTGTGGGTGGTATAATGGACTTCTTCGGGAACATTTTAGGCGACCACGGCAAAAAGTATGTTCCATTCGTTGGCTCCTTCTTCATCTTCATTCTCTTCCTGAACTATCTGGGAGTGATTCCAGGTCTTCAACCCCCAACAGCAGATTTGAATACAACGCTTGCCTTGGGTATAACGGCTTTGATAGGGGTTCAAATTATCGCTATTAAAGAGAACGGGATAGGGGGTTATCTGAAACATTTGGCTGGTAACCCACCGTGGTTGGGGTTTCTGATGTTCCCACTTGAAGTTATTGCGCAGTTATCCCGCGCCGGTTCACTTGCTGTTCGGCTTTTCGGAAACATTTTTGGCGAAAAATCGGTTGTCATTGAACTGACGAAACTCGGACTTATCGTGCTGATAGCAGATGCTATACCAATTATTCCGGTTCAGGTGCCGATGCTGTTTTTCGGACTGTTTGCTGGCTTTCTGCAGGCATTCGTTTTTACTATTTTAACATCTATCTACATCGTGCTGTTCATAGAACACGGCGAAGAAGCGCATGAAGCGCATCACTAATTTTGTGGGACAAGTGTAACCTGTCCCTTATCTGTCCAAGGAGGACATTTCATGATTTATTTAGCAGTGTTGGCGTTCGGTGTAACTTTAGGATTGCCGATCGCCGTTATTTTCGCCTCAAGGGCACAAGGCAGTGCGACAAGTACAGCTCTTGAGGGTATTGCCCGTCAACCCGAAGCCACGGGGCAGATCCAAACTGCAATGATTATCGGTTTGGCACTCATCGAATCGCTTGTTATCTACGCGCTGTTAATGTTCTTTATCTTGCAAACAAAGCTCCCGGAAGGCGAAATGCTGAAAGAGATGATTGATGCAGATGCGAGACGAGTCGCGACAGATGTCAGAAGCGGAAATTAAATAACTCCCGACTGAGTTATAGTTGTCAGTGGAATAGTTGTCAGTCGTCAGTCCGGGGAATCAACGGTATGAAGTCCGTGTGGGCTTCCTCGTCTGCGAAACCCTTTCAGTTGTCAGTAACACCTATGGTGTTTACAGACGCTTTTACCGCTACAAACGAGTGCCTGATAAACTGAAAGCGGAGCGTACTGATAACCATTAAAACTGACAACTAATAACCATTAATAACCATTTCAAAAACAGAGTACAGCAAACTTATGCGAAACACGAAATATAGGATTGCAAACTGTGCCTTATACGCCTGCTGCGTTATTCTAATGGGCATCTGCGTCAAGAGTGCGTTCGCTGCCGAGGCACCAGCTGGTGAATCAGGACTGTTGAGTGTGCTCGGGATTGACCCGAAGACGATTATCATCCAAGTTATCGGTTTTTTGGTTGTGCTGGCGGTGCTGTGGAAGTTTGTTTTCGGCAAGGTCGGTGGCCTTTTAGACGAACGCAGATCTGACATTGTGACGCAATTGGAGCAATTGAGGACTGATCGCGAGGAGTTGGACCAACTGACTGCGGAGACGCGCCAACGCTTAGCCGATATCGAGAATGAGGCACAAACCAAAATCCAAGCCGCAATTGAACAGGGAAATGTTGAGCGTCAGGAAATCCTGACCCAAGCACGCCAAGAAGCAGAAGATGAAGTCACAAGAGCCAGAGCAGAAATCCAGCGAGAAAAAGATGAAGCTATCTCGGAACTGCGTGGCGTTGTTGCCGAACTCGCGATTGATGCTGCGAGCAAAATCATAAGCGAGGAACTCACTGCAGAGCGGCATCAGCATATTATTGACGCATCCATTAATAGATTGCCGACGGATCCACGTTCATAGGACGTACCGATTCAGGCGACCTTTTAAGATTAAGAATATTATTTTTATTAGGGTGAAAACCAACCATGAGAGACATTCGGGTTGCAAAACCTTATGCTCGTGCCCTATACGATGCAGCGTTGGAACAAAATGCTTTGGCAGAAATTGCCGCAGATATGGATAAGCTGCGGGAGTTGATTGAAGCGTCTGAGGAGCTCGCGCAATTAATATCAAGTCCTGTTTTGTCTCCGCAATTTAAAAGCGAGACGTTTGAGCAGGTTTTTGCCGACGCGACACATCCGCTGACAATTAACTTTCTCAAGTTACTTGCATCAAAGCAACGTGAACGCTATCTTCTTGCGATGATGGATGTCTTCTCAGCAATTGTTGATGAAGCTGCGGGTAGGCTTGTGGCACAAGTGACAACAGCCGTACCGCTAACACCAGAGCAAGAGACACAACTCACACAGCTATTAGGGGCATACTCGGGAAAACAGGTGCGCCTGGAAAACACAATTGACGCAGAAATTCAGGGCGGATTTATTGTGCAATTAGACGACACTGTTTTTGATGCTAGCGTCGCGACCCAACTTCAACACCTGAGGCAACAACTCGCACATGGTCTATAGTTATCGGCTGTCAGTTGTCAGTTATCCGTTAGGAGACGGATTGGTAACAATTTATACCGTCTTGGACGCTTTTAGGCAATGGTAGATTGTTACAAGAAAATCTCTTAATCGATAACCGATAACCGAAGACTGAAAACTATTCCGCTCCACAGAGGACTGAAAATATGGCAAGAGAAGTCCGACCGGACGAAATATCAAATATCCTTAAACAACAACTGCAACAGTTTGAACAGGACGTGGATGTCTACGATTCAGGCACAGTGCTGGAGGTAGGCGATGGTATCGCGCGGGTGCATGGGCTTGCCAACGCTATGGCGAGTGAGATGATCGAATTCCCTAACGATATTTACGGCATCGCTTTTAACCTCGAAGAAGACAACGTCGGTTGCGTTCTGTTCGGTGAAGACCAACTTATCCATGAAGGCGATACTGCCAAGCGGACAGGAAGACTTCCAGAGGTCCCTGTCGGTGAAGCACTCCTTGGACGGATCGTCGATGCCCTCGGTCAACCCCTTGACGGCTTGGGTCCTATCGAAACTGAACACCGATTGCCGGTCGAGCAGAAAGGTCTCGGTATCGTTCAACGGCAACCGGTTAGCGAACCGCTCTATACAGGTTTAAAAGCTATTGACAGTTTAACACCTATAGGGCGCGGTCAGCGTGAACTTATTATTGGTGACCGACGAACGGGTAAGACTGCTATTGCGCTTGATACCATTCTGAGCCAGAAGGATACAGATGTCTACTGCATCTATGTGGCTATCGGACAAAAAGGTTCGACCTTAGCACAGGTTGCGAGTACGCTTCGCGAGCATAACGCGATGGAATATACGACTATCGTCTCAGCACCTGCAAGCGAACCGTCCCCGCTTCAATATCTCGCACCCTACTCTGGCACTGCAATGGGTGAATACTTCAGGGACGATGGTAAACATGCTCTCATTATATACGATGACCTGACAAAACACGCGTGGGCATACCGCCAGATGTCTCTCCTTTCACGAAGACCGCCAGGCAGGGAAGCCTATCCGGGTGATGTGTTCTACTTACATTCACGTCTGTTAGAACGCGCTGCGAAATTGAGCGACGAATTGGGTGGTGGTTCACTGACAGCACTACCGATTATTGAAATCTTTGAAGGTGATTTGACGACTTATATTCCTACAAACGTTATTTCTATTACCGACGGCCAGATCTACCTCACAACCGACCTGTTTAATCAAGGTGTAAGACCGGCAATTGATGTCGGTACATCTGTTTCACGTGTCGGTGGAGATGCGCAAGTTAGAGCCATGAAATCAGATGAAGTTGCGGGTACGCTTAAACTGGATTTAGCGAGTTTTCGAGAAGTTGCAGCTTTTGCGCAATTCGGATCGGATCTGGACGCGTCAACGCAATCCTTGCTCTTACGGGGCACACGCCTCGTTGAATTGCTGAAGCAGCCGGAATATCAACCGATGCCTGTGGAGCGTGAAGTCGCTTCTATCTTCTGTGGAACGAATGGCTACTTGGACGATGTTCCAGAAACGGAAGTGGCGCGGTTTGAATCCGAGTTCCTGCAATATCTCGACAGAAACCATGCAGACCTGATCACAGAAATTGCGGAAACAGGTGAGCTGAGCGATGAATTGTTGGAAACTTTACACAATACGGTGAAAGCGTTCAAAGAGAACTGGGCTGCCTCATAAAGAACAGCGTAACTTTGTAATGTAAAGCTAAGACAAATTGATCGCTAACCGCTCACAAAATGTAAAGCTAAGACAAATTGATCGCTAACCGCTCACAAAATGTAAAGCTAAGACAAATTGATCGCTAACCGCTCACAAAATGTAAAGCTAAGACAAATTGATCGCTAACCGCTCACAATTTGGAGTTAGTAGAGAAAAATGGCAACCTTACGAGAAATACGGCGGCGCATTGCCAGTGTTCAAAATATCCAACAAGTCACGGATGCGATGCGTGTTGTCGCTGCAGCGCGGCTACGCCGTGCCCAAGAAAACATTAATGCGACGCGTCCTTACGCAGATAAGCTTAACACTATTCTGGGGCACTTAACCTCCCAAATAAATACTGAGAGCGAGGCGTTGACCCATCCGCTGCTTGAGGAGCGGGAAGTAAGGCATGTTTGTATCATTTCCGTCTCTGGTGACCGGGGTTTGTGCGGTAGTTTTAATAGTAACGTTATCCGGACAACCACACAACGTGTAGAGCATTATCAAGAAAGCGGTGCAGACGTGACGCTTATCTGTATCGGCAGACGGTCTCAAGAACATTTCGCCCGACGTGACTACGACATCACCGATGCGTACATCAATATCTTCCGCCAACTTGAATTTCAGACAGCTGTTGACGTTGTTCACGAATTTGAACACCTCTATATTGAGAAAAAGATTGATAAGGTTGAAGTCATCTACAACAACTTTAAATCAGCTATTCTCCAAACGGTGCTTGTTGAGCAACTTCTCCCATTAGTTCCAGAATTCCCGGAAGGCGATACGCTTTTCTTAGACTATGTTTATGAACCAGGACAAATGGAACTCTTTGAACTGCTACTCGGCAAACACTTGAATATGCAAATGTGGAAGGTGCTTCTGGATTCCAATGCAGCGGAGCAGGCAGCACGAATGGCAGCGATGGAAAATGCGACGCAAAAGGCGAAAGAACTTATTGACGAGTTAATTCTCCAACGCAATAGGGCACGTCAGACCCAAATCACTACAGAGATTTCCGAGATTGTAAGTGGGGCAGCTGCACTGGAGGGTTAATAAGGAGCGATCCCCTACAAAAATGAGGAGGTTCCAGATGCCAATTGATGTCACTGAACAGATTGAAGAGGCGATGGAACGCGGTGAATTCAAGAATTTGCCTGGCCAAGGTAAGCCGCTTAAGCTGGATACAAATCCTTTTTTGACGCCACAAGTCCGAATGGCGAATCGGCTCTTGAAAGAGAATGGGTTCGCGCCTCGATGGATTGAGTTAGAGAAAGAGATTAAACAAGAGAAGGGACAGCTTGAGAAACTCCTCATAAATTTGAAAGCCCGTCGAGAACGGTTAGCGGCTTTTATAGCGCGGCACCCACATCGACAGGAGACAGTCAGTCGGAGTTTTGCATACGAGCGTGCCCGCGGTATTGCGCGATATAGTGAGAAACTCGAAAACCTGAATCAGAAAATCCAACGCGTAAATCTCCTAATGCCGACTCGAAATCGACAATACGCGTTAATTAATAAAGAAGAAGCACTCGCCCGATTTCAGGAGGTTTGTCCGAGCTTATGATCCCTCGAGCCCTACAGGCAATGGAGAGATACTTACAACTTGGAAATGTCCTTGCGAAACAAAAAGCCGTTTGAAGAAATACGTTCAGTATTTGGAAATAATTAGAACTTACGTCACTTCAAAAAGAAAAAGGAACATCTCATGAACCAAGGAAAAATCTTAGAAGTTGTTGGTGCGCGCGTTGACTTAGATTTTTCGGAAGGCACATTGCCGGATATTCTAAACGCTGTTAAAGTTCAACGTTATGACGGAAGCGAGTTGATACTTGAGGTCCAACAACATTTAGGCGAAAATCGAGTGCGTGCAGTGGCAATGGATATAACAGACGGTTTAGTCCGTGGCACGGTCGCAATTGACACCGGTGGTCCAATCACTGTCCCCGTTGGCGATGCTGTACTCGGTAGAGTTTTCGACGTGACCGGTCAACCTATTGATGAAAAAGGTCCGACAAATGAATCTGAAAGATACTCGATTCACAAACCGCCACCGCCGCAAGCAGAACTCAGTACAGTTACCGAAATGTTAGAAACCGGCATCAAAGTTATCGATCTGATTCAACCGGTTGTCCGGGGTGGAAAGGTGGGCTTCTTTGGTGGTGCTGGTGTCGGCAAGACAGTGCTTGTTGCTGAACTGATTTACAATATCGCAACACAGCATGGTGGTTATTCTGTCTTTTGTGGTGTGGGTGAACGGACACGCGAAGGGAACCAGTTCTGGATCGAACTTGATGAGTACGGTGTGATTGACAAAACAGCGATGGTATTCGGGCAAATGAACGAGCCACCTGGTGCCCGTCTCCGCGTTGGGCTTGCTGGTTTGTCTATGGCAGAATATTTCCGTGATCAGCAGGGCCAAGATGTTCTTATCTTTATTGACAACGTCTTCCGCTTCACACTTGCAGGCGGCGAGGTATCAGCACTCCTCGGACGTATGCCGTCCGCTGTGGGATACCAGCCGACGCTCGCAACCGAAATGGGTGAATTGCAAGAACGTATCACCTCGACACAACACGGTTCGATTACTTCATTCCAAGCGGTTTACGTTCCGGCGGATGACTATACGGATCCCGCTGTTGTCTCTGTATTCGCACACCTTGACGCTGTGACACGGTTAGAACGGAACATCGTTCAGAAGGGAAGATATCCCGCCGTCGATCCGTTGACTTCGAGTTCGCGCATCTTATCAGCGGACATTATCGGTGATGAACATTATCAGACAGCCTTTAATGTCAAACAGGTACTACAAGAATACCAGAGCCTCCAGGATATCATCGCTATTCTTGGTGTAGATGAGTTATCAGATGAACAGAAGTTAGTTGTCAGCAGAGCACGAAAATTAGAGATGTACCTGACCCAACCGATGTTTGTTGCACAGCGCTTTACTGGGATACCGGGCAAATATGTCAAGATCGAGGATACCGTGCAAGGCTGCCAAGCGATTTTAAACGGCGATTGCGACGAACTGCCTGAACAGTCTCTACGTTATATCGGCACCATCGATGAGGCATTCGAACAAGCGAAAAGTGGAGAATTAGACGAAGCAGCGGATTAAATGGTTGTCGGTTATCGGTTGTCAGTTATTGGTTAAAAGACGGAACTTCCTAACTGGTAACCGAAAACTATGTTTCTGATGCCTAAAACAGAGTAGATATGCTAAATAGAAGTTTTCGCGTTGAAATACGGACACCAGAGCAGTTGATTTATGAAGGGGATGTGACGAGCATTCGCGCTCCGGGAGTTGAAGGTAACTTTGAGATTTTGGCAGGTCACCTTCCTTTTCTCACGGCGTTAGATATTGGTGAAATCCGCATTCGTGAATCAGAGTTACCGCAATTAATGGCTATAAGCGGTGGCGTCTTTGAAGTCCTCCGTACAGGTGTTACGGCATTGGTTGAGACAGCGGAGTGGGCATCGGAAATTGATGTAGAGCGCGCTGAAAATGCCCGCGATCGTGCGCAAGCACAACTCGCGGCAAACGCGCCGGATCTAAATCGCCCACGAGCAGAGGCATCACTTGCACGAGCACAGAACCGGATCAAAGTCGCAAGTAATTTGTAGATATTGACTTGCTGTATCTCGTAGTCTCAATTCCGAGTGGGGTGGGTGGGGTTTTAAAACTTCGCCAGCGGCGGTATATACTGACTGATAAAAAATTGCATAGGTACTGAACAAGAGGGCGAAAGGATGAGAAATTTTGGAACCCGAGGCCCCGTCAATGCACAAGAGAATTACATTGTCAACCGTACCGAAGAAACTGCAGATTTCAGCAACCGCGTCAAAGAGGGACGATATATCGTTCTTTTTGCACCGCGCCAGTCGGGAAAAACGACCTTTTTTCAATGTGCCCTGGACACACTCGCAACCGCCACTACAGAAATTGCAGAAGCCGTTGTAGAACCCACCTACTTCCCAATCCGACTGAATTTTGAAGAGTATGAAGATTTCGCCCCTTCCGCTTTTTACGCCTCCTTTTACAGGGAAATTCGCAAAGAAATTGAGGCTGTTTTCCGAAAACGCGGAAGTCCACTGGCTGAGACGCTAAGCCAATTTTTAGAGAAGGCGAGGATAACCGACCACGTTGAAATGAGGGAATTCTTTGAACACCTCGCTGGTTTTCTTGACAATCAGAAGGTTGTCCTTGTCATAGATGAATTTGATGGTATCCCCCGAGCCGCGGTGAGGGGTTTTCTGCATTCGCTCCGCCACATTTACCTCCCCGGCAAGCCCCGATGCCCGCACAGCATCGGTATTATCGGGGTTAAAAGCATCACACAACTGAGTTACGACCAGTCTATTTCGCCCTTCAATATCCAAGATGAGTTCCACCTGTCCAATTTCACGCTGGCTCATGTGCAAGAACTCCTGGTGCAGTACACTGATGAAATTGGGCAAGCCTTCGCGCCAGAAGTTATTGAAAACCTCCATAAACAGACTGCGGGTCAACCCTTCCTCGTGAATCGATTCGCGCAGATACTCACAGAGGAATTAAACATTCCCAAAACCGAGCCAGTAACGATGGTGCATTTCACAGAGGCACACGCTCGACTCCTGCGCGAACGAAACACCAACATCGATCATCTAACAACTAACATCCGCAAAAATCGCCATTTTGAAAGAATACTTATGGAGATTGACGTATGAGGAAGGCATACGCTTTAATCTACATGATGAACTCATCAGTGAGCTCGCAACTTATGGCGTTATCGGAGAAGGACCCGACGGAAGATGTGAAATTCTCAACCCGATTTATCTGCATCATATCATGCAAGCGTTTACGCCAGCAGTGAACGGTTTGGAGCGAGACTACTTTGCTGAAGAAAACATCAACGGATTTCTCAATTACCTCACCCCTGTAGGGCAGATTGAGATGGAGCCGCTCTTGGATAACTTCCGGGATTTTATTGCCCGCGCAGGCTTTAGGATTCTGCAAGTTCCCGAAACGCCGCAAGAATATGTCGGAAGGCATCTGCTCTTGACGTATTTGGATTCGTTCGTCAAGACAGTGGGCGGCATCATGTTATTTGAAGTACCAACTGGGCGCGGGAAGATGGACCTCCTTATCACCCACAATCAGCGAAAATACATCGTCGAGACCAAGATTTGGCGAGGCGACACGCGGTATCAGGCAGGTAAAAAGCAACTCGCCGCGTATCTCAAACTGGAGAACGTGCAGGAGGGATATTATGTCGTTTTTGATCACCGGAAAGAACCGGAACCACGCGTAGAAACCGACCAGTTTGATGGATTAACAATTCGGAGTTATGTCATCCCTGTCATTCAAGAAGTCCCTTCACATACACTGATATAAACACCGTTTTGTGAACTTTTAACCGATCTTTCACAATTTCCATTACAGGACTTACGCAAATTGAGTAAAAAAGCAATGTATTTCACCAAAAAAATCGCTATTTCAGCTATTTATTGTGAAGCCCGAAAATATGTGGGTACTTGTAGCACACGCCAACTCTCACTGCGAGGCCGGCGAATGCCATAAGGCATTCCCCGTCCCCGGATGGGATTCCGCACCCCTTATTAAGGAGACTTTAAGAGGAACTGCGTAAGCCCCATCTTATTCCGATCGATGTCCTGCGAAGCCGCGCGGGTTTTCAAAGGCATCTACCCACAGATGGGACCACTCTTGGTGATCGGAGAGGACGGATTCAGGATTCTTTCGACTTCTCACAATGAAGTCAGGATGTGCGGTTCGTCCGGTGTGGTGTCCAGTGGGCTGATAACGCAAATCTAACGACCAGCGGCACCGGTCGGACGTGTTTGGTTGCGAACGATGCGGTGTGAAACGGCTCAACAAGATGAGGTCGCCACGGTAACATTCCAGCATTAGCGGTTGGACATCCGGCATCAACTCTGGAACAATCATAGTTCCACCTTCTTTCTGATGTCGGAGATAGCCTTTATCTTCGGTAACACCGGGCAACGCCTGAAGACATCCCATCTCTACAGTACTATCGCCTAATGGCAGCCAACATGTAATGATATTCGATCCTTCGGCTTCCGGCATCATAACACCCGCATCCTGATGCCAAGGCACCCCGCCCGCCCAACTCGCATTTCCGTCTATAACCGGTGGTTTCGCTCGCAAGTGCTGAATCGGATTACAAGTAATTTCAGGTCCAACAATTCCTTCAATAACATCTAACAGATTGTTATTTTTCAAGAATTCAAAGATCGCTTTACCGCGGTAGTGCATGATGTCCAACCCACGCACCATCTCGCCGGATTGTGCCAACAATTTTGCGAATCGGCGGTCGAAAGGTTCGTCTTCGTAGAGATCTTTGATTTCACCTTCCTCTTTTAAAGCAAGGGCACGTTCCGAAATCCAATCCGAAATCTCGTTAATCACTGGTTGTAGGTCTTTGTCAGTCAAGGCATTTTTGACTATTAGGACACCTTCCGTCCAAAAGGTTTCACATTGCTCTGGCGTGAGTTTCATAAGGAAAATCTCCCCTTTTTATGAGGCTCGCAAACTAAATCTGTGTCTGCTTCACATTCTCTGTATAAAAAGTTACGCAATAAGTAGTTTCGGATGTGTAAGAAACACGTAAAAAAGCACGCTAAACCCTTGAAAATAAAGGGTTTATATGATATAATGAGGATTTTAGGTGTCTCCTTGTGAAGTATGTATAGATTTTCTGTAAGGATACCGCGTCTTTCTTTGTTCGTCAATGAAAAAATCAGTCTTTTTTTGATAGTTTTCCCTATTGATGTTAGATTCTACCGAATGTAGGCAAGCATAGGGCAGACATATTATGAGAAACCTTTATCCTATCATTATTTTAACCTAAGTTGCTACTTATAAGATTTTAGCGATGAAGTCTGCAGTTTTGGGCTGAAAACTATGAGTTTGTGGACGCAGTAACACAGACTAACAAATCAGAATCAACGGTATAAAGCCTATAAAGGCTTTACCGGGGTATGAAGTCCGTATGGACTTCACCGTTCTTGACGATCTCTAAGGAAATCTCCATGAAACAGATATTGCATCCAATCTTGATAACACTCTTCATAGTAGGCACAATCACCTCAAGCATTTCCGCCGAAGACTCACCACAATGGTACCTACCTGAAGGTGCCAAAGCACGCTTGGGTAAAGGTGGGATTTATGAGGTGCAGTATTCACCCAATAGTGCGCGCCTCGCCGTGGCAAGCAGTATCGGTATTTGGCTCTACGACGCAGCTACCGGCGAAGCACTTGACCTGCTCGCAGGACATACGAGTTGGGTCATAAGTGTCGTTTTCAGTCCTGATGGAAATACAATCGTTAGTGGGAGTACGGACGGGACTATCCGTTTATGGGACGCACATACCGGCATGCACATCCGCACGCTCAAAAGACATACGGGTTGGGTCATAAGTGTCGCTTTCAGTCCTGATGGAAATACAATCATCAGTAGGCTTAGGAGCCCTATCATCTGTTTATGGGACGCAAATACCGGCGCCCACATCCGCACAATCACGGGACGTTCGCCTGATGTCTATAGCATCGCCCTGAGTCCTGATGGTAATAGAATCGTTAGCGGGAGTGAGAACGCTAAAATCCGTTTACGGGACGGACAGACGGGCGCGCATATCCGCACAATCAAAGCACATAAGGGTAAGGTCAGAAGCGTATCCTTTAGTCCTGATGGCGATAGAATCGTCAGTGTGGGTGAGGACACTAAAATCTGTTTATGGGACGGACAGACTGGACGATATATCCACACGCTCGCGGATACCTTAAAGGTTAGAAGCGTATCCTTTAGCCCTGATGGCGGTAGCATCGTTAGTTTGGGTGACGACGGAACCATCCGTTTATGGAACGTCCAGACCGGTGAGCACATCCGCACGCTCACAGGACATACGCATAGCGTTAATAGCGTTGCTTTCAGTCCTGATGGTGATCGCATCGTCAGTGGGAGTACAGACGGAACCATCCGTTTATGGAACGCGCATACCGGCGAAGCACTTGACCTGCTCGCAGAGCATACAGGGGGGATTGAAAGTGTATCCTTTAGTCCTGATGGCGATAGCATCGTTAGTCTGGATAACGACGCTATCATCTGTTTATGGGACGCACATACCGGCATGCACATCCGCACGCTCACAGGACATACACATAGCGTTAATAGCGTTGCTTTCAGTCCTGATGGTGATCGCATCGTTAGTGGTGGTGAGGACGGAATTATCCGTTTATGGGACACACAGATTGGACGACATATCCACACGCTCACAGGACATACATATAGCGTTAATAGCGTTGCTTTCAGTCCTGACGGCGATAGCATCATCAGTCTGGGTAACGATGGAACTATCCGTTTATGGGACGCACATACTGGACGACATATCCACACAATCAAAGAGCTGGGCATGAACGCCGCTTTCAGTCCTGATGGCGATAGAATCGTTAGTCTGGGTATGGACGGCGGAACCATCCATTTATGGGACGCACGGACTGGACGACATATTCGCACAAACATTGGGCATCCAGATATGGTTCTTAGCACAGCTCTCAGTCCTGATGGCGATAGAATCGCTAGTGGAACTTGGGGTTGGCACAGTGCGGACATCAACGGAATGATCCGTTTACAGGACATACATACTGGACGATATATCCACATCATCACTGCGCATACCAGTGATGTCTATAGTCTCGCCTTTAGTCCTGATGGCGATAGCATCGTCAGTGGGAGTGGAGACGCTACCATCCGTTTATGGGATGCAGCTACTGGCGCACACATCCGCACGCTCACAGGGCATACGCGTAGTGTCTATAGTGTTGCTTTCAGTCCTGATGGCGATAGCATCGTCAGTGGGAGTACGGACGGGACGGTGCTCTGGTGGGAACTTAATAAGTTCTAAAGCGGATGTTAAATCTGCTTTTGATAATAAGGAAAAATCAACAAGGAGCCCTACAGAATGAAAGGCAAACGGATTGTGATGCCAGCGAAGCGTTCGGCAACGCTGGAAGACTTTGAACTTGACGAAACGCTTACGCCGAATCAAATCTTACTGAAAACGCACTATAGTCTAATTAGTCCCGGTACTGAAGGTGCTGGGTATACTGCGCTTCAAGAAGGTACGCGCTTCCCACACGGTTCTGGTTACACGGCAATAGGTGAAGTCCTCAAAGTCGGTGAAAACGTAACGAAATGTGTCCCGGGAGACCTCGCCTTCTGTTATGGTCCACACGCTTCTATTGCTAAAACAGAGTCCGTCCTTTTAGCATTCAAACTGCCATTGGGTATAGACGAGAAATTGGTTCCATTTGTCCGAATGGCAACGGTCGCGATGACCTCTCTACGGGTGTCATCGGCTGAATTTGGGGATACTGTCGCCATTATTGGCTTGGGGTTGGTGGGCAACTCTGCATCACAACTTTTCAACTTGGCAGGTATGCAGGTTATCAGCATTGAACGTGTGCCACGCCGCCTTGAAATCGCGAAACAGTGTGGTATTCAACACCTGATTAATCCTGACGAAGAAGATGTGCTGGAACGCGTTATGGCACTGACAAACGGCGAGAAAGCGAACGTCACTGTTGAAGCGATCGGAAACCCACGGCTCGTGGAAACGGCTTATCAACTGACCGGCAGGCAAGGCGAAGTTATACTGCTCGGATCTCCTCGCGGAGAATTTGTCACGAATGCGACGGCGATCTTGAACTATAGCCACAGCGTCGGTTTGGGGGCAATTACGCTTAAAAGCGCACACGAATGGGTCTATCCGACGATGCATACAGGCGAATCGAAGCACTCGCTTGAACGCAACTCGCGGTTGGTGTATTCACTGATGTGTGAAGGTAAATTCAAGGTAGAAGAATTGCTGACACACGTAATTGACCCGGAAGCGGCGCAATCCGCCTATGATGGGTTGACAGACCGGAAAGATGAATACTTAGGCGTAATTATGGACTGGACGTAGTATTTAGTTGTCAGTTTTCAGTACGGGTTGCTCCGCAACCCTTTCAGTTGTTAGTTTTCAGAACCAAGATGGACAGTATTCAAGGATTTTCGGGATTATTGAAGCCACTTTCTGATTAACGGACAATGAATTGCTCTATTACGAACACGTCTCAGTCAACAGTCAGGATCAGGAGATCCCTCCTACAGATGGCGATTGGCGAGGTTGGAAACCTCGCCTACAAGGGGTGGAACATTTTAGTAACAACTAAACAGGCCAGCGATTCTGAAATTCTGCTACCATTGCCTCAGGTGCTCCGTGTTGTTCCAAGAATTCTAAAAACGCTTGATAAAGCCGACGCGCTTCTGCTGTATCTGATTCAAATCGATTCTGCATCTGGTCTGGATCAGAAGGCAAATGGAATAACTGTTCCGGCGCACCTTGGTTCTCTAAAAGCAGAGACCAAGTGCCGTCGGTGACGCTTCCGTGCGGGCTACCACCATCAGGGCTCCATCCACCAACCCAAGCACCGTGTGTCACTGCATAGTCGCGCCCAGTATCGGTGTCCCCCATGATAGCCGGTAAGAGACTGTTGCCTTCCACTTGTTCTCCGCGTTCTGCCCCGAATACATCAATGACTGTGGGAGCGATGTCGGCGATACTGGTGAGGGCGTCCGTATGGCGGGGTGCGGCATCGGGATGATAAACCAGCAGCGGAATATGGATGACTTCTTCATACATGCTAAGATTCTTTGCCAAGAGTCCGTGTTCACCCAATAGGAAACCGTGGTCTGCCATGAAAATTATCATTGTATTTTCCATCAAACCCATATAGTCAATTTTTCGTAAAAGCTGCCCGATCCAATTGTCAACGAGAGAGGCTTCTGCGCGATAGAGGGCGTTGAGGCGTTCCGTCTCACGTTCATTCATAGGATTGGGACCGTAAGGCGGATAGATCGGTTCTGGTCCATCGTAGTCGCTGGCATCGAAACGCTTCAGATACCATTCGGGGGCATCCCACGGTTCGTGTGGATCGAAAGTGTCTACCATGAGGTAGAAGTTTTCGTGTTGGTGGTTACGCTCCAACCAATCGCAAGCCGTCTGCATCGTCTGCGCAACGAAGGTATCTGCCTCGGTCTGTCGGAAGGAGATATTTCTGAGATGATTGCCGAGGCCGCCAGGTAACCTGTTCGGATGTGTTCGGGTATACGTCCGATACTGCAGTGCTTCCTTCGATTCATAATCGTAGGGTTGCGTCTCTAAATGGTCACCCTCTTGCCCGCGAATCCACTTCCATCCTGTGAACCCACGATTGTAAAAGAAGCCGTTGTTGATATGATGCGGTGTATCGGCAATCATCATACTCACAACTCCGGCGTCCGTTAAGTCATCGGCGATAACAGGGACATCCCGTTTGAGCGGTTCCCATCCGCGTCGACAGATGCTGACTTGTCCTGTCACGAGTTCGCCCCGGATCGGCACAGTCGGGAAACCACAGACATACGCTTTATCAAAAACAACACATTTCTCGGCGAAGGCATTCAGGGACGGTGTGTAACCCTCGCCGCCAAAAATCGCGAGGTTGTCCCGTCGAAATGTGTCTGAAATAATGTGGATAATATTCATATCGTTTTCTCCATTAGTAAAGGAAGCATCACCCTACAATCTCAGTAGTTGTCAGTTATCAGTTGTCAGTAAGAGGATTTTGATTAAAGCACACACTTTTTTAACCGAAAACTGACAGATGAATTCTGAACACTAATCCTTCTGGCATTATACCGCGTTTTTGGTTTCTTATGTTGTAAATTTAAGGTGTGGCTTGTGAGTGTCTATCAAGTTTTTTTCACGGGTTGCCATTTGTACGACAGCTGGCAATAGCCCATAAATACCCCAGAAAGGCACACCAATAGCATCACCATTTAAGAGATTGTTAACGGTAAAATGAACCATCAATGAAAGTTCGGCTGCCATCAATCCAATGACGATAGCCCGATAAAAGCCGTCATCTAACGTCCGGAGTGAACGAAAGCCGTAGCGTAAGAATGCGACATTGAGCCATATCCATACACCCAGCCCGACAATCCCCAATTCCGCCATAACTTGGAGATACTCACTGTGTGCCCCGAGTTGGTACTGTGCGGTGTAACTTCCAACGAGTGCGACATCTTCCTCGTAAAGCATGGCGAACGCTCCATAGCCTTTACCTAAAATTGGGTTTTCAAGGAACATTGTCACCGCCTGTCCCCATCGCAAGAGTCTCGCCCGGTTTGAAGCATAAGAGAGATCCACCACAGATGTAACTCGCTCAACAATAATGTTATAGACTCCCGGTAGGTTCAGACATGCGAATAAGATAAGACATGCGGCACCGATAAACATAATCTTCTTATGGGTAACGCCTCTTCCAAGTTGCATTAGCATGAAACAAACTGCGACAATGACAGACAACCAGACGCCGCGTGAAAAGCAAAGCAGGAGCCCCACTCCAAAGCAGACGAACCACGCTGTCCATAGTACCTTGTCATAGGGACTATTGTCAAATAGAAGACGACTGAGGCAGACGAGAAAAAAGAGGGCAGTAAAGGCACCGTAAACGGAATAATTTGTAAACGGTGCACTCCGATATGCACTCGTCCACTGCCATGCATCAATGTGGTAGATGAGAACAATAACTGTCCAGATAATGGCAACTGCTGCAGCAGGAAAGGTCGCAATAAAAAGCCCTTTCAGAACAGTTCTATTTTGGATAACAGTATACACTATAACGCTAAATAGGATGTAAACTGTCGCACGGAGCGCCCCTTTGAGGGTGACAAAAAGGTTAGGTGTATTGATCGCGGAGAGGAATGTAATGATGATATAGCAGCAGAGCGGTAGAAGAAAAGGAAACTTGTTTTCGGATTTCGGCTTCCGAAGTGCAAGGTTAATTATTCTTTGTACACCATAAACAGCAACAAGCATACCCAATAGCGGCTCCGTCGGCGTTTGGATCTCGAAGCTGCCGGGTACAATATAACGAAACGAAAATGGCAGGGCAATTAGCAGCAGGTAGACCGCTATTTCCATGCCGAGAAAGACAAAAGCAGCGGTCGCAACCAGCAAACTTATGAGCGGGAGTGGCGTCTCCGAGTAGGCGCCGATAATACCGCCGAACACGAGACAGACAACAAAAGGGATAATGCGTTTGCCATACTTTAAAGACATCCGTGGAATGGTTATCGGTTGTTAGTTGTCGATTTTCAGTTCAGAGACATTCGTTTAGAAGAAACCTTTTGAAACTGATCCGACTCACAATTAAAACTGCATTTTAACACCCAGTCCGATTGCGGTGCCATCTAAAATCAGATTGAGCGGTGTAGTGCCGGTCGTCTCTATTGTCTTAAGGATCCGTTTCAACTCAAAGTTGAGTGAAAAGTTCTCTTCCCACTGAAACAAGTCTGCCCCGACGAGAACATACCCGGTTGGACCGGAAGAACCGTTATCGAAACTAATGCCCTGTGCTTCAATTAGGTCGAGTGCGGTTCCGCTAAAACTTGCGCCCAAAAAACCGACACCGCCTCCCACATAGATCGGCACCAACTCAGACAGAAGCACCGGACGATAGATGAACTGATACGAAACCGGAATAAGCGTAGTGGAGAGTTCCGCCGAAGTAGGTGGTGGAAAGTCGAGTTGCATCTGCCAATAACCGAGCTCAATACGCGAACCAAATTCCGGCGTATGTTGAAATATAACTGAAAACATAGGTAACAACTCACTCGGAATTTGTGACACTCCGATACTCTGGAGGATATCAGCCAGTCCTCCTAACTGCGGCTTATAGGAAAACAGAGAGAGTTGAAAGGACGGGGGTTGAAGGTGTTCGGCTAAAAACTCCCGGACGGGTGAGGGCCGTAGCGGAGGGGCATCGGCGGTATCCGCGAACGTTACGCACTGAATTAAAAGGAGAAGCAAAAGACAGGTAGATGCCAAACGCATAAACGATAAGCCTTTATCCGAGGAATGCTATAGGACAGTGATACGAAGAGAGGGGCGGGCATAGGTCCCGCCCCACGTCGATATGATATGAAAAAGGTCAGCGTGTCATCAACCAACGCATAGTTTACATGGGTTGATTTTCCGCACCAGCGGGTACCAGAATGACTTCGACCCTACGGTTCATGGCTCTGCCTGCGGAAGTGTTCTGTGGTGCGACCGGATTAGAGTGTCCCTTACCAACTGCCTCAATTCTGCTGGCATCGATCCCTTTGGATCCAAGATATTTTGCAGCCGAGTTGGCACGTGCTTGTGAGAGGTCCCAATTGCTTCTATAGCTGCCGCGTAAGACCGGGGTGCCATCAGCATGTCCGATAACTATGATCTTTGCATCCGAATCTGCCATGAGTTGCTCAACGATACCATCAAGCATCTCTTTGCCTTTGCTGGACACGCTGGTCTGGCCACT
Source organism: Candidatus Poribacteria bacterium (assembly GCA_022826805.1). Lineage (GTDB taxonomy): Bacteria > Poribacteria > WGA-4E > WGA-4E > WGA-3G > WGA-3G. Next base: position 22,811 of record JAJDUH010000062.1, read on the forward strand.
GGCGAACTGGACGGTAGCCACGATGGTCGGCTTTGCGGCGACCTCTGTCTTTACCCCAGCGAGTTCTTCTTTCAAAGACATCACTTGAGATTCAAGATTTTTAATCGCTTCGTCCTGGGAGGCGTCAGCCTTATCCTGAGCATCAGCCCGTTGTTGCAATTTTGTGTCTTCGCCCTTGGCAAACTCCATTGCTTTTTGACCTTGCATATCAATAGCTGCAGTTAGGTCGGCGCGGAGCTGCGCGTCCTGTTCCATTGCACTCTGTTTCGCAGCAGAGATCGTGTCAGCATCACCTTGCTGTGATGCGGCAATTGCCTCATCCTTTGCTGCAGAGATAGCTTCCTCGGCATCTTTAGCATGCTGATCAACTTTTCCCTCTAACATCGTGACTTTGTTTGTGATGTCAGCATCAGCTTGATTCATCTGTGAGACATGCTCATTCTTCCACATTTCAAACTCTTCTTGGTCTAATTTTCCGCAGCTACTAACAATAAGTGCAACTCCCAGAAGAGCGATAATTGTGAAAGCGGTTCTACTTGTCATGGATTCCTCCTAAGTTTTTTACAACAATTTAGAGCGTTGTTTGCCAACCGATATTACCTAAGAAGTCGGCTCTCAAGTTAAGCCCAAAAATCAATTTTCTATACAATCCTCTATTTTCCTCGGAATTCTGCTCAATTCCGCCTGAGTATGCGTATACAGACAGGATGATTCCTTTTCCTGCGCAGACAACAGTTTTTAATGCCCGAAACTGCATCACGAACTTGCAACATGAGAAACCCGTAAGCAATTCTCCCTCACAGGCACTTTTAACAAATTATACCACCTTTTCCCAAAAAAAGTCAAAAGTTTTTTAATCTTTGGCAGAGAACCCGTACCTAAGGATAAAAAGCCCCTTGATTTTTCACGTGAGATAGAGTAGAATTCTGTCACCAATAAAGTGAGGAAGGTCGCTGACAAAATGGGACAGATAAGCATCATTTTAATCGCCGGGATCCTCTTCCTTTTTTCCTTTGAACCGCCTCAAACGGGCATAAATATCAGCGATATGCAGGTGGTACTTTGGACAATTGTGTTGACGGGTTACCCTATTCTTATTGCGTATTTCGTAACGGCGTATGTGGCGCGAACCTTTCCTGCGGACAAAGAGGAAAACCTACCAAAACTCTATCGCCTGCGACGCTACATGATTGTTTTTGAATGCCTCAGCTTAGCAGGGTATTTGTGCAATCTATATCTATTGAATTTACCGGTGTTGATTGATAAATATTTCGGGTTTTTCCCGATGGAAAATCTGCGCCAGATGCTTGCGTTACTCCCTCTTTTGATTGGACTGATCTGTATTCGACTTGTGTTTTATCAAGTGAATCAGCTCCAACAGGGGGACTACCGAGAGGTAATCAGTCTCCAATTTAAATTTTTATTTTTTCCATTGCTGCCGATGTTCGCTTATCTTATGACAATGGATGCGCTCAATTGGCTTCCTTACTCGGCGAAAGTGTTCATTGTGGAACATCCGTACATTCTAATTGGGCTGATCGTACCTGTAATTGCCTCCGCATATATGCTTGCGCCGTTACTGATGCAGTTCCTGTGGAAAACGGAACCGCTGGCGGCGGGGTCAGGACTAAAGCAGAAATTAGAACGGCTGACGAAACAGAGCGGGGCGAAACATCAAGATATTATGGTGTGGCAGACTGGTTCGCTATTGATAGCGAATGCAGCTGTTGCGGGGACACTCCCGTGGAATCGCCGCATTTTTTTAACAGACGCGCTCCTCAAATACTTTACAGACGAAGAAATCGAAACCGTTGTTGCACACGAACTGGGACATATCCGCTATAAACACATTCAGACCTATATGCTTTTTTCACTCTTTTATTTATTAAATTATCTGTTCTTTTATGCCCTTGTCGAAGAACCGCTGATCATTCACTTTGGGGAATCACAAATTTTGTCAACCCTATGCTCGTTGACTTTTCTAATTATCTATTTTGTGTTTATATTCCGATATTTGTCAAGACGTTGCGAACATCAGGCGGATTTATATGCTGTCACACTCACGGAAAAGCCAGAAGCATTTAAAACAGCATTGACGAAACTTGCGGTCTTGAATTCAGTGCCGAAATCAATTCGACGGTTCTTTGAAACCTTCAATACACATCCATCTATTGATCGACGGATTGCGTTCATCAACCGATGGATAGCGCGAAATCCTGCGATCCAACGTTATAAAAACTACTTACTCGAAGTTAAAATTTTGATTGCCTTGCTTCCGATACTTTGCCTGCTCGCCGTGCTACTACTCCGCTAAGATACGACAACGAATTAGAAATATATTCTTGCCCTAATAGACACCTCAATCAGAAGATTCGTTGGAGGTTTCAAAGGACGGGTCCTCTTCGATCGCAAACTGTAACCTTTCCACTATTCGGTGCAATGGCAGTTCATATTTTTCTTGAAGGCGTCTTTTCTCATCCGCAATATGGAACGCGACGAGGAGTGGAATCCTTTGCTCGTCAAAGCCTTTTCTAAGGTAGGATTCAACTAAATCTTTGACGTACTCAACAAGCTCGTTGATATTGTCGACAGTTAACTCCTCACTCGGTTTGATGGTATAAGGCGTTCCAAGTATTACGAATCGAATTGGCTTAAAGTCATTTTCATACTCTTGCATTATGTTGTTATCGACCCCTTTCCTATCTCTTGGCGAACCATAGAAGGTTTAAGATTGTTCTACAACACCTATATAGAAAGTGCGTGGTGCATTGTCTCGGTACACGGCGTAACACCTGTCCATTTCTCAAAAGCGATAGCCCCCTGATGGACTAACATTCCGATGCCACCGAGTGTAGGACACCGGCGTTCTGATGCTGCTTTCATCAGAGGTGTCACCGGCGGTGTATAGACAATGTCATAAACGATCGTATTCGATTGAAGCCAGTCGGCAGAAACCAGTAGTGGTTGCGTCGGATGCATGCTCGCCGTTGCAGTATTGATAAGCAGCATACATCGGCTAACAGCATCAGGCAATCGATCATCCGCAAGTCCCATTCCGTGCATGGGAATATCTGTCTTTTGCTGCATCTCTTCTGCTAATGAGACAGCCCTCTCGACTGTACGATTGGCAATGGTGATAGATGCTACACCACCGAGTGCTAATGCAACGACCACTGCTCTTGCGGATCCGCCTGCCCCTAAAACGACGACCTCTTGATCCACTGGTACAGACATGTCTCCCTCTTCCTCCAAAGCTTTTAAGACCCCCGGAGCATCTGTATTGTCGCCGTGTATTCCATCGTCAACGAAAGTGAGTGTGTTCACAGCCCCGACAAGTTCTGCTTCCCGCGAAATCGATGTGAGATATGGGATGACAGCCTGCTTATGTGGGAGTGTCACATTAATGCCAACGACGTTAAGTGCCTTGAATCCCGCAATTGCGTCTGCCAGATCATCAGGACGGACATGAAAGGGAACGTATACATAATCAAGCCCTGCTTTGGCGAAGGCGGCATTGTGCATTTGCGGCGAACGGCTGTGTTCAATGGGATCACCGATAATGCCAACAATGCGGGTGTGTCCTGTTAGCATAGGTTGTGTTTGCATTGTAGTGTGCTTCTCCGAAAGCTACTCTTGTGCCAGTAAGCCTTCGACTGTCTGCTTTGCGACTTCCATTTTCGGATAGCGAATCTCCCGATAACCGCGGACCTCCTCAACACACGCTAACGCCCGGAGGTGCTTTTTATATCTCTCGGCATCGACGGGGGCAAAGGTATCGATTACATGAGTTATATACCATTCCCGGAACGCTTTCTCTTTTGCGTGCCACTGGGGCAGCCATCGCCTTAGGAATTTCATCCGCTTCATCAGGTTCAGTTGCCAATTTCGCGTATCAATATCCGCTTCAATGTCAAGTCCCATCACGGTAAAATGAGGACGATTGAGATGCACATACCGAATTTTATCGCCGTTTGCTGTATCAACGCCATACAGTTCTTTATCCCGCTGTAACTTCTCCTCGCTTGTCAGCAAGTGCGCGACGTAGACTTCGTCCTTAATCAGCATCACTTTATGGAGATACCTGATCGCGGCTTTTGTCGCACGATAGTCGTAATCGGCAGAATCGCGTGTGTAGACCTGTTTAATCTTTTCAGCATACATCCGAGCGTAACCCATATCCTCAAACTGAACGAGATCGTAGATATAGAGAGCAAGCGTCCGGTTGACCCTGTCTGAACCGATGTTCAGTGTCTTCACTACATCCTCAACGAGCGTCGCATATTCTTGTGCCAAATGCTTTCCATTCCACTTCCGCTCCAAGATGTGTCGTTTTGATTCAATCATTTCGACATAAGTTACTAACGTCTTTACTGAAGATGCGTTAACAGAAGATTCGGACAATTCCAGTGCCAGGCGACGTCCGACAGTGAACGCTTTCATGTTGATATCTAAATCGGCGTGGGGTACCATCTGCTTGAGCGCTATTTGCAGAGGTTCCAACTCAATAGGTATCAACTGGCGTTGGAAGGCGGCACCGAGGAGCATCATGTTTGCATACAATTTGTTTCCGAACAACTGTTCAGAAACTGCAAATAAATCTATACCGAAATACGCATTAGGGTTGGTAAATGTTTGCAGCTCGTCTTCAAGCGTCTCTGGATCAAAATCATCCTTTCCGATGAGCGTGGATATTGTTTCGGTTTTTGCTGTATTCACGACGGCAGCAGTCCGCGATGGGGATGCGACCCGGAAAAGGGACTGTGCAGTAATACCACGGACGGCTTCTAAAATGTCGAGACCTAATAATAGATCTGCCTTACCATACGGGATCATAGGGGAGGCGTGAACTTTAGGTTGCGTATAGGCGATGTGGGTATACACCCCTCCGTTGCGAATTGCTAAGCCTTTTCTGTCGCAAAATGTCACATCGTAGCCTTGGAGATACCCTGCAACGACGAGAACTTTGGAAATAGTTCCGATGCCCATACCTCCGACCCCTGCGGCGTACATATTCCAGCTCCGATCAAAGGTTAGCAGTGGCGGTGGCGGTAAAGGTGCATCACTCAAAAGATCTTTGTAGCCAGATTCTACATGTTCCTTTTGAGGTGGGCGTTTGCGCGTGACAACAACCTCCTCAAATGCTGGACAGGCGTATTTAATCCGCGCGCATGCCCCATCAGTGACGCAATTCGAGCGATCAATCGCAATCTTCTCGCCATAATCGGTATCGATGACCTTCAAACCTGGACATCCTGTAGCAGTCGTGCATTCGCGACAGAACTCGCAGACTTCGGGTGTAATATTAATATGTTTTTCATGTTTAAGGAAACCGTCGTTAGCTAAAGTTTTTCGTTGTTCACGGCGGACGCGACGCTGGTAAGTAATCGCGCACTCTTTATCAGCAATGACGATTTTGACCCCTGGTTTAAGAATAGTTTTTTCAAGATATTTTTTATAATTCACCCGGTCTTCCGGGTTAGTGCGTACAATGTCTATTTTGGAATCGCCAGTGAGCCCTTGCGCTACTTGTTCAATGTCTTGAGCAAAAGTAGGATTACCAAGGAGATCGAGGTCGTCAGCAGGTGTAGGTTGATGCCCCGTCATTGCTGTCGTCTGATTGTCCAAAATGATATAGGCGATGTCTTGATTGTTTTTGATTGAATCTGAAATCGCTGCCATGCCGCCGTGAAAAAAGGTCGAGTCCCCCATGAAAACGATCTGCTTATTCTGAATAAATGGATCAATTCCGGCACCTGCACCACCTCCTAACGCCATGGCAGAAAGATTGTGCATTAGACGAGGAAATGGCTCATATTTAAGCATGGAATAACAGCCGATATCCCCGTGAAAGACGAGATCTATGGGTCCTGAATTGTGGTGCTTCTTCATATAGTCAGGATCCATAAATTGTTTTGTAATCTCAAGAAAGACACTCGAAGAGTCGCGGTGCGGACAACCTGGACAGAAGGTAGGTGTCCGTTGCGGAATATCAATTTGTTGTTCGGAGACCTGTTTTTGGAGTATTTCTTCACGTGTGAAGTGTTCGGCATCAAGAGGTGTATCTGCTGTGCCGAGACGGTCTTTAAGCAGCGGGATAAGTTTCTGAATGAGAATAGAGGCATCTAAGCCAGAGGCTACGGGTATACCCGCCAGACCGTTCGGAAAATGTTTTCCCCAGACGTTAATGTACCGCTCGCCCTCGCCGTTCTGATACATTTGTGTGAGGAGCGCTTTGATTTCGTTTTCTAAGAGGGGACGTTTCTCCTCAACAACATAAATTTCGTCAACCTGCTCGGCAAACTTTTGGACGATCTCCGAGTCAATGGGGTGAGTCATACCGAGTTTGAGGATTGGAATACCGCCGTGCAGGTTTAACTCTTCAAGCGCATGGAGGAGGCAACTATACGCCAAGCCTGTACTGACAAATCCGAGACGGTGTCTTTTTCCAGTTAGCGTATTCTCCATAAACTGGATTTCGTTGAGTCCTAAAGTGCGTGCGATTTCAATGGCAGTAGGAAGTCTTTCTCGTAAGGTTTCTACCTCAATCTGGGCGGTATGTGGGGGTAGGACTACACGCTTATCGGCATTAATGAGCTGGGTATCCAAGTTAATTCTTTTCAAATCGCTAATGTCAGGATAAACGTTAGGATGCAGTTCAACGTTCCCGCCACCACTTGCCTGATTTTCAGTTGTTAAATAGCAGACATAGAGATCTGCGGCAGCCGAAATCTGAAAGGCACAATCAATCCAGTCTTTAAGCTCCTGAAATGTGCTGGGTTCAAGAAGCGGTGTGTGGACATGCCGTGCCAGAAATCGGGAATCCGCGGGGACCTGTGTACTGTGCGACCAAGTATCATCACCAACGACAACGACAGCACCACCCGTTGTGCCTGCGAGATTGCTAATTGCGAGTGAGTCGGAGGCAACATGAAAACCGACGCTTTTCATAAACGCGATTGCGCGGAGATCCGCCATTTGCGATCCGTTCAGTCGCGCGATACTCAATGCTTCGTTGTTAGCTATTTGTGCGACGATGCCGTTGGTTTTCAACAACTCAGCATTGCGTTGAATAATGTCGAATACCTCAGCAATCGGGGAACCCGGATAGCCTGTGAGAAGGCTGACCCCGCTCTCCAAAGCACCTTTAACTAACAATTCGCAACCGGTATAAACATGTGTCCCGCTGGCTTGTGTAAACCTTTCATCCATTTTTTTCGTCCTTAGCTAAGCACACGGATTCGACAGAAAAGCATCATAACAAGATTTCCCATAGTAGTATATGCTATTACTTACGAGGTTCCAAAGTCGATCAATGAAAGATGTCCTCCCTATTTCTCAGACAATAATTCACGGGCATGTGCAAGCCCAATCTCGGTCTCTTCACCTCCGTGCATTCGGGCAATTTCGTTAACTTGCTCCTCTGGTGTGAGCGGTTTCGCGGTAATCAGTGTGCGCTCGTCGACAACCTTCTTCTCTACTCGGAAATGTCTGTCTGCAAAACGGGCGATCTGGGGGAGGTGGGTAATACAAATTACCTGCGCAAATTCGGAAAGTTCCTTTAATTTCCTGCCGACGACATCGGCGACTTTGCCCCCGATCCCACTATCAATCTCGTCGAAAAGGAGGGTCGGAATCTCATCGACTTGCACTAATACTGTCTTTAGGGCGAGCATGATGCGCGAGATTTCGCCTCCCGACGCAATTTTGGAAATCGGGCGGGCTTCGGAACCAACATTTGGCGCGATCAAGAATTCAACATCGTCCATTCCATGAGAGCGAAACGCATAACGCTTGTCATCTATCTGAAACGGACCTTGTTCGTCGGGTATATGTTGGACAGATGCTTGAAATTCCGCCTTGTCCATGCCGAGCGTACGCAACTCTTTCTCAATCTGCTTTGAAAGCTGCTTGGCGACATGCAACCGTTTTGCGGAGAGCGCGAGACATAGATGCTGTGCCTCTTGAATCGTTTTGTTAATTTCTGCTTGAAGTGATTCTTGCTTTTCGGAACCGAACTGTAATGTCTGTAATTTTTCTTCTGCTTCGGCGTGATAGGCTAATATCTCGGAGATAGAATTGCCGTAACGTCGCTTTAGTTTTGAGATCAGTGCTAACCGATCAGTAACCTCATCCAGACGCATGGGGTTAAATTCGACAGTATCTGCATATTGGCGGGTATGTAAGGCAATATCTTCCAACTCGTATAGCGATGTTTCCAACCGGTCGCGGACTTCCGAGAGATCCTTATCTAACTCGGATAACTTTGTAAGTGTCTTCGCGGCATCTTTGAGGCGTTCGAGTACTGACGAATTAGATGTATCGCTATCCAACAGGGCGTACACGCGCCTTGCGGATTGAAAGAGTTCCTCGGCGTTGCTCAATAGACGTGCCTCAGCAGCCAATTCCTCGTCTTCACCCTCTTCGAGATTTGCTGAGGTGAGTTCCTTAATCTCAAATTCGAGAAGATCTTTCTCCCGTTCTGATGCCCTCAAGGTCTGTGCCAGGTTTGCTGCCTCCTGTTGCAAGGTTTGTAGACGTGTATGGACCTTGCTCACATGCTGTCTTGCATCACTGGAACCACCGAAGTCATCTAAGAGTCTGAGATGGGTTTGTGTTCTAAACAAAGATTGGTGCTCGTGTTGACCGTGGATATCAATTAGCAACGCCCCAATATCTTGGAGTTGGCTCAAATTCACCAAACGTCCGTTGATATGACAGCGACTTCTGCCGTTAGCACCAATCCTTCTGGAAAGAATCACAGCATCTGATGGGTCCAAAACGTCACTAAAAGCGAAATCGGTATGCCACATCGGATGCCGATCGTGAGGCGCAACACCTGCCTCTACTTTCGCGAAATCGGCACCTTCGCGTACAATATCGGCAGAGACCCGCTCACCTAACACCAATCCGATTGATCTGAGGATAACGGATTTGCCAGCACCCGTTTCTCCAGTGAAAATATTCAATCCAGGTGCGAGGTCTAATTCGAGTTCGTCTATGAGTGCAATGTTGCGGATAGAGAGTGTTTCTATCATTTCAAGGTACTCGGTTATCGGTTGTCAGAAAATAGAAGACTTTTTACTGAAAATCGGTAGCTGAACACTGATAACGACTCCTCTACGGACGTCTGATACTTTCACCTAACATCAGTTTTTCACGCAAGGCTTTGTAGTAACTATGATGTTGTGAACGGATAAGTTGAATTGTTCGTTCTGCCTTTTTCACTTCTATAACGGCGCCTGCGGTGAGGCTGTGCGTCTCACGCTGTCCATCTACAAAGACATCCACGTTCTGATATGCAGCGCGCATCTTGACAGTGATCCTCGCCTCACCTTGGGCAATGAAGGGACGGACTGTCAAACTGTGTGGAGCGATAGGTGTTAGCAAAATCGCCTCCAATTGCGGTGCCACAATAGTGCCTGCACAAGAGAGAGAATACCCGGTTGATCCGCTCGGTGTTGCGATGATTAACCCATCAACATTATAGGGTATAAAAAGTTCACCATCCACATACGCGTCCAACTCGATGAGACGTGTATAGTGCCGAATAACGACATCGTTGAGTGCAAAAGCCCGAAATGGCTTTTTTAACGTTCCTTGCGGTTCGGTCAGAGGGGTTTGGTAAGAACGATCCTCCCCGTCTATCCAGCCCGGCTCGTTGGTTGGGCTTACACCCTCTGGACCTTGTAAATCTGTACGCATTTGGACCTGCGAGTTGACAATAACTTCTAACATCATCCGATGTTCTACGCGATAGTCGCCTGTCAAAAGACTCTCCAAAGTGGGATAGAGTTCATCGAGCGATGCGTCTGTCAAAAACCCGAGCGTTCCAATATTAATCGCCAGGATAGGGACTTCCTCAATCTGCGGCATGTGTGCTGCGCTTAGTAGTGTGCCGTCTCCACCAAGGACGAGCATCACATCTGCTTGCTCTACCACGTCCGTTTTGGAGATACAAGTTTGGTAAGTTCCTCCCAATGCAGCCGCCTGTTCCTCTGGCAGGAGTGAGACGATACCACGCTGCTTGAGCCACGTGGATACGCCATGGACGACATTTGCGGCATTCACTTTGGTTGTATTGACAAAAAAACCGACGCTTTTTATTTTTTTCATTTAATGGCTATTGGCGGTTAGCAATCGGCTATCCGCAATCCGCTATTCCTCTAATCCTCCAAACGGGCAAAAAGAAAAATCACACCACAACCGATGAGAAAAGCACCTATAGTGACAAGCAGATTCATATCCAGCTGCGGCAAGATATGGGCAGTATCTATTCGTTCTCCGTCAACTATTGCAAACTCACGAAAGGGCCATAGTCCATAAAGTGAACCTGCCATTAATCCAATAAGAAAGGCAACTGTGAGGTTACGGTAGCGTTCCAACAGATAGTTGAGTAAACGTGTAAATGCAAGGAGACCAAACAAACAACCGATGGCGGTAACCCCAATTATCAGTAGACTTCCTAACATCGGTCGCCCGAAAACACCGTTGAGCACTTCTGGAATGCTTTCTACTAAGGTGTTTATCGCCGTTAAGAGTCGAAAATAGACACCAAGCGCAAGCATCAGAAACGAACCGCTTACACCGGGCAGAATCATTGCCGAAATAGCCAGTGCCCCGCTCCCAAAAAACATTCCGAGGTCCCAATATGTTGGAAAAGCAGTGCTGCTGACATAGTCGCTTACTGCGATTTCGCTCCCAGATTTATACGCAACTCGTTCTAACTGCTTTTCATTCGTCCCGATAGACAGGCTTAACACGAGCGCAACCGCAATTAATAGTACGAGCAATTCTTTCACACCACGCTGTTTTAGCATTCGTACTGGGACAAGAATGGATGTCAGAATTAGTCCACAAAAGAAACCATAAGTTGCATCGTGGTGGTCGTTTAGAAGATACACAATCAGTTTCGATGTGAGCAGTATTGCTGCTATCGCGCCAGTTCCTAACAGTGCAAGAAAACCGAAGTCAATACGGCGAAGTTCCGTCTCCGCTGCTGTGAAAGCCTCCTTTTTTAATCTGACCACTCCAAGCAAGTTCTTTACTGTTGAAAGCCCGATACGCCGTAATGCCTTGATGAGACGTTCATAGATACCTAAAACGAGTGCGAGTGTTCCGCCACTCATGCCGGGAATGATATTGGCGAGACCTATCAAAAACCCGTTAATAAAAAGCCGGAGTGAATTCATATTTTATTTGTCAGTTGTCAGTTAAGGGGTGCTTCTGATTCGTCAAATCCTCTTTTAGCTGAAAACCAATGACCGACAACTCGTAAGTCAGGAACGACCGCGCTCCTTATCAGGGATAGTTAATCGGACGTATACAAACGCTGATGGTTGATAGAAACCAACATACGACAACAGGTGCAGATACACTTTTATAGCGTTGAGAAAATTATACTACAAAAATGATTTTCTGTCAAACTGTTATGTATCGAAGGATGTGTAAATATTTTGGCAGCGGATTGTGAATAGCGGATAGGGCGTTCGCTTCGCTCACTGTTAGCCTTCAGCGGTCAGCAGTGGTTCTCCGTGTCATTCACTGGAAATGCAGCTCATTTCACTTGCAATCTGCTGAGAACTGATATATAATACTTCACATAAATGTATAGATTAGGAGGGCAATACGGGAATGCGAGACATCAAACCGACACATAAGCCGATAAAAACCTTTTACGCGGAACTCAAGCAATATGAAAATCTCGGTGCAACAAATGAAACCGAAATCCGACTCGCCTTCGCAACGCTCTTCCAACACTATGCCCGACAAAATAATCTAACGCTTATCTGTGAAAAGTCGCTCCGAACGCCGCAAAACAAGACGATTTACGTCGATGGAATGCTCACCGATAACGATTTTGGCTTACCTCGCGGTTACTGGGAGGCGAAAGACCTCCACGATAACCTCACAACTGCCGTCAGACAGAAATTTGACGCGGGCTACCCACAGGATAACATCCTCTTCACAACCCAAGAGCGCGCTATCCTTTATCAGGATAGACAAGAGGTCATGCGTGTAGACATCGCTGATCCAGAGGCGTTTATTCGGATACTTCACGCCTTCTTCAGTTACCAGCAAGCGGATATCGCTAACTGGGAACGCGCCGTTGTTGAATTCAAGGATAAAGTGCCAGCACTCGGCAAACGCGCGGCGGCGTTGATCGAAAAAGAGGAAGACACCAATGCGCGGTTTCAGGAGGCGTTCGCCGATTTCCATCGCCACTGTCAGGAGACGATTAACCCCAACCTCGCGAAAGCGGCTGTAGAGGAGATGCTCATCCAACACCTCTTGACGGAGGAAATTTTCTCGACTGTCTTTGACAATCGCGATTTTACACGCCGAAATATCATCGCACGCGAAATTGAAAATGTGATTGACGCGCTTACAGAGCGCGCCTATAACCGCGCCGAATTCCTCCGGGAACTGGCTCCCTTCTATAGTGCAATTCAACGCGCCGCTGCAACCTTTATTGACTTCTCTCAGAAGCAACACTTCCTCAATACCGTATACGAGCAGTTTTTTCAAGGTTTCTCTGTCAAGGTTGCGGATACGCACGGCATCGTCTATACCCCGCAGCCGATAGTGAATTTCATGGTGAAAAGCACCTCGCACCTCCTTGAAACCGAGTTTGGACGTTCACTCTCGGATACAGGGGTTCACCTCATCGACCCATTCGTCGGCACTGGCAACTTCGTCGTGCGACTCATACAAGAAATCAGCAAAACCGCACTCAAAGCGAAATATAGCGGTGAACTCCACTGCAATGAAGTCTTACTGATGCCGTATTACATTGCGAGTATGAACATTGAGCATGAGTTCTACGTTGCCACAAAACAGTATCAGCCTTTCGATAACCTCTGTCTTGTGGACACCTTTGACTTGACAACGGAACGCCAGTTATCCATGTTCGCACGGGAGAACACGCGTCGGGTTGAAAAACAGAAGCAAACCGAGATGTTTGTGGTAATTGGAAATCCACCCTATAATGCGCGCCAGATGGATGAAAACGATGCCAATCGGAATCGGAAATATCCCGAACTGGATAAGCAGATTCAGGAGACTTATGCCCAAGCTTCCACTGCGACGAACAAAACCTCACTCTATGATCCCTATGTCAAAGCGATTTTCTGGGCATTGGATCGGATTGAGGGTGAGGGGATTGTCGCGTATGTAACGAACCACAACTTTATCACCGGTCAGGCGTTCGATGGGATGCGGAAACACCTATCCGACGCGTGTGATGCGATCTATCTACTGGATTTAGGTGGCAATGTCCGCAAAGGTCATGCAGGCGATTCCAATGTCTTTGACATTCAGGTAGGGGTGAGTATCAACCTGTTTGTGAAAAAGGGGCAACAACAGTCAAAATCTGCTGACATTTTTTACAACGGCGAAACCGCTGAGATGCACAAAGACGCAACGTTTGAATTTCTGGATACCTGTGAACACCTCGGCAACGTCAATTGGCAAACGATTCAACCCGATGCACGACATACATGGCTCACCGAGGGACTGCGTGAGGATTTTGAAACCTTTGTGCCAATCGGAAGTAAGGCAGCAAAAGCAGAGAAGGGTGAGGTTTCAGGTGTGATCTTCCACCAATTTAGCAGTGGCGTAAAGACGAACCGCGATGCATGGGCAATCAACTTCAATAGAGATACACTCACAAAAAACGTTCAGCGAATGATAGAAGTCTATAATGCCCAAGTGTTTAAGTGGCAAGGTGCAGTGGACAAATCAGACACAGATGTTGATGATTTTGTGGCGTATGATAACCAGAAAATTAACTGGAGTTCAGGTTTAAAACAGAAACTGACGAGTGGATATATCGCAGAATTCACCCAAGAAAAAGTACGGAAGATACTCTATCGTCCATTCACAAAATCTCACCTTTACTTTGATAGATTTATGGCGGAGAGGGTGTATGTATTTCCATCTATTTTCCCAACACCTCAGACAGAAACCGAAAATCAGGTAATCTGCGTCAATATTTCACAAGAGAAACCCTTTACCTGTCTCATAACCGACTGCATCCCTGAACATATTATGACAGGCGGTTTTGGATCGGCTGGACAATACTTTCCGTTCTACATCTACGATGAAGATGGCACCAACCGGCAGGAAAACATCACAGATTGGGCATTAGCACAGTTCCGAGAACATTACGGAGACGAGAAAATCACCAAGTGGGACATTTTCCATTATACTTACGCACTCCTGCATCATCCTGCGTATCGCGAGCGGTATCAGGTGAACCTCAAGCGAGATTTACCCCATATCCCGTTTGCCCCTAAATTTTGGGAATTCGTCAAGGCGGGAAGGCGGTTGGCAGAAATTCATGTCCACTATGAAGACCAACCGCAGTATAAGTTAGACCTGATTGAAACACCCGATATGCCGCTGGAGTGGCGTGTAGAACAGATGCGGTTTTCCAAAGACAAAACACAGATAAAATACAACGATTTTTTGACATTAGATGGGATTCCTGCGGAGGCGTTTCAGTATCGGTTAGGGAACCGCTCAGCGTTAGAGTGGGTGGTCGATCAGTATCGCGTAAAAACAGATAGACGAAGCGGTATTGAGAACAATCCAAACCGTGCAGATGATGAGGAATATATCGTGGATCTTATACGGAAGGTTATCAGTGTGAGTCTGGAGACGGTGGAGATTGTTGAGGGATTGTCAGAATTGGATACTGGTGGGGAGGAATCATAATGGATATAAAAATTGGAATTATAGCGGTTGTGTTGGCGTTAGGTGTGATATGTGCTGGAGAGTTGATGATATTGCCTGCACAAAATTCGACGGGACCTGCAACCCAGCAAACGCAACCTCTGAATGATGCCTCAGAAGGGAAAGTTTCAACAGAAACATCTCGGGATCCTATTACTCAGCAAAAGCAAGTGCCAAATGATACAATGGGAGAAAAAACATCTACCGGTATCGATATATTTGGTGTTCATATTGAGCTTAAGATCACATTGGGCACACTCATTTTTTGTATTATTGGGTTCCTTACTCTTGTTTTTGCGATACTTCGCTTTTTTTTCGGCGATAAGACACGACCCCAAAAACCACCGGCGTTGGCAACAATTGAAGTAGTGAGTAAACCCGAGAATGCTGGTATTGAAGTAATAAGTAAACCCGAGAATGCTAATGAGATTGAGGAATACATCAAAGCAATTGAGCGAAACCCTAAAGCCACTCTTGCAGAAAAAGCTATAGCTGACGCGTATGTGTTGCAGCGAGGCGAAAAAATTAAGGAAGCCATTGAGAAGTGGTGTTCCATTGCTAACATCGCGGCAGGAAATGATAAAGCGGTGGCATTTCGAGCTTGGGCAGCAGCAGGTTTTCTCTATATCAATGAACGTATGGGGACGGAGGCACTCGCTGCCTTAGACAAAGCACTTAATTTGAAACCAGATTCCGCTGAAATTTACAACGGTAGAGGGGTGGCAGAGTTCCTACTTGAGAACTATCACAATGTGCTTGCAGACTGCGATGAGGCAATTCGGCTGAAACCTGATTATGCCGAAGCTTACAATACTCGCGGTACTGCAAAGTTGCATCTTAGAGAATATCAAGATGCTATAGCAGATTATAGTACAGCGATTAAATTAAAATCTGATCATGATAGTGCCTATGGTAATCGCGGTGCAGCTAAGATGTGCCTTGGGGAATACAAAGATGCTCTTGCTGACCTTAACAAAGTCATTCGGATGAAACCCGACGACCCTGGGACCTATAACAATCGCGGTATTGTACACACAAATTCTGGCAACTACGAAGAGGCCATCAATGATTTCAATAAAGCAATTGAGTTGAGACCCGACGACCCTGGGACCTATAACAATCGTGGAACCACACATTTAGCCCTCCGCAACTACGAAGAGGCCATCAATGATTTTAATAAGGCAATTGAGTTGAAACCCGACGACCCTGGGACCTATAACAATCGCGGTGTTGCACACAAAGATTCTGGCAATCACGAGGCTGCGATTGCAGATTATGATAAAGCGATTGAACTGAAGCCAGATGATGCGGGTGCCTATAACAATCGTGGAATCACAAATTTAGCCCTCCGCAACTACGAGAATGCCCTTGCTGACCTAAATGAGGCGATCCGATTGAATCCAGACGATGTTCAATACTATAACAATCGCGGAAGGATAAACAAAGACGCTGGCAATCACGAGGCTGCGATTGCAGATTATGATAAAGCGATTGAACTGAAGCCAGATTATGTGGATGCCTATGACAACCGAGGGAATGCAAACGGAGAAGTCGGAAACCACCAAGCCGCTATTGACGATTACAACAAAGCGATTGAACTGAAGCCAGATGATGCGGGTGCCTATAACAACCGAGGGAACATAAATCAAGATATGGGCAACTACGAGGCTGCGGTTGCAGATTACGATAAGGCGATTGAATTGGACCCTGGTTATATTGGTGCTTATAGAAATCGAAAGGATGTTGAGTTTGCTCTTGGACAATATGAGTCGGTTGTTGTTACCTATAGCGAGATAATTCGCCTAAATCCAGATGATGCGGGGGCCTATAACAATCGTGGTGCAGTAAAGTGGGCTCTTGGGAACTACGAAGCTGCGATTGCTGATTATACTAAGACAATTGAATTGGAACCCAATGATGCGGGTGCCTATAAAAATCGTGGCACAGCAAAGGTGTCTCTTGGTAACTACGAGGCTGCGATTGCAGATTATGATAAGGTGATTGCATTACGTCCCAATGATGCTGATGCCTATAACGGGCGCGGCGTTATAAAGTGTCAACTTCAACAATATGAAGAAGCCATCGCTGACTTTGATGAGGCAATTCGCATAAGTCCAGATGTTGCTGTCCACTATCAAAATAGGGCAAATATAAAGTTCGTAATGGAAAATTTTGAAGCTGCTATTGCGGATTATGACAAGGTGATTCAGTTGGATCCAGATTCCGCACAAGCTTACGAAAACCGAGCGAAAGCAAAGAGCATGTTAGGACAACACGAGGCAGCAATTGCGGATTATGACAAGGTGATTCAGTTAAATCCTGATTGCGTAGAGGCTTACGGAAAACGAGCAATGGCAAAGATCATGTTAGGACAACGCGAGGCAGCAATTGCGGATTATGACGAGGTGATTCGCCTTTATCCGAATTCAGCCGCTGCTTATAGGAACCGTGGAAATCTTAAAATTGGGCTTTGTCTTCAAAGTGCCATTGAAGATTATGATACGGCAATTCGCCTCAACCCAAGTGACGCTACTGTTTACCAAAGCCGAGCAACAGCGAAATGGTTCAACAACCAGTCTGATGAAGCACTTCTTGACCTAAATGAAGTTATCCGGCTCGAACCTGATTCTGCAAGTGCTTTCATATCTCGAGGAGACATAAAGGCTTTCCTACTTCGGATTAATGAAGCGAGAGCGGATTACCAAACTGCCCTGGAATTGGCTGAGCAGCAAAATGATACCGCGCTCAAAACCGACATAGAAAAAAAACTTCAGCAATTCAACAATTTAAACTTGCAAACTGATGAAACATAACAGGACTTACGCAAAATGAGCAAAAAAGCGAAATATTTTACCAAACGAGTCCGTTATTTCAGTGATTTAACCCCCTAAATCCCCCTTATCAGGGGGACTTTAAGAGGAAGTGCGGAAGTCCTACATAATAAACAGAGATAGGAGTAAGCAATGTTAACGTCCGAATTGATGGAGAATCATCTTTTGCTGACAGACGTAGTGCCGAGTATGCCCCAATTGTTGGATAACGCTAAACCGCTACGAACGCGCACATCCGAACCAGCTATACCACCGCCCTACCCCGAAACTGCTTATCAGTGGTTAGCGGACGTATTAGATGGATTAATCGATTTTGGACAACGGCACGGGCATTACGGTGTTATCAACTTGAGTGATGGTGAGTATGAGTGGCTGGACGATATATTAGAAAAATTAATCTACTCCATTGGTGAGAATGAAAATCACCCGTTGGCACCCCTGATGGAATTCATTATTCGGCTCATTGCCAACTATGAGGAAAAATATGTCCCGAAACTGACAGAACTGTATCCCGAATTGGCAGAAGAAGCACCTATCAAGACAACAAACAAAAACAGCAAGCCATCACCCTACGCCTCAGAGCTGAGCAATAGTGCACTTGCTGCGCACGGCTTTTTCTCCATCGGTTGTCTCCTCTGGGAAGGCGGGCAATCAGAAAAAGCACTTGCTGCCTATGACACGGCAATTCGGTTGCTACCAGACTATGCCGAAGTTTACAACAACCGAGGCAATATCAAAAGTGGATTAGGTTCCCATGATGCTGCCCTTGACGATTACAATGAGGCGATTTGTCTCAATCCAAATTTCATGAATTCTTACATCAACCGTGGCATAGTCCAGTTAGGCTTGAATAACATTGACAAAGCGAGATCAGATTTTCAGGCAGCATTGGAATTGGCAGAGCGGCATGGAGACAATAACCTCAAAACTTTCGTTGAGGCGAAACTTCAACAACTCAACAATTCAACACAGTAAAATAGTGGAATTCAACCTATTTTGTTCATCAGAAGTATTGGATATTGATGTAATTTTTCTTGCATCCGAAAGATTGCTAAATCCACGATTTAGCAATGTACACATTTCGCCCCGCTGGGGCTAAAGAGGTAGGGGCATCGCGTTGCTATAGACCTTTCGCCCCGCTGGGGCTAAAGAGAGTGGCAGATATGTTCTTATACAGACACTACCTTCATGGTGCAGCAAAAGAACCTCATTCGGAAAAGTATCTTGAAGAGCAGACTTCGACGATTTCAATCCCAGTCGTTTTTGAACAAACCCGCGTCCTGCACATAGAAGGCAAAATCCGCGTCATCCGGGTCATCCGTGATAATCCGCGATTCAGACAAACAATATCGCTCACGCGCTTGAAAACCTAATCTACCTCAATCGATTGAAAGCGAAAATCAAAATAGATTCCTATTTTTCTGCGGATGTGATATACTGGAAAAAACTCTCAATTCACAAGGTAAAATTGCTTATGAATTTTCCGACGTTGTCAGAGTCAAAACGTCTGGAGATGCTCCAACCCCCAACCGGACGGGTGCGAATGGTTCTTGACACTGACACCTATAATGAAATTGACGATCAATTTGCAGTCGTTCACGCGCTGCTCTCACCTGAACACCTCAACGTTGAGGCATTCTACGCTGTCCCTTTCCACAATAACCGATCAGATAGCCCTGAAGACGGCATGGAGAAAAGTTATGACGAAATCCTGCGGCTTTTGGACTTCCTGAATGTTTCTACCGATGGATTTGTCTATCGCGGCTCCAGAGCGTTCTTTTCTGACAGAAATACGCCTGTTCCGAGCGATGCCGCTACTGACCTGATCGAACGGGCAATGGCAAGTACAGATGAAGAACCTCTCTATGTTGTTGCTGTAGGTGCGATAACAAACGTTGCTTCCGCTATTTTAATAGAACCCGAAATTATTAAACGGATCGTTGTTATCTGGCTTGGTGGGAATCCACTGTACTGGCCTCATACTCGAGAATTCAATCTTACCCAAGACCTGATTAGTGCGCAAGTGGTTTTGGATTGCGGTGTGCCATTCGTTTGGCTACCAGCACGTGGGGTTGTCTCACATCTACACACGACGGTTGCTGAGATGGAACGCTATGTGCAGGGTAGAGGTAGAGTCGGTGATTATCTCGTCGAGATATTTAAAGATTATTCAAGCGATCACTACGCATGGTCAAAAGTGATATGGGATATATCGGCGACGGCATACCTTGTCAATCCTGCGTGGGTCCCAACAGCAATTGTCCATAGTCCGATTTTGACGGAAGGTGTGACATGGAGTTTTGATAACAGCAGACACCTCATGCGTGTCGCGACGAGTGTTGATCGGGATGCGATTTTCCGGGATCTATTTGAGAAATTGCGGGAGCACGCCGGCTGAAGCGAGACATTTTGGAGAGGATTCGGTGCGGTTGCGGGGAAACACCCCAGCAAAAACACCGCACCTACCAGACAGGGCCCTATGGGATCGGTTAGCCCTATGGATGCGGGACATTCCATTCGTCGGCGCAAATCATTTCAAGCTGATCGTGTGGTTTAAAATAATCGGTTGGATGATGATCCTCTCCCATGTCCCCGAATAATCGGCGGCGGCGAGGTGTCATCCGTGCGAGTACGTCTGCAGGCAGGCTGTCGTAATCGTAAGGACGGCTCCACATCTGCCCATAACGGAACGTGACGCTTTTGCGGATGCGCTCAGTCTGATTCGGACCGACACCGTGCCACAATGCCCAAGGGAAAATGACTGCGTCCCCTGCTTCCGCAAGGACCTGAATTGCGCCTTCGGGATATTTCCCTTTTTTATAGCCGTTTTCTGGGTACGGAACTTTATGGCTTCCCGGGACACACATAAAATTCCCCTGGTTTGGTTCGGTCAGATCTGTTAAGAAAAATTGAACTTTAAACTGGAGCGGCAAACTATCCGCATGTGGATGAATGCGTTGTAGCGAAGGACCGGCGTCGGTATGAAACGCCATCAATGCCTCTGCATCAGGGTGCCGGACGTAGATTTGCGTCCCCATAATCTGGAGATATGGCCCCATCAGTGAAAGGATTGTACCGAAGATGTGTGGATGGTCGGTGAGCGGATCTAATGCCTCCGTCCGCTCAATGGCGCGGATAATCGTATAAGCTCCCTTTCCGAATCGACTGCCTTGTAGGCTTGGGGTCTCCTGGACGTACGTTTCAATCGCTGAATCCACAGACGTCAAGATCGTCTGAATCTCTTCAGGTGAAAGGACGTTCTTAATGAGTAGAAACCCCTCTTTCTGCCACTCTTTTTGTTGGACATCCGTCAAGTATGGAGATACCATGTTTCGCTCCTTATTAATGAAATAGGGGAAGGATTACACGCAAATATTGCGAGTCGATTAATTTAAGAAGATTATATGGAATTTACGATGCCGTGTCAACCGTATTTTATTATGAACGCTCAACGTTTTTGCTGAATTTGCGTCTAATATATCACAATATATTAGACACAATTCGGGGCTACGCTGTATAGTCCTGTGGTCGAGGATTCTTGTTTCTGTATGCGGCATCAAGACAAAAAATATGAACAATTTCACGAACATTCTTAATACCATTCGCCGTCCCTTCCAACAAGAACTCCGAAAAGGGTGTCACGACGATGTCGTTGTCAATGGATTGGGAAGCTATGTCCGATTATGGGTGAAAAATGGAGATGCGTTTGCTTTAGAGGCAACCGAAAAAGAGGTCCTGAACGGTTTAGCACATCTCTTTAAAAATTATGCGAGTGCCTCACCGACCGAGCGACAACGTACGCTCGAAAAAGCAACAAGACGTATTGATGCGGCAGTCGGACCTAAACAGCAAATTCTCGCGAATGCAGATTCTGTAGATGTGGAAATCCCACAGACACATCAGCAGCCGACAGCACAACGCACCAGAGGAAAAAAGGATACACAGGAGACGCTGCCCCTCTTTCAAGCGACAATAAACCGTTCGGGAAGTACATCCCAAAAACAGCAACCGGCGACAGAACGCACAACTCACAGGACATCCAAAGCCTCTCTATCCCTTTTCCAAGACGCAGAGGTGCTCCCTACGCAAGCAGAAAATACCTCTACGGAGAAGTCAATAGCATCTGTTCCGATTTCAGATACGCCTGTTTCAACAGACCCTGTCTCGCTTGATTTTCTAACCGAACCGCTCCAGTACCTCAAAGGCATCGGTCCCCGCCGCGCCGCAATGCTATTAGCAGCACTCAATATCCGAACGGTGGGTGAATTACTGGCATACTATCCGCGAGATTACATCGACCGCTCCAAAATGGTAGAGATTTACAGGGTCGGAAGAACTGAAGACGACGAACCGGAGACAATCCAAGGTAAGATTGTCAATCATACATCCTCTCCGACAGCGAAAGGCAAACGCGTTGGTAAAATCTCAATTTATGATGGGACTGGGGTCGCCGTTCTTGTTAATTTCGGACGGCGCATCGGTATTATGAAATCCCTACTTCCGGTCGATACCGAAGTGGTCGTCAGTGGCAAGTTCTCGCGCCGTTACAATGAAATCCAAGCAACCGACTATGAGTTTGAATTATTTGAGGAAGACAACCTAATCCACACAAATCGGATTGTCCCCAAATACGCTCTCACGGCAAAACTCACGGCGAAAATAGTGCGTACCTGGATGCGGACTGCTCTCGACGAATACGGGCAACAGATTCCTGAAATCCTACCGCTTGAACTTCGCAAACGACAA
Organism: Candidatus Poribacteria bacterium; assembly: GCA_022826805.1. Taxonomy (GTDB): domain Bacteria; phylum Poribacteria; class WGA-4E; order WGA-4E; family WGA-3G; genus WGA-3G. The sequence goes on from JAJDUH010000062.1 coordinate 45,121, forward strand.
GGCTTAATTGACAGAAAACTCGCCATCAATGAAATCCACTTTCCGACATCGGAGGCTTACCAAGAAGCGGCGCAAAAACGACTCGCTTTCGAGGAATTCTTCCTCCTCAGTGCGGGGATGGAAATGAAAAAAGAGCGAAAGACCTTGGAAGCTGGTATAGCGTTCCACATTGGAACGGCATCAGGAGATACCTCTCCGTCTCTCCTACGTGATTTCACGGCATCACTGCCTTACAAGTTGACCCGTGCCCAAAAACGGGTATTCAGCGAAATTCAAGACGATATGCAGCTGAAAAGTGTAATGAATCGGCTCATTCAGGGCGATGTAGGTTCAGGAAAGACTGTTGTCGCAGCGATGGCACTGCTCTGTGCGATTGAAAACGGGTATCAAGGTGCCCTGATGGTGCCGACTGAAATTCTCGCTGAGCAGCATTACTACAATCTCTCTGAGATGCTCAAGGATCTGCGTCGTGATGTGTCCACAGGAACAGAGCAACAGGATAAGGGAAAAATAAAGGTTATGCTTCTAAAAAGCGACCTCCCTAAATCAGAACGCGAAGAGGCATTGGCAGCGATCGCTAATGGGACCGCAGACCTCATTGTCGGTACACAGGCTTTGATACAGGAAGGTGTCGATTTTCATAAACTCGGACTTGTTATCATCGACGAACAACACCGATTCGGTGTGATGCAACGCGCAACGCTCCGCAACAAAGCCTATTCTGGGACTGAGGCACAAAAGCAGCTTGATGCAGCTGCTCCGTCACCAGATGTCCTTGTTATGACTGCGACGCCAATTCCGAGAACGCTCGCCTTGACGCTTTACGGCGACTTAAATGTATCCGTCATTGATGAATTGCCACCGGGTAGACAGCAGATTAAGACACACTGGATAAGAGAGAAAGAACGGGAGAAGTTATACGCTACCGTTCGGAAAGAGATCCAACGCGGTCGACAGGCATACATCGTCTATCCGCTCGTTGAAGAGTCTGAAAAATTAGAAGAGCTCAAAGCCGCTACAGAAATGGCATCGCATCTTCAGAACGACGTATTTCCGGATCTCCGCGTAGGGTTATTGCATGGACAGATGAGATCCATCGAAAAACAAGAGGTCATGACAGAATTCAAGGATCGACGCACGGATATCCTCGTTTCAACAACGGTAATTGAGGTGGGTATAGATATCCCAAATGCGACGCTGATGGTAATCGAGAATGCGGAGCGATTTGGACTCTCACAGCTGCATCAACTGCGTGGCCGTGTTGGACGTGGCGAGCATCAATCAGCGTGTTATCTCGTCGCTTCACCGAGGGGTGATGATTCCTATCAACGCATCCAAGCGATGATTCGGACGAACAACGGTTTTCAGATTGCAGAGGCAGACTTGAATATCCGCGGTCCGGGTGAATTCTTCGGTACACGTCAATCCGGTATTCCGAATTTCAAGATTGCGAATATCATTCACGACGCATCTCTTTTGGAAAGGGCGAAAAAAGAGGCGGAATTGCTCATCAAAACGGATCCACGGCTGGACTCGCCTAAGCACCAATTGTTGAAACGGATGTTACAGGAACATTGGCGGGGCAATTTGGAGATTGCATCAGTTGGTTAATCAATCAACCAAAGGAGAAACCTATGGCAGATAAGATAACAGACATGACCCATGCCCAGCTTAGTACCTGGCTTATGCCGATCATAGACGGATCACTCTTTGAATCTCGTGAACGACTTGTGTCCTTGCTTGCTGAGAATACCGATCGGGATGCATTGGAATCCGAATTCCGTGAGTTTTATGAAGGCTACTGTGGATTGGCATTTGAACTTGAAGCCTCTGAGGAATCCCTGCTCTCCATATTGCGTGCCGCTGATAGGTTTGCTCCACTACGGCGGCGCGTGGCAATCGTGGAAGCGGCGCGAAAAACCTCACCTTTAGGACGGCAAGCACGACGGATGAGCGACAAGCCCTTACTCACCGATCCGCAACCAGAGATAAAGGTATCAACGTTATCCGATGATGGGTTCCATGCATTGATGGAGACCTTCGCGAATTGGGGTCTTTTTGCGGCACGCGAGCGGATTGTTAAGTTGCAGAAGGTAGCACCAACGGCTGCTGCAGAGGAACAGTTGAAATCAGAAATCCTTGATTTTTTCGTGTATTATCTGGAGTTAGAGCAGTTTCTTGAGGATTACGACTATGACCCTGATGAGGGATTAGAATTGCGTCCAGAGGTAGCTGAAAGGTTAGAACAGAGTGTTGCAGAGGTCGAAGCTGGCACAGCTGAATTAATTCCACTTGAGGAGGTTGCCAAAGAACTCGGCGTCAAGTTGAAATGTACACGTTAACGTTCAGGACACGTGCTAGGACAAATTTACGACGTTTAGATGGCACAATCCGAACACGCATCCTCAATAAATTGGAATGGTTATGTGAAAATTGCGATACACATCGCCACGAGGCACTCCGAGGACGACACAGAGAAAAATTCCGCTTACGCGCTGCTGGCACTTACCGAGTCATCTATACCTTCAACAGGCGTACCAGAGAGATCGTCGTTCACGAAGTTGGACATTGGAGCAGCATCTACTAATACAAACATAAAATATACAATTTACCTACAGAAAAACAATAATCGGACGATTGCATCTACCTATAAAGACGCAGTTACCAAATGGTATAACTGTGGGACGGTTATGGAGAAATCGCCGGAGATGTGGTAACCCTCACCACCATCTTTGACCGTGCGGATGAGGATTGTCTTTTTGGGGCGATGGTAGTAGTGGGCATCGGTAGGCGATCCCTCATCTCGAAAATCGGAGAAATCAATGAGATCGAAGTTTGCAGTCGTGAAATGCCGAATCTCCTCACGGCGTTGCGATGCAATGTTTCGTGCCATAGAGAGACTTTTGAGATAGACTTCGGGGCCCATCACTGCAGAGCCTAAATTGAGAAAAACACCACCCTCTAATTGAGATACACTCTGGGCAAAACGGAGAAAATCCTCACCCGTTGTCCACCCCATCGCGGCATAATCGGCAGCAGGGTGCTGGTCGATGATGTCATAACCGATGCCTTTGTGGACGGTGAACGGCACACCAAGTCGATATGCAGTAGCGAACATACTCACATCGCGATGCGGAAAAGCGATGTTCATCTCGCCTTCTTGAATTAATCTGCCAACGCCTTCCCCAAACCCGATTCTATCTTGATACGCTCGGACAATTGCCTCGTTCAGATAACGTCCAGTTTCTTCCCAATTGCCGAACTTACCGTCCCAGATATAGTCCTCCACGTCTTCAAGCGTTGCCCCGATGTGGGCAAGCTCAAAATCGTGGATGGCGCATGCACCGTTGGCGGCGACATGCGTGAGGATACGGCGTTCCATCAAGTCGATGATGAAGCGCGAGTTACCACGCCGCATGACGTGGGCGCCCATCATCCAGATGACTTGCTTGCCTGCCCGGTGTGCCTTCACAATTCGATCTGCGACAATGGAGAGTGCTGGGTTTTCAGAGGGCGGAATCTCTGCATCCAGCGAATAGACATCCGCCACCGTCATCTTGTGGCGGCGTTCGGAGAGTGGCAAAACTGTGAGTTGATTCCGATTCAACTTGCCCATACCGTGGCATCCGTTCTTATGACTATTCAGCAAATTTGGCAGAGACAATTTTTGAGATACCAGCCTGTTCCATTGTCACACCGTACATGGCGTCAGCAATTTCCATTGTCCGGCGGTTGTGCGTGATAATCACAAACTGCGTATTCTCGGTGTAGGCTCGGATGAGATTAGCAAAGCGCAGTACGTTCGCCTCATCAAGCGCGGCATCAACTTCGTCAAGCACACAGAAAGGACTCGGCTTGATTTTGAAGACGGCAAATAGCAGCCCAATAGCGACCAGCGATCTTTCTCCACCGGAAAGCTGCGTAATGCTCTGTGGACGTTTTCCCGGCGGGCGAGCGATAATATCAATACCTGAATCAAGCACATTGGACGGATCGGTTAGCAATAACTCCGTTTCGCCGCCCCCGAAGAGTTGTGTAAACACTTCTTGGAAGTTGGTCTGAACCTGTTCAAACGTCTCAAGGAATACGTCTCTTGAGGTTTGATTAATCTTTTCTATTGCCTGATAGGTAGATTGAATGGATTGTTGGACATCCTCACGTTGAGTAACAAGGAAGTCTTGGCGTTTTTTGTGCTCCTCATAAGCCTCAATCGCTTTGAGATTTACCGCGCCCATTGCAGCGAGTTCCGCTTTCAACTTCTCGATGTTATCCAGCAGCTCGATTTCATCCATTGCCTGTTCGTCATTCACCAATGGCGGTAGTTCCTCAATCGAAACCTGATATTTATCGTGGATACGGGTTGAAACGGATTTTATGCGCATCTCTAATTGTGTTGTTGTAACTTCAAGTTTATGACGCTTCCGGTTCTGTTGCTCAAATTTTCTGCGTGTTGCACGCATCTCCTTTTGGAGGACGGTCACCTCTTGAAGAAGAGCATCGCGTTCCCCATTCAACTCGTCAACGCGAGCTTCAGCCTCGGCGCGATCGCCTTCTAAACGGAGGAATTCGCGTTGCGCTTCTGCGACTTGTTCGCTGAGGTCAATGCGGGTTTGCTCATCGGCGTCGATAACAGCCCGTTGGTCAGCAATCTCCTTTGTTGTCCGCTGCTGGGTCTCCTCAAGGGTCTGAAGGTCGGACACCAAACCCTCTAATCTTTGACGCTGCCCGGCTAAGAAGACCTCCATTTTCTGACAGGTGTCAGCGACTTCAGCGCGTTTTCGGTCTTCACTCTCAATCTGCTCGGACATGCGTTCAATCCATCGTTGGGTACGGGTCGTCTTTTGGGTCAACGCTGCGATTTCAGTTTCAAGGGTCACCTGCTCTTCGCGGGAAGCCGTCATTGCCTTGTTGAGTTCTCGGTTTTCAGTCTCAACCGTTACGAGTTGGTGCTCAAGCCGGGTGACTTGGAGATTCGCCTGCTCCATGTCTTTGGTCAGGGAAGCTTTTTCAACCCGTTTATCTTGCCACTGTGCGGTGAGTGTCTGCCGTGTTTTCTGCAAATTCGCTATGGTTGCGGCGTAGGCTTTACGCGCTTCATCTTTCCGATTGTTGCTTCGAGTCAACTGCCCGATCCTGTCTTCAAGTTCCTCAAGTTCCCGTGAGCGACCGAGTAGCCCACCCTTTTGCTGATTTGTCTGACCACCAGTGATGGCACCCGATGTATTGATAAGTTCTCCATCTAATGTAACGAGACGTGCACTTGGACGGAATTGACGGGTGAGGGCGACCGCAGCATCTAAATCTTGGATAACAAGTGTATTTCCCAATAGATGCTGCATAGCAATCTCGTATTTAAGGTCGTAATCCACCAATTCTTCGGCGATGCCGATGACTCCAAGTTGTTTTAGCAGCGGATCATCATTAAATCTGCGTTTGCGCAAAATATCAAGCGGGAGAAAGGTCACCCTGCCAGCCCGATGCTTTTTAAGGAAAGCGATTCCATTCTGGGCATCTTCAGCAGTTTCGGTAATGACGTTCTGGACAGCACTGCCGAGAGCGACTTCTATAGCCACCTCATACTCGCTATCCATGGCGATTAGTTCGGCAACAACACCACAGACGCCGCGAAATTGATCACGATAGTGGTTTTTCGCCCGCATTATTGCGCGAACTCCAGCGTAATATCCTTCATAAGCAGATTGCAATTCTTGTAGCGATCTTAACCGAGAGACACTGCTGCCCAAAGTATTCTGCAAGCCGTTGATTTCAGCTTCAATTTTACGGAGTGCGTCCTGATTTTCGCTAAGTTCTATTTCTACTTTATTCCTCTCGGCTTCAATTTGAACGAGTTCTGCCTTTAATTGTGTTTCAGCACGCTGAACTTCAGCATGGATGTCAGTAGCGGTTTTAAGCTCGGCTGTTAGTGCTGTTGTGTTCTCCTTAAGGCGGTTGAGGTTCCCTTGGCGACTTGTCAGCTCATGCTCAATTGCCAAGCGTTGGCGCTCGCGCGCTTCTAATTCGGTTGCGGTTTCACTTAAAACAGTTTGCGCTTCCTGTACAGATTCCTTGGCGGCACTGATGCGTTCAGAAAGTTGCGTCAGGAGCTGCTGACGTGCGGACAAGCGGCTCTCCTCTATCTTAAAGGACGCTTCAAGTTTCTGATGCTCCTGTGTCCGGAGTCGTTGCTGGGCGAGGACCCCTGTGTGCTGTGCCTCTAAAGACTCAAGTGCTTGGAGCGCTCGCTGTCGTTGCTGTTGGATATTGAGTTGTCTCTCCTTGTGCAGCACTATCTGACGTTCGATCTGCTCAATATTCGTTTCAACCTGTCGAAGTGCCGCCTGTCCATCTCTTATTGCTGTATCCAATTCCGCCTGTCGATCTGTGGCACTCTCAATATGTTCTTCAGCAGATTTAAGTTGCTCAGAAGCGGTCGTAACATTGCTTAAAATCGTGTCTAAGTCGGTTTGAGCCTGGATATAATCAGTGCGGAGTTTATCGTATTCTCTATGGGCGAGGTCTAATTCAAACTGCCTCAACTGGGCTTGTTGGGCGTTATAGTGACGCGCTTGCTCAGCCTGCTCCTTGAGTGATTCAGTTTCACGCTGCAGTTCTTGAATTACATCGTTGATACGAACGAGGTTACGCTCGGTCTGTTCAAGTTTCCGGAGTGCGGTTTTCTTTCGGTGTTTATATTTCGTAATTCCAGCAACTTCATCAAACAGAAAGCGTCGATCTTCGGGGCGAACGTTCAGAATCAGGTCAATCTTGCTCTGCTCCATGACGGAATACGCATCGACCCCGATGCCTGTATCCATAAAGAGTTCACCGATGTCGCGGAGACGGCACGGATTTTGATTGATAAGGTAGCGGCTTTCACCATCGCGGGAAAGGCGACGGGAGACTTCAATCTCTGGAGATGCGAAGGCAAGCTTAGCAGGAGCATCCTGCGTCAAGGTATCAAGGTTTTCCTGACCATTTGACTTCTGTAGAGCAAGTTTTCGGTTTGCAAGCGGCACCGAAAAATGGAGTGCGACCTCGGTTCTTTGTGCAGGGGCGAAATTAGCACCACCGTTGAAAAGTAGGTCACGCATAGAAGCACACCGAAGTGAGCGGGCACTTTGTTCCCCAAGTACCCATCGAATTGCATCGGAGACATTGCTTTTTCCGCAACCGTTGGGTCCGACAATAGTAGTGATACCGGGTTCGAGTATCAATTCAACTTCTTCGGCGAAACTCTTGAAACCACGAATTTTGATGCTATTTAAGTGCAAAGGTTTAACCTCCCACTATAAGTTTAAGTAATTATCTCAGTGATAAGCAGTTTTTGAGGCGTGCTTTCAGCGGATATTCGCTGTCCAGTAAAAGCGCGCCATAAACAGACCTCACTGTAGTCTGCACATCGTATAAAACGCAATAGACTTAAAAAAAGTTTCATGATTCTGTCAGTGAAACCGGCGATGTTAAGAGAATTGCAGCAACGGACTGGACTGCAATTAGCCCTGTAAAGTTCTTGCCAATGTGAGCACATCAATCTCAGCAGGATCGGCTTTCCACAACTCATTAACCACTTCACAAACGGTAAAACCAGTCGTGATAATATCATCAATGATTAAGATGCGTTTGTCACGGATAACGTTGGGTTTCCGTATTTTAAAAGCATCAATGATATTGCGTTGGCGGGCTTCTATGCCCAAACTGCTTTGTGCCACTGTATGCCGGTGCCGCACCAATGCATCCGTGAGAATCGGCACACCTGCCGCTTGCGCAATGCCTTTGGCGAGCAGCGTGGACTGATTGAAGCCGCGCCCCCATAGCCGCCTTTTATGAATCGGCACAGGCAGAATGAAGTCGTATTCTGTAATAGCACAATCCACAGGAATATGTGCGTTTATCAATTGAATCAGATGTTGTGCAAGGATCCTTTTCTTTTCAAATTTAAAGAGATGTATTGCTTGTTGGATTGTTGTTTGATATAATGCAATAGACCTTAATTTTCCGTAGGGTGGCGGGGAGACAGCACATTCATCACAGAGTCCTTTTACATTTGGTGTACCACATATATCACACCAAGGCGGTTCAAGGAATTGGATATCTTGCCAGCAGGTAACACAGATATAAGGGAGAGATGTAACCTCAAGAGATGTTTCACAGACGCGGCAGTTTGCCGGGTAAAGAAAGACGACTGCGGTTTCAAATATCTCCCGAAATAAATGAGGCACTTGTAACTTGATTGACTTTGATCCCATGAGATCCCGCCTTACCGAAATAAAAAGTTATCATATAATAAGTTTACCATAAACAAGTTTTAATGTCAAGAGTAAAGGAGATAAAATGGAAAGACCGATAGTATTTTACAATCAAGAACAACAGATAAATGGGATGCTGCATTCGCCAACCCATTGCGATGCGTCGTGTCCAGCAGTCGCTTTTTTTCACGGATTCACTGGAACGAAGGTTGAACCACACAGAATATTCGTCAAGACGGCACGGGAACTTGCCGCTATTGGGTTTTATGTGCTACGATTCGACTTTCGCGGCTCCGGGGACAGCGAGGGCGATTTTTCAGAGATGACTATCGGTGGTGAGGTCTCGGATGCGATCAAGTCAATCGATGTCCTCACTGCTATGCCGGGTGTAGACGCTGACCGAATTGGCATTTTGGGGTTGAGTATGGGCGGATGTGTTGCGGCGTTTGTCTCTGGGCAAGATGCTCGCGTGAAGTCAACGGTGATGTGGGCACCGCTTTCGGACGATCCGCCAGACCGTAAAAATGAGATTTTAGAGAGAGTCAAAAATCCGCCAACGCCAGAGGAGCTCGCGCTCGCAAATCCAAACATTGTTGGGAAAGCGTTTTACGAAGAGCTTCCCCAAATATCCCCCTCTGCTACCATTCAAGCATTCACAGGCGCGCTCCTCGTGATTCACGGGAGTGGCGATGATGTCGTGCCGGTCTCCCACGGCAGACGTTACTATGAATTGATGCGCGGGCGCGACGCTCTGACGGAACTGGAAATCATTGATAAGGGGGACCACACTTTCAACGCTGTCGCATGGGAACAAGCGGTTATCGCCAAATCGGTTGCGTGGTTCCAACAGACTTTAGTATAATATGGAAGAAATAATTTGCCGAAAACGGCGAATTTGTGATAAAATAATTTATTCATGAAACCCCTTCAAATAGTTCTGATTTAACCATGCGTGAGGCATATCCGCGGGAAATACAACGTTACCGGACCCCAAACGGCAGTGAACCTTTCACCGAATGGGTTGAATCCATACGAGATCAACGGACACAATACCGAATTCTGGCACGAATTGAATCCATTGAAAGCGGAGGCAATTTTGGCGATTGTGAACCTATTCGCGGTAGCGGCGGTGTCTTTGAATTGCGTCTCCACTTCGGTCCAGGCTACCGTATCTATTTTGGTGAGGTAGATAACACGATTGTTTTTCTACTTTGTGGCGGCACCAAATCGTCCCAGGCACAGGATATTGCGCGTGCAAAAAACTATTGGCGAGAATATAAGGAGACACAACGATGAGAAGTTCGGAAACATGGCGAGAATATATGGTTCAACGCCTGGCTTCCAATCCGGGAGGGGTGAAGGACTATCTCCAAGCAATTATGGAAGAATACCAAACTTTTGGAGATCTGCGGGTTGTCCTGCTGGCACTCCAAAAGGTTGCCGAGGCGGAGGGGGGCATATCCGTACTTGCCAAAAGAATTAACGCTGAGCCGGAGAGACTCTCGGAAGAACTCTCAAGCGACAAGGCTTTGACGATTGACACGCTTAGAACCATTCTGAACGCATTCGGATGCAGACTTTCAATTGAGCCTCTGGAGACAGAGAATCTCCACCATCCTACACTTATTCTCCAAACCCAAGACTGATACGGATGGCCTCCAGTGCGACTGCAGCGTCTTCCAAATTCGGCGGTTGATCGGCAGCATCCCGGATTTCAGAGAACCACAATTCCTGAAGTGTCGGTTGTGGTGAATCCGATATAGAGAGCGGTACCACGCCGGAAGGGGTTATGCAGTGCCAGTTACCACCAGCATCGCTGATTGTGCCTTCGGTGAGGACGTATCGCTCATGTTCTTCGGCTGCGTTAATAGCAATCCCACCTGCCCATGTCCATTGTCCGATGCCACCACGCTTGAACTCGACGATGAGTGTATTGACAAATCGATCGTACTGCCCGTTCTCCTTCAATCCCTCGTAGACAGCGTTCTTTTTAACAGACGCGGCACCACCGAAGAAATCGACGATCGGGTAGATATGGTAGATGAAGAAGTGGGCGGGTATCCCTGACACCGGTAGATTGAAGAGAATCTCAGGACGGGCACCGCGACCGGGTGTGAGACGGACAAAGGAAGTGAGTAGGAGATCGCCGAGTTCGCCTATTTTTTGCTTGAGCGCTTTGTGGGTGTTGGAGACTGCCTCTGGATGTGAAACTCGCAAAACGCGGTGCCGTTCTTCTGCAAGTTTGAGCGCTGCTTCCCCCGCACCAACATCGCTGGCGAGTGGATATTCCACAAAGACGTGTTTATCCGCCTGCAATGCTGCGAGGACTATCTTACCGTGGCTGTCGTTGTGTGTGCAGATAACGATTCCATCTATATCGTCGCGTTCAATGAGACGAGCCCATTCTGGAATAAAGGCAGTTTTATGTTCTTTGGCAAGTTGGGTGCCTGTCTCTTCGTTCCTCGAAGCGATCGCCACGACTTTGGCATCTTCCATTGAGGTAAATCGTGTGAGATGGTGGCGTGCCATCCCGCCTGAACCGATAATTCCGATTTTAATTCTGGTCATATTTTTTTATTAGGCTCCATAAGAAAGGCGCGGTTAGAAACCGCGCCTACCGAGTTTGAGACTGTTTCCAACCTTGCCTATGCCCAGCCTTGGCTTTCGCCACCGACGCGAGCGGCACTAATTTTCTCATAATAACCGCTTTTCCGATACGCCGCCAACGGGTGTGGGTCACGTCCCATCTCCGAACGGACCTGCTCCACCAGTGGATTCACATCCGTCTCATAAACGCGTTGGAGGATAGACTCTGCTTCGACGAGATCGGCGGCATCCTGTGCGGCAGCAAGTGCTTCTCGATCAACGAGAAGTGCCTTTGCATACGCCTTCTGCAGATTGCAGACGGATTGTATGCTCGCTTCCACCTTTGGTTTTAAGTTATGGCTCTGATCAATCATATAGGCGATGTCAGGCTCTGTGTCAGGATCGAGTTCAGCGGCGACCAACTCGGTGTAGATGAGGAAGAGTTCCTGTGGATTGATAGAACCGACCGTTAGATCGTCGTCTGCATATTTTCGGCAGTTGAAGTGGAACCCACCGAGCTTGCCTTCGTCAATGAGATAAGCAACGATGAATTCAATATTCGTGCCTTGCGGATGGTGTCCCAAGTCGATGAGGACCTGTGCTTTCTCACCGAGTTTCGTCGCCAAGAGGTAAGCTGTTCCCCAATCGGCGAGATCGGTATGATAGAATGCAGGTTCAAAGAATTTATATTCAATAAGCATCCGAGTATCATCTGGAAGGGCATCGTAGACCTCGGCTAATGCCGCTTCCATCCAGCCTTTGCGCTTCCTGAAGTTCGATTGTCCCGGAAAGTTAGTGCCGTCTGCGAACCATAAACTCAGTAAATCAGAACCCGTTTTCTCCATGATGTCAACACACTCAAGCATGTGGTCAATCGCGAGTCGGCGGATAGCGGCATCTGGGTTGCAGACGCTTCCGAGCTTATACGCCTGATCTTGGAAGACATTCGGGTTAATCGCGCCAATGCCGATACCGACATCAGCGGCGTACTGTTTCAATGCTCCCCAATCGTCGGTTTTATCCCACGGAATGTGGAGGGCGACGGTAGGAGCGATACCGGTGAATCGGTGAACGGTGGCAGCATCTTCCAAACGTTCAGCAGCGTTTCGCGCCGCGCCGGGTTGTTCAAAGACCCCGAACCGGGTACCGGAATTACCGTAACCCCAAGAGGGTGTTTCAATGTGTTGTTGCTTGAGTTGGGCTTTGACTGCCTCAACCTGAATTCCTTGTTTTTCCAATGTTTCAGCTAAAAGATCATATGCGGGATTGTTCATTATATTTTCCTTTCATGAATAGTTTTCAGTTTTCGGTTGTCGGTTAAGAGGCTTCTGCCAGCGGTCAGGAAGTTTGCAAGTATATCTAAAGTTGCGAAGTGTATTAAAGTTGTTGACCACTTTACAGACTTTACGGACTTTAAAACTTTCCGAAGCTGATAACCGACCATTGATAACTATGTTGCCAATTCCCGAAATATCTGTGCCAGTTTCTCCTGTGTCACGTTTGGATCTTCAATAATGATGCGTGCGCCGCTTATAACGTCCAAGAACCCCAATTCACGCGGATATCGTGGGACGACGTGCAGATGCAGATGCGGGATACTGGCACCAGAGGCATCTCCCATATTATAACCAACGTTGTAACCACGTGGCTGATAGGCAGACGTCAGCACTTCGAAACAGAGGCATTGGAGTTCGTGAAGTTCTTGGACCTCTTCTTGATGCAATTCCCGAACATCAATGACATGCCGATTCGGAAAGATTAAGAGGTGCCCTGGACTGTAAGGGTAGAGATTAAGCGAAATGGTAAAGCGTTCAGTTCGATGTACTTCAAGCCGTTGGACTTTCTCATTTTTCTCGACGATTGCACACAGAATACACGGTACATCTGGACGGTTTTTTCCTTTGGCATAAGGCATTTTGTTCGGGACGAAGAGGTTGTGTCGCATAAAAGGGTTTCCTGTATCTTCTATAGCATTCTACGTTACATAAAGGCGAATTTTGGGTTTTCTTGAAAAAAGGTTAAATTTTTGACACAGATATGATATACTATTTCAGTAAAGCTTGCAAGCAGATATTTTGGCTTTTTAGGGGCATTTATGTGAAAGTTAGAGACGAAAAAAAAATAAAAAACCGAATAACTCTGGACTATTATCACAACCCCACAAAATCTACGCAAAACAATAAAAAACGTTTTCTCACGTCCAATGAGGAAAAATGAAATGCCTACCGAGCACCCACTTCTGGATATTTCGGAGATTGATACAAGTATCGAAGCATATCTGCAACAAATTGGCGAAATTACATACCGGTTCCCAGAGCACGACTCAAGATGTCAATCATTTCGCGCTGTGGTAGACAACCACCGTTGGTTTGTCAAACATGGTAACACCCCACAAACTCTTATATGGCTCAATCAAGCCGTCCGTTTCCACGCTGCTGTACAGCACGAAGCACTTCCGCAATTGCACAATGCTTTCGCTACTCCCGATGGATTCACACTGGTCTACAATTGGGTAGATGGCGAGGGTTTGCGTCCTGAAAGAGAACTAAGGGACGGCGAAATGCATCCGCGGGACAGGTTTTATGCGTTGCCAGCGGCTGAAATCATTGACGCCCTCAATGTCATCTATGATGTTCATCTCCTGATCGAAAAACAAGGCTTTATCGCCGAAGATTTTTACGATGGGTGTATTATTTACGACTTTGGAAAAAAACAGGTACATCTGTACGATTTCGACCACTACCACCCCGCCCCGTTTGTAAATGACCGAGGACGATTGTACGGTTCGAGTCGTTTTATGGCACCGGAGGAGTTTCAGAAAGGTGAGCGAATTGACGAAAGGACAAATGTCTTTATGTTAGGACGGACAGCGTTCGTGTTGCTCGCCAACAACAGTGATTTACGAAATGATTGGAAAGGGAATGCGGCTATGTGGCAGGTTGCAAAAAAGGCGACAAACATGGACAAGCAGCTGAGATACCACTCCATTGAAGAATTCGTCTCAGCGTGGCACGCAGCGATTGCCACAAACAAAATTCTAAACGCCTGACTGCGCTTAGGCAGAAATAGGAAAAGCACCTATGCGAAAAATTACTGACAACGAAATTCAATTTTTTAATGATAATGGCTATCTCATTCTAAAACAGGTCATCCAACCGGACGAACTCGCCGTTATACAACGTGAAAGTCAACGGCTGATTGATGAGATTTTGGCGGGTGGACCGGCGGACCCATGGTGCAACCGTGGACCCGAAGGGATTCCTTATTATCTAACCTACTTACACTCCCATCCGAATGAATTCTCCATGCGGCTGCTCGGACACCCGTTCATCGGGGACCTGCTCCATCGGATAATTGGACCTGATTTTATTCCGTGCTACGAATCCCTTGTCTTCAAACTGCCGAAACACGGTTCCTCTGTCCGGTGGCATAGGGATGGTAATGCAATCCGTGAAAACCATCCGATTTTCAATATTGACATCTACATAGATGATTCCACCGTTGATAACGGGTGTGTCTGGGTAATTCCGAAAAGCCATCTCTGGGGAATTGAAGAGGCACAGGAGGTTATTGACAGAGGTGAAGTTAATTTTGAACGTGAAGACGCAGTACCAGCAGAAGTGGAACCGGGAGATATTCTGCTCCACCACACAAAGGTCTTACACGGCAGTAAAATTAACACAAGTGATACACTTCGTCGGGTCATTTATTTTGATCAGCGGACACCACGATGGAACACAACATACAAGTGGTGGCAACCGGAGTTTTTGACCCAACGCTGCAAACTCTATCAACGCGCCCTACATGAACGCCGAATGAATTCTTACTCATCGGATACAGAGCAGTTTGCTTACGAAGTGCCACCAGATATGCCGACATGGAACCCAGAAGACAATTTCGATCTGCGGATCCAGCACCGTGCTTATGCCCATCAATAAAGTAGCAGGCACACGCTGTTGTGCCGTAGCCAGTGGAGACTGATGAATGAATGTTTTACTGATAGGTGGTTCGGGGCATGTTGGAACAATGACCCTGCCGTATATGAAAAACCATCATAATTTTCGGGTGCTTGACCTTTCCCCGCCTAAAGATTCATCTATTGAATATATTCAGGGGTCGGTTACCGATCCTGATATTGTTCAGGAAGCGTTGGAGGGTATGGATACGTTTGTCTACATGGTAATGTTACGCCCGACGAGTGATCGTTCATCCGTAGCGGATTTCAACGACATTGTTGCAAACTATGAGGTAAACGCAAAGGGGCTGCATATCGTTCTACATGCAGCGAAGGAAGCAGGCATCCGACATGCCGTCTATACAAGCACTTTCACCGTGCATGAGCGGACACGAAACAATTTTCCATACGAAGATGTCGTGCCACGTGATAACCCTGGTGTCTATGGACTTACCAAGGGGTTTGGGGAACAGATATGCGAATACTTCACGCGTGAACACGGGATGTCGCTTATTGCGTTGCGAATTACGGGTCCCTCTACACGCGAGCAGTGGCTTGAGCGTTACGCCCAACCGAAAGACGCTTCAGTGCATATTTGGTGGACAGATGAGGAAGATTTAGCGCGTGCGTATCTCGCCGCTATCTCCGTGGAACACGAGGGTTTCGATGCCTTTTTCATTGCCGGTGACCATGAACAGAAAGAGATTAACTTGTCAAAAGCAAAACGCCTGCTGGGTTGGGAACCGTTGACGCATACATTGGTATCATAAAAAGCTTATTCTCATTCCGGGTCGCCCTGCTAATTTGACAAAGACGACATTGTATGATACAATATAATACAATTAAACCGAAAGTTTACGTTGAAACCACTGTAGTGAGTTACTTAGTCGCTCGTCCCAGCCATGATGTAACGTTAGCCTCTCGGCAGCAAGCGACCCGACAATTGTGGGAGGAACGTGCGACCCACTTTGATTTTATTATTTCAAACGTAGCCGTCAGCGAAATCAGAGAAGGTGACCCCATAGCAGCTGAGCGGCGGCTTGAGGTTTTAGCAAATCTAACAGTATTGGATATGTCACCAGAGGCAAACACTCTCGCGCAGAACTTGATAGATGCTGGTGCTGTGCCAGAAAACTTGAGACCGGATGCGCAACATATTGCCATTGCCACGGTGAATAATATTGAATATTTAATCTCTTGGAACTATAAGCATATTGTGAATGAAACTAAACGGCAGCTGATAAATCAGGTCTGTCGTGCCTCTGGATTCCAACCCCCGCTCCTTTGTACACCTGCAGAATTAATCGAGGTGATTCAAGTGAAAGAGAAACCTGACACACGCATGGATCCTATTTTAGAAGAGTGCTATCGGATGAAAGAAGCGTTCGCTGCTAAATTCAACTCTATGCAGGAACTTTATGATTATTTAGTGGCAGAAACAAAAAAAAATAAAGCACTCGGTTGGAAATATGTACCGCCCCCGCCGCCCCGAGGCGAACATAACAAAAAGGACTAAGTCCCATGTAAAGGCTTTCATACTGTGAACATCCTTCGTCCTGGTCCATTCGAAGAATTAAGTTTCTGCGCTTTGTAAAATCAGAAAAAATATTACAGAATAACCAAACCTTCTTGATATAAAAACCTTCAGACTCGCTTTTAATTTTTATTTAAGATTAAGGAAAAAATCGTCTTATGACACACCCAGAACTCGCGTTGACGGAACGTCGCGCTTTCCAAACCCGCCGTCAAGATACATGGTGGTTGCAACCGTTAGCGGTATTTGTAGGGTTAGGATTATTCATCGTTTATGCGACCATTCGCGTTTTTGAAGGGAACCACTTTTTTTACGGTCCCTATCTATCGCCTTTCTACTCACCGCTGCTTTTTGGTACTGAAGGCATCGCGCACAGCCTTGATCACAGTTGGTTTGGTATGATGCCGTCTTGGATGCCAGGTTTTATTACACCGGCGGTTCTGATTTTGTGGGCACCCCTGGGATTTCGCTTTACCTGCTACTACTACCGCGGTGCGTATTATAAAGCGTTTTGGGCAGATCCACCGTCTTGTACAGTGTCAGAACCGCGTAATAATTATCGGGGTGAACATTCCTTCCCACTGATTATACAGAATATCCATAGATATTTCCTTTACGTTGCGATTGTTATTGTGGGCATTCTCGCTTACGATGTCTGGAAAGCACTCTGGTTTGACGATGGCAACGGCGGCAAAACTCTTGGCATTGGTATAGGCACTATCGTTTTGGCGGGTAATGTCCTCCTTTTAGGTGGTTACACCTTCGGATGCCACTCTTTACGCCACTTGGTCGGTGGTGGTATTGATTTGCTTTCCAAAGCACCGATGCGTCATCAAGTATATAATTGTGTCAGCTGTTTAAACGAGCGTCACATGCTCTGGGCATGGATGAGCCTCTGTTGGGTCGGTTTTTCTGACCTGTACGTGCGTTTTATAGCACCGGCAATAGGTCAAGATTGGATTACATTTTAAATAAATTCGATGGAAAAAGAAATGTTTATAGAGAGGGAATTTTAGCGTGGCATCTTACGAAACTCATGAATATGATGTCCTGATAATTGGAGCCGGTGGCGCTGGACTTCGTGCTGCCATTGAAGCCGCTACGGGCGATCTCAAGGTTGGATTAGTGTGCAAATCCTTACTCGGTAAAGCACACACAGTCATGGCAGAGGGTGGTGTTGCTGCTGCTCTGGCGAACGTCGATGAAAGAGACAGTTGGCGCGTTCATTTTGCTGATACGATGCGCGGCGGACAGTACCTTTCCAGTGCCCGAATGGCGGAACTTCATGCCCAGGAATCACCGGATCGTGTACGTGAACTCGAAGCATGGGGCGCACTCTTTGACCGGACTCAAGATGGGGGTATCCTTCAGCGGAACTTCGGTGGTCATCAATATCCACGTCTCGCACACGTCGGTGACCGAACAGGGTTGGAGATGATTCGTGCCTTGCAGGACCACGGTATTCATCAAGGTATTGAAGTGCACATGGAGAATACCATTGTTTCACTCCTAAAAACGGGTGCCAGGGTATCGGGTGCTTTCGGTTACGAACGTGAAAAAGGACGATTTAAGATCTTTTCTGCGAAAGCGGTTGTTTTAGCAACGGGCGGTGTTGGAAAAGCGTACAAGATCACAAGCAATAGTTGGGAATATACCGGCGATGGACACTCTCTCGCATATCACGCTGGCGCAGAATTAATAGACATGGAGTTTGTCCAATTTCATCCTACCGGTATGGTGTGGCCCCCCAGTGTTCGAGGCATTTTGGTAACGGAGGGGGTCCGCGGTGAAGGCGGTATTCTCACAAACAGCGAAGACAAACGCTTCATGTTCGACGACATCCCCGAACTCTACGTGAATCAGACAGCGGATAGTCCTGAAGAAGGCTGGCGGTATACACAAGGTGACCGCGATGCCCGGCGTCCACCGGAACTTCTCACCCGGGATCACGTTGCTCGGTGCATCGTCCGAGAAGTGCAGGAAGGACGTGGCAGCCCGCACGGAGGCGTATTCTTGGACATAGCGTGGATCAAGGAAAAGATTTCTAATGCCCCTGATCATATTCGTCGGAAGCTGCCGAGCATGTACCACCAGTTCAAAGAACTCGCTGATATTGATATAACTCAAGAACCGATGGAGGTCGGTCCGACGACGCACTATATCATGGGTGGCATTCGGGTCGATGCAGATTCGCAGATGACAGCGGTTCCAGGGCTGTTTGCTGCAGGCGAATGTGCTGCTGGCTTACACGGTGCGAATAGGCTCGGTGGTAATTCGTTATCCGATCTACTCGTTTTCGGAAAGCGCGCAGGCGAATACGCAGCGCAATTTGCAATGGAGAATGAAGCGGTTTCACTTGATGAAACACAAGTTGATGAAATCGCTTCGCACACACTGAAACCGTTTGAGAACCCAGCAGACGATGGTAGCGGTGAGCAGATGGGTCCCTACGATATTCAGGCACAACTGCAAGAAAAAATGCAGGAACTGGTAGGGATTGCCCGAAGCCAAGAGAGTCTCACACAAGCCTTGGAGGAGATACAGAACTTGCGGGAGAAAGCGGCAAATGTGCATGCCGTGGGCAATCGCGAATACAATGCCGGATGGCATACCGCACTCGATCTCGATTGCTTACTGACGGTCTCCGAAGCGATTGCACTCGCTGCGTTAGAGCGCAGGGCAAGCATTGGTGCGCATTCACGGGATGATCATCCTGAAAAAGAGGAGCCCGGTGCTGGGAAATATAACACCGTCATCAAAAAGACAGACGACGGTACGATGGATATCCAGCGACATCCGATTGATGAACTCCCGGCTGACCTGCAGGAAATCATAGACGAAATAGGATAAATGGTTATCGGTTGTCAGTTAAGAAGTAGGTTTGTAACAATTTACCGCTTTCTTGGGTACGCCGAGAAAAGGTGAATTGTTACAGAGAGACATCTTAATCAATAACTAATCCCTGACAACTATTTTTCCGACAACCGCAAGGAAAATTAAAAAGATGGCGAAAGCAACATTTAGAATCTGGCGTGGCAATCCAGACGGTGCACAATTTGTCGATTACGATACCGAAGTCTCCGAAGGTATGGTGGTTTTAGACGCTGTTCATCGTATCCAAGCTGAACAGGCGAACGATATGGCAGTCCGATGGAACTGTAAGGCAGGGAAATGCGGATCTTGCTCTGCTGAAATCAATGGGCAGCCGAAATTGATGTGTATGACGCGTCTGAACGACTTGTCCCTTGATGAACCCGTCACGGTTGAACCGATGCGGGCATTTCCACTCATCAAAGACCTCGTTACAGATGTATCATGGAACTTTAAGGTTAAAGAGAAGATGAAACCCTTCACGCCTCGCCCACCTGATGTTGAAGATGGCACATGGCGGATGGAACAAGAAGACATCGATCATGTTCAAGAGTTTCGGAAGTGTATTGAGTGTTTCCTGTGTCAAGACGTTTGTCATGTTCTGCGGGAACACGATCTGCATGACGAATTTATTGGACCGCGATTCTTCGTCTACGCTGCCTCCTTGGAGATGCATCCGATTGATACCGAAAATCGACTGGAAGAACTGAAGGATTCGGATGGTATTGGGTATTGCAACATTACCAAATGCTGCACGAAGGTATGCCCAGAGCATATTACGATTACAGACAATGCCATCATTCCGCTCAAAGAGCGCGTGGTAGACGAATTCTACGATCCGATTAAAAAACTTTTCCGTGTCTTTAGTGGTTAGCCCGTGCCGCTTGGGAAGTCCTAAGGAATATATAATCGGGAGATGTTGGAACTATGGCAAGCAAAAACGATATTTTAAGAGTCGGTGTGATTGGACCAGGCGGTGCCGGACGCGGTAACACACTCGGTTTTGCAACACGTCCTGACGCAGAGGTCGTTGCTGCTGTGGATACGCACAAAGCGAGCTTGGACGCCTTAGAAGATGCGCTCAGGGAACGCGTTGATGGTTACAAAGCGAACAGCTGTAAACGCTATCTCGGCGAATACGAATTCGTGGAGATGCTCAACCATGAGGATTTAGACATTGTTGGTGTTTTCTCACCGCACTCCCTGCACGATATTCACACGAAGTATGCTCTCCGGGCGGGCTGCCATGTCATCGTTGAAAAACCGATGGCAAATATCGTTGGCGACGCAATCGCGATAACCAAAATTGCAATAGGGAGTGGGTTACATCTCGTTGGTGGGTATCAACGACACTATGCAGACCCTTATATGGCGAGTAGACGCGCAATTGCTGAAGGTCGTATCGGAAATCTGCAGAAATTCGATGTCTATATGGCACAACGGTGGGGAGCGCACGGTTGGCGAGGCGATCCACGCTTCTCTGGTGGCGGACAACCCAACGACTCGGGAAGCCATTATATAGACATATTCTTGTGGATGACTGGGACTTTGCCGGTCGAAGTCTATGGGACCACGGATATGAAGTTTGAGGACGAGGATGGAAATCTCGTTCCGAAGTTTGTTGAAATTAATTCCCACTCCGACGTAACGCTGGATAACGGTGCCGAAGGGACAATAACCATCCTCGGTAACACACGCGTCGGGTTTGAAGAACGGATAATTTTAGAGGGCGACGAAGGCACGATTGAAATCAAAGAGGGTATCCGCTACACACCCAAGGGTGGTGAAGCGGAACCGCTCTTTTACACGCGTCCAGAGGGATACCCCCACAACAAGGTTGACCAACTCGTCGGTTTGGTAAAGGGTGCGTACGATGTAAACTACACGTCTGGCGTCAACGGTGTCCGCACCAGTTGGTTGACAAATGCCATCCTTGAAGCAGGTAGAGGGCCTGAGGCGAAGAACAAAGTCAATTGCGACGAACTTATCGAAAAAGAGGGTTATACCCGGCAGGACGTTTTAGCGTTCATCGAAGAATGTGCATCCAAATCGTGTTACTAAAGCACACAGACACTGATTTACGTAAGTTCCTGAAATGAAACGATACGAAAAAAGGAGAAAGACCGTGAAACTCTTGGCACAACTCGCAAACTTTCAAAAATTTGCTGTTAAAAATATAAAATATTACGGACTCATCGCTGTTATTTTAGTGGCGGGGTGGCAAATTGGATGTGTAGCTGGTAGTGGACTGCGGGCTGCAGAACAGCTTGCTGTAGAGAAAGACTATAGCGGTGCACTTGCGGCGTATCAAAGTATTGTAGATACCAAGCCCGGCACACCAGAAGCCCGGCAAGCACAAGTCGCCATAGGTGAACTGTTGATTGAGCACATGAACCAGCCCGCAGAAGGTGTCAAAGCCTATGAGGCGGTTATCGCTGCTGCACCAGAAAGCGATGAAGCAGCGGAAGCATATTACAATCTCGGCATGCACTATTATCGAGAAAAAGATTACAGCACTGCCCAGACCCAGTTTGACATAATTGTTAATAAATTTCCAAATCTGGAATTGAGTCACAATGCCCAACTGATGTTAGCAAAAAGCTTTGAGGACGCGAAGAATTTTGAACAAGCAGTAGAGATTTACGACAATTTTGCGAACCGTAATCCGAGAAGCGAACGTGCGGCGATAGCCATCGCTCGTAAAGGGCAGATCCAGAAAGACCACCTTAAAAACGAGGAAGAAGCGAAACGCACGTATCAATCACTCGTTAAAAGATATGGAAAGGTCGAAGGCACTGAAGAAGAAATTGAGAAAGCGAAGCAAGAGTTGACAGCACTCAAAGCCAGTATCCCAGAGCCAGACGATCCATTGGCAACGCAATACGGCAGAGCCTTGGCACAGCAGGAAGCGACCCGTGAACGAGACCGTCCACGCGGTGGCGTTGAGCGAAGCCGTGCAATGGGCAATATTGATCTTCAAGTTGCAGATTCTGGATTCGGGATTAGTGCCCCAGAAGTTATGCGGAACTTCGGTGGACAGGGTGGTATCGCAGGTGATGAGCAGGGGAGTTACTTCGACGCAGAACTCATGATTGCAAGTTTCTTCTACGGAGATGAGAACTACCGTGACGCAGGGGCGTTATATTTCGATGCAATTGCCCGTGCGGAGTCTGCAAAAGTGAAAATCGACCCGTATGCTTATCTTCGTCTCTCAATTTGCTATCGAAAAGTCGGGATGCACCAACGGGCACGAGAAGTGCTTAAACAAGCAGCAAGGCGAGATGGTAGCGTTATCGAAGCAGTTATCGACACCGGACGCAATCAATATACCTCCGAATCCTACGAGAAAGCTTTGGAAACTTATAATTCCGTTATTGGAATGGCGAGGGGCAGGGACTCTGAGATTTACTGGTTAATTGCGTTGGTCCACAAAAAATTAGGTGAACCTGAAAAGGAACGTGAGGCTCTTGAACACTCTGTTGCTGCGAATACACAGAATGTTGATGCGCTGCAAAGCCTCGCCGAAGTGCTTCACTACCGGTTGAAGGACCGGAAAGCCGCC
Organism: Candidatus Poribacteria bacterium; assembly: GCA_022826805.1. Lineage (GTDB taxonomy): Bacteria > Poribacteria > WGA-4E > WGA-4E > WGA-3G > WGA-3G. The sequence goes on from JAJDUH010000062.1 coordinate 67,875, forward strand.
GCAATATTTCAGGATCTCGTCGATCAGAAAGGTGATTCATACATCGGATCCAAAACAGTCGGCGACCTAACCTACAAGTATGGAAACTACGTCCAATCCCGTGCCAAGTATAGAGCTGCCGCTCGTACAGCAAAACGGTTACTTAACAAAGCTGAAAACAAAGCTGAAAAACGAGAACTTCGTCATCAGATAATCTATGCAACTATTCTTGCTGCACGTGCGACCCATCATCTGAACAAAGCAGAAGATGCCCAAAACATGATTGATGAATTGGCAGTGGAGTATCCCGAACACGCCTTGATACCTTACGGTAGAGGTGAATTGGCACTTCTCAATGGCGATACAGAAACCGCAGTTGCTGAATTCAAAGCGTCAATTGAGCAAAACCCGGCCTCTGACATTGCCCTAATAGCTCTTGGGGAGTATTATGTTTCACAAGGCTATAACGATGATGCGATTGCTCTTTGGGAGGGTTATCTGACCAATAACCAGTATAACCAGAACGTTCGACGTCGTCTTAAAAAGTTGACAGGTGAGGACGAAGAATAGATTAGGGCGCGGTTTTTCAACAGCGTTTAGAGATTATATTTTCCTATAATAATGATTTTTTTGAAAAAAACTTGACCTTTTTTCGTTAATTAGGTATAATTAACAATTAAGGTTCTTAACTTCCTAAGCGCGAGCACACTTTAAAGACTTAATAAGTGGCATTTTTAGAGAAGCCACCTTCTCGCATGCATTGTGACAGCCATACAAACAGCATTTCCGCGGGCAACACTGCACCTACTCCATCGATACCCTGTACATTCTGCATTTTGTTCCGTCGTACATTTCAACGGTAATTTCTCATGCACCAAGTTGGGGTGTCATACTGGCTTACCTACTTTGTAGGGCCCCGCCTTCGTGCGTCAGTCCTATACTGCTCTACTATAGACAGTGTAAGGAAACTCGGTAAATGCGGTTTTCAACCGTGCACCGAAAGCGATAGAAACTGATTTCAGTAAATTATTCTATAGAATCAGCCCTGATTCCATTTTTAACCTCTTTTTTATCTCCCAATTTAGCGATAGTTTTCAAATTGCAATAACATTTTGCAAACACGGCGCATGTAAGAGGGAATAAAGAATACGCTAGGTTGTTAGATGAATACCAGAGCGGAACGATTACTTTGGAACCGGGCACAATGAGGAGTATTAGAAATTATGGAGAGCTTGGACATTGGCAAGCTCCAAGAAATGGAGTTCTCAGAACTCAAAGACTTCGCACTGACACTCGGGATGAACGAATACACCGGGTCTCGGAAAGAGGAATTGATTAACGAAATCATAGAGGCAAAATCTGACGGGGCTATTCAATTTTACGGTGGCGGTGTACTGGAAATCTTAGATGACCGGGATCAGCGCTACGGGTTTCTCCGTTCACCGCGTTCTAATTATCTGCAGAGCAATGAAGATATCTACGTATCCTCATCACAAATTCGAAGATTCGATTTGCAGACGGGGCACGTCGTTGAAGGTGTGATTCGTCCACCTAAGAAGACGGAAAACAAAGCAGAACGCTATTTTGCTATGCTACAGATCGAGAAGGTCAACGGTGAAAAACCAGAAGCCGTAAAACAGAAAATCCTTTTCGATAACCTCACCCCCATCTATCCATATGAACAATTGCAACTGGAACACAATGAGGCAGAATTCGCGACCCGTATGGTGGATTTGATGTCCCCAGTTGGCAAAGGACAGCGTGGGCTGATTGTTGCGCCCCCTTACAGTGGCAAAACTACGTTGCTGAAGAATATCGCTGCTGGTATTGAATCGAATCATCCTGAAGTCTCCCTCATCTTTCTCCTGATTGACGAACGTCCGGAAGAAGTCACAGACGTCGCACGTTCTGTCAAAGGAGAGGTAATCAGCTCAACCTTTGATGAGTACCCAGAACGACACATTCAAGTTGCTGAAATGGCGGTTGAGAAAGCCAAGCGGTGGGCTGAGTATGGAAAAGATGTTGTCATCTTATTAGACAGTTTGACCCGACTCGCGCGAGCTTACAATTTAACGGCGCCACATAGCGGTAAAACGTTGACGGGTGGTTTAGATGCAATGGCACTTGTGAAACCACGTCAGTTCTGCGGTGCAGCGCGGAAGTTTGAAGAAGGTGGGAGTCTTACAATTATAGCGTCGGTACTCATAGGCACCGAAAGCCGTGGAGACGAAGCTATCTATGAGGAATTTAAAGGCACCGCGAACATGGAGATCCATTTGGAACGTTCGCTGTTAGATCGCCGGATTTTCCCATCGATTAACCTTGAAAAGTCAAAAACACGTCGTGAAGAACTCTTGTTAGCCCCAGATGTACTTAACAAAGTCTGGGTCCTGCGAAAATTCACAAGTCAGATGGACAGTGCGGAATCACTTGAAATGCTCGTTGAACAATTTGGTAAGACTGGTACGAATGAGGAGTTTCTCGAACGGATGGTCGATAATGCCGGTTACAGCAGCAATACCTCAGCGAGAAACAACGCCCGTCTGAAAAGATAAGGATATTCTACACGCCCCCTGGTGCGTGTCTAAAGACTATTAAGAATTTTCTAACCGAATAGCAAATCAGCGATTCGGATATCTCAAATTTAAGGAAGGATATTATGAAAGCCGAAATCCACCCCAAAATGGTAGAATGTGTGATCACATGTGTCTGCGGCGCAACCCATAAAACCCTTGCAATCCAACCAAGCATGCGAGTAGATATTTGTGGAAAATGTCATCCATTCTACACCGGGCAGCAAGCCCGCTTTATTGATACTGCTGGACGCGTTGAAAGCTTCCGCCGACGCTATGGGTTGAGCGAAGACGATAAGTAGAACATTATCCAACGGGAAAGGTCTCCGTGTCCCAATAACAATAGACGCGGGGAGATTTCTAAGAAAATAGTGATAAACATCTTTTACTTTCAACAGCTAATAGCAAGTTTCAACTTGCAAGTGGTGTCAAAAAATGTTTGAAAAACTCAAGGATATCGAAACTAAATATGCCGAAGTTGAAAGATCACTGGGAGATCCAGTACAGATCTCAAATCAACAACGGTTAATGGAGTTATCCAAAACACATGCGGAACTTTCCCCGATCGTCTCCACATATCACGAGTATCAGCAGTTAGAATCTGCCCTCGAAGAGACCCTCCTGATGATAGAATCAGAAACGGACGCGGAAATAGTGGGGTTAGTGCAAGAAGAATTGGAAAGCCTCACGGCGCAAAAGGAAGAACTAACAGAAGCACTGAAGCTGCTCCTGATCCCGAAAGACCCAAACGATGAAAAGAACGTTATCATCGAGATTCGGGCAGGCACTGGTGGAGAAGAAGCCAGTCTCTTTGCAGCTGAGTTATTTCGAATGTACACCCGATACGCGGAACGACAAAACTGGAAACTTGAAATCCTCAACTCAAATGCAACAGGATTGAAAGGTTTTAAAGAGATTGTCTTCTCAATCGAAGGTGCGGGGGCGTATAGTCAACTAAAATACGAGGGTGGCATTCATCGTGTACAAAGAATCCCAGCAACAGAAGCGAGTGGCCGCATCCACACCTCTGCTGCAACCGTAGCTGTCCTCCCCGAAGCAGAAGAACTCGATCTGGCGATAGATGAAGCGACCGAATTGCGAATCGATACCTACCGATCGTCAGGTCCGGGTGGGCAAAGCGTTAACACAACCGATTCGGCTATCCGGATTACACATATTCCAACGGGCCTGATTGTAACATGCCAAGATGAGAAATCTCAACACAAGAATCGCTCCAAAGCGATGAAAATTCTCCGTGCCCGTCTCCAAGAGAAAAAACAGTCTGAACTTAACAGTGAAAGAGCAGAAACGCGTCGTTCAATGGTTGGGAGTGGGGACAGGAGCGAGAAGATTCGCACTTATAATTTCCCGCAATCCCGGATCACGGATCACCGAATCCAATTCAGTTCCTATCAATTAGACTCCGTTTTAGATGGGGATTTACAGGCATTTATTGATCAATTGACAACCGCCGACCAAGCAGAGAAGTTGAAAGAGGCTTGATACACGCCGACTAAGGAATCTCAATCATGCCTAATAAGATATGGCGTGTCATGGACTTACTCGACTGGACCTCTGGATACTTCGAACAGCACGGTATCCCAAATCCGAGATTAGACGCTGAGGTCCTGCTCGGACATCTGTTAGACAAAAGTCGCTTGCAACTCTACCTCCACTTTGAAATGCCGGTCTTCCAAGAACACCTGACGCCATTTCGGGAACTGATCAAAAGGCGGATCGAGCACACCCCTGTCAGCTACATAACGAATCGCAAAGAGTTTCTATCTTTAGACTTTTATGTTGATGAACGGGTCCTGATTCCCAGACCGGAGACAGAACAACTCGTCGAAACAGTTCTGGCAACAAACACAGATACCCCACAGCGGCTGCTCGAACTCGGCACGGGGAGCGGTGTTATCGCTACCAGTCTCGCAGTCCATCAAGCAGAGTGGGATATTGTTGCAACCGATATATCTGAACCAGCACTGGCAGTTGCACAGAAGAATGCGGAAGCACATGCGTGTACAACACAGATTACATTTATGTCGGGCGACTTGTTTGAGCCGATAAAGATGATTGATATACCTGAAAAGAGACAATTTGATTGGATAGTTTGCAATCCACCCTATATCAAAAACGTGGAACGGGACAGCCTCAGTCTGGATGTCCGAGACCATGAGCCTGAGATTGCCCTTTTTGCAGGTGACGATGGTCTTACTGTGATTCGCCGGTTAATCTCGGAAGCGCCACAATATCTCTCACCGAACGGAAAACTACTTTTTGAGATTGGTGCCACGCAAGCTGAGTCGGTTTGTGCTCTCATCAATGCTGAACCTGCTTATTGCAGATACGAATTCCTCAAGGACTACGCGAAAAAAGATCGCCTCGTTCTCGCCAGTGTGCCTTCGGCGCATATTCCTGTGTAGATTTGCAGTTAAAGTGTGGAGATTTGAAAAATGCGTCAGTCAACTGACTATGATGATTTACAAATCCATATCCGTACGTTAAAAACGCCTCGAATTGAGACGTGGCATAACGAATATCATCACCGAGATTACACAATCGAGATTACCAACTTAGAGTTTACCGCCGTATGCCCTAAAACGGGATTGCCGGATTTCGCGACACTCTGCATCACTTATGTGCCAGACGAGGACTGTGTCGAACTGAAATCGCTGAAAGAGTACTTTCTTTTTTATCGGGATGTGGGTATTTTTCATGAACACGTGGTGAATAAAGTGCTTGAGGATTTTGTTGAAGCGTGCCGCCCACGGAAGGTAGAAGTCGTAGGGGATTTTAATATCCGTGGTGGTATTAAAACTGTTGTGCGGGCAAGTTATCAGAAACCGACACAACAGTAGGCACGCTATGGAACGTGCCTACACGAATCTTGTCAAATAGATTTGCTTTATACAATAGGGACGGAACATCCTATCCGAGCGGATTCATAGATGGCATCGAAGATTTTTGCCACATTCAAGACCTCTTCTGCTGGTACCGGAGAGGGTAAATCCTCTCGAACAGCTTTGTGGAACGATTCAAATTCACTCGGTAAGCCTGTGAGAAGTTTCGGTGTGTAATTGACCATCTCATCTTTCTTATCGAGATAAATTTGGAGTGGCTCATAAGTTGCACCGGCTAAATCACCGATGAAGAAGGTGCCGCCGATATTTTCAATATGCGATGCCCAAGCAGTTTCCAAGGTTACTGTCAAACCACCTTCAAAACGGATTGTGCCCATCGCGAAATCTTCGACTTCAAATTCTTCAGGGTTCCACTTCCCCCACGGATTAATGACATTCTCTCTATGTCCAAACTTCTTGACCGCCACTCCAAAAGCTTCAACAGGTTTTGGGCAACCAATCATCCAAAGTAAGACATCAAGGATATGCACACCGATATCAATCAACGGACCACCACCTGCGATGGCTTTACTAAGAAATGATGGAGAGGCGGGCACACCGCGTCGCCGCACCGACATTGCGCGTGCGTAATAGATGTCGCCAAAAAATCCTTCGTCGTAAAGTTTTCGCAACGTACAAGCCTCAGCACGGAACCGAGATTGTAGCCCAATCTGTAGCACTTTGCCACTGGCTTTTTGGGCATCCACCATTGTCTGTCCGTCAACAGCATTCGCAGCAATGGGTTTTTCACAGATAACGTGTTTTCCAGCGTTCAAGGCAGCGATAGTGGGGCCTGCATGGAAGTTGTTTGGCGTACAGACACTCACTGCGTCCAGTTCATCCATTGCAGCTAATTCCTCATAATCACTGAAAACATAAGGAATGTCGTGCTTTTTCGCGAATGCTTTTGCGCGGGATTCGTCAATATCGCATGCGGCAACAATTGACACACCTTTGACGCTCTGATGACCTGGGAGATGCTTACCTCCAGCAATGCCACCACACCCAACAATACCGACTTTAACTTCTTTCATTCTTGTACCCTTTAACTTGTATTAGATTGTCACGGTTTGGGGAGCCTGTGCCAAGTCCAGGTTGTGCGACTTCGCCCATTCTTCTCCAGCCCAATGAACGCCGTTCGGATCTTCTCTGCCTTTCGTATCTGTGGATGCACCAAGGAACTGCCGACCAAGGTCGTCCAGGCCCTTCACCAATTTCGCTTCGGGTTGTAGCGTATCGTTGTAATATCGTAGATAATAATCAGGTTTAACCCAACGATAGTGGTACCCATAAATGACTACTTTAGAGATATTTTTTCTGAAATTCAGACCGGCAGCATGGTAGATACGGCTTTCAAATAGAAACGCATCACCTGCCCGGAGCAATGGTTCATCATATACCGGCGGATCGACCTCACCTTCAGGGATGTGCAACGGTTCCTGCAATCTATTGCTTTGCCGGACAAACCACGTCGCCCCTGAGTTTGGAACGCTGAAATCCGTTAAGCAATAACCTACCTTCAAACCGACGCGAGGACAGCCTTCGTGTCCAACATCCAAATGTACACCGACATCTCGATGCCAGTTGCGGTTGTCGGGTTTCTCAGGTGCCTGCGGGTGTTTGTAGATAAGTGCGGTATTCGTAATGTGGATATTTGTACCGAGTAACTGAAGAATCAACGGCACTGCTTTTGACTTTGTTGCCAGATCGGCAAATGCGGACTCTTGAACTAAGCCATACCGTCGGTGTGCGTAATAGCCGTGGTATTCAAATGACTCCATGAGTCGATCACCGGTTTTGATCAAGCGACCAACCATCTCACTATCAATCGCGGAACGCACGATGAGATAGCCGTTGTTATCAAATTCTTGACTTTGTGCCTCTGTCAATTGAACAAATTCCATCAGCCTCCTCCTTTATGCTTCAAAACGTAGTAGGTTGATAGACACGTGCAAATATGCTATCATAAATGTAAAAGGAAGTCTACTAATATAGTTGTCAGTTCTCGGTTTTCAGTTGGCTGTTAGGGATGAGAAAGCATCGGGATTTAGATACCCCTCTTAGAGGGTTATAAGTTATGAATCAATTTCAATCTTGGATTTCGGATACTATCAACACTGCCCGCTCTGTAGGGCGTAAAAAGAAGGTGGAGCAAAAAGAAGTTACCGACGTGTGCGTTATTGGCTCTGGTGCTGGTGGTGCGGTCGTTGCAAAGGAGCTGGCTGAAGCTGGACTCTCGGTAATCATTTTAGAAGCGGGAGAACATCACGAGGCAAGTACTTTTGGCACTTATGAACCGGAGATGCTCCGCCGTCTTTTCTGGGACAGCGGCTTACGTAGCACACGCGACGGCGCGATCGTCATTTCACAAGGTATAGGTGTTGGTGGTTCAACGGTGCACAATCTCTGCTACGCGGTTCGTCTACCCCAAGCAGTATTGCATAGGTGGGGAGTTCCAGAGGTCTGGTCCCACTTCGACGAGGTGGAGCGAACGCTGGGCGTTACGCAGATGCAAGAATCGGACGTAAATGAATTAAATGCTGTTATCCGCTACGGGTGCGAGATGATGCGGTGGCGCGGTGGATTGCAAAGGCACAATCGCGGCGATTGCCCGACATGCGGTGCGAGATGTCTCTTTGGATGTCCAAATTCTAAATCTATTCAGACTGAACCAGTGAGAACAGGCAAACAGAGTATGGCGGTTACATATATTCCTTTAGCACTCGCAGCGGGTGCCCGACTCTACAGTAACTGCGTGGCAGAGAAAATTCACGTGAAGCAGCAGAGAACCGTGGGTGTTTCGGCACGACTACCATTAGGTCTATTGGATATTGAAAGCAAAGTAGTGGTGTTAGCCGCTGGTGCCATCAACTCCCCACAACTCTGGTTAAAAAGCCAACTCCCGAACGCGAATCGACGGGTGGGAAAAAATCTCCACCTGCATCCCGCAGTTTTCGTGGGCGGAATTTTCAACGAAACTATTGATGGACATCTTGGCATCCCACAAAGCTACTATATCGATCAGTTCCTCGACTTAAAACGTGCGCCAGACAGCGGGTACCTGCTGATGCCTGCGTTCGGTTCACAAATGATCGTTGCGGCAAGCCTGCCGGGATTCGGCAAAAGCCATCGAGAACTGATGGAGCGTTACCGCCACACCGCTGCGCTTCTCGTCCTTTTACACGACAGAACAACTGGACGCGTATCAATAAACCACAAGGGAATGCCCAATATCTCATACCGTTTGCGGCGTTCGGATAAAGAGGTATTGGTGGAAGGAGCGATTAACGCTGCCCGCTTGCTTTTCGCTGCAGGTGCAACAGAGATTGTCATGCCTTATACAGAACATATCCCCATCAAAACAGAAACAGACCTCGAAATTATTCGTCAACGCGGCATTGTGCGAAACGATATTATGTTGGCTTCGAGTCATCCGCAAGGTACACTCCAAATGGGTGAGGAGCGGCGCAATGCTGTCGTTAAGCTTTCCGGAGAATCTCATGCGGTGGAAGGTTTATTTGTCGCTGACGCGAGCCTCTTCCCAACCTCCATCGGTGTGCCACCGACGTTGACGATCGCTGCGTTTGGCAGACACATCGCAGGTCGGATAATTGAGAGTGACATCGTGCAGTAGCGACACGCTTCTACGCATCTAACTATGGTGATTTATAATTACTATGCAGCCTGAACCGGCGAGGTTAGGAAACCTCGCTTACCGAGGGGAAGTTTAATGATTGAGTCAATTCCATACCTTTCACTTGGTAATTTCCCCACTCCTGTGCAGCACCTCTCAAACCTTGAGCACGCTCTTGGTTTGAAATCACTCTGGATAAAACGGGACGATCTGAGCGGTCAATTGGGCGGCGGCAACAAGGTGCGAAAATTGGAGTACATGTTCGCAGCAGCACAAACATATCCCAACGGCGGTGAAAAGAAAACGCTTTTCACAATCGGTCCGACAGGTTCTAATCACGTCCGAGCGACAGCCGTGTACGGCAAAGCGTCGGGTTTTCGTGTGGAATGTTTGTTGTTTAAACAACCGCGTACCGAATATTCCGAAACAAACTACCGCACAATTTGTGAAAATGCCACACAGGTCTACGAGGTGCGTCACATGAGCACCATGTTTGCCCGTTACGCGTATGAACAGGTGAAAACAGTGCTTGGGATTGGAAGGGAACGCTATTTTATCCCGGCGGGCGGTTCCTCTCCACTCGGTTCTATCGGTTATGTGAAAGCGGTTTTAGAACTGAAATCGCAGATCGAAGCGGACATCTTGCCAGAACCACGGTTTATTTTTGTGCCGGTGGGGACTTGCGGCACTATCGCGGGCTTAATAGTCGGTGCAAGACTTGCAGGACTGCGAACCCAAATTGTCGGTATTCGTGTTGCTGATGGAGTCGTCGCCAATTCGTGGGCGATTTCTCGTATGGTGCGGCGCATTCTGCGCCTCGTCGGTGCAGCGGATGCTGATTATGTCAACCCACGCCGCATTGAACTCTGGCACAATGATTTCGGAAAGGGATATGCCATCCCAACGGAAGCTGGGATGCGCGCAGTTGCGCTGATGGCTGAACACGAAGGTATCACACTTGAAAACACCTATACTGGCAAAACATTAGCAGGACTTGCTCACTATATCAAGGCACATGGATGGGAAGGTGAACACATACTATTCTGGCATACGTACGGTGGTAGATAAAAATTAAAGAGCACGAATCTAAAAGGAAAAATATATGGGAACTGACTTTAATCAAGCAAGTTTTCGGTTGGCAAGCGGCACCGAAAAACCCAAACCGAGCTTCGTTCAGGCGGGTATGCCTATAATTGACTGCGATCTTCATAACCGACTTCCATCACCTCAGATGCTTTATCCGTACCTACCCGATTACTGGTGCGACTATTGCGAAGAATCTGGCTTCCCTGGACCGGATGCGAACGACTATCCAGAGGGTGTTCCAACCTCAACACGACCAGAAATCACACATCCGACAGAAGATCGTCCGGCGTCGGATTTGGGACTCCTACGTAAGCACGCGCTGGATTTCTGGGAGGTTGAATACGGCATACTTACCTGTGGGTTTAGGGTGCAGAGCGTACATAACGAAGACCTTGCGGCAGCACTCGCCTCGGCAGTCAATAACTGGCAGATTGAGCATTGGCTTGACCCGGAACCGCGTTTACGCGGGTCTTTGATTGTTCCAAGCCAAAATCCAGAACTCGCCGTGAGAGAAATTGAGCGTTTGGGTGGACACTCCGGGTTTGTTCAGATAATGTTACCTGCTCGATCACAAGCACCTTACGGCAATAGACGCTATCATCCCATCTACGAAGCAGCTGTGCGTCATGAACTTGTCGTCGGTATCCACTACGGCGGTGCGCCGGGCCTGCCCCCAACATCTGTAGGGTGGCCCTCGACCTATTTGGAGGAATACGTCGGTATGTCGCAGGTATTTCAGGCACAGGTACTCAGTCTCGTGTCAGAGGGTGCTTTCGACCAGTTTCCTGATTTACGCGTCTCCCTCATCGAAACTGGCGTTACATGGATGCCTTCGCTTATGTGGCGATTCGATAAAGAGTGGCGTGGTTTGCGCGGGTTAACACCGTGGGTGAAGCAACTACCGTCGGCGTATATCCGAGAACATATTCGCATGACGCTTCAACCGATTGATGCACCGCCGACAGCGGCAGAACTGCTGCAGATTGTGGGGCAACTCGATTCAGAAGACATGTTGATGTTTTCAAGCGATTACCCACACTGGCACTTCGATTCGCCTGATGCGGCTTTTCCTGCGCAGCTGCCCCAATCGTTGGCACGCAAAATTTTGTCTGAAAATGCACGGGAATTCTATCGCCTCTAACGAGGCAGCGCCTTTTTCGTTATAAACAACAGACCTCTAACCCTCAAATAGCGCAAGATACGCCTTCATTTTCGTCTCGAAACGCCACGCGAGATCAAGATTCAGTATCTTATCATACTGTCGAGCTTCGTTGAAAAAACACGTTGTTGCTGCTCTCAAGGCGTTCATAATATCAACGCCTTTTAAACTTAATACCAGTGTCTGCTCAAGATCCGTCAAAAAATCTTCTGGCATCTGATCCACGTGTCGAAAACGTTTTGTTTCCAATTCCTCGCGTAATCCCCGCAGCTCAATGACTCGGTCCCGAATTTGTTCCAGTTCATATATGGCTCTCCAAGGTTGCTGTCGTTGAACGGCAATAGCGGCATGCTTGATGCAGTGCCAGATTGAGCTAAGTCGAAATCGATAGGCTTCTTCCAAATCGGGCTTCGGCCTGTTCTCCCAACTGGATTGCATAATACTCTCAATCCTCCCTGAACGATCAAGTATAGTGTTCCAACGATTTCTCGTTGCCCGGAGATCGTTCAAACAGAGGAAGCACAGATCAATCTCCAGAAAGTTTTCAAGGAAAAATACCCACAGATAGATGTTGGGCGCTCTTGGTGACTCAAGCGAATGGAACGTGGGCAGCATTTGGCGAATCTTTTCACCCCATTCCTGGAAAGCAGGTCTCACATCGTCAGCCGAGGTTGTAACCGCACACAAATCTATATCGGAGTGGTCGTCCTCAAAGCCTTCTGCGCCGGATCCGACGACCAAGAGACCTACAAGGCGTTTATCACTTCGTAGGGCATTCAGGAGACGATCAAGGATTGCTTCACGGGTGGCAGGGGAGTAATGCGTGTCTGTTTGGTCAGGACGTTCCATCATAGTATATACTCGCGATTTCTGGGTTTTTAAAATTATACAACAATGTCGCAACAGTTATCAAGAACGGTCAGAGTCTCCCTATCACACTTTTCCTTGAAATGAACCTCAAAGGGAACATATAATTGGAGAAAGGATTAAGATAGCGTTATGATGCAAGAGAGCCACCAACTTTCACCGTTAACGGATCTCTTTTTTCCTCACATCTTAATTGCTTTCTGTATTCACTATCCACACGAGTCACTACGAAAATAATCGCAAAACCCCTTTACCAAAAGGAGATGGCTATGGCAACTTACGCAACACTTGAAGCAAAAGTTGATCAACTGTTCGCTGAATGGAAGTGCCCGGATTCGCCTGGTGCTGCCTTAGCGGTTACCAGAGACGGTGAAGTTATCTATCAACAGGGATACGGAATGGCGAATCTGGAATACGACCTCCCAATCACAACGACCAGTATCTTCGATATCGCCTCAGTGTCCAAGCAATTTGCAGCGTTCGCCATCGTTACGTTATCGCACGAAGGGAAGTTTTTATTAGACGACGACATCCGAACATATCTGCCCGATATGCCGGATTTTGGAAACATAATCACAATTCGACATCTTTTGCATCACACCAGCGGATTACGGGATTGGGTACAATCGCTTGTCATTGCGGGTGTTGGTATGGAGGATGTCATCTCGTTTAGACACATCCTGAAAATGGCGAGACATCAGAACACGCTCAATTTTGAGCCAGGCAGTGAGTTTTTATATAGCAACACGGGCTACAATCTGTTGGCGGAAATCGTCGAAACGGTAACGGGAGATTCATTCAGAGAATGGACGGACACCCACATTTTCAAACCTCTTGGCATGACTAACAGCCATTTTCACGACGACCCCCAGATGATTCTGAAGAACCGAGCGTATTCGTATCAAGCTGTCGAAAACGGTGAGTTTAAGCATGCTGTCAACAACACAACTGCTCTGGGATCAAGCTCTCTTTATTCAACAGTGGAAGATCTAGCGAAATGGATCCTGAATTTTGACAATACACGCATTGGCGAACAGACAGTGATTGAACAGATGCACCAATGTGGCGTGCTTAATAACAGGGAGCAAATTAAGTATGCCCTCGGGCTGAATATTGATACGTATAGCGGCTTGCAAACGGTTGGGCATAGTGGATCATGGCGTGGATTTCGGAGCCATTTGATGCGCTTTCCAGATCAGAAATTTGGCGTTGTCATCTTATGCAATCTGGATACTTTTAATCCGCTCCGTTTGGCAGAACAGGTGGCGGATATCTATCTTGCCGACCTCCTTGCTCCCGTAGAAACAGCCGAGCCAGATAAAGCAGCAGAATCCGTTGAAGACACCAAACCCGAATCGTTAGCCCCAGAACAACTGCTAGAATTTGAAGGTGATTATTATACCGAAGAACTCGACACAACCTACACTATCAATGTGCGTGGAAATCAACTTATGGCACAACACATAAGGCACGATGATATATTGCTAACCTACGCTGGCGATCATTTCCTTGGGGACGCGTGGTTTTTTCCAGAGGTGCATTTTACGCGAGATGAGACCGGACGGGTTATAGGATTTAAGTTGACAGGCAACCGAATCAGAAATCTATATTTTGAGAGAAAGACATATTAGTAGTTCATCTTTCTCCAAATTTTACCTTCAAATAGTTTCGGTCAAAATTGGACATCATCTGGTTTTAGGTGTAATCTTGTTCATTGACGGATTCTAATTCGATGTACTTCAATCAAGAAAAGCTTACCTTTATAATGCCCCATATCAGGATTGGCGGAAAGATAATCTGTCAAGCGTGACACAATTTGTGGTAAGACTTCAGGGTGATTCCTAACTTGAAGTGCTATAATGCCCTGATAGTTACTTGGTGGATAATCAAATATATTGGCGAAATCGCCATTTAGGGATATAAGAATCATCCCCAGCTCTTGTGCCTTTGAAATTACAACTAAATCTGGTGATTCAATAGGAAGGTAATCTCTAAGATACCAAACTTCGTAATCTGCATCACGAAGAGTTTCAATAACAACAGTAGGAACACACTGATCTGCGAAAAACCGCAATCCCATTAGGCAACTTCCTCAAATTCCGCCAATTCTCGCGCGTAATCAAGACAGGCTTGAATTTGGATCGTTTTGATATCAGGGAAGTCAGCGATGATTTCGTCGGTGGTACGACCCGCCGCCAAATATCCGAGGAGAAGACTTACAGAGATTCTTGTTCCCTTGATACGTGGTTTACCTCGCAATATCTCCGGTGTGCTAACAATATGATCTCTCCAATGAATTGGCATGTCCATCCCTCCAGCCATAGAAATTATCTCATTAACAGAATAGCACATCCGTAACCCGTTTTCAAACGAAATTATTTCCACTTCGTTCCAAACCTTTGTCAAAAACCTTATAAGTTCTCCAACCACTTTTTTCTTGACACCTGAATAAAATTCTATATAATAAAAGAAATTAAACCATTAGTTTATAGAGAGTTCTTGGTAAACCTCACCGCAATCAGGTTTTCGTTGGAATTGAAAGGAATGATTTGTTAAGCGATGACACTTGAGGAACATATTGACGACATACGTGAAGGTTTAGGAGTAGATCGCTATCCAAACGAGGCAGCAGTTTCCCAAGGAATCGTCCTGAGGCTGCTCGGTGCCTTGGCTTGGCCCACGTTCGATACTCAAGTTGTTGCTCCTGAATACGGAGTGGAAGGAACGCGGGTAGACTTTGCCTTATGTCATCCACCATCAAAACCGCGCGTTCTCATTGAGGCGAAGCAAGTTGGTAACATTAAAGGGGCAGAGGAACAATTATTTGGATATGATGCTCGTGTTAGAGTGCCAATCGCGGTACTGACCGATGGTGGGGGATGGCACTTCTTCCACCCGACAGGGGAAGGGACATGGCAGGAACGTAAAATCTGTGAATTAGATTTCATCGCAGGAGATAGGGCAGAAAATGCCGAGAGGCTCAACAGATACTTGAACTATGAGTCAATCCGTACGGAGAAAGCTATTGAGGCAATCAAGGAGGACTATGAGAAAGTCGTTCAGCAAAGACAAGTTGCAACACGGTTACCAGAAGCGTGGAACAAATTGGTAGAGGAAGCAGATGAGTTTTTGTTACATGCGGTGGCAGAGAAAACTGAAAGTTTGTGTGGGTATAGACCTACCGATGAACAAGTATTAGCTTTTCTAAGAAGCTTGAAAATAGAGTCTAAGCCAAACGGGAATGGAAATAGAGTCTGGAACCCAGGCCTTCTTGTTACCATGCACAACGGAGAAACAATTAACCATAAAGTTTCAGCAATTACTTTTGTTGAGGTAATTGAAAAATTAGGAATAGATCGAGTAAGAAATCTTAACAAAGTATATATCATCCCTCTCATATCAACTTCCAAAAATTCCAGATACACACAACGTAAGTCTGGTCGTTACTACATAATGACTAATACGGATACAAAGACCAAAAAGAGACTTCTTGAGGAAATTGCAGCGGACCTTCAAGAACCAATGAAAGTAAAAATAATTGAGAAATCATGAAATTGTCAGGTAGGATAGTGGTATAGCCTGATATCTATCAACAGGAACCTCTACCAAAAAATCTTTTTATATTCATTTCTTATCCTGTCTCATGTAGGAGAAGAGTTTCATATACAATGGTCGTAAAAAAATTAATGTATTTTGAGCAGTCCTGAGGAAGTAATCTCCATGATCGGAATAGAAAACATTGACTACCTTTCAAATCAACTTATCACATATATAGGCAATAAGCGTTCGCTATTGGGCCATATAGGCAAAGCAGTTATACAAGTAAAAAGACGAATAGGCAAGTCCCACCTTCGTGTATTTGATGCTTTCAGTGGCTCCGGTATTGTCTCCCGTTTTATGAAAGCCCATGTTTCGTATCTTGCAAGTAATGATTTTGAGGACTATGCTGCGTCAATTTCACGATGTTATCTCCAAAATCACAGCACAGTTGATTTGATTACAATTGCCAGAATTGTTGAGGAGCTCAACAATCGTGTGGACGAACCAACTTCTAAAGGATTTATTGAGAAACTTTATGCCCCTGAGGATGAATCGAGAATTACACAAGATGACCGCGTTTTCTACACCGGCAATAATGCCCGCCGACTGGATAACTATCGTAGAATGATTGAAGACTATCCTTCAAACTTCCGCGATTCGCTATTAGGGCCCCTTCTCAGTAAAGCGTCTGTCCACTCAAACACTTCAGGGGTATTTAAGGGCTTCTATAAGAACAAGATCACTGGGATTGGACAATACGGGGGCACTAACTCCAACGCACTAAGCCGTATTAAAGGAAAAATAGAACTGGAACCACCTGTGCTAAGCCAATTTGAGTGTGATTACGAAGTGTATCATGACGACACGAATAAAATCGCTAGTCAAATCAAGGATCTTGATTTGACTTATATTGATCCTCCTTACAATCAACATCCTTATGGTTCAAACTACTTTATGCTAAACTTACTTGTGCATTATAAAGAACCTACAGAGATAAGTCGAGTATCGGGTATTCCAAAAGGCTGGAAACGTTCGGGCTATAATGTTCAAACAAAATCTAAAGAACTATTTAAGGATCTACTGCATACACTTGACACACGCTTTTTCCTCATTTCCTTTAATAATGAAGGGTTTATTTCCCCAGATGAAATGCGTGATATGCTCCGAAAAATAGGCACTGTTGATGAGTTTGAGATTCGGTACAACACATTTCGCGGGTCAAGGAATCTAAGAAACCGAAACATTCATGTTACTGAACAACTATTTCTTGTAGAGAGGAATTTCAATGGCAAATAAAGATCGACTGCGAGAATCGCGGGCAGACACTATAATCAATGCAACGGCTAAACAACAAGAAACTGAACTTATGAAGGCACTTTACAAAGTTGAGGAATATTTGACAGGCAGATTTGCCAAGGGGATCACCTTAACTCATACAAAGCAATGGTATCTGAAGGATATTATTCATGAACTGAAACCATATTTCCCCGACATTGATTTACATTATCACTTTGAGAAAAGCCATATTCGACCAGATGGTGGTATCCTTGGAATAAAGAGTGTCAAGGACAATACCCTAACTTATCCAATTCTAATTTCGGAAGTCAAAAATCAGGGAACGAATGATATGCGTGCTAGGGAAGGAAAGCCCAAGCAAGCAAAAGGAAACGCTATTGAACGGCTTGGAAAGAACGTAATAGGATTTCGCACCGCATTGTTGCGCGAAAGTATCTTTCCGTTCGTTTGCTTTGGATACGGTTGTGATTTTGAGGAAACATCCTCAATTTTAGACAGGGTATCAACTATGGCAATGTTTGGCAAACTCAACAAGATTTACCTCCACAATGAGGAAGATGGCCGATTCAACCGTGGTAGTTTCTATTTCCGTGCTGAGGAATGGACGGCCGATGAAATGTTCGATATTATGAAAGATATTGCGGAACGCGCTGTACTATACTACTTCTCTAAATACCGTGAAAATCATTTCATTGATTTTTCTAATTGAACAATGACACTTAAAGAACATATTGACGATATACGCGGAAGTTTAGAAACAGGTCGCTACCCAGATGAGGCAGCAGTTCGTCAAGGCGTTGTGCTTAGGCTGCTTGACGCCCTGGATTGGCCAATATATAGCCCGCAGATTGTCTATCCTCAGTACCCGGTCGGGGAAGGGAAAGTAGATTTTGCTCTGTGTCATCCCGAATCAACACCCCTCGTTTTTATTGAGGTCAAACAAATTGGAAACATCGAAGAGGCGGAACAGCAACTTTTTGAATACGCTTTTCACGAAGGAATTATCCCAATTGCTGTTCTCACGGATGGACAGAAATGGCGTTTTTTTCACCTGATGGGACTAGAATATTATAGAGAGCTAAAGGTCTGTGAATTAGACTTCATTAAAGGCAACAGTGAGGAAATTGCTGATTGCCTTAACATATACCTAAACTACCAGTCAATCCGTAAAGGTGAAGCAATTCGTAGAATAAAAAAAGACTATAAGAGAATCTATAAGCAGAAAATTCAGTGGAAACCTGTTCCACCAATACCGCCAGAACTACATCACGTGATTGTACCTCCTAACGCAGAGGACAACGAAGTTGTTTTCAATAAGACTGCCTGGAAAGTTGCTCACATGAGATGGTTGGGGGATGAGTGGAGAGGCTCCGTCCCGGAGGGAAATGTCGGAAAGGCAATACAGGTAATCGAATCTTCCTTGGAGAGCATCCAGGGAAGCGATATTTACGAGCACTGCGTCAAACATCTTATGCTGACCACTCGTACAGCTGAGGAGTTCAATAAGTGGGTATGCCCACGCTCCGGTTTCTATAAGAAGAATATGCCAGAGAGGTTCGGTCGTCGCATGAGGTTATCGCCTGAGAGAGTCCAGCAAATGGTAGATGAAATAAAAAAAGAACACAACAGCCCTGCGCAGGGGAGCAATAAGAATGCGTAAAACAGATATACCCAAACAGAAACAGAGGCCATCCGTTATTGATTGTGATGTTCATAACACCCTCGCTTCTGAGACGGTGTTGTACCCGTATCTCTCCGAACGTTGGCGCAAGCATCACAGCATGGTAGGAACAACTGATCGCGTCGGGGCATATATTCCGCGTGCGCATCTTTATGGTGCAAGATACGACGCGTGGACTCCTTCTGGACACCGTCCTGGATCCGACCTCGACTTCTTACGCGAGCAACTACTGGATGCATTTAACATCGAATACGGTATCCTTAACTGCCTAACGCCGGTCTGTGAAATGCCGAACCTCGCTTTTGCAGCGGCATGGGCACGAGCCGTGAACGACTGGCAAATCGAAGAGTGGCTTGAAAAAGAACCGAGACTTCGTGCTTCAATGATTGTGGCATGCGACGATGCAGAGTTTACCACTACTGAGATTAATCGGCTTGCAGGGCATCCGGGATTTGTGCAAATATTGCTGCTTGCTCGAACAATGGAACCGTTGGGACGACGTAAGTACTGGAAGCTGTACGAAGCGGCGGTGGAGCATGACCTTCCGATCGGGATTCACTTTACGGGTGTTGGTGCAGGACCGATTACTGCTGTCGGTAGACCTTCGCACTACATCGAAGATCACGCGGGAATGACACAGGCGTTTCAGACGCAGGTAACCAGTCTCGTTTGCGAAGGTGTTTTTGAACAATTTCCGACGCTGAAGGTCGTGTTAATTGAAGGTGGTTTCGCTTGGCTACCACCCTTGATGTGGCGACTCGATCGAGCATGGAAAAAACTACGCGGTGAAGTGCCAGACCTGAAACGGCTGCCCTCCGAATATATCCGTGAGCATTTCTGGATTACGACCCAACCGATCGAAGAACCTCCCAAACAAGAATACTTCGATCAACTTCTCGCGCATCTTAATTTAGACGATAAGCTAATGTTTGCAACCGATTATCCGCACTGGGATTTCGATTCGCCGGAGCAGGCACTTCCGAAAAGCCTTGCGCCACCTCTCAAACGGAAAATCATGGCAGAAAATGCGCGGGCATTTTATCAGTTCTAACCCGATTACTTTACCAATGCTGCCCCTTGGTGGACGGCACAGGGACTGTGCCTACTACCTTTTAGATTGTCACGACGTGCGGGACTTCTTCAAACTGCAAACCGTGTGCTGCTGCCCAATCGGCGATTGCATTCCCATCAGCACCGAGAAATTGCTTGCCGAGGTCATCAAGATTTTCTCTCACCTTCTCTTCAGGTTGCAGTTTGTCATTGTAATATATCAGGTAAGGCTCGGGTTTGAGCCATGCATAATGGTAGCCGTAAATAACCACTTTGGCGACTTTGTCCGTAAAGTTGACACCAGCGGTATGATAGATGCGGTTTTCAAAGAAAAATGCGTCACCAGCACGTAGGACCGGCTCATCGTAAGGTTCAATAGGATCGATTTCGCCTTTGGGAATACCCAACGGTTCGCCTAACTTGTGGCTTTTTGGTACAAACAGTGTCCCGCCTGAATTCGGCACGGTGAAATCCGTCAAGCAGTATCCCACCTTCAAACCGACGCGCGGACAATTCTTGTACCCAATGTCCAAAAACAGTCCAGCATCCCGATGCCATCCACGGCTCTCCGGTTCCTCAGGCGGTTGTGGATGTTTGTAGATGAGTGCTGTGTTCGTGATGTGGATGTTTGTGCCGAGCAGTTGGATCACCAATGGAATCGCTTTGGTCTGTGAGGTCAACTCCGCGAAGACAGGTTCCTGCACCAAACCCTCTCGCTTGTGCGCATAGTAGCCGTCACGCTCAAAAGACGCCATGAGCCTATCCCCTGTTTCTGTCAAACGCTCTATCATGTCCGTGTCAAGTACTGATCGGACGATGAAGTATCCATTCCCCTCAAATTCCTCACGCTGCGCGTCTGTTAACTGGACGAATTCCATGTGTCTGCTCCTTTTGGCTTAAGAAATAGGAATACCAAATAGAAATCCCCGAATATCCTACCATGAATCGGAATCGCTGTCCATTAATGCCCTTGACTGCTTAATGTCATTCAGTTTTTGGCGGTTGGTGGTTGGCAGGTAGTTGTCTGAACCAAGATCTATGGGATTCAAGGATTAGCAGGATTTGAGGATTTGCTATGTCACATGGCGTGTGCCCATTACCTTTGTCTGAATCGCGGATTACACAGATGACGTAAATTTGGGAATCTCTTGTGTGCCCAACGTTTGTGATATGCAGTTGGGTTTCGCTGTGCTCTACCCAACCTACGGACTATTCTGCCATTGGTAGTTGGTAGTTGAAGGTAGAGCTTAAGATAATGGGAAGGAAATTAAAACTGAATGTCCGTACCTGATCGGTAGAACAATTGCTGAAGGCATGGCTTGGCTCATAAAGGTCACTGTGTTACAGAACTGCAGGTGGGTTTACTGACTTTATCTTCCCTTTCACGAAAATATGACGAAAAGCGAAAAAACCAACTTGACATAACTTAACAAAAATTGATATAATTAATATAGAGTAATTCACCAAACTTAGGAAAGGATAGTGAGCATGAATAACCCTGGACATAGATTCGGTGGAAACTGGACTAATTAGGTGTAGGAGGCGAACGAATGGCAAGCCAATCCTCAAAAATTGAATGGACAGAATCCACATGGAATCCAGTGCGTGGTTGTACCCGTGTATCAGAAGGCTGTCGATTTTGCTACGCTGAACGGATAGCAGCGCGATTTTCAGGTGAAGGCTTGGCTTACGAAGGCTTGGCGGAAAATACCATAGCAGGTCCGCGATGGACAAAAGAAGTACGTACTGTTCCAAAGTTACTTAACGAACCAATGAAATGGAGAAAGCCGCGCCGAATCTTCGTCAACTCCATGAGCGACCTGTTTCATGAAAAGATTGAATTGACCTATATTCAAAAAGTCTTTTCTGTGATGGAAAAAGCACACTGGCACCAATTCCAAGTCTTAACAAAGCGGGCAGATCTACTACTGAAATACAGTCCAAAATTGCTGTGGCCGTCGAACGTCTGGATGGGAGTCAGCGTTGAAGACAATCGCGTCACACATCGGATTGACGCTCTCAGCCAAACCGACGCCCACATCAAATTTCTCTCACTTGAACCACTACTTGGTGAACTTCCAAATTTAGCATTGGACGAAATAGATTGGGTTATTGTAGGCGGCGAGTCAGGTCCCGGTGCACGCGAGATAGAAAAAAAATGGGTTATTGATATCCGAGATCAGTGTGAAAGTGCTAAAGTCCCATTTTTCTTCAAACAGTGGGGCGGCAGGCGTAAATCGAAAACGGGGAGAGAACTGGATGGACGGTTTTATGACGAAATGCCGGTTTGAGTAACGCCCAAATTTTACCTTTATAGGCAAAATTTGTCTTTGCTTTACATTCCCGACATTTCAGTACGTTAATTTTAGACTCTCGGCAAATCGTCAGCGAGTAATTCTTCAGAGACAGATTTTTTCGTAGACTCACGCTCTGGACGCTCAACATGCACATAACGGAACCAATCCTTGAAATCTTCAGCGGGGAAATTTCCGTCATAATCTTCTTTGAACTGCGCGTGGAAATCTTCCATATAAACGCGCAGGTAAGTACTGGCACGCTCGAGTGCTTTCCAATCAAAGATATTTGAGGGCATTTCAACGACCCCACCCTCAAGCATATTGCGCCGCATCTCCAAGTAGTAAGCGTAACGAGTCCCCATTATCAGATCAACCAGTCTGTCAAAAAGTTTTGCGGGGATCTCAGCGAGTCTTCCCTTTAAAAATTGACGCCGAACTCCCATCTCTCTTTCCAGATCTCGATTGAGCATAAATCCGATGACCATATCAAAAATTTTGTCTACCATTTTCATTCGCTTTCATTTATCCTTTACTTGATAATAATTTACAAATATAACATCCCATTAGGGAGCCGATTCGCGTGAATTCCTATTGTTGTGGACACCAATTTTAACATTAATGTGCAAACACGTCAAGATCAAAATTAGATCGCATTTACTTTTCCTTGTAACACTATCAATATACCGAAGAATATTATAGTAGAATAATTAAAATGGCGTTAATTTAGAATACTTGTCAGAAAAAAATTGATTAAATGGATATCTTTCTGTTCATTACGTATAAATTGGGATGAAAGGGAAGGAAATTGCTCGTGCCACGGTATCAAGAAAGTGTATCACATTTAGAACCGTTAGCAAGGAAAAATTTGATTAACTTACAGCCTAGGAATTCTTAAATCTTTACAGATGTCCCTGGCTAACCGATTGTTAATTTCAGTATGCCTCGGTACGACAGTCTTGACATTTAATTCCAAATTGCCCCACACCGAATGATTACCGCCCTCCCGAACTAAATAACATCCGTGCTTTTTAAGGTGTCGAATTAAGGCACGTCGTTTCATATTGAGATAGAGACAGCCTCATATCCACTTTTAATACGACGACTTGCTTCCTGTCGATTGAGTTCTAAAATATCTTTAAGTGCACTTCTGATGCTAACCAGCAATTGGTCTTTAGTTCGTTCCTGGCAATTGATACCGGAGATCTCTTGTACGCTGCCAATCCACCACCCATCAGCGTACTGAATAAGTGCAGTATAGGTTTGTGCCATCTGTTTTCTCCTTTAAGATAATGCAGTAAGTATAGCTAAGATAATGCAGTAAGTATAGCATAAATTTCTGAACAAATCAACTCTAAAATATGTAGGCACTAGGACAATTCAGTTTTTGAATTTTTAACGGGTTTGGTTAGAAAGTCACGAGTCAGAGGAGAACTTGACAAACTTGTCCGCCAGGGCATGTTTATTTGTTTTTAGAATCCACCATAAACGCCACTGGCATACTCTGAATTTCGATTGCATTCCAACCGAAATTCTGTTATATTTATACTATGCTTATATTTTATCTGGCAATTGCGGTGTTAACGGTTCCACTCGGTGCTGGAATCGCTTTTGTATCTCAGGTGGAGCAAAGGCATTTTGGAAACATTTTTGGATTGACCGCTGGTGCAGTACTTGGTGTCGTCTTAGTGATGATGATGCACCTTTATACCGAGGCAGGATATGTCACAATCCTTGTGATGTGGGGTGGATTCTTCCTAATTTCAGCGATGGAACGTCTCACAACACACCGACGTGATGAAACTGAGAGAAACATCGATAGCAGATGGGGTGTAAACTTAACGGTACTCGGTTTGTCATTCCATTCGCTTGCAGATGGTCTCAATTTGGTCATCGCAGCGAAAGAAGAGCTCCTTGGTGGTGCCCTTGCATTTGGTATATTAATCCACCGCTTGCCAGTGGGGACACTCATCACCGTCGCGCTTCTCCGAAATCAGACTTTTGCGAAGGCATTGGTGCGACTGACCCCCCTGATAGTTGGCCCGGTTGTTGGGGCGTTGCTCGGGGAACAACTGTTTCGTGGGGCCTTCCAGGAATTGACCCACTACCTAACAGCATTCGCTGTGGGAACACTCTTGCACGTTGTAATGGATGGGTTTCGTGGGAATTATACCCTCGAAAGTGCCGGTTTGAGTCGCATTGCGAAAACCTTATTTGTCATCGGCTTCGTCCTGACCTTTTGCGCGATCTACTTTTTACAGGGGTTTGAAGGTGGAGATGTTCATTAAAACGCGCTAACTAAGGATAAAAAGTCTGATGTCTCTAAAAAAAATTGCCCACAAAAGAGGTGTTCCCACACTTATCCTCACATTTTGCATCGTGATGTTCGCTGCGCCAGCGAGAAGTAATGAAATCCCAATTGCGGTATCTGGAAAACCGAGGGCGACCCTTCAAATTGGTGCAAATGCCTCGGCACAGGAAGTATTCGCCGCCGAGGAAATTCAAACTTTTATCCAACAATTCACAGGCGCAAAACTCGACATTCGCACCAATCGCCAGCAGACAGAAACCACAGCGGTGATTGTGTTGGGCACTCCAAAATCAAATCCGACAATTACAGGACTACAAGCAGACACAGGACTCTTATTGGGAAAAGAGCTTGGAGACGAAGGCTATCGTATCAAAACCATAGAGGTTGGTACTGAAATCGTCATTGTTGTGGCTGCACACACTGGAAGAGGCGTTATCTACGGTGCGTATGGCTTCATCGAAAACTGTATTACAGCATTGACCGGCTTGACCCCGGTCCATCCTGAGGTGGCGGTTGCCAAAGCGCAAGCACTTCTTGTACCGTTTATGGACGAAACATCGGTTCCATTTTATCCCGTGCGCGCCGTGTTAGAAATAGAGGATCCGAATTGGCTGGCGCGTCATCGTGTTAATATGAGCGGCGGCGAGGGTGTGTGGACTGGTACCGGTATTGAAGACGGTCTCGGAACAGCGTTCAAATATGTTGACGCACCGGCATTTGAAGCATTGCAAGATGAACCGATAGAGCAGCGTCGAGAACGGATTGCGACACTACGAAATCGGTTTAATGCGCTCAAACGGCGCGGGATCGACGCGTATCTTTTCATGTACGTGACGGGCGAACCGACAGAGGCGTTGATCCAACAACGTCCTGATGTTTTGGGACCGGCGGTGTTATACGGTGCGTCTCGGAACGAAGTGTCTTATCGTCCGTTCTGCTGGTCGAAACCTGAATTTCACACACTTGTAAGGGAGTTAATTCAGGCGATTTTACGAACCTATCCAGCGCTTGGAGGGTTTCATCTCCGTTCTTGGGGACACGAAACACGTGCCTGCGACTGTCCTGACTGTGGAGACAGAACAGAGCAAGGACAGGCAAAATTGTGGCAGGTCTATTTCACGATTATCAACGCCGCACGAGAAATACGTCCAAACTTCAAATTCTATATTTCTGGCTACGATAGCAGTTGGCTCAAAGACGCAGCAGGTATTTATGCACGGCAGTTACCGAAAGGGACCATTTTCTCCAGGAAGTGGGGTGCGGATGGTGAACCAGTCGCTGACGCAGGTGTACCTATTCCGCAAATCAGAGCACTGGGTGAAATGGGGCATCGTTTTATAATCCTCTCACATGAGGTGGAAGAGGTGATGCCGTTCTGGATGTTGGAGAGCGATCTGTTCGTGCAAGGTGTTCGGCAACTCGCTAATAATCCTGAAGTCGTTGGTCTAAGTGGATTTACGATTCAAGGGGCGACACAGGGATTAGGATACCTTGATCGGCTGGCGAGTGCCCGTATCAATTGGGATATTGAACTCGACCATTTTCAACTCATCCAAAATGAATTAATAGCCCGATACGGCAGTAAAGCGGCACCACATATTCTGAATGCCTTACGGGTAAACGGATGGAACATGGCGAGTTATTTTTCAGATTACGCCGGATCTTTGACTGTTGGCGGCACATACGGCAGCGGTTCAGCGGGACTCGCAACTCGATTTTGGACGATGATTGGACCGCGGGCGGTCAAGGATACGTTGGCAATCCCTGAGTTGGAGATCGCGAAAGTTGCGGTGAATCGGTTCACTGCACTTTTGGCACCGCAACAACAAGCCACAAACGAGCTACGCGATGCAAGCGAGATTGCAGAACCTTTTGATTCAGAAGCTGCCGAGGATTTGCGCGACGCCGTTCATTTGATGGAATTGTGGATGCTGCTTTTTGAGAGTCGGGCTAAATTGGTAGAAGCGATTGTACTCGGCTACGAACCAGGAACCGAAGAGGCAGTCCGTGCGAAACTGACGAGTGCTATAGAGTTCTCAAAGTCTATACAATTGCATATAAAAGGGATTGAGGAGTTTGTTCCGCTTTTTGGATACTCGCATCGGACGATTGAAGCAGAATTGCTAAGCACTCTAAATGCAGAAGTCGCTTGGTTGACGAGTTTCGATTATCAGACACTCCAGAAACACGATGCGGACTTCTCACCGGAGGAAACACCTTTCCAAATATGGGACGTTCACAACTATCCGAACCCCTTAAAACGCGAAACTACATTTACCTATCAGTTATCACTGGATGCAGACGAGACTTCTATCACAATTTACACGACATCAGGACGGGTGGTACAAGTCCTGAAAGAGATTTCTGGAAACGAAGGCTACAATGAGGTTATGTGGGATGCCCGAGATGCTGACGGCGTGTTGCTCGCAAACGGGGTTTATTTTTATAGAATACGCGCTGTCGCTGGAGAACGGACAACACAGACCCTGGGACGCTTAGCTGTGTTAAGATAACCCAAGTTGCCCTGAATTTACTCCCATCTTGCCCACACGTTTGGCGTAACGTACCCTTCGTCGATATAGGGGTCTTCGCCTGCGACGGTAACAACGCCACGGTAATTCCGTTGTCCCTTCCAACCCAACCAGGAGGCTGTCGAACAGTAATGACTCACAAGTATACGCCGGAATTTATCACTACGGTTTTTCTTGGAACGGTGTAGAAGGTAACCGTTAAAAAAGAGAGCACTACCGGCTGACATCTCAATTGGGATTTCGTCTCTGTCATCAAACCCGACAGCTTCGTGGCAGCTATCAAATTCGTGACGTTTGTCATGAGGTACTCGGTCATAGATGACGCCAGAACGATGGCTATTCGGCAGAACCCAGAGACATCCGTTGTCAACAGTGGCATCGTCTAATGTAATCCACACGCCAATAAGCGATCTATCCCGCGTCGGAATTGGGTGCTCATCCTGATGCCACGGATTACCCGTATGTCCCGGCACTTTGCCTAACATCATCGACTGCATACACTTCACACCACCATCCCAAAATGGAATGTGTGCGCCCACAATCTCTCGAAGTACTTCACAGATTTTTGGATGTTCGATGTAACGTCGCACCAATGGACTAAAGACGTGTGGTTCACCGACACACATGATTCTATCCAATACTTCCATTTCGCTCGCTGTCTCTGGCATCGGTGGAATTGCTTCATACTGGTAGTCCCCACGGAAGATTTTTACCATCTCTGCTTTTAGGGCGGCGCATTCCTCCCCTGTGATGATATCTGGAAGCAGTAAATACCCATCGCTGATATAAGACTTTGCCCAAATGCTGCCCTCACAGGCAGCATTTGTCTTAACTTTATATTTGGATCTGGGAATAGACCCATTTGGGTCAGTATGGGGTTGATTAGACTGTTCTTGGGTCATTTTTGAGTCCTTCGCAAGTACGGTTCAAGTTTCGGATTCCGCGCCCTTATTCTGCTCTTATAATCCGCCACGTTTCCGCTTCATTCGCGAAAACCAGTGTCAATTTGCCCGATGTTTGTTCAACTTTCCCGTTCTCTATCGGGCTGTATTGTAGTGTGTATCCGCCCGTTACAATCGCTGTATCGTCAGCGATATTGGGATGGATGTCAATGTTAGTCAGGGTCATATCAATCTGATGATAGACCTCAAAAAAGCGTGCTGCCTTTGATTCAACATCTTGGTATGTGCGTCCATTAGATAAATACGTTTTTGAGAAACAGGACATAACTTGCGTCAGATTTGCCATATCATATCCGAGTTCGTATTGATTTAAGACGCTCTCAATGATTTCCTTAATCGTCGGTTCGTGTTGCGCTTTGCCTTCCTGTGTTTCTGTCAGAACGACCTGTGTCACTGATGCTGGTGGCATGCCTTGTGCAATCTGCTTAAGCGTGTGCACCTCTGGCGCTGCATAGCCCCAAACCTCTAATTCCATCACCCGTGCAATGCCTTCTACTTCATATACTGGTCGGCTACCCGCCATATGCTGGTAGTTACGCACTGTGTCATTTGAAGATACTGGTACGAGCCGTATTTTGCTGGCAATTAAACGGTCTCGGATTTCATGAACTCGTTTACCTTTGGTGTTGTTCCGCGCTGTGTACTGCTTATCTTTCGTGTCACCTGATGGAACAAGTTCCCAACCCGTGCCGTGCCAATACTCAATTCGATAGTCCTTCAATCCGAACTGTTGTGCTGGATGTTTTTCAGAGTCAATTGTCCACATGACAATCTCTCGGATGTCAACCGGTTTAGCAAGTGTCACAGATACGTAAGGACGTTTGTTCAGATCGGAGGTGCGTAAGTGTTCCAAACTACTTCCCCAACCACTGCCTTCATCCCAAGTCTCGGAGGTGGTATCACCATCGATTACCTCCTCGGCGCGGTGATTTGGGACAGATTGCGAGGCTTCCGCAGTCGCCCCGTTCCGGATCAGTGCGAAATTAGTGAGAGGCAATGGCGGTTCTAAAAGATGTTCCTGCAGCGTTTGCGACTTACAACCTATCACTGCAAGTAAAAGTGTCAGGCATACCATCCATATACGAAGCATTTTTACTCTCCTTTGCACTTGATATACTCCTAAGCCCAGAGGCGTTGGGAGTATTTTATTACCGTATCTCTATTCAACCATTATTAGCAATGGTAGTGAAGATTACTACTTCAAAATTACCATGCGACGTGTCCGTTGGAAGTCGCCAGCAGTGAATGTATAGAAGTAGATACCGCTTGCGACAATTTCTCCGGATTCATCTCTGCCATCCCAGTATGCGGCTTTTTCCCGATCGCGATAGCTGCCGGGTTGTTGTAACCCGATATCCAACTGGCGTACCAGTCCACCCTGGATATCATAGATTTTCACAACGACTTCCGTCGGTTCCGCCAGATTATAGGGGAACCAGGTTTCGGGATTAAACGGATTCGGATAATTTTGGAAGATTGTTGTCTGTTTAATATGCCCGAGGGTAGTGAGGTTCTTCGATGCCGGGTCAACAGAGAAAGGGACATCGGCGGCGCGAAATCCGAGATCAATTGGATTATAGATAAAAGCCGAGCCTGAGTTCGCCCCTGCACTATCGCTGCCTGAAGCACCGACGATAGCAAATGAGCCTTTGATTGCGACGGATGCCCCAAATAGGTCAGATCGGTTCGTGTCGGAAGCAGAAATTCGACGTTTCTCGACCCAAGATAATCCATCACGTAAGAAGGAATAGGCTGAACCTTTGTCAATTTCCAATGTTGGATCTGCCCCGCTATCAACGAGTGGATGATTGTCTTTCCATGCGCCGACGATTGCGGTATCTTCATAGAGTGCGACAGAAATGCCGAATTCGTCTCCAGCCTCGCCATCAGTTGCAGTAAGTTTGGCTTGTTGTGCCCAAGCATCTCGTGTTTCTACGAAGACATAAGCAGCCCCCATGTCCTCCTGATTTCGATTCTCCTTGGGTGATCCGATAATAGCGGCACCTTCGACCAGATCAACGGCGTAACCGAATTCATCACCAATACTGATATCACTTGGAATAAACTGACGGTCTTGGCGCCATGCGCCTCCGTTGCGGATAAAGAGGTAGGCTATACCTGAATCTGGTCCTGCTGCATCACTCCGGGGTGCTCCGATGAGAGCGTTATCGCCATAGACAGCAACGGCAAATCCAAAATGATCTCCGGGTACAGCATTACGATGTGTTAGTTTCGCCTGTTGTGTCCAAGTGGCACCGTTTCGGACAAAGACATAAGCGGCACCGGAATCCGTGCTGAGTTCATCTTTCCCGTAGGCACCGACTACAGCGGTATTCTCGTGTATTGCCAGGGTTGATCCGAACCGATCAAAGATTTCGAGATCAGCCCCAATTAATTTTGCCTGTTGAATCCATTCCTCGCCTGCCTTCACGAAAATATACGCTGCACCGGCTTCTGGCCCAGCATCATCAACACCAGGGGCACCAATCAAGATTGTGTCACCACTGATAGCAACAGCATTTCCGAACAGATCTCCAGCCTTTCCGTCGTCAGCGATGAGTTTTCCGCGCTGTAGCCAGAGAACACCGCCTCGCTCAAAAATATATGCAGCACCAGCATTGGGTGCGACGTCATCGGCTTGCTGGGCTCCAGCGATAGCAATATTGCCGCTGATAGCGACAGCGGTTCCAAACTGATCTTCAGAAGCGGTTTCTCCGTCACTCAATTTACCACTTTCTACCCACTTTGCTTCTTCATTTCGTTCAAAAATATAAGCAGCACCGGAAGCTCTTCCACCTGCGTTGTGCGTCGGAGCACCCGCTATAATTTCATCGCCACTAATGGCGACAGCAAATCCGAGTTGATCACCGCTCTGTCTATCGCCTGCGGCTAATTTTGTGTGTTGATTCCAAAAGGGAGGTTCATTCTGCGTAAAGACATACGCTGCACCGCTCTCTTTGTCCCCGATTACGCCTCCTGTTGCGCCGATGACTGCGGTATCTCCACTGATAGTGACAGAAACACCGAAAGAAGTTGCACCATCTGGGTCAATCGGAATCATACGGATCCGGACGCGATTTCTTTTTTGTTCCCATTCAGTGCCTTCGCGTCTATAGATGTAAGCCGCACCAATGCCTCTGTTGCGAGGTGATGTGACAATAGCGAAATCACCGTCAATATCGACTGCGTAACCAAACCTATCTTCCGCCTCGGTATTATTACCCAAGAGTTTCGCTTGAGGGACCCATCCGAATTCGTTCTTCACGAAAACATAGGCGGCACCAGCATTTTCACCGGCTTCACCATCTCGAATTGCACCAACGATTGCAGTATTCGCATCAAGTCCAACAGAAAAACCGAAGTATGCGAAGTGGTCGCCATCTGGTGCTAAAAGTTTGGCTGTCTGGTTCCAGATTTCCCCGTTCCGCTCAAAGACGTAAACGGCGCCTCCGTCAGCGAAGGGTTCATTTGCACGATGGGCTCCAACGAGGGCGGTTCTTTCATCAAGTGCTACTGAGATGCCGAAATAGTCGCCACGCATCTCATCAGATGCGACGAGTTTGGCTTGCTCGACCCATTCAGTGCCGCGTCGCTCAAAGACGTACGCTGCACCTGAGTTCCTTCCGGCACCTTCTTTCTTGGGTGCACCAATGAGGACATAATTGCCGCTCATTGAGAGTGCTGCTCCGAATCGCTCTCCACTTGCAGCGTCGCTGGCGTTCAGTTTTTGATGTTGCATCCAACCGGCTTCAGTGCGAATAAAAACTTGGACTGAGCCAACATCTCTGCCGTGATCAGTATCATCTTTCGGAACACCTACCATAGCGTAATCGCCACCTATAGCAACAGTCGAACCGAGATTGTCTTGGATGACAGCAGCGCTCGTATTGAGTTGTACTCGGTCGGCACTGCTTTGCATGACCGGCCCGATTCCTAAAAATAAAATTAGGACGACTATTTGTAATTTTCTCACTTCACCCTCCCTCGCTATTTGACATTACCTAAGTTCCCCGAAACCGAAAGGAATGATTCATTTTGCTTCGAAGATTTTCTTTTGTTTTCTCCACTGTTTATTAATATAGATTTCAATTATTAATGACACAATTTATAGGCGAAAAAGGTGCATTATTTTGAAAATTATAGAAATCTAAAAATTTGATCCTTAAATCGGAGGCGATTCCATATCTGCAGTTTCTCAATATCTTCTCACTCTCGTTCCGCCTCATTCGGACACATTGAGCCTACAGATTGTCTTTACAGCATCATCACCGTACCACAATGCCGTGCCATCCCAAGTGAGCCCGTGCGGTTCACCAGGGCATGAAAGGCTCCTAAGAACCTCACCAGATTCCGGGTGGATTCGGTAAATGATATGGTCATTTGTATCAGCATTCCAAAGTGCCTCTCCATCCCAAGCGAGTCCGTGTGCGCGACCGCCCGGGGTCGGAAATTCAGCCAAGATTTCGCCTGTTTCGGGACACTGTTTCACTAAACGACTGGTGTTCATATCAACGCTCCAGAGATGTTCACCATCCCATGCCAATCCGTGCGGTCCCTCTCCGGGCGATGGGAAAGTCGTAATGATATCGAGTTCAGGAATTGTGAGTTTGTAAAAAGTCTGTTGCCAGATGCTGTTATACCAGAGATGCTCACCATCCGACTCTATACCAGAGGAACCTGGGAAAGACGGCGAGAGCGTTAATTCAACTGCCCCAGTCTGAGGATTGATTTTGTGGATAGGACCCGGACCCTCAACACTCCAGATTGATGTTCCCTGCCATGCAAGCCCATTTGTGCCGGTACCGGGAGCTGCTATCTGATGTTCAGCTGCTATTTCACGCATTTTTCTCGTTCCTCCCTGATGATCACTCTATCTCTAAGAGCGCGTCCTGAATTTCAGTAATAACCTCTGGCTCAGTCTCAACGGTTAATCGCGTCTGTAATGTTTGTCTGGCAGTTTCGCCGCCAATTCTCCCCAATGCCCATGCAGCATGACTCCGTATCAAAGGCTCTTCATCCGCTAATGCGCCTTTGAGTGCGGGAACAGCACGCTTCTCTCCCCAATTACCGATGGCAACAAGGACATTTCGTAAGAACCCTCGGCGTTTCGCACGTTTGATCGGACTTCCCTTGAACCGCTTGCTAAACTCCTGCTGTGTCATGCCGATAAGCGATAATAACTTCGGCGCAAGATTTCCATCGCGTGGGTGGAATCCTGGCTCAGTTGTCGGTACGGCTTTGCTGTTCCAGGGGCAGACCTCTTGGCAGATGTCGCACCCAAAAATCAGGTTTCCCATTTTAGGACGTAGTTGCTTTGGAATACTCCCCTTGAGTTCAATCGTGAGATACGAAATACAGAGCCGGGAATCGAGGAGGTTTGGCTCAATGATTGCATCCGTCGGACATTCTTCAATGCAGCGGGTGCAAGTCCCGCAACTCCCCCGGAGTGGTGGTGTCTCTGATTCCAAAACGATATTCACAAGAATCTCGGAGAGGAAATACCAAGAACCGGAACGCCAATGAATCAAGTTCGTATTTTTGCCGATCCAGCCGATACCTGCTTTTTGCGCATATTCCCTTTCGATAACAGGAGCGGTATCGACACAGACACGGGTCTTTAATTCGCTTTCAGCAGTATACTTAATAAATTCGACGAGTTCTAAAAGTCGTCCACGGATAAGTTCGTGATAGTCATCACCCCAAGCATAGCGAGAAATCTGTCCGCGTCCTGAGTCCTCGGCGAGTGCCTTCGGTGGATCCAAGGTATAATAGTTCATTGCGAGGCTAATAACAGATTTTGCCTCTGTGAGCAGTTGCCGAACATCTGCTTTGAGAGGAAGATGCTTTTCGAGATAGTGCATCTTCCCAGCGTACCCACTTTCTATCCACTGCCGGTATCGAGCGATCGTTTCGCTGTGTGCTGCGGATGTAATTCCGACGAGTTCAAATCCGAGTTCGCTTGCGCGTGCTTGAATTTGTTGCGTTAGTGTAAGCATTACCGGGTACCACGCGGATAAGATCCGAGTATTTTGACCTCTCGGCACAACACCTCAAGTTTCTCAAGTGCGGCGGTGACGCTTTCGTCGGTAACATGTCCATCCATCTCAACAAAAAAGATATACTCCCACGATTTGGCGCGAGACGGTAAAGATTCCAGATAATTCATGTTCAATCGTGCTTCTTTTAAAATTCCAAGAACTTGATGAAGCGCGCCGACCCTGTCCTGAATTGCCAAAAAGAGAGAGGTCCGGTCGTGTCCACTGGGTTCAGCAGCGTGGCTACCAATGACAAAAAAACGGGTGGTGTTATCCGGCTCATCCATAATGGCACTAGCAACAACCGGGATTTGGTAAATTTCGCTTGCGAGTTCACTTGCGATGGCAGCCGTGGACGGCTCCTGTGATGCTCGAAGTGCTGCTTCGGAGGTACTGACAACCTCGACCTGCTCTACACCATCCATATACCGACTAAGCCATCTTCTGCATTGAGCGAAAGGTTGCGGGTGTGAGTAGATACACTTAATTTCGTTAAGTGGCGACTGAGACAGTAGATGTTGTTTTACGGGCTGGAATGTCTCGGCACAAATCTTCAATGGTGTACGTTGAAAGCGCTCCAAAACGTCCCGAACGGTGCCTTGCAGCGAATTCTCAATAGCGACCACACCGTAGTCTGTTCTACCAGATTCAACCTCCGTAAAAATGTCGATCTGCGGACTGATAGGGATCAATTCAGCCGCGGAACCAAAATGAGATAAACATGCCATGTGCCCAAAACTGCCAATAGGACCGAGGAAAGCCACACGCTCCGGTTCTTGCAAGGAACGAGAAGCAGATAAGATTTCTGTCCAGATTGCCTCCAAGGCGTTTTCAGGAAATGCCCCTCGATTTTGCGCCTTCAAGCGTTCAATGACCTCCTTGTGCCGATGTGGCACATAGACGGTGGCAGCACCTGTCTCTGCTTTTAACGCACCGACCTGTAGAGAAATTTCAGATCGCTTCCGCAGAAGCGCTAAAATCTGGTCGTCAATCTCGTTAATCTGGTCACGATACGCTGTTAAGTCCAAGGAAATAGGTCTCCGTGTTATTGGCAATCAGCAATCAGCAATCAGCAAAAGCAGTTTGTGGCAAAAAACGAAACGCAACCACCACACACTTTCAGTAAAGCCTATGTAGCAGGAAAACGCTTGTCATCGCCACAACGACCTACCGATTGCCAACGGCTGACGGCTGACGACTATTCCGCTAACGATCCAATGCTTTCATAGCGGCGATCATTTCATCGTCTGAGGGGTTGCTCTTGACCATCTCAACGAACTCCTCAGCACTTACCTTGTGTTCCTCCAGGAACACCTTATCTTGCGGTCAGGGGTAGATATACTCACCGATGATGCCCTGCAGTTTCGCATTGGCTTTATCGGAGATTCTGGCTAACCATCGAATATCTCCGATAATCATATCCCGGTGGCGTGGTTTCCAATCGAGAGCCATCTGTTTCACCTCCTTTAATCGTTATCAGTACGGTTTGCTTAGCAAACCTTTCAGTTATCAGTTGTCGGTTAAGAGGTGTCATCGTTTACCCAAACGCCTTTTTAAGCGACAACCGGCTGCTGACTGCCGACAGCAGGTTCTATTGTGTGTTTCCCTCAAGCTGCCGCAAAGCGCCCTCTAAAAGTTGAAGAGCCCTGCCATACTCTGCCCAGTTCCCAGCGCGTCGTGCGTCTTGCGCTTGAGTGAAGTAGCGGTTTGCTTGTTCAATAAGTCCTCGTAACGAGATTTGAGTTGTGCCGGGATCAGCGGCTGTTTCAGTTGTTGCTACGGTATCAGTGGCTTGAGATAGCATTCCCTCTCCGAACATCTTGACGAGCGCCTCATCAAGGGTGGCTCCCCAGACAACTTGGTTGCCATAGCCAATGACGACTCGCCGCAATTCGGGGATAGCGGTTTTCTCATCTTCGGACTGAATGTAAATAGGCTCTACATAAAGCAGGGAGTTGTTCATCGGGAGAATCAACAGATTGCCTCGTAAGACGCGGGATCCTTGTGTATTCCAAAGACTAATCTGTTGGGAAATCTCCGGCTCTTGGCTAATAAAGTTTTCCACTTGCATGGGTCCAGCGACCTGTTTGCCTTTCGGGAAACGGTAAACGAGGAGCTGCCCGTATTGGGGCAAATCGCATCGGGCGGCGAGCCACGCGGTAAGATTCGGCTTGTTGAGGGGTGTGAAAGGTAACATTAACATGAATTCCGCCTTCTCCTGCCCCGGTAGCCTGATAACAACATAGTAGGGTTCAACGGGTTGCCCGTTTACGCCAGAAGTTTGGGGTACTTGTTGTGGCGCAAAAGGACTTCTTTGTTGGGGCGGTGCAGCTTGCCGCGTTTGGGCATCCGTGTTGTCATAGAGTTCCCTGCCAATCTCCCATTTATCTTCACCCGCATAAAAGGTTACCGGATCCTTCATGTGATAATCTTGATAGACCCGCGCTTGAATCAGGAACATGGATGTCGGATAACGGATATGCGTTTTGAGTTCATCTGGCATCTCTTCAAACGATTTGAAGAGATCTGGGAAGATTCTGCGATAGCACTCGGCAATAGGATCCTGTTCTCGTTCCATAATATAAAAATCGACACTACCATCGTAAGTATCAACAATCACTTTGACAGAATTTCGGATATAGTTGCCCCACGGTTCACTGTTCCGCTGTGTATTTGCAATTTGTCGCCTTCTTTCGCTGACAAACTCCTCCATAGAAACAGCATAGGGATACCGATGGGTGATGGTATACGCATCGATTATCCAAACGAGTCTCCCGTTATGGATAACGATGTAGGGGTCGCCATCATATCGCAAGAAAGGTGCGATCTTCTGAACTCGTTCCCTGATATTTCGTTCATAGAGAATCCGACTGGTCGGTGAAATTTCACCCGGCAAGACGAAGTTAATTTCGTTATCGAATTTGAGCATATAAACGAGTTTACGCCAGAAAGAGTTCAACTGTACGCCGCCTTTTCCCTGATATGCATATTCGGCGTATTGTTGTCCCTCTTGCGGATAATCGAATTCAAGCCCTTGGGGACGATCTGGGTGGACAATAACGTAGCGATTGGTCCGCTCACCATAGTAGATACGGGGTCCCGGCGTTTCACTAAATCGGTGTTGCCACTGTTCGTTATAATCAATAGGCGGCAACCCTTGAATGTACATGTTCGGTTTGCCGTTATCAATTTCGTTGACAGGACTAACGACTGCACCATATCCGTGTGTATAGGTATAGGTCTGCTTATACCAATCATTTCTGATTTCTACGGGAAGTTCGTTGATATTGAGTTCCCGTCCGGCAAGCATTACCTGTCGAATTTCACCATCAACAACATAGCGATCAATGTCAACATCATTGAAGTCGTATTGCGATCTTAATTCTTGGAGTTGGCGGAAAGTTCTGCGTAAGGGGCGCCAATCCCAGAGTCGGATGCTATTAAAAACAGGGGCGTTTTCTGGACTTCTAATATCAGCATAATTGAGTTGCTCCGTCAGTGGGTATTCCTGCTCGGTCACAGTGTTTCCGGCTAAGCCGTAAGCTTGGAGCGTTGCTTTGATATTATAGTTGATATAATCTGACTCTAATACCTGTTTTCTGGGTTCAACTTGCCATCTCTGTATAGCGACGGGATAGGCTTGTCCGAGGAATCCAGCGATTAGAAAGACGGCGAATCCACCGAAAGCAAGGGTGTTGCGCTTCAGGAAGATGCTGACGATGAAAACCAACGCACACAAGATTGTGATACCGAGCATAATCCACAATACAGGAAGGCGCGCCTGTATAGCAGCGTATCCACCACCGCCACGCACGACATTGTTTGAGGTATACAACAAGTCGTACATAGCGAATTGGTAGTTCCAAGCGCGGCAGAGGAGTGTTATCCCAACGAGTGTAAACAGATGGGCTTTCACGTTGAAAGGCGGACGGAACCTAAACTGGTTGGTATCACCCGTGATTAACCCGTGGAAAAAGTAGATAACGACTGCGAATATTGTTACCAACAAGAAAACACCAAAAAGCGTTCCACAGATATATCGCCACATGGGCATTCTGAAAACATAATAGGAGACATCTTTATTGAAAATCGGGTCGCGTGCGGGTGAAGTAAAAAACGCTTTTTGTCCAGGTTCTATCTGAATGGATGTATTCAATCGGATAGCATTGCCCAAGACAGCTTCAACGCGTGCCTCCTGATTTATGCCATTGACCTGAACATTTACTGGATCCCCAACCGTTATATTTTTCGCTTGGAGTTCCAATTCTGAGACCGGAATCTCGTTAGAATCAAGCCCACCTTCGGCGATAATAGGCGTAGCTGCAGGAAAAACGAGTTCATTGGAATTGGCGAAACGTTGGTAAACCTCCCAGCGGTCACTGGCTGTGTATCCCATCAAGACACTAAAAAGCACTGCGAGAAGCGTTAGCCCACCGTAAATCAACCTTCGTGTAGCACCCGGATCGTCTGTAGCACCGGTGAATTCGGCACCTCCCATAAAAGCGGGGCTGAGATACGCTGGCGTGAATCGGTAGATTACAGCAATATTTGTTAGCAGGATTATCAAATAGCAGAGCCCAACAATTAGACCGACCCCGATCTTTGTTGTGAGAATTTTAGTGTAAACGCTCCAATAGTCTACTACCTTGAACCATAGAAAATCAGGGTAAAGGTTAACCCAAATGGCAGCGAGTCCTCCGATAATTGCGAGGACAACGATAGTAGGAATCAAGCGTTTGGTTCGTGAATCCATTTTTTAATTATTAACCTCTTGAGTTTCACGGTTTGCTCCGCTGTCGCAAACCTTATACTTTTTTAAGATAACTGGATCCTGGTTTTTCACGATCTATTATCCGCCATTTGGTTATGCAATTGACTGAAGTAGCGTTGAATTAACAGGAACCGCTTTCCGACAACGGAGGAAAGCGACCAGCGTACAATAGTTTAAAAAGCTTGTCCAAGTCCAAGGTGAAATTTTACACCGGGATCCAATCTGGTGAGGTCGGTAAGTCGTGCTGCGGCGAAATCTATGGAAAACACCCCGAGTTGCAGTCGAAGACCGATCCCGATTGCGGCTTTGACGTGTTCGAGACGCAGTCGATTTTTCTCCCAGACAAAGATCTTGTACGGATTATCCGTTCCATACTGCCAATCTGACCAAGCACCGCCCATATCTGCAAAAGCGATCCCACGGATCCCACCGAGCGTCCACGGAACGGGCCATCCGAAGTGAAGTACATCTATAAAAGGGATGCGGACTTCCAAATTGAGCAGTCCGATGCGCGTGCCGACCAATGCTTCATAGTCATGACCGCGTATTGTATCAATCCCACCGAGATAGAAGTATGATTTGTCAGCACCAAAGTTGCCGCCGAGCAATAACCGTGCTGCAATAGTAGAGCGCCTACCGAGTCCGAAGTAACGGCGGGCATCAAAAATAACGTTTGTTATTGCCAATTCACTACCGAGTGCAGGGATAGACTGTTCAAGTTCGACGCGATATCGTGAACCTGTATAAGGCGCCCACTCCCGCCACATCGTGGTATCGCCAACAAAAGCGACAGAGCCGACGGTAAGTAAACCTCTATCGTCGTACAGATCCAAAGGTTGGCTGGTTTGGTAGTTAAAGGAAAACGGCTTCGAGTACATAGCGAATTCAAAGTCAAGGCGGTGGTATCTGTCAAACGGGTAATTGACATACGCGCCGAGTCCAGTAATCCGTTGCAAAATGCCACGCCTCCTCTGGATACCGCCCAAGATGTGATACTCGTGATAATTGTAAATCATTGCGCCAACATCGGTTCGATGTGTCAAGAACCCATACTGTGCGATAAAATCTGGGGCAAGATAGCTGGACTGGTTCATCACACTGACTCCGATGCGATGGT
Organism: Candidatus Poribacteria bacterium; assembly: GCA_022826805.1. Classification (GTDB taxonomy): domain Bacteria; phylum Poribacteria; class WGA-4E; order WGA-4E; family WGA-3G; genus WGA-3G. The sequence continues at coordinate 107,664 of JAJDUH010000062.1, forward strand.
TGCCGAGCATATCACTGCCGACAATCTGAACCGTACTTCTCAGAAGACCATCGGCACCGAAACTAAAATCTGGGAAGATGGCATCTAAAGCGAAAGAGGATTTTGTGCTGTACTTTCGCTTAGCGATCCTATAATTCTCTGGAATCTCGGCTGTCAAAATCGCAGTGGGTTCTTCGACGTCTGACACCTCCGTTTTCTCCTCTATGGTTTTAGAGATATCCATGAGACAGACATCGTATTTTCCGTTCTGGTATGCGCTAAACAGAAGGTGTTCTCTGTCTGGGGAAAAACTCGGATTAAAACAGCCCGTCATGATGTTGGTAAGACGCGTCAGTTCAATTGCTAAAGACGGGTCCGAAGCCTTCTCCTCTCCCTGTGCGGATACGCCTAATTCTGTGTCCGTCGTGCTATCAGTTTGTTGTAGAGGGTCTATCGCTTCTATGGCATCTATGTTTTCCTCTGTGCTCGTTTTCTCTACAATTTCAAGTTCATAGGCATCATAAATTCCCAAGGCATCTGAACAGAAGAGAATGGATTCACCATCTGGGGTCCAAGCTGGGCTGATAGCATTAGCGGTGCGATCTGTCAGCACACGTTCCGTACCGAGGTTGAGGTCTATAAGGACGATCCTATTTTTACCGCGCTCTGAAGCGTAGACGATTTTACCATCCGTTGGATGCCATGAAGGATGCGTGTCATTGAACGGATCGAACGTTAGGCGGTCTACGTCACCGGTCAGCAATTCAATGATATAGAGGTCTGTCTGCCCCTCTTTCAGGGCGGAAAAGATGATTCGCTCACCGCTGCCATCATAGTCCGGGGAGGTGACGTTGTCAAAATCGAGTTCAAAGTACTGTGTGAGCTCCTCTGTCAAAATGTTGACTTCAAGTAGATAGTTGGCATCGTGATACTTGGCGACAAAGGCAATCCTATCGCCATCAGGTGCCCAAGCAAGACTTCTGCCGAACCCGCTGAAATCAGTGCGAATCTCCTCGTATTTTTCACGGAAAAGCCGCTTAGTGACGCGCTTGATGCGTTCACCGGTTTTTGCGGACATGAGGACAATCTCCAGAAACCCTTCATTTCCTGTAACATAGGCGATAATATCGCCGCTTGGTGACCAGATAGGTTTAATGTTATGGGAGTATCGCGATTTCTCGGTCAGATTCTTGGCGACGAGGTCGGGTAATTCCCGATGTTCAATGAGGGGCCAGTAACGTTTTCGGACTGTCTGTCTCCACGCTTTATCAAATTCTTCGAGTTCTACGCCGAGAACTTCTATGAAAACTTGGTTGATATCCTTCGTCCGACTCTGTCGTAATCCTTGCAAAATCTCAGCAATTTTCTCCCGTCCATACGTCTCTGTGAGATACGCCACAGCCAATTGTCCGAGTTTATATCCGATGAAAGGTGAACTGAGTCGATTGAAATTTTGGAGTTGCGGTAGTGGGACGATGTTGTTATTCATGCTTGCATCGCGAATTACCATTTCGCCGATTGCGTCGTTGTCTTCGGCAAAGTAGTCCGCCATTCCCTCTATGAACCAGATCGGTGCGGAATAGAGAAATTCACCACTATAGATACGCGCATGCGGTTTCTGATAGATGATATCGTACTGGAAAATGTGAATAAGCTCATGGAAAATTACCTCTCGAAACGCTTCAAGCGAACCTGTGAAAGGTATAACGATGCGATGCTTAAAGATCTCTGCGAACCCTCCAATACCTTCGTGAAGTTCTTGGAGGATTATGTTGGTTTCCTGAAAGTCTTTATGGGATTTATAAAGGATAAGGGGTGTTCTATCTCGCAGCTCATGTTCAAAATCCGCACTGTGTTGCTCGTAAGCCTCCTCTGCGATGGCAGCCATAATGGGCACGAGTTTCGCTTCGCTCGGATAGTAGTGAATATCAAAATGCTCTGTCCTATGAATGTGCCACTCAAAACGCTGTCCCGTAATCTTATTCTTCCCAAATCCCTGTGCCCACGTGACACAAGGAATAGCGAATAGCAAATAGCAAATAGCGAATAGCAAATAGCGAATAGCCAACTGTCGATTGCCAATTTGATTTTTTTTCACACCACTCATCTTTTTTTCCTACCTATTTTACCAAATACCTATCTTCTTGCTCATAATGTGGGGAGATTTGACGCGTAAACTCTGACACAGCACGCCTACCGAGTTCTCTGACAGTATTTGCCTGCGGACCTGCCTGAGAAAAAATAAATGAACCGATAGTATGCGCCTCTGCGGTGCTCCGCCGGTATGACTCATCCCAAATAATTTTCTCAGTTTCAACATCAACAATCATGACACGCAGGGAGAGCAGATAGGTTTTTTGCATGTAGTCTTGATAATCCATCACGTAGCGTTGTCGTTGTATGGAGTAGCGCTCGCCATAATACCGTCTCGGCCGACTATCTGAATAAAATCGGAAGCTCCCGACGATAACCCCTTTCACCTCAAAATACTCGCCGAGTTGGCTGAGATGCTTTGTATCAGAGAGCCATTCCTCTCCGAGGTCTTCGCCGGTAAGGATTCTTGCTGTTTCCTGCGAGCTGACGACTTCAAAGCGTTTTTGGCGCGCTAAACCTCTGCGGAGGGTCGCGGCGATGTCCTCGCCGACCTCCGGTGGTAATTCTTCGTTGTGATCTCTCTGCTTTTCACTGACAAATGGCAAAACAGCGAAGTTGGAATACCGGGTAATGTCAATCTCAGATTGGACCTTCACCGGAATAGAGACACGTGTGACAGCAGTGCTACATCCGCAAAATGTTAGCATTACCAAGAGAATTCCTATCTTTTTCACTATCTGCATCCTGCTGTCTCCATTATTCCCCAACTGGAGATTCCTCTTCTTCTGAGTGGGGCGTATCGTCACCGTTAATTCCACTTCGCCGAATGTGTATACGACACCGCCGATAGTTGAGCCGGTAGTATTTATTATCCGGTTCTAATTCCGTTGCGCGCTGATAAGCAGCGACTGCCTCATCTATCTTTCCGAGCGCCTCGTAAGCAACACCGATGTTATTATAGGCTTTGGCGTCCTCTGGGTCAACATCAATAACTTGTTTCCATCGGAAGACCGCCTCGTTCCAGAGTTGTGCTTGTGCTGCTTTTATTGCGAATTGATTGTAAGCTTCAATTTGGTTAGTATCACGCGACACAGCGCATCCAGACAGAATTAAGCACACAAGAATAGCAATTGACGCGAGTCGGTTGGAGTTTAACACAACTATCACCTCAAAATTTTGCGATGTGATTTGCAGGCTACATCGTATGTATATATTACATTGTACTCACCTTTTGCGTCAAGGGAAAAAGGGCAAGTGACCTCTGAACTTAAAACTTGACATTATTTGCATTTTTTGTGTATCATGATACTGATTAAAAACGTTACAGAATAAGAAACTGATACGAATTGTCCAAACTTTAGTCATTTGGGTGAGAGGACCCGCGTGAAGATGTCCCCCATTAACTGTTTGCCTCAAGTTTCTGTCTATATGCCGAATATTGTGTCGGTTGTGCGTTTCTGGTCCCTTAACCAGTCAAGTAAGCCTACCCCCCCTCCACTTTTCACAAGTTAAGTATTTTATCGTCCAAGTTTCTGCCTCGTTGTCAAACGCCGGACAGGATAGTCTCGCGCCCGCACACGCCTTGTTTCACATAGTGAAGCGTGTTGCGGGATTTTTTTGCTGCATCAGGGTTCCGCAAAAAATGTCAAAAACCATGTCAAAATCTTTCTACGTTTTTTCTCTCTTTTTGCTTGGGTTTCTTGCAGCACTTCATCCAGCGAATGCTGGTCCCAATGACCCTGTGAACATCCCTGATCTTGAACTTCGTAAGCTCATTGAAACTTCGCTCCTCAAGAGTCCTGGGGATACAATCACCGAGGCAGAGATGGCGACAGTGACATCACTCAACGCAGACGGTCCAGACATTCGTGAGCTCACGGGTTTGGAGTATGCTATTAACCTCACTAGGTTGAACTTACTTCGGGGGATTCCCAGGACCCAGGCAGAGTTAAACGCACGTCCTCGCTTTAATCTCGACCCCCTTTCAGGGCTAACGGAATTGGAATATCTGGCACTTTCAGGTGTTATAATTTTTGATATGGCGCCCCTGGCGGATTTAACAAAACTTAAATACTTATCACTTACACATACTTATGGCATCAGCAAAATTCCTGACCTATCGAAACTCACGGCGTTGGTACACCTAAGACTTATCCGTAATGCTATCACGGATATAACAGGGGTCAGCCGTCTAACAAACTTGAGAGATCTAACTATTAGCTCAAATTCGAACCTCTCGGATATATCGCCCCTGACGCAGTTAAGAAATTTGGAAATTTTGCGGCTTGATGGTACCGACATCACTCATGAATCTCTATCAGCCGTGCTACCCTTTTTGTCAACAGAAATCGATCAAGAACCATTAGAAGAATACCCTCCTTATTACATTCATTCGGGGGAATTAGGTCTTACCAATACCAACATCTCGGACCTATCCGTGTTAGATGCCTTACCCAACGTGTTCTTGGTGAATCTGTATCTGCGCTTCATAGGCACCGGATCCAGTACCTTTTTCCATCTGACGGATCTCACCCCTTTGGTGGACCTCATGAACAAGGGAAAGGTCATAAATAGCAGGACGGCTATCTACTTGAGGTTGAACCTTGGACTCGACTATGCGTCCGTCTACGAAGACTTACCCGCACTCGTATCCGGTAGTCGTAGCGTCGAATATACACCATCTGTCCCTATGCTTGAGAGAGCGTTTCCAGAAGAGGCATCTTACAGGGGCCACCCGAGAACACGCTACACGTTTACGGTGCGGGGCGTTAATGAACATCCGAGTGTCCCCGAAAGCTGGTACAGTCTCACGCCACGTCTCACGCGAGATCGAGGTGCCAACAGTCAATTCGCGAAAGTGCCTGTCACATGGACGGTTACCGCCCCAGATGGCAGCAGCGAGACGATGAATCCTGTCGAAACAGGGGACGATGGATTGGCACCCGTACAAATTACCCTCGGCAATGATGGCGAAACACACATCGTGGAAGCCGTCGTCCCAGCAAAGACGACATCCGTGACGAACCTCGAGCATCCTGAACTTCGTGTGAGCTTCACAGTGACCGCAGATCGGACAGTTCCACCGCCGCCTAGGCCTTCACCGCCGCCCCAGACAAGCGGTATACGCGGCCCGAATCGGACCCCTGATAGCTTAGCGTTTCGCGGACAAATCGGATTCAGCGAACTAATGTTTGATATGGGTAGTCAACCCGATGCGCTACCCCAATGGATAGAACTTTGTAATGTGTCTCAGACAGAGACCGTAAATCTCTGGGATTGGAACCTTGAAACCGAGGTGCGCGACGCAGCAGGTCAACATCGGTACGCCACCGTCAGACTGGATAACTTGCAGATTTTACCCAATGAAACAGCACTTATCGTGACATCGGATGCCCCTAACTCCATCAATCTCTTAAAAGGGTCTGTGTATAACTTCTTTGAACACCACCCACATGCGTTTAGGGACAATAAGACTCAGCAGCAGATACCCCGAGCGAATAGCGTGCTCGGTCAGCCGGGTTTCTACTTAAGGTTATCACACCCGACCGATGGTGTCAGCGATGTTGTCGGCAATCTCGATGGTAATAGATTCACATTGGATGAACCGGCGTGGGTGTTGCCTGCTGGTATCACAGATACGGGTGTGCGAACATCGTTGCTCCGCCTCTATGATGATAGGGAGCCCCTTGATGGGAAAGTCTCAGAGAACTATGTCCGTGCTGCAGATGTGGGATTAGAAGTCGCCAGCTATTATGGCAAAGCAACAGACATCGGCAATCCGGGATATAAAAAAGGCTGGACCTTTCCGCCGGGTCCACCTGGAGGTCTTTATTTTTCGGAGTTGATGCTCACCTCCAAGGGCGGTCTGCATTCTTTGCCACAGTGGATAGAACTTTACAACGATTCAGAGACGGAAGTCGATCTCCGAGACTATCAACTGAAGGTAGAAACCCTTGATGCTTCGGGTGGACGCCGGCATGCCGTTATCAAGTTGCATAGTTTTCTCATCCCGCCACGTCAGACAGCAGTCCTGGTGTCCGGGATTGCGCGGAGCTCGCCGGATGTTCGCCCGCGCGTCTACTCTCTCGCGAGTCATCATCGTGATGTGTTTACCCCGAAAAGCCATCAAGACCGAAATAAAGTGTTCGGTCAGACGGGGTTCTTCTTAAAGTTGTCCGATCCCGATGGCACCGTCAATGACATCGCTGGCAATCTCGATGGTATTGAAGGGACAGCAGACGCGCCGAGGTGGGAGCTGCCCACCGCCGAGAGCGATGTACGGGCCTCGCTGATGCGTCGGTATTACCGTGCCGCTGGGATACCCCTTGATGGGAAAAGCGAAGAAAACTGGATGCCTGCCTCGGAGATGACGTTAGAAGTCATGTCGTATTACGGTCGCAGCACAGACATCGGCAATCCGGGGTATGCCAATGACGCAAGACGCATGCCTGGCCCCGCAGTGAGTTTTTCGGAGTTGATGTTTACCCAGCGTCGTGGACGACGTTCGCTGCCGGCGTGGATCGAAGTCTATAACGGCTCTCAGCGCACCGTCGATTTGAGAGACTATCAACTCGAAATTGAAGCACGCGACGCTCTGGGTGAACATCGCCATGACGTCATTACCTTTCAGCGTCTCAGCATTCCCGCGCATCAGGTCGCCGTATTGGTAACGTCGCCTGGACGGCACTCTTCAGACCTTCCGCTAGATCGTATATACGTTCTTTATAGACGTATGCCGGCTGCGTTTCGTCATGCCCCGAATCAGATATTGGGTGAGAGCGGTTTTTTCTTGAAGTTGTCGGATCCTGAGGGTCGGGTGAGCGACGTTGTGGGCAACCTTGATGGCGATAAACACACAAAAGACACACCCGTATGGGAGTTGCCTGCTGGCAAAACTGATGCGGGTGCTCGGACCTCCTTGATGCGTCGGTATCATGAGATCGGTATGCTGCTTGATGGGAGGCTCTCAGAAAACTGGGTGCCTGCCTCAGAAATGCGATTGGAAATCGAAAGTTATTATGGCAAAGAAACAGACATTGGCAATCCGGGCTACACGAATCAGGCGCGACGTCTGCCTGGACATCAAGTGAGTTTTTCGGAATTGATGCTCACCTCCAAGGGAGGACTGCATTCTTTACCACAATGGATCGAACTTTACAACGATTCAGAGACGGAAGTCGATTTGAGAGGCTATCAGCTTCACATTGAGGCACGCGACGCTGCGGGCGCACATCGCCATGGTCTCATCACGCTCAAGGGTTTGCGGATTCCGGCGCATCAGACAGCACTCATCGTGACCTGGCACGGTCGGAGTTCGCGAGAGATTCCAAGAGAAACGGTTTACAACGTTTCTGACCAGAAAGCCTTTGATCGCAACGCCGTGTTGGGTGAGCGCGGTTTCTTCTTGAAGTTGTTAGATCCTGAGGGTCGGATCAGTGACATTGCCGGAAATCTCGATGGGGATCGGCGAACCGCAGATGTCCCGGCGTGGCAGCTCCCAGCTGGCAAAACTCAAGCAGGTCATCGGACTTCGTTGATGCGTCGGTATTATCACGTCACAGGCATCCCGCTTGATGGGAGGCTCTCAGAGAACTGGGTGCCTGCCTCGAAGCTGCCGTTGCGAGTCATGACGTATTGGGGCAAAGCGACAGACATCGGCAATCCAGGGCATCGAGGGGGCGGTCCACTGCCGGTCGGATTGTCGCGTTTTCATCCGGTTCGCGATAAAGCCACGGGGCATGTGGAGATTACCTGGGTCACAGAGTCAGAATTGAACACTGCGGGTTTCAATATCCTACGGAGTGAGACGAAGTTGGGTGGGTTCAAGGTTATCAACGTCAAAGGTCTCATCGCTGGGCACGGCACGACGAATGAGAAGCACGTGTATACCTTTACGGATACAACTGCGAAACCGAATGTTGTTTACTACTACCGGCTCGAGGATGTTTCCTTAGCGGGTCAGCACACGCCGTTGGCGACGACGCATGTGCGGGGGCATGTTATAGCTGCGGGTAAACTGACGATGATATGGGGCGATTTAAAGAAATCGCATTAGGAATGTTTACATATTTTGACAATTCACTATAGTTATTAGTTATCAGTTATCAGTGGTCAGTTGTGAATATCTGAACCAAGATTTACAGGATTCAAGGTTTTTCAGGATTGGCGGCTTTAGCCCCAGCGGGGCGATAGGTGTATAGCACGCCCGGATCCCCAACCACAAAAGCCCCAGCGGGGCGATAGGTGTATCAGGCATCAAACGCATCATCCGTATCAAAAACGTATTTCGGATTGTAGGGAACATCGAAACGTTTCAGAAACGCGAGATATTCCTCTCTAAATGTCTGATGTGAATGATGGACCTCCTGATTTTTTAATGTAACGAACGACAGTATCTAACTGTGAGTGAGAATATGAGAACGCGCCAAAGCCCGTCTGCCATTGGAATTTTCCGAGAACCCATCTCTTTTTATTAATGAATTTTGATGAATTTGCCTTGATGTCCCTTACTAAATCAGAGAGTGCCATATCGGGTGTCATCCCGACAAGGATATGGATATGATCGGGCATTGAATTAATCCGAATGACTGTTTGCTTTTTGTTGGTGATAATGCGGGTAATATATTGGTGTAAAGCTTCTTTGTGCTGTTTTGGAATTAGGGATTGTCTCCCTTTGACGGCAAAGACAACATGCATGTAAATTTGGGTATAGGTATCCGCCATAGTTCTATGCGCCTTTCGCCCCGCTGGGGCTTATGGGTTGGTGGGTTTCCCATATTTCTATACACCTTTCGCCCCGCTGGGGCTATAAGATGCACAGGCTAACGGTTTCCTATGCTACAAAGTGCATACCCAGATGCAGGAGAATTGAATGACCCTGGAATAAATATAATATCGGCTTGTAATCAGTGTGGTAATTTGATACACTTAAAGCCTTACAGATCACGGAAAAATTGACAGGTAAAAAGGAGCTGAGTGAATGTCTAATACAACTCCAGTTCGCATGGTGATTGTTGGATGTGGTATGATAGCGGCGGGTGGCTACCAGCCCCGATGCCAAGCGTATCCCCATCGTATTGAATTGGTTGGCTACTACGACGAAGATGAAGGGCGTGCCTCAGCATTGGCAGAACGAAACGGTGGACACGTTTATAAATCACTTGACGAAGTGCTGAACGATCCAAATGTAGAAGCGATTGTGAATTTGACGATTCATATTTCCCACTATCCGGTTTCGCTGGCAGCACTGAAAGCAGGAAAACACGTCTATTCTGAGAAACCGATTTCGATCCGAACCGATGAGGCGAACGAACTCGTCGAAACAGCGGAAGCAATGGGTTTGAAACTGGCGTGTGCGCCTTCAGCGATTCTCGGCTACGTTCAACAGAACGTTTGGCAGCGGATACGCGAGGGCGAAATCGGCGATGTCATCTCTGCGATTGGTAACTTCGGTGGTCCGTTGGAACACTGGCACCCGAATGCGGACGCGTTTCTGATGCACGCCGGTCCCTTCCGAGATGTCGCGCCTTATCCACTCACAGCAATGACTACGATGATCGCCCCTGTTAAAACGGTGCACGGCTTTGCAAGGCTTGCTGTTCCGAAACGAACGTTAACTCAAGGACCGCGGAAGGGAACTGAGTTTGAGGTAAACGAGAAAGATCACGGGTTTGCTGTACTGGAATTTGAGAACGGAGCACACGGACTGATTTATCACAGTTTCACTGTCGCTTCTGGGATTCCACCTTATGAAATCCACGGCACAGCAGGCGGATTCTCTCTTCAGGCACACGATGACGGGCGCGGTATTCAAAAATTTACACCACAGGACAGGTGGCAAGATGAACCTTCTCCCCCGAAATCTTTTACAGGGTTGGATTGGGGCAAAGGTGTTGCGGATTTCGCTGACGCAATCCGATCCGACCGAAACCCGCGCTGTAACGGTGCGCAAGCACGGCACGCGTTAGAAGTATGTGAACGCGTGATTGAATCTTCTGACGTGGGGAAGCCTGTTGATGTCGTAAGCCGTTTCCCGGCACCACCACCCGTTGGGGATGTGGCACCGTGGGAAACAGATTAGTCAGCGGTTAGTGGTCAGGGCGTTCACTGCGAAAGCCGAAGCCATTTTCAGCAGTCAGCAGTCGTAGGGATTTGGAAATCCGTCCTATTTTGTTGGGTTTCACTACGTTCAACCCAACCTACAAGTATCAATTTGCATCTGGACAGAACACTGCATTACCGATTTATTTCCTTTAATTTCATTGACTAAGGCTGAGCAGGTTGACGAAAAGACGGTATGCCCCTCCTACACCTGCCGGGAGTTGTCTATAAAAGGCATAGGCGGCGTAGGTATAGGTGCCTTGTCCGTATTGGGCATAGAGAAATCCGCCGTGCTGTGGTTCCTGCTCGCGGTCGTTGCATGTGAGGAGTGCTTGATAGTTGGAGTCCCATTCGGTCAAGAATTTTGAACCGCGTTCCTCAACCCATCCGTTGAAATCCGCCTCTGTAATTCGGTTTGGATGCTGGAAAATCGGATGCTCTGGCATTAGAATGGTCACCTGTGTGTCCTCTTCGGATACCTCCTCTGGACGTCTGCCCATTGTATAAGGATAGGGACCGAAAGGTGCTGCATCAAATTCTGGGGTCTGATATTGTACGATGAGATTGCCACCTTTATGGGCGTAATCGAGGAGCCGTCCATTATAGGCGATAAGATCCTGTCGCACAGCATACGCTCGAATGCCGACCAGAATGGTATCAAACCGATTTAAATCACCGGTACGGAGTTCTTCTCGATCAAGCATCTCAACGTCGATACCGATCTGTTGTAGTGCTTCAGGCACCCTATCACCCACACCCATGATGTAACCGACTTTCAAATCCGTTGGAAGTTCAATCGAAACGCCGTGAAGCTTCATTGTCGCAGGGCGATATAGGTGGCGCGGTTCAAGATCAGGATGATCAATCGCCTGATAACCGGTGGCGTATTCCTCGCCATTGGATGTAGCGACTGCTTGAATTGTGTAATCTTTTCCCGCTTCTACATCTTCAGCGGACACCTGAAAAGTAAACGTCTTACTTGCCCCTTCGTGTGTGAAGGCAAAAGATGCACTTTCAGGCGACGGACGCCATCCGTCTGGTAACTTGAGCGAAAGTGTGCCTTCTGATTCACCCTTTACGTTATTTAGCATCTCCACCGTGACGGTAAACGTCGTTTTCCCACCCGCCATAGCAGATTCAGATATGGGAATCACACCGATACGCGGCGACACAGAGAGACTGATGGCGGGAGCTACGGTTAGCAAACGTCGTCTCTCTCCCCAAGGTCGGTTGATCGAAACTGTTTGTGCGGGTCGTGTGAGCGTAAAGTCGACCCCATCCACGCGATAGGTCACAACACCTTGAACATCAGGTGGCGTGTAAGGTAAGAATCGGAATTCTGGACGCTCGAGTGTATAGACAGCGTCGTGGTACTCAGAGGCGCGCGTCCAATAGGGTTGCGTGTACGCGGTATTTTTTGGCACTTCCACCTCAAACGCAATAGAGACTGGCTGGTTTGTCTGTATGGACATCATCTCTTTCTGACCTGTCTCTGTTGGCATTTGACGTACATTCCAATCTTCCGGGGTCTGGAGTGATGCGCCAACAAATTCAGCTGCAACCGGCGCTGGATTTACCATCCGCATGCCGATTGAAAATTTCTGTCCCGGAATTGCGACAGCGAAGGTTTCAGGTGAGCGGAAGAATCCTTCTTGTGCCCCTTCGGGTTGAACGAGTACCTCCAGAGACATACCGAGCGCAGCACTCGCGGCATCCATCAATTCCTGTTCTTTATTTCTGAGGAGGAAAAGGAGATGTGCGCGGGTGGCATCATCAAGCTTTATGCTCTGGACGTTCTCGATTAAGGTGCGGGTCGTCTTTAACCCATGCACGAGGTGAGGAACAACGCTCCAAGGTTGACGGGCATCGTAGTCCTGTAGTGCAGCATCAACGCTTTCTTGGAGTTGCGTAAACGTGGCATTCAGGTCAGGTGCGTTAGCGAGTGTTGCCATACCCATAATTGTAGTGTCAAGCCCATCAAAGAGACGCTCCTCGGCTGCCATTTGCTCGGAGAGGACTGTATCAACCAACCGCAATTCGGCAATCAAAGCACCCTTGGATGCGCGTGTTTGCCCCACGCCCTGTGAACGCTGGAGGCTGAGACCTTGACGTGCAATCTGTGCATAAGAGAGTCCTAACAATGCGTTGTATTCACCCGTATCAATTTTTATCATGGGTCTATCATCAGTTTCGGTATTGCTACGTCTCCACCTGGAACGTGTGATATAGAGTTTCTTCGGTTGCCACGGTTGTAGCCCCTCGGCGATATGTTCAGGAAACCGATTTGCATCGCCTGCGGCACGGAACGCTTCTAAAGTCACAACGCCAGACGCTTGATGGTGTCCATGTCCATCTTGGCGATTCCCCTGATACCGAGAGATGATGACATCGGGCCGGTAATGGCGAATTAGGCGCACCATATCCTCTAAAAGCATCTGGTAATCCCATTTTTCTAACGTTTCGTCGAGTCGTTTGGAATAACCGAAATCGACGGCACTGCTAAAAAAGAGATCTATACCGTAATAGCGCACAGCGGCAAGATGTTCTTCGGTCCGAACAATGCCGAGTGCGTCGAATAATTCGGGTCCGATGAGGTTTGCACCACCTTCTCCTCGTGTAGTTGAGTATAATCCGGTCCTAATGCCTTGTCCACGACTGAGCCACGTTAGCAACGCTCCGTTTTCGTCGTCAGGGTGCGCAACAGTGTGTAGGACGGTGGCAGTTGTCTGTAGGCGTTGTAAGGCGCGCCAAACCTCGGAAGCGTTCGTTACTCCCGCCATTTCGCCTGTCTCTGCCATTGCTGTGTTACCTCCTATTGTTGCAAATAGTGCGAAAACCAAAATTGATATTACGATTTTTTTGTACATTAAGTCCTCCAAGAGCTGATAGGCGGAAAATATAAAGCAAAGATAAATTTTGCCACGTGTAGGCAAAATTTGGAAATCCCTCCGACAAAGAGCTATCAGTTATTAAGAAAGCGCGTCGCGGAGCATTTCGACACTCTGTGGGACACCGATGTGTGCATCCGCTTTGCCTTCAAATTCAATGGACACGTACCCTTGAAACCCAGCATCTTTTAGAATACTGCCAATTTTAGCATAATCCAGATCGAGTGTATACCATTCGCCACCGCCGTAATAGGTTTTGGCATGAACAAGCACTGCCTCGTTTGCAATTTGTGTTAGTTTTTCGTATGGATTAGAGAGGAAATTACCGCAATCCATTGTCACCTTCAACCACGCTGAGTCGATAGCGGAAACGATACGGTCAACACCCTCAGGTGTGCAAGTCAGTCCCCAGTGGTTTTCGAGTCCGAGAACGACCCCATATTTTTCAGCGTCTGGAAGACATTTTTCTATGGCAGCGATGACCCACTCGAATGCCTCATCTTCTGTGTGTCCGGGGAGTGTCGGTTCTTGTCCTTCGGTTTTCATTAATTCATCGAAAGAGGGAACAGTGCCCCACCGTCCTGAGTTGAGACGAATTGAGGGGATGCCGAGTTCATGCGCTAATCTGATGCAGTGAATAGTGTGATTGATATTTTTTTGGCGTGTCGCTTCGTCTGGCGAAACGAAGCCTTGATGGATAGAGAGGGCGTATAGATCCAGTCCGTGAGTGAAGGCGTGTCGTTTCAGTCTTTGAAGATACGGATTTGCTTCGGATGCCATCTGTTGATGTAAGATTTCAACGCCGTCGAGTTCAAGCCGTGCGGCTTCCTCAATGACGTGCTCAATAGGCACCCGTTCTGGTTTGAAATGCCAATAAGAATAAGTCGATACACCGAGTTTCAATTTATCACCTCAAGCGGAGTCTTTATTCCCGCTATGATAACACAACTCGGTGCATATAATCCAGTTTTTTATTTTTAGAGTTATCAGTTGTCAGTTGTCAGTTGTCAGGAAATAAAAATAGGGCTATTTAGTTGCCCTTGGAGGTAACCAAATAGCCCTACAATAACTATGCTGTAAAAACTCTATTCAAAACCGCCGACTTTCGCAGCTTCAGGTGCGCTGGTCGGGAGTTCTTTCTTAGCTAACGTGTCTTCAGGCACATAACCGGAGTAGTCGGAAATCGAGCCGTGCGTCAACGCATACACCACAACGTTCGTCATGAAACGATAGACACCGGGTGAATAGTGGACACTACGTGTCGGGAGACTGACAGACTCCATTGCGCACATGTAATCACGACGGACAACGATAACGGAGAGTTTTTCACCGACGGAGATACCTTCGAGGTAGTTCCGTTTCGGCGGACGTGTGCCCCACCAGAAGATGTCGTATCCGACCGGGGGACCACCCATTTCATAGAAGTTATCGTAAATCGAGTGATCGTTAGCAATCCGCTCAATCTGATATTCAGGCATGACGTAGCGCATCTGTGCGAGGAAGAGACGAATCATCGCTTGTGCGGGAGCGTTCACACCGCAATCGTCAAAGACGAGGAATCCACCTTTTTCGACGAGGTAGCGACGCATACCGGCGGCTTCAGTCTCGGTGAGACGGCTATCCATTTTACCGCCACCATACTGCCGTCCAAGTAGGTTACGCGAACGGACGAGGGACGGATCGTGTCCTGTCATAAAGACGAACGGAGTTTTGAAGAGGTTGGCATCCGTAAATTTCAGGGCGCCACCTTCAACGTTCATGTCGGTTTTGATTTTCGTACGCTCGTTGAGCCACTTCGTCAATGCGTTGAGTGAAGAAGCATCAGCCCACCAGTCAGAGAGAGAGTGACGGATCCGTGTGAAACGGAATACGCCGCGGATGTCTCGACCTTTACCAATAACGCGTCCACCGGGTTCGCCTCTGGGCAGGGGTGGTACTTCAACGTTACCGAGGGTGATGTTTTCAACGACATCGCCGAGTGCGTCGCGTGCTGCACCGACGTTCTCAACCATCGCGAGTCCGGGTGGACGTTCAAAAGCGACCTTGACCTGTACTGCGCCGCCTGCGACACCACGACCGATGTTAGCGGGCCCAGCGGAGGGAGCGGTTGCGACAGGGGCTGAGAATGCCAAGGCACCGGGTGCATCCGAAACGGGTAGATCGGCGTGTGTTACAACCGTTGGCACTGGGGCGTTAGGTGTAACGACTCGCGGGACGTTTGGATTAATTGGTGCTTCTACTTTAACAGTCTGGTTTGAAAATTCGAGGACCGTCTGCGGTTGGAAATTCGACTTAGCGACGAACGCGGTTGTTACACGCGGTTGTACTTGAACTTGTTCGACGACGACGGTGTTCTGTGTCGGGACAGTCGGCTTAATAACCGGCTTGACGACGGGTTTCCGTACCTTAGGCTTCGGTGGCTCCTTGGGCTGGAGCACTTCGGCACCAACGAGATCCTTGAACTGTTCAGTCTGCGTGACAAGATAAATGCCAGCAATGAACGCAATGACCGCGTGGAGTACCAAAGAAGTCATAAAGGCACCTGAGGTTCGTTTTGCACTCATTCGTTATTACCTCCAAGGGAAATTTCTGTATCCTAAGCGAAAAAACAAAAGTTGTTGATGCAGAGATATATGCAATTTCCGTGCCAATCCAAAAAACACTGAATTTGCGGTTAATCCCTGCATCATACGGGTTAGGCTGCACAAAAACGGGCAGTTTCTTTTTTTACGCTGCACAAAAACGGGCAACCTTTGGGGAAACTTGTGAACCGAAATTGAACTTATTCGACTTTGGATGCGTCTGTCGAAAAGAAGCGACCTGCCTCCTTAAGACGCGGTTTACCTTTGTGAAAGCCAAAGATACCAAGGTTGTTTTCCGTGCTGCTATCCAACTCGTGAATCTTCCACCCATCTTTCGCTTCTTTGACTAAATAGAGATGCGTTTCGCCGGGAAACGCCCCTTTGTAACAATTGTAGCCTATAGCACTGGCTTCAATTTTGCTCCCTTTATAGCGAATCCAAAAATCTTTCAACTGATCGTCCCGACCCCATTTGGAACCCTTTGTGCCGATGCCGATCCATAAACCTTCGATAGCAATTTCAATATTCCTCCAACCGAAGGCGATTGGCACAGGTTCATTTCCGGCAAAGATTGTCCCGAAGGCAACCTTGTTATCACTCGTCCGAAAGGTGTCCGAAATGGCGTTTATATCGTTGTCGTTGAAGCCTTTGTAGAAGGCACTATACAACTCTTGAATCGCTGCTTTTTCCGCAGCAAAGTCAATAGGGGGTTTCGCAGCAACTGTGGGTTCAGTCGTAGCACTGTTGCTTGAGGAACTTTCTGTTGATTTTTCAGCAGATCCTTCTTCTTCGCTATCACTACCGCATCCTATGATGCCGACACTCATGATGCCCACTGCGAATAGGGCAATTACGAGCCACATTAATCTCGATTGCATTTTTCTAAATTCCTCCTTTAGTTCATCACATCACCTGCGAACCTCGCAAGCTAATCACATCCGAAAATAGCGTTTCAATACTATTGTAAGACATTATAACTACTTTTGAAAAATATGTCAAGTTAATTTGTCTACGTTGACAAATATTCTTTATCTAACATTGCATCTTACGATTTTCCAAGGATAGATACCGTTCCTCCTCAAGCACTTGGATTACATCGGTAACTTGGATTTTAGACATGCATCCGTCTTTTCCGAATCGACAGGCTATTCCCCTACAAGGTGGACAGTCAAGTTTCCGTCGAACTGTATGACACTGTGCCCCTATCGGACCGAAACGGGTCGGATCTCCAGGTCCGTAGAGTCCAATTGTTTGTGTACCAACTGCGGCGGCGAGATGCATTGGGCCACTGTCGTTCCCGATAAACACATCAGATGTATGCAAGATTGATGCCAATCGTGTCAAGGTTGTTTTGCCAGCAATACTCATAGACTTTGCCCGCATAAACTCTTGAATCTCGGTAATTATTGGAATCTCATTTTCCACTCCGACAAACAGCACTTGTGCACGTTTATGGGCAATGAGCCAATCTGCTAACTCGGCATACCGTTCGGGGAGCCACCGTTTTAGTGGAATTGGGGAACCTGGATGGATGACGACCAACGGATCCTGTCTGTCAATCTGATGTTTTGCGAGGAAAGCAGATGCCCACTTCTTATCCTCGTCTGGCACTGAGAAAGTAGCAGTTTGGATGGACGTTGGGATACCCGCATGTCTTAAAACATCAAGATTGCGCGTCGTTTCATGTATCCCACTGAAGCGTGAAAGCCGCAGTTTGTTTGCAATTTGTAAAGCGGCACGGCTGAGACGATGCGGTGCGAATTTGAGGAACGCGAACCATACCGTCCGCCAATCTCCGCGGAGTTCCACTATCAGATCGTATTTTTGACGACGCAACTGTTGGTAAAGTTGGAATGCTTGTTTCAGTGAAGTCGATTGTTCTGTTCGACAAAAAGCAGGAGAATTGTATTCCAGGACCTTATTGACTTCAGGGTGGCGTTCCAAAACAATGCGACTCCACCCACCAGTGAGGGTGTGCAGTTCGGCGTTTGGATATGCCTGATGTAGATTGGAAAACACCGGCGTTGCTAATATAACATCTCCAAGATGGTCAAGTTTTACAACGAGAATCCGCTTTGGAACGAAATCCTTTGGCAAACGTTTTCTGTAGAAGAACCATTGCACAGCAGCTGAGGCGATTAAAGTGAGGATTTCGGACAGGTTCTGAAACATTTTTTTAGTTTACACGGGTTGTGGAGATCTGTCAAGGGGGCCGACAGAGGTATCAGGGCTATTTAGTTTTAAGAAATAGGTCTACTTATTTGACATCCTCCCCAAGCTAAAGCATGGGCATTCCTTTGTTCCTCGTGGGAATATTCTCTGCTCAGGCAGAGCGACAGAGATGCCATTTGAATCTGACACCTATGGGGGCTGCCAATGCCCCGACTACAGGATTGAAAAGCAATCCTGATACTTGTTTCCAAAGGTTTATCGCACCAACACCATCGCGATGATATTTGAAGCCGCAAGCAAGGCAGTGATAGTTTCGGTTATTTGGTTGCTTTCGGTTGCCACACTGCGGACAGGTTTGCGAGGTATACGCCTCTGAAACTGAAATGACTCGGATACCCGCGAGTTCGGCTTTGTAGGTGATGAGGTGTCTGACACGAGCAAACGCCCACTGGTGAATCTTCTGGTTAGACTTCTTGGAGTATTGCGCACGATCTCGAATGCCTTTGAGATCTCCAATCACAAGCGTATCCGCCTTCGCTCTCTGGCAGTCGGATATAAAACGTGATGTGATTTTATGCTCAGCATCCTTGATTTGGGCATTGAGTTTATCTAAGGTGCGGCGTTTCGCTTTTCGGAGGCGATGCCATCGCCGCGAACCTTTTTCGCAGCGAGCCATTTTTGCTGAAAAGTGGGCTTTGGTTTTCTCTCGATAACGAACGATAGACCGCAGAAAACGTCCGTTGTAGATTCTGGTATTTGTGCCGTTATGGGAAACAATCGGATGAATTTCACCCAAGTCTACAGCAACAGTGATACCTGTGTTCTGTTTCGGTGGTGTTTCTACTTTATAGACGAGTGAAAAGAAGTATGCCCCGCGGTGATAGTACATCTCTACATATTTCGGTCGGATGTCGGTTTCCAAAAGAATAGGATCACGACCAACCCCATTTGAAAGCCTCAATAGCCCTTCTTTTGGGTGACTGATAGCATTTGATTTCCAACGCACCTTGAAATGTCTTGATGTGTGCTTCGGGGGCTTGGCATCAGCATTCGACTTACGCACCTGAAAAAAGGATTTCAAAGCATCAAAATAGGAATCCGCACACGCTTGGACGCTCTGTGAATGCAACTCAGACTCGCGGTGGCGCATATACTTCTGGACACTACCTTTAGACAACCAAAAACCTTTTCGCTGATGGGTCTTGCGGACAAGCGAAACAACCTTAGAATAGCAACGTCCAGACTCACGGGCAAGTGCGTCTAAATATGGAGTCGGTTTAACCTTGATTTTTTCTGTGAGATACATGGTGTTCCTTTCACATGGTGATGCCGCCTTCAAACGGAGCGGTGGCACCCTCGTGTGAGGGGTGAAGTCCACCGCCACCATGTTTAGGTATAATAGCATTTTCTCACATAAAAGTCAAGATGTTTTTTCAAACAACGCCTCAGTCTAACTCACGAGGGTGGGCATTCATCCCCGACCTAAAGGAACGGGGCTTTCTGCCCATAAACTTGGTAAAGGGATTCTCCTTCTGGATGCCCGAATTTATTCGGGACAGCACACTCTGCCCGAACAAGAATGTAATACAAGGAATGGATTTCGTCTATTCCCAGACGAAATCCGGGCGTCCGGATGTAAATTATTGGAAAACTAAATGACCCTAATTTAAAACAGGACAATTCTTGACTATTATGTCAAAATGTGTTATGCTTCTCTAATCCATAGGGATGTAACGCGGTTATGAAGGTTTCACGTGTGGTTCCCAGAGCATCTACCTTTATTAGAAATAACCCTCGTAATTTTTAAAATCTAATTAGATGAGGTATTACCATGATGACAAGTACACAAAGATTCTCCTTACTAATTGTTGGATTGCTATTTTGTATACTCGGATGTGCTCGCGATCGAGCGCATGTCCTAATGCCTGATCATATTTCACCACCAATGGAAGTTCACGAAACTGCCCATGCCGAGGTATCCTTTGAAGAGGATATTTTTCCCATTCTAACGTCAAGGTGTGCCCTTGCTGGATGTCACGTCGCAGACGGACCTCACGGCTTAGATTTCAGGACCTACGAATCTTTCATAGCGGGCGGAGAACACGGTCCCGCATTTATTCCAGGGAATGCTGAAGAGAGTGAAGTTGTTGAACAAATTGTTTCGGGTAACATGCCTCCTGGGGGTCCACCCTTGTCTGCTTCCGAAATTCAACTTTTCGTTGATTGGATTAACCAACAGGAAACGCACGGCGATATTGTCCCGCATGACGATGATCACGGTGTTGAGGATATGGACGACGATCATGACGACGACGATGCACATGATGACATGGATGCCGATCACGATGGCATGGATGATGACCATGACGATGATGACGATAACGGGCACGACGACAACGATGATAACGGTCATGGTGATAATGACGCGGACAACGGTCACGATGACGATGATGATCATGACGACGATAACTAATAGCAGCGATTCTAAGGTCGTTGCTATCTCTAAGCACCATAGAGGCTGGTTTCATACCAGCCTCTATGTTTTTTAAGCCTGCCCTTTTTTCTTCTCTTATAACGTGAACAACGCACGTAACTTGAATAATGCACAGACTAACAGTCTATGCTACAAAATAGTAAGCTGCAAACGCGTTTGCATTCGACAGATAGATGCTGCTATACTATTTTCAAGTACTTCATCCCCTCGCTGACCAACCCAAGTGTATGCAATTTATCAAACACTTTTCAGAAATTGATGCGACAGATATTTCGCGTGTCGGTGGAAAAGGTCTAAATCTTGGGAAACTAACACGCGCTGGGTTTCGTGTGCCTCAAGGTTTTTGTGTTACTACAGATGCCTATCTATCTTCTGTTCAGGACTTGCCAGAACAGAATGTAAACAGCATTAAAGACCTTGTGTTAGCACCGAAACTCGTCACAGAAATTCGCGCGGCACACGAAAAATTACAGACCACTACGGTTGCTGTGCGTTCCAGCGCAACCGCCGAGGATCTGGCAGAAGCAAGTTTCGCGGGTCAACAAGATACCTTTCTGAATGTAACATCCGATGAACTGTTAGAAGCACTCAAAGCGTGCTGGGCATCGCTCTGGTTAGAACGGGCTATCGCTTACAGAGAGACACACGGTATTGCTGATGAAGGGTTGGCAATGGCAGTCGTGATTCAAGAGATGTGCGAAGCAGATGCCTCCGGTGTGCTTTTCACTGTCAGTCCCTTCAGTCAGGATGTTTCTATTGTGGAGTCGAATTGGGGGTTGGGTGAATCTATTGTATCGGGTGCTATCACGCCTGATAGTTTTCAGGTATCGCGAGAGACAGGCGAGGTGTTGGAAAAGACCGTTGCTACGAAGCGGGAAATGGTAACCGCCAGTGGTGTAAGTGAGGTGGCAGTTGCACAACAGGACCTCCCGAGCCTAACAGAGGCGCAACTCAAGGCGCTTACACAACTCGGTCTTCGGGTCGAAAGTCACTACGGACAGCCGATGGATATTGAGTGGGCACTCGCAGATGGACAGTTTGTCCTGTTACAAGCACGCCATATTACCACATCCTCTAACGCTACCACGCCTTTCAAACGCACCCATCCGCACCCTGAAGTGGCTGAAGAAGTCGCTGAAAACCTCCGTCAAGGAGAGATTCATCTGCTGAAGATTTATGCTGACGCACACGGTACTGTTTGGTGTCATCACAACATTGCGGAGGTGTTGCCCGCTCCGCAGCCGATGACATGGTCGATTATTCGAAAATTTATGTCGGGTAACGGTGGATTAGGGAAGGCGTATCGGAGTCTTGGATTTTATCCGAGCAAGCGGGTGGATAGCGAGGGTATTCTGGACCTGGTCTGTGGACGAATTTACGTTAATTTGAACCGTGAGGCAGAGCTTCATTTCGACGGCTTCCCGTTTGCACACGATTTCAATGCCTTGAAGCAGAATCCACAGCAGGCGATGTATGCGCAAGCGGCTACTGATATTACTCGAAGTACGACATCATTTTGGTTGAAACTCCCGCTACATATTGTGCGTATGAGCAAAGCAGAGACGCGTCTAAGACAGTGCCGCTCCGATTTCGATCAGGTGCTAACCACACAGGTATTCCCTGCATTTCAGTCGGAAGTTGAAGCAGAATGGGCTATTTCATATTCTAACTTATCGGATACAGAATTAGTAGGAAAGTTTCGGACATGGTGTGCCAAAACGTTGGACGATTTTGCGCCGAAAGTACTCACGGCCACACTCCTTGCAGGGTTTTCATTGCAGCGGTTAGAGGGAGCACTTCAGAAATGCGTCGATGAAACAGCAGCGAAATCCATCGCGAGTCGGCTTATTAGTGGACTTTCTGGCAATCTCACCGTTGAAACCAATGAGAAACTCCAGCAGGTGGCACTCGGAGACTTATCCCTCACCGATTTTCTGAAAGATTACGGACATCGTGCAGTGGATGAGTTTGAATTGGCACAACCCCGTTGGCGCGAAGATACGACCTACCTTGAACAGATCGTTGAATCTCTCCAGCAAGATAGCCATCAGCCATCAGCCATCAGCAGTCAGCAAGGACTTGGAAACTTTGAGAATACTGGAGCTTCCCCTGCCGCTTCACTGACTGCTGAAAGGCTTGCGAAGCAAACCGACCTGACCGCTGACGGCCATTCCGCAGAAGTAGAACTCGTCGAATTGGTAAAAAATAAAAGTGGTCTACGAAAACAGATTGAGAGTGAACTGGAATTCACAAGACGTTACATGCCTTTCAGGGAGACGGCGAAATTCCACCTCATGCTCGGCTATGAACAGATTCGACGTGCCTTGATTGAACTGGATTGTCGCTATGCACTTGAGGGTGGTATCTTCTACTTGGTGCCAGATGAGTTGCAACAATTGATTAATGGCAAGGCTTTCAACGATATCATCGCCACACGCAAAATGGAACGTGAACTTTTGCTACAGATTGAAGTACCAGATGTAATCTTCAGCGATTCCTTGGAAGAGATCGGTACTCCAATGACACCCGACACAGCAGAGACATACAGAGGTGTAAATGTTTCTGCCGGTGTTGCAACGGGAAAAGCACGTGTGGTTTTGACGCCAGCAGATGTGCATCCATCTGATCGCGATTATATTCTGGTATGTCCATCAACCGATCCGGCATGGACCCCACTTTTCCTGCACGCTGCGGGGCTGGTGATGGAGCGCGGGGGAATCTTGTCACATGGGGCGGTTGTCGCTCGAGAATATGGTGTGCCTGCTGTTGTAAATATCCCAAATGCGACACGACATATCGCCGATGGACAGCTGCTTCAAATTGACGGAAACGCCGGAACAGTTTCAATTCTCACAGAAACCTCGTAGTGGAGCAATGGCATATGCTATTCGATGCCTATTCAGCCAGACGTCAGCAAAAACGTAGGAAAACCCAGCGCGCCTTTCTGCTCTCGCTGATTCTGCACGCTATCGCCATCACAATTATGGGTCTCGGTTACATCCGGTGGTATCGCCCGCCGGTCCCCTCGGAACCTCTCATTTCAGAAGCGATTGCGGTGACAAACCTCGAACGCTTTCATATAAGTAGCCTCCGTAAACGCACAATGCCTACCCGACGGTCAACGCCTGCCAAGACCTCGCCCACGCTCAACCAAAATGTTGCGAAACTGACGCGCGCAACCCCTGCAGCCGCATCTAACATGTCAATTCCGGTGTTACAAACGGCGGCGCGGCTACCGATGGAAGAAACATCTCTGCACGAGCAGACGACAGAAGCACCAGCGTGGAAAACGATTGCGGCTGCGCATGCCCAAGCTCCCACAATCACGCCTAAATCCAGAACTACACAGGAACACGAGACGGAAAATAGTAAGCGTCCAGCACCGCCTATTGACAGAGATGCGCGGATGGGGGAAGCACTGGAAGGTATCGCAGCAAGTGTCGCCGATAGGAAAAACGAGCGCGCAGTTGACATCGTTTTTCTGCTTGACATCAGCGGAAGTATGATAGATAATATCCGTGCAGTCGGCAGACAACTGAATCAGATGGTAGAGGTATTTGAAGAGAAAGGCGTCGATTTTACACTCGGTATCGTGATTTTCAGGTATCTCGAAGGTGATACGATTATCCATCCACAAACACGGGATAGTGAGAGATATAGACGGTTGCTAACTTCACACGTTGTCGCTGCTGCAGGCGATGAGCGGGCACACAATGCCATTATAAAAACAATTCGTCGCGTCGATTTTCGAGAAGGCGCGAACCGTCGATTTGTTCTCGTTACCGATGAAGCAAGCAAAGGTTCTTATACACTACCAGAAGTGTTGACGCAGTGTTTTCAGAATAATATCACAGTGGATGTTATCGGGATTAACCACACTACCCATAAAGCGTTAACATCTAAAACTGGGGGACTCTGGTACCCCATCCCAATACAGGAATGGTGATTAGCAATCAGTAGTCAGCGGGCAGAAGAACAGTTTTCAGTTAAGTGGTTTATTTTAACGAAAACTTAGCCGCTAACGAAGTGGAGGGTGGATCTACGGAAAGGCACTTCAAATTCCCAATCCGCCTCAACGAACCGCAAGGAAAATAAAAAAAATGAAATGGTCATTGAATACCTATCAAACCTGCCAAGAGTGGGAGTTAGGACGGATACTTGACACCGCCGAGGCTACCGGCTATCACGGTGTTGAATTGTTAATGGACTACGAACAGCAGCACGGGTTTGAGTGGGATACACCCCGAGAAGCTTGGGACGGATTAAAGGCGCAAGTGGATGCGAGCGGCGTTGTTATCTCTTCACTTACGAGCTGCCAAAATTTTCACTCCGAAAATTCCGATGATCGCGAGGAAACTGTCCAGCGCGTTACACGCGTGATCGATATGGCAGAATTTATGGGTTGTGACCATGTTCGAGTACTCGGTGACCGATATACCGACGAAAACCGCGATACGATTGTTGGTTACGTTACAGATGGACTGAAAACTCTCGGTGCTTATGCTGGCGAAAAGGATATTACTGTCTCCATCGAGATGCACGGATCTTTCACAGATCCAGATTCGGCGATGGAGGTAATTGAAGGTGTAAATCTCTCAAACGTCGGTTTTGTTTTCAATTCACAATTCATCGGTTGCGATGCGGGGAGTATTGAACCCCTCTTTTCACGTGTTGCTTCTCACATTACGGCAGTGCATACACACCGAGTAGAGGAGCCAGAGACCTTTGATCTCTACCGTCAGATGTTTGAATGGCTGGATCGTATCGGTTTCACAGGTTACATCTCCAACGAGTGTGCTTATACGGGACCAGATCCTGAGAAAGTCCTCGCGCTCTACGTTGGACTTTTCAAGGCATTTGTTTAAAATGGACACTCCACAATCAGCACACCTTTATAAGCGGGTAGCAATTCCAGAGGCGTTTCTGAACGAAACTGATGGAAAGGCATGGGGTGGCGATATCCGCATTGGTGATTTGACCGGTGATGGCACTGTCGATCTTCTGGTGTACAAGTCGCTTGGCGGTATTCATCCTTGCTTTCTCGGTGCCTTCACACTGGAAGGCGAACCGATCTGGTCGCTCGGTGATAAGTATCTCGAAATCACAGACGCAGATGCGAAAGGGACACCTCTAACGACTACTTCACCCGACCGACCGGGTCCCGTCGCTATTCACGACATCGATGCCGATGGACAGGCAGAGGTTATCTGTTTCTGGGTAGATACGGATGCCTCTGAGGTGAGTAAGTGGGATTTGTCCGCAATTCGTGTGATAATTTTAGACGGTGCGACGGGTGCTGTTAAACATACACTCGCACCGGACGCCTTGTGTCAGTGTAATGCGTACGCTGAAGGTGAACTCCATATCTCTAATTATGTCCATCAGCGGTTGATGATCGCCAACTTCAGCGGAAATGCACAACCACAAGATTTCGTTGTGAAGGTAGGCGTGAACGTACTGGCGTTTAATCATAAGCTGGAATTGCTCTGGCAATACACCGACAAGTGGTTCCGCTATCCAGAGCATTCTGCCTATATTCCAGCAGTTGGCGACTTGAACGGCGATGGGCTTGACGAAGTTAACGGTGGCAATTTTGGGATCGCTGCCGATGGCACGGTACTCTGGCATCACTACTTCGGCGCTAATATGGACTCGGTATTAGTTTCTGAGTGGGATGGCAATAAACGCGCTATCCTCTCCGGCGGTGGACAGGTGGTTGATGCCGAAGGCAATCCAATCCTCTCACTCGGCTTTGACCTTGTTCCGCACGGACAAGAAATTCGGTGTGGCAAATTCCTGCCCGGTGTGTCCACGAATGCTTTGGTTATCCGCTACAACGGACATCACACGGATTTGATGGTGGTAGACAACGATGGACAGATCAGAAACCGATTTCACGTCGATGAAACGCCGAACAATACAGGTTTGGAGGTTATCCGTTGGCACGACCCAGAAACTCACGAGTTAATTTATAGTCCCGCCGCGCTCTATGATAGTGCTGGAGACAAGGTGGTGACATTCCCTAACTTGCCACCACCGAGCGGCGGTAAAATGGGTTGGTACCACTGCTTCCCCGCGGATGTCTGCGGCGATTCTCGTGAAGAGGTTATCCTCTACGATCCGTATAGCGATGCCGTCTATATCTACACGCCCACTCCTTTTCAACCTGATTTGTTTGGTGGGTATCAGCACACCGAACGACAATACAATACACGGTTAATGGATTAATAATGAAAACCAATACCGTCAATAAATTTCTACTTATCTCAATTGATTGCTGGCGATTCGATGCGCTCAGTCGAACGAATCCTCTATTCAACACACCGAAGTTTGATCTACTGACGCAGGATTTTTCGCTGGCTGAAAAGTTCTTTGTGCCTGCACCTGCGACGCGTCCGTCTCATACCTCTTATTTCACGGGACTCTACGCGTTTGAACACGGTGTCTACGGACAGACGTATCTCAAGATGTTCGAGGGCATTCCTAATCTGTTTCAGATATTCAGTGATGCCGGCTATCACATTACAGGACGTTCTGAACGTCCAGAGGTGTTCCGATTCCTCGACTTTGAGCCGTTTATCACATCAATTGATCCGAATGCGGAGGCGCAACATCTCGGTTCGCTTGAGGACCTGATAGAACAACTGAAGCAACCTTCGGAAGTGCCGCAATTCTGTTTCCTGCACTTTTGGTATACACACGGCGGTTACGGTATGGGCGGAATTCCGGATGCGCCAAGCCTGAAATGGCTCGTTGATAACGGCAGGATGGATGAGGCGTTGCGTATTTACTACGCCGCTGCGACGCATATACTCGAATTTAAGTTGGTTGAAATCCTGAAGCAACTCCGACTTTCAGAGTGGGCAGTTTTCATTTTCGGGGATCACGGCGAGGGGATCTGTGAAGAGATTACCGATCACGGCGGCACACTCAATCAGAACGTGCTACACGTGCCGCTGTTGGCACATATCCCCGGCGTGCGGAATTTGGAGTTTCCGAACCCACCGATTTCAGCGATTGACCTGTTTCCAACAATTACAAACCTTGCCAGTATTGATGTGGACTACCACGGATACGGACAAGACCTGCTATGTCCATCGGAAATCGACGCAAACCGACTGGTATTGTCGGAGTTGGACAGTCTCTACGGCATCGGGTTTCTCAGTAAAAACAACTTAGAGATGCCTCACCACCGTGTGACTTCCCGAACATCGGTTGACAATGTGGAAATTAACAAGTATTCGGAAGGGGTTCGGCTCTGGTCCCTAACGGATGGTGAGTATTTGTATCGTGAAGATGAAGAGACGGGTGAGTTTGTGTATCGACATGTGCTGAACGGCGAAGGCCTTACCTGCCCAGACCCAGATCGTTTCCGCGACGCTTACGACGAAATCCTGATGAATTCTAACTACCAGCACTTGCAAGCGCAAGAATCCACTGCTGAAGAGACAGAGATTTTAGAGGGCAGGTTACGAGATCTCGGGTATGTTGAATAGATTCAACACTTTATTATGAAACTTTTTACATTTTGAAAATGATGAAGGAGACAATAAAAGATGAAAACTACAGTTACAAGGTTAAAACTATTATGTGTCAGCTTAATGGTTATTAGTCTGATGTTTGCAGGTACCGGCTCTGCTGAAATTGATTTTAAAACTTGCGTTGGCATGTGGCTCTTTGATGAGGGTCGTGGTGCCGAAGCCGAAGATTCCTCTGGATTAGGCAATAACGCCACGATTGAGGGGGGTGCAAAATGGGTGGATGGCAAGTTTGACAAGGCTTTGAGTCTTGATGGTTCGGATGATTACGTGGAAATTCCTCACGATGATTCTTTAAATGTTGGTGCTGAACACACGATCGCCCTTTGGTTTCAATTAGATAAGCCTCCTGCTGGTGGCATGGCAGTTGTGACTAAAGATGATTGGGCTCCTGGATTTTGGTGGGATGGGGGTAGAATCCGACATCACACGCATGACCCAGGTGGTACGCTTCACTTTATAGATGCCCCTTGGAAACCAGATACAGATTGGCATCATGTTGCTGTTACTTGGGATGGAGACGAGTTTGGCGTATATCTGGACGCTGATCAGATTGGTTCTGGTATAACTACACCAAATTTAGGCAGGAACCCGCTAACCGATAAACCTTTTTTAATAGGTATCTATTTAGCCACAGGACAACATGGTAAGTGGGGTGCGTTTTTCCCTGGAATAATCGACGATGTTGTTATCTTCAGTACGGCGTTGGATGAGGATGATATTGGTACCCTCATGGATCAGGGATTAAAAAAAGCAGCTGATATTGAACCTTCAGGTAAACTCGCAACGACCTGGGCTACCATTAAAGCCGATTAACATATTTTTGAAATTCATCTCTATATTGACGGGGACAAGGCTGAGTGTGCTTCAATACTCGACACACTCGGTCTTGTACCTCATTGTCTGTCTCTATAGTTCGTGAATTGTTGCCTCAAGTGTCTCCAGATCCACAACAGCAACCGTTGCCTTTCCTGTCGTCCATCCACCGGTTTCACCGGGATTTAGCAGAAGTGACCTGTCCTTTTGGATGTCTATCTGATGGGTGTGTCCGTAGATGACGATGTCGTAATCACCACTTTTTGCAATTGGAATAGCAAGTTCAGGATAGTGCATTACAGCGATGTTTCTGTCCTCGAGGGATACACTTGCGAGATTCGGATGTACCTCACCACCGATAGTTTCAAATCGTTTTGCAACAACGACGCGCTCACCGTCATTGTTTCCAAAAACACCGACAACGCCGCAGTTTAAATTCCCTAATGGATCAATGGCAAATGGGGCGATGAAATCGCCAGCGTGAACTACCAGATCTACACCGATTTCGTTGAAAAGTGCGACAGCGCGTTTGACGTTTGGGATGTTGTCGTGGCTGTCGGACATGACGCCAAGTTTCATTTTTAGGTCCTTTCTACTTATGCACCTATAGAGATAGGCACTCTATGGATAACGTTTCCGAGGTAGCCTTTGGGGTTCCAGGGTTGGTTGAATGGCTGCGCTGCACCTGTATCGTCATAAGCGCGTGCCCAGATTTCATAGTAGCCTCTATTTGCCAAAGTGAGTTCGGTTTCCCAATGGTACCAAGCGTATCTATTTGATGGCGAAATCAACTGCGTCTCTTGCCATTGGATACCGAAATCCGTCGAGACAACAACCTTATCAATCCGATTTTCTCCTGCCCACGCGTGCCCTCGTACCTTTATAAGTGTGTCCTTGTTGAGTTCCAGATGCGGTTGGGGAAGTGTAATGAGCGACTTAACTTGCCATGCTGTTGCAATTTGCATATCTTCGACTGGAGGCTTATCTCCGGGTGCTATGGGGTAGGCTGGAATCCGATAGGAATACCCACTCATTTTTTCGGAGTCGTGAACTTGATCCCTTACCCATATACGGTTGAGCCACTTTTGCATTGCGCTCCCGATCCAACCGGAAACGATCAATCTCGCGGGGAACCCGTGGGCTGCTGGTAACACCTCGCCATTCATTTTAAGAGCGATGAGCGTGTGTTCATCCATCGCTTTTTCAATCGGAATCCCTCGTGAAAAAGGTTCACTTCCGTCATTGGATAGATCTTCGCCATAGTTTCCAGTATAGGTAGCACTCGGCTTCAAACCTGCGGCTTGTAAGACATCGCGCAAACGGACGCCAGTCCATTCACTACAAGCGACTGCGCCGCGTTGCCACGGCGTTCCGCTGACTTCCGGTGAGAACAGACTTCTGCCATTTCCTGCACATTCCAGCACTACCTCCATGGTGACCTGCGGAAAACGCAACAAGTCCTCCATTGAGAGTGCGAGTTCGTTATGGACTTCGCCGTCTATGACTAATTTCCATCCACGGAGGTCTTTTGTTACCGCTCGCTCTGGAACACCACTGTTGTTACGGACGAAATGTCGTTCGGTGGGTGTGACATCGTCGCTGAGGAGGTGTGGCGCAAACTCGCCATTAAAAGGACTCTCCGAGTGGACAAGCATGTCGGGTTTCGGGAGTCCTGCCTCTTGGGCATCTACCAAGACAATAGGTAGGAGTCCTCTACTCAACAGCCCTCGGTCGGCAGCTTCGCAGCCTGCGCCAAACACCCCCAAACTGGCGAGCAGTGCGCCTTTGCCTATTTTGGCAAGGAACTCCCGTCTTGAGTCAAGTCTATCTGTGGTAAAGGTTTTGGGCTTTTGTAACAAGTTTTCCACCTACACATTTGAAAGCAGTTCCATAAGATTTTTATTGATATAATAATATTCTCGTCCGACTTTCTGGCGTTCAAGCAATCCAAGTTCCGTTATTTGATCCAGGTATTTTTTCGCCGTAATCCGACTACACTGCAGTTCTTTTTGGACAATAGTAATCTTGCAATAAGGCCACTTGAAGAGTAAATCTACAAAACCTTCTCGCTCAATAGCTTTCGTTTTATTTTCTGCTTGCGTAATTACGTTGTCAATGAGTGTATTAATAGCTTCTATCGTGTGTGCGGTTTCTCGCGATGTTTGTTCTACCGCTGCTAACACATAGAGTATCCATTGCTCCCAATTTCCATTTTCAGTAACTTCACGTAAACAACGGTAATAGTCAGACCGGTTCTGGATAAAATAGCGGCTAAGGTAAAGTATCGGAACATCAAGCAGCTCGCGATGTATGAGGTAGAGAATGTTGAGTATGCGTCCTGTTCGTCCATTGCCATCAGGGAAAGGGTGTATTGCTTCAAATTGGTAATGCATGATAGCCATTTTGACAAGCGGTTGCAACCCATTGTCCTCGTTGATGAAGTGCTCAAGATTGGTCAACAACCCGACGATATTTTCATATCCAACAGGAGGCGTGTAAATAATCTGCTTTGTGATTGGGTTTTGAATCTTCACCTCATGCGTACGAACACTCGTCTGGATGTCACGAATGCGTGAGCAAATCTGCTCAAGGAGTGGTGTATTGATAATCGGACGGCCGCGCATGCTATCCATCCCTATCCATAAAGCCTCTCGGTATCGCAATACCTCTTTGGTATGAGGGGAAGTTTGAATGTGCTCAGAGGTCATAGCGCGATACAACTCATCATTTGTGGTGACAATGTTTTCGATTTCCGAACTCCTACGCGCTTCCTGAAGCGGTAATGTATGAACCAAAACCGTTTCATTCGGTAGTGTCTTTACTAAGGCGTTTGCTCTTGCAAGTACAGTCATAGCAGAGATGCATGCTTTAAGTATAGCCCTCGTCTCAATTTCTCCTGTAGGTGGAAGTAAAGAAATTTCGTTCCACGAGATATTCCGATCGAACTCAGACTTTTTCGCCATGTTCTACCCCTCCAAAGCTGTATATGTATAATTTTTCGCAATTTTTATACATATCACGGATGACATGTATAATTTCTATACATATTATAGCCGATATGTATAATTTTTCGCAATTTTTATACATATTGCCCTTATACTGAACTTTGGATATTTTTTTAGGATACACATATCGCCCCGCATCTGTTTATTTCCCGTTCTTGAGTTTTTCCCATTCCTTTTCAAGGTTACACCGGGATTTCTTTCCGCCGTGGATGCTCGGTTCGGCACACAACAGTTCACGGAGACGACGCATGGCGTTGTGGGCATCTTCAGATGTGATGTTCAACACCTCAGTTAGCAGCAGACGATCAAGTTCGTGACGCACCGGATCATGAGCTGCCTCATTGAAAGGCAACATCCGTTGGTGTTTTAAGACGTGAAAGACGCTTTCAGCATTCGCTAATGCTTCATCTGACAGACAGCGTACGTCCAAGGTAGGCATCTGCAGTAAGTTTTTTCTTCCATTCATGCCCCTGCCCGGCTGCTGCTTCCCGCTATGTGCCCAGTGTAACAGAAGCCCTAATGTCGAATTACCCCAGAGCGTCCACGCGTAATCATACTTGTGGTTTCTATTCTTAAAGGCAATATTTGGGATTAAAGCAATACCAATCGCTTGTTTCTGAGTAAAGAGGACACCGAGGGAGTTGGCGTTAAACCTCATGTTCAGGTTGAAGTGCACACGCCCATTACGTGCAAGTATCTTTTGCGCTTTGTCGTGGCAGTTCGGACGTGTGATGAGATGGCAATCAGGTTGAACAACCATTGCTCTTTGCGTTGGTGCCTTAACATGCCACAACCCTGGATAGAGATCAGTATCAGCGTAACCCTTTTCCACGTCAAAAGCACCTCGCTCGCTCTTTTCATGAATATCTCGATCCGTTGCGCCAATCTCAGCAATATCGGCTACATTGCATATTGGAATTTTCAACGGGTCCATCTGTGTAGGCAACCACATCTCACCCTTTGCCAAACGATGCGCGGATTGGATTAGTGCCATTTCTTTAATACGAACTGCTTCCCATGCTCTGTCTGTCCACAATGGGCAGTTAAGGGCATGACCAAGGATCCCGTCGCCGGCTTTGAGTAGATCACCACCGCTGGGTTCATCCTCTAATCGCCGGACGTCATCAAGTCTATAGGTAGCATTGACTATTTCAAGTGCCTCCAGCACGCTTCGGGGACGGCGGTTGAGGGATATAAACGTGCCTCTACCCGTGCTATTGGCTTTCTTCCCTTTAGTTGCTACTACCATACACTCTGCCATACTCGTATCTGCAGAGAACGCGCAACTTTCACCTCTGGCATCTGCGATGGTAATCACAACCACATCGTGATATTCGGTCGCCCACATATTCCTTACTTTTCGCCAGTCGGACGTTGTAAGACACGTAGCAGGTAGGATGAACCCCATTTTACTCTTCCCGTTTGCCTTCAGCATTTTATCTGCGAGATCAACAAAATCAGAAGGAAGTCCTGCATTCCCATCTCCAACACCCCAATCTTTTTGTCCGCGTGCTTTCCGCATCGCTTTCTCTTCATCTTTGTCTCTGTCGCTCCCTTTAAAGACGGCTTTAGGTGTACTACTGTTCGGATCAGAATCCGGTCTGGTAAACGGCGGATTTAGAACAACAATATCGAATTCGTTGTGCCGAAATTCATGTTCTGTAATTACCGTTGTGTCGTCTGCTCCACCGACCTGTTGAACTTCAACGCCCATCATCGGCAACGGTAGCGTCTTTTCAGGAACATCAAATAGATCAAGTGCACCGAGGGCATAGACCCCATCCCTCTGCCTACCATAAGGCATTGTATGGATTCGAGTAGCACCGATTTTCAGGTCTGGATAAGTACTTGTCAGAAGGGAGGCAGTGAGGTGGCTGGCATTTGGCATAACGTCGCATCCGACAAGATTTTTCTCAATCATCTGTGTATGGATGCGGCTGCCTTTACCACCAGCGTGTTCATGCAGTTCAAGGATACGTTGATATACGCCGTTGAGAAGTGAACCTGTTCCACATGCAAAATCCGCCACCTTTAATTCACTCACATTTTCCTGTGTTTTGGGGAGAAGCAACGCTGATAGCAAGGCGACGGATTCAAGGCGCGTGTAGTTCGCTTTAACATATTTTCTATCAACGATAAGGCGTTGGAAAACGGTTCCAGCGAGTTCATGGATCTGCGTAAGCCGCTGGTCAACCAATTCCTTCGCGGTGTCACAGAGGGTTGCAAGTACCCTATCAACAAGCTCATCGTCAGTCGCGATTGCCTCTATGAGCCGTTTGGCAACATGGAAAATTGGACGGTAATTTACCTTAAGAATGATGTCCCAGCCTGCTATGACCTGCTCATATTGAAGTCGTTTCGCATTGTCAGACAACATCCGTT
The DNA here is from genome assembly GCA_022826805.1 of Candidatus Poribacteria bacterium. Taxonomy (GTDB): domain Bacteria; phylum Poribacteria; class WGA-4E; order WGA-4E; family WGA-3G; genus WGA-3G. The sequence continues at coordinate 141,714 of JAJDUH010000062.1, forward strand.
TGAGGGACATAACGCTTTCCATATCAGGTTTACCGGCGAGAACACTTTGGAATACAAATGCATTGGTGATAATAAGCATTGCCATCCGCGAGGTTTGTTCGCCAGTCTTCTGAAATAGGATTGCTTCGATTTCTGCTCCGATGCTGGGACGTTCTTGAATTGCTGCCTCAAGCTGCTGTGCGGCGGTCTCTATCCGTTTTTCTAACAAATCAGCGGCAGCATCAATTTTAGAAATGGGAGCTGCTCTGACGCGAATAGCGGTTGCGATGTCAGCGACACTACCTTGTAGCCAACCATTTTGAGGGAAAGATTCGGGTTCTGTCTCGTTATTAGTCTCTGATTCGGCGATGAATAGAACAGTCTCAGGGTCTGGTTCGCTTTCTGGCTCGGGTTTATTGAGCAGTATATAGGCAATGTCTTCGGCACTCCGCATCTCTGACTCAATTTTATCTTGTGGCATTGTTCTAAATCTGGCTGGCATGCGGACGCGTAGAACGTTTTCAACGATATTGTAAGTGAGTCCTCTGAAAATGCCTGGATCAAGGAGCATCCCGAAATGTGCTTCCGCCTGCATCTCACCTGTAAGGTTCGGCGTGTCACCATCAATTTTCACCTCAATGACAATGGGGTTTCGCCCCGCTTCGGTGACAATTACGTCCGGCTTTTTTGTAGCATTGAGGAACGGTCTTGTAATTTGTTCGTTGACGGTCCATGCATCCCGCATGTTGCGTAGAACGTTTACAAACACGCTGGTAATGGTGTTTTCGCTATTTGGCATAATCTCTTATGATACGGTTTTCAAAAAAGAAGTCGGGCTTTCATCCTACCGCGCAAGCAGCGGATTCCAGCCCGAAAAGTTAGAAACTGCTAAATTTAATCATCGTCGCGTTCGCTAAGCAACTCGCCCCGCGCGAGACGTTCGGCGTTCTCTGTGGACCACAGAATGTTCTTCATCAGTTTCTGTGCCGTGATGTAACGCGTCGCTGCCAACAGATGCATCCGCTTTTCTTCAAAGTCGTCTGTCAAGTCGTAATGCCGGAAGGCGACTTCGAGGACTTGGAACATGTGGAGTTCCGCGTCTTCACGTAGCAGAATGTGTGCGAGTGTCCGTTTCAGCGCGTCAATGTCATGTCCTTCTTCGAGATATTGATTCACAAGAATTTCCGCTTCGTAGACCTTTTGGAAATCGGCAAACTCTTGGATCCGATCCAACATTTTGTCAGCAGATTCGTAGGTTTCATCGAGTCGTTGCCCAGGTCTGGGAATACGAGCGGCAGGCATGTTCAACCAACGCAAATATGCCAAGAAAACGACGCCGTGAAAAATGCCGCGCAGAAGATTAGTACTCGGCGAATAGCGGAAAGCGTGATAAAGGGCATGCGCATAAGAGTAAATGTTGGCGACATCATGCCAGTCACCTTCGTTTTTGAGATGGAACCGGGCAGTGCGAACTGCCGAAGCATAGGTCATGGCACGGCAGATGTCGGTCAGCTTGACCCCTTTGCGGATAGTCTGCTCAACCTCAGCGACAACAGGTTCAAAGTCGTCACCGAGTAGTGTCTGCGTAAACGCTGAAATATCAAGTTCTGCCTCATTCGCTTGATTGTCTTCCCACATGCTATCGAGTCTCTCAAAGACGGGCTCTAAGACGGGGACAGCGTCAGCCCATCGAGAGGTTTCCTCATGTCGTGTTCTACTGACCAGATCGACGACGATCGGGCGCAAAATCTCGTGTGATCCTTCCCATTTGACGTAATCCAACGCTTCAAACATTTTATTCGCAAAATCAAGGGCGTGTCCGTCGCCGGTGAAGTAGTAGTCGGTCGCTGCTGTATAGACGAAATCCGCAATTACTGATTTATCGTAGTCGCGGTCGTTAAGCGTCAATAAGATGCGTTCTGCTGCGCCAGCGTGGCGTTTATCGACAAAATAGCGGAACCATCGTTTCAGTGTTTCAAGGTCATGTTCCTCACTCACTCGCGGAAAGGGAGCGCGATAGGGACGGGCACTTCCTGTTGTTCTACGACTAATCTGGCTTAATCCGTGCACGAGAAACAGGTTATGGTCTTTCGGGTCAACATCATTCCATAGGTTCGCTGCGAGTGTGAGGATAGCAACACCCGACGACCAACCATCGCTACTTTTATGCGCACCGTAGTGGAGTCCCTGTTGAATAATTTCCTCTGGTGCTGCGCCTGCATCGCGAAGTGCTGTAACGGCTTTCGCGATAAAGAAGGTACTACGGTCCTTGAGTCCACGTTCAAGTGCGCGCTTGCCACGGTCAATAACCCGTCTTTTTGCAGCCTCTCGCTCACCTTTTGCTAATCCGACGTACAAATAACCGTCATCCCGCGCTTCAACAGGAAACGCTTTTAGGTCATCACCGAATGCCAAAAAACATGCACCCGACTTGAGATCGAATTCCCAGTGATGCCAGTGGCAGATTAGCACGCCATCGCGGACACTGCCTTTGGACATTGGATACCCCATGTGTGGACAACGGTTGTCAACGGCGTAAAATTTGTCGCCAGTTTTGAAAACAGCCAGATGCGTCCCGTTGACATGAAAGGGTTTGCCTTCCAATTCCTCGAAATCTTCAGCAGGACACAGTTGATGGTAGACAAGTTCGGCTTCGTCTATTTCTATTGGTGGTAACTCTTCAACGTGGATGGAACCGATACCGGTTTCTTCAAGAGTAGGGGTTGGAGTTTGCACAGTCTTTTCCTCCTATTGAAGATTTTTGTTTCTCATCGTTATACCATTTCTAAGTGGTCAATACCTTCGCCACTTATCTGGACTTGATTTCCATGCTTGGACGATGAATACAACATGATCGAATTTTCAGGATTGAAAACCTCTAATGCGAACAACGGGGCGCGTAGCATTACACATTTTGGATTGTGCGATGATACATTACCCATCAATGCTTACAAAAAAGAGTTAAGATTTACGGTTGCTTTGTTTCTTTTCACGATAGGGTGAAAAATCTACGTACTTTTTGCCCTGCTTCAGACGTTGTTCCCGACGTTTCATCAAAAAATCCATAAGGGTATCCACGTCACCAAACAAAGCTGCAATCCGCTCTTTCGCTTGTCGGCATTCGTTCAAAATTTTATCATTCATGAGAGTTCCTCCAGTATTGCCTTTGGTGATGCAATGCGAGGAGGCGAATAACCTGCTTCACGACAAATTCGCTCAATTTTTGGTATTGTTGCGTCAATGTAAACAGAATATGCTTTTTCTTTCAGATGGGTTCTCATTCATTAAATGATAACATAAAAAACTCCTTGGTGCAAGTGTTAGAGGTGGGTGGGCCAGAGTCGTTCAGTTCTCCCATTCTATCGTCTACTTAAATAACGCTGCGTCGGGTTTGCCACGGTAGAGGACTACCTTATACTGCAGTCTTAAGGTTTCATCGGGGGCGAGGTGAAGCGGTTCGTAGTAAACGAGCGAAGGATGGATTAAGCAGTAGTTCTCGCGATTGCGTACCCACCACGTTGTCGGATAGCGAGGGTTATCTGGATGATCAACGATAGCAACACCGTAGGTTTTATCGTCTGTGGGATGTTGCGAAGTGAAACTACACCAACGGCTCTGTTTTCCGAAGATGTCCATCGGTTCAGTACGTCCATCGGCATCTAACAGACTGCCCGGCGTGATAATATTGTCGAATCGGATTGCTAATCCGCTATAGAACCTACCATCTGCCCCGGGTTCGCCGCGTCTTAAATCTAAGACGACCTCACGCTCGTTCGGATGGAGCGTCAACGACACAGAGATCTGCATCGCATCTGCTGTAGGTGGATGGACGGTTATCTCTCGTTGTTCGGTTAGATGCGTTGTGCCTTGCCAATCTATCCACGCGTTTTCTGTTACTAAATTTGCGCTGTTGGCCTCTGCGCTTTGCGCGACAATTCGCTGATGGATGATTTTACCGAAGCCTGTTGGGTCAGTCCCAGGGGGTGGTTGTTCCCAAAAATTGACTTCGTTGACTTTTTTCCATGCTACCCACATGCCTTGATGATGCACATGATCGCCGGGTTCGTTCATTGTGAGGGGCGGTGCACCGGGTAGGTTCAACGGATGACAAAAGGGACGGTTACCATCTTCAGGAAAACAGTAACCGAGGACTTGTTGTCCGTCCCAAACGATGGTTAAACTGTGTTGTGTTTGTGATAATGTAAACATTTTTTGTCCGTTTAACCTTAATTGAGGTAAGGATTCACGACCTCACGCTCCAGTGCCAAGCCTTCCCATTCGTCATCGCCGGGTCCGTCGTAGATGAGCGTATGCGGTCCAGCGAAATCGGCTTCTTGGGTGAGTTCAAGGCATTGTACGTAGTCTTCTTTGTCCATCTGGCGCGGTGCAGCGAAATGTGCTTTGGTATGACACGATTCTGCCCACGAGGCGATCGCAGCGAGGTCTTCATACTTTGTATCGCCACGCCAGTTGCCGAAGTCGAGACAGAGCCCTACCTTACCGTCTAATCCGCCTAAAATGGTGTTGACGTTTTCAGGCGTAGAGAAGATAGAGAACCAGTTTTCACTCATCAAACGGATGCCTGCAGTGTCAGCACGTTCGGTGAGTTGTGAGAGGACATCGCGGCTCTGTGCGACGGTTTCTGGAGATGGTGCAGCTTTGCCGCCGATGACGCGTGCACACTTCGCACCGAGTTCACCAGCAATGCCAATCCACTTTTCAATCCACACTATATCGCGTGCTGCCTCAGATTCGTGGGTAATGTCGCCATCGTCAATCAGCAGAGAGAAGAGTTCTACCTCCGCATTTGCGAGTGCGGCGCGAAGTTCGGAGAGGTAAGATTTCTCGACTGAAGGCAGATGGAAATGGCAAATTTCCAAGGTGCGAATGCCGAATTCGGAAACGCGTGCGGGTAGTTCGAGAAGCGAAATAGGTCCCTTGTTGTGGGTTTCAATTGGGATCTGCATATCGTGCGCGGGTCCGGTAAATCCGGGTTTTCCGAGTTGCCGATGCAAACTCCACGTTGAGACTGAGAGACGAGGCGTTGCCATAATTTAAATTCTCCAGATAATGCGATTATAGTTTTTGATTAATCCATGCCACAACCTTTTCAACCATGACAGCGGTGGCGTCACCGGAAAAGACGTGGTCTACGCCGGGAAGTTCAAGGAGATCCGTTCGCTCGTTTGCGTGCTGAAGAATGTCGTGGCTATCCCCAATTGGAACGATATCATCCTCTGTTCCGTGAACTACCAACCACGGCACATCAAATTGACTTGCCTGCTTTGCGACGCTGTCGATCGTTGCCATGTCATCCATATAGGCTTGCGAGAGAGGGCAGTCGGTTTCGTCCCACATAAAGCCGGCGTCGGGTGTGACGTCGCCGAATTCACGTTCTGCAAACGCCTTTGTATGTACCATCCCAGCAAGCGAGACAAGCACTTGGATGCGTTTATCAATGATGGTACGTAGCACACCGACAGCACCGCCCATACTATGCCCAACATAGCAGACGTTATATTCTTTGAGGGCATCAATAATACTACCGAGGTCGGAGACCTCTTTCGTGATAATGGAATCTGTAAACGCGCCTTCCGATTCACCGTTGCCAGAAAATGAGAAGCGCAGGGCAGAAATACCAGCAGTAGCGAGACCTTCCGCCAAAGCGACAAGGGCAGGTCGATCTTTGTTCCCGGTGACCCCATGTCCAATTACGACAATTCTGTTGCCTTCGCCTTTGTGGAAGGTATAATCGAGACGTTCGCCGTGCTCGTTTCTAATTTCACTAAACATAAATTTTGCCTTTACTACACTTTGCAGTTCCTGCCGTATTCTCGCGAACGCCTTGGTAACCGCTTTCTCAAGATTAAGTGTGCTAATCCGTCAAAACAGCTTTCTCTAAGATCTCTTGAAGGTAGGCATCTATTTCTAACTGACGCCGCGCTGCGTTCAATGCAATCCGATTATACAACTCAGGACTTGTTTCGAGCATGAGTGTACCCGAGAAAGGTTTATCCGGCGTTTTTCCTTGTTCTTCGCAGACTTCAAAGTAAACTTCAAGTGACTTCTGCATCTCTGCCCGAAGTTCAGTTACGGATGCTCCATAGAACGTGATTATATCTTGTGTATTAATCACGGTTCCATGAAAGAGGTCTATTTCTGGATCAAAATCAACAACTCCAATATAACCTTTATATTCGATCATAGTGTAATCCCCGCCCTTTGGAGAAACTTTCGTAAATCTCTAACTGCTCCTTTATCCATGTTTGGGTTTGGATGTGGTCTATGAAACACGATAACGTGATCATTAAGCGATACAGAGACTCTTGAACCTGCCCGTTCTGTCAGGATAGCACCTAAAGTTTTTAACAAAGATTCTACATCTCTCCATTTGATGTTGCCTGAAATTGGTCGTGTAAAGATCGCTTCAAATGTTCTTCTGTGTCGCTTGTTCATCAGAGTTATTTATGATGACCTTATTTCAAACACATTAGCAGTAGCGCGAGAAATTACGCTACTGCTAACTTTGATCACCCTCACAACAGGCACAGAATTAGTGTCCATTGCTCTTCAACGCCTGAACGACCTTCTCAGGTTTGATCGGCAATTCGGTAACCCGTACACCGACGGCATCCTTGACGGCATTTGCCATGGTTGCCAATGTTGGCGTGATTGGCGGCTCACCCACACCTTTGGCACCATAAGGTCCGTTGGGTGCAGGCACTTCAACAATAACAGATTCCACTGTTGGAAGGTCAGCGGAGGTCGGGACGCGGTAATCGACGAAACCTGGATTGATATTGCCATCTTCGCCGTATTGCATCTCTTCCATCATTGCCCATGCATAACCCTGGACGGTTCCACCCTCAATTTGTCCTTCAACTGCCATCGGATTGATAGCAAAGCCGACATCCTGCGAAGCGACCAACTTGAGAACTCTTGTTCTGCCGGTACCTGGATCTACCTCAACTTTGGCAATCTGTGCGGCGAGTGCCGGCGTGCTGGACTGCCGTGCGAAGGAGCCCTTTCCGACGATAGGACCACCGGTTGTGGAGAGACTGTACGCAGCGAGTTCGCCCAACGAGATAGACTTCGGCGGATCGGCACTCACAACATGAACGCCTCCATCTCTGAGTTCAAGGTTGTCAAGGTTCGTGTTGAGCCGTTCCGAGGCGAGTTCAAGAATACGCTGGTGTGCATCTTCAGCGGCTAATTTGGCGGTGTTACCCATCGTGAAGGTAACGACGCTTCCACCTGAACCGGTTGAATACGGTGCGGAATCTGTATCACCTCGCCGAATTGTGACGCTTTCATACGGCACTGTCAGGATTTCAGCGACAATCTGTGAAATCATGGTATCCGTTCCTGTGATGTCCATAGAGCCGTGGAAGATACGAACACTTCCATCTTCGTGAACGGCAACATAGACCCCACCCGGTCCACATCCGTTTGTCCAATCACCGACTGCAACACCCCAACCTTGATTTTCGCCTGTTTCACGATCCCACCATCCGGCGGCATCAGCGACAGCTTGCAAAGTCTCTTTGTAACCCACTTTGGGTTCAGTTGCACCGGCTGGGATAGGATCCCCTTCTTCACGCATGTTCATTAGGCGGAATTCAACAGGATCCATGCCGATGCGTTCAGCGATTTCGTCGAGTTGAGATTCACCGGCGAAAACCGCTTGCGGTGTGCCGGGTGCCCTATATGCGGCTGTACCAGACTTGTTGGTGTGAACCCCGTAAGCGTCTACCTTGAGATTGGGAATCTTGTAGACCCCACGAACTCGGATTGTGCTACCGATGGATGCACCGGAGATGGATCCGGAATCCCAAAAGGCGAGTGCTTGTCGAGCGAGGATACGTCCGTCGTTTGTGGCACCTGTTTTCAGTTTGATAACACACCCGGGTGCCGGTCTACCATCAGTGAATTCTTCCTCACGTGTCATCTGTACACGAACGGGACGTCCTGATTTCTGCGAAAGTAGGACAGCGGGGACGTGTGTAATGATGACCCCAAAACGTCCACCAAAACCACCGCCCATCGTTGTTGCGATGACGTTAATCTGCGTTAGTGGGATGCCCAATGTGCCGGCAATACCAGATCGAATAGCAAAAGGACCTTGCGTTGATGCCCAGACGGTGACTTTGCCAGATGAGTCGGCACTTGCCACAGAGACATGGGGTTCCATGTAGGTTTGATGCACACGCGGAATTACATAGGTATCTTCAACAACGATATCGGACTCGGCAAACCCTTTTTCAATATCGCCTGCTTCGGAATGGCTTTCAGCAGAAATGTTATAGTAAACTTCGTCTGGATATTTTTCTAATTCTGCCTCAAGTTTGCTGATTTCGTCGCTGTGGTCGTTCTCTTTATCACGTGAGAGTCTTCGGATTTGGGTTGAGATTCCTCGTCGGTTCGGTCCATCCTTTGTAGCATCGCCTTGCAGACGTGGTGCTGACTCTTTAATCGCTTCTATAACGTCTTGTACAACCGGTAGAACTTCGTATTCAATCTTAATGAGTTCAGCGGCTTCCTCAGCGATATCCGGATCGGTTGCAGCGACAGCGGCGAGCGGTTCGCCTAAATACAAAACTTTATCAGTCGCAAAGACCCTACGACCGCTTGGTACATCGTCTTGCGTAATAATTGCCTTGACCCCAGGGAGTTTTTCGGCTTCGCTGGTGTCAATACTGAGTATGTTGGCGTGTGCTTGCTTGCTACGGACGATTTTGCCGTAGAGCATCCCCGGTGGATGCACATCGGCGCCATATTGGGCAGCGCCGGTCACTTTTTCGACAGCATCAACCCGTGCAACTCCTTGCCCAACAACAGTATAGTCTGCCATCCTAATGCTCCTTTCCATAGTGGCTGTTTAGGCTCGCTCTAAAGCGCGCCTATCAACATAAATTTTTCAATGCGTTTGCGTGGTTTTTTTAAGCAGTCGCGCGAATCTCTTCTGCTGCTTTTAAAATTGCCTCAAGAATTTTTGTGTACCCGGTACAACGACAGATATTCCCGCCGAGGGCATGTCTGAATTCTTCTTCGCTCCGGTTCGGATTTTCATCCAAGAGTGCCTTTGATGCCATGATAAAACCGGGCGTGCAGAAACCACACTGATAACCACCCGTGTTAATAAACGCTTTCTGAACGGGATGGAGTTCGCCATCACTGGCTAATCCCTCAATAGTGGTAATCTCTTTTCCAGAAGCAGTGACACCGAGCACCATACAAGACGTGACAGCTTCGCCGTCAACGATGACAGTGCAGGCACCACAGTCACCTGTGCTACATCCCTCTTTCGTTCCAGTCAAACCAACCGTATCGCGCAGTACCGCTAATAAGGTTTTACGTGGCTCGATAAGTAAATCGTGTTCGTCGCCGTTAATCTTCAGGTTGACATGGTGTTTTGCCATATCTCGTCTCCTTTGCCTATCCTATGATTCCGTGGTCTAATGCGAGGCGAAATTTACTATGCCTCGGCGTGTTTTTTGTAAACAAATGTCGAAACTTACGCCCTATTAACAGCCTCTTGTACGGTTCGCCTCGTAAGCACATCAACCATCTCACTGCGATGTTCTGCGGAGCATCGTAAATCAGATATCGGGCTTGCTGCGGCTGCGGCTGCCTCACCAGCTTGTGTTAGAAGTTCTGCTGTGAGTTCATTCCCTTTTAGCAGATCCTCTGCTTCAGTCGCACGAATGGGTGTAGGGGCAACGGCTGCGAGACCAATTCGGGCATCTGTAATTACACCATTGTCGAGATTAACAGAAGCAGCAACGCCGATAAACGCAAGGTCCATCACTTCTCGGATCTTGTGCTTGATGTAGTGGGAACCCGATGCAGGACTCGGTAGACGAAAGCGCGTAATGATCTCACCGGGTGCTAAGACGGTCTGTCCGGGGCCTGTGAAAAGCTTGTCAATTGGCACGGTTCGTTCGCCATCGGCACCTGCAATGTCCACCTGTGCATCAGCAACAAGTAAGCCTGCGACTGTGTCTGCTGCGGGGGAGGCGTGGGCAATGTTTCCGCCGATAGTTGCGAGATTACGAATCTGGATAGATCCGATCTCTCCGGCACCTTCCGCCAGTGCGGTGTGGTGTTGCTGGATATCCGCCGATAATTCGACTGCCCGCACGCTCGTCATCGCGCCAACACTAATGCTATTGTCCGATTCCGTGGTGATGCCTGCTAATCCGGGAATTTTCTGCAAACTAATCACAGACTGCGGCGCTTCGGTGAGTGCCTTCATTCCGATAACGAGATCCGTTCCGCCTGCGAGAAGTTGCGCATGCTCCTGTGCAAACAGGCGAGAAGCCTCCGCGAGGGTGGCAGGTTCAAAAAACTCAAAATTTCTCAAATTTAATCCTCCGTTTCATGTCATTTTAGGGTAACATATCCGCTTGTATCTTTTTTGGATCGCGAAACCTGATGACATATAAAGCATATCTCATTAGAGAAGATTCGTCAATCTTAAATTCACCGAATGTGCTGTCATGGAATTGGCCAACCCGGTACCGGTTCACTACGAAGTGCCTCTATCTCATAAAGCTCCTCAACGCTGATTTCACGACCAAGCTTTGCTGACAAGAGCGCGCCGCTCATAATCTCTGTAACGTTCAAACCGATGTCGCCGTTGCTCACAGGTTGTGCATCGCTATTACAGGCATCAAGAAAATCGCGAAATTTGTCTGGGAAGTCCCTATCTGGAAGCTCCAACGGTGTTTCAACAAGCTCCCCTTGATAGCGTCTGCGATTGCCCTGATTGTTAGTACCCCAGGTTCCTTCTTCAAGAAAGAGTTTATCGCTGCTAAACGACCCTTTAGAACCGAAAATGAAAATGCCTTGTGGCTGCCCCGCCATATTGCTTGACCAACCGTTTTCAAATGTAAAGGACATACCGTTCGTGAACCGGACAAAGACAGAGGCGTGTTCTTCAACGTCGTTAATCTCGTCCCCTGTATACTCAGGCAGCATCCCACGATAGGCGATACCGCTGATTGTGGCAGGTTGCGGTGAACCGAGTAGATAGAGGGAACGGTTTATGAGATACACACCTGTGTCGTATATGGTGCCGCCGCCGCTATACTTGGAATCGAGGAACCATCTGCCGTAGCCAAACATGTCCACATTGGGTCTGCCGCGGACGCGGTAGCTGGTCAGTCTGCCGTAGTAGACATCACCGAGTTTTCCAGAAACGATGTAGTCGCGAATGGCGTAACTCGTTGGGTCGAGGCATGTACCACCGCTCTGGTATGCGAGTTTTACGCCAGCGGCATCACAGGCATCCCGCATATTCCTTGCCTCTGTTGCCGTGCGCGCCATCGGCTTTTCGCAGAAGACGTGCTTCCCAGCTTTCGCAGCTGCGATTGTGGCAGGCTCATGAACAAACGGCGGTAATGCAAGGCTGACGGCATCTAAATCACAGGTCTTCAACATCTCATTGTAGTCGTTAAAGATTTTGACACCGTTGTTGGCATACTCTGCCCAGAGCGCAGCGTCTGCTTGCAGTTGCTCACGTGCTTCTGGGGTCTCCGCTTTCTCTGCCTCGGCGGTTGCAGATTCCGCGCGGGAGGCTGCGCCAGAAAGGACTTCTGCATGTCGCCGCTCTACATTCGCTTCCACTGTATCACAAACAGCGACGATTTCTGCGTGCTGCGGATGTGCAAGGTATCCGTTGACGTGTGAACCGGATACCATACCACATCCAATAAGTCCAATCTTAATCCGTTTTGACATTCTATGCTCCTTTGGACGTTCTTCTAACAGCAAGTTTTGGTTTGTGTATATCAATATACGAAATCTGCCACTCTTTCATATAACGGATTAACCGCGATTGGGAGATTATTCCACTATAGTAAACCTGACGGTGTATGGCCGGCACCTACTTTGACGTGTGTATCCGTCAACTGCGCTTGCACGTGTGCGATGCACTCTTGAAGATTCGCGAAAGGCGAACTCGGATATGACTCTATGCTAAAGTTAAGATCATTTTCGCCAAAGGTGACCATATCTACGCCGGGTTTTGCGAACTTGCTAACGTTAATCACGGCATCAACAGACTCGATCTGCAACATAAGAATACCGGTGTTGTTCCACCATTCGGCATACTCAAGACGATCCATGCCCTGTTTGATACCGTAGCCGCTGCTGGGCCCCCAACTCCGTTTTCCCATCTGTGGATAGTAAAAAAAGTCAAGCGCTTCATCAACGGTTTCGATAGTTTCGACTTGTGGCACGACAATTGCCAGAGGACCGAGATCTAACAGATTGCCTATGAGATACGCGTTGCGGGTATGCTTGATGCGAAGCTGCACACCGACGTCGAATTCGCTTGCCATTGCGCAATATTCAACGAGTTTGTCTTCATTTGCGGCTCCATGTTGATGGTCAACACTAACTAAATCGTAGTTGCCTTGACCGAGAACCGCTTCCATCTCGTCGCGGGTGCAACCGAAAGGGACACCAGATGCAATGTTAATCGCCTCTTTATTATGAATGCGTTGTTTTAAGGACACTGCTTTAGCCTCCATAGCGTTCAATCAGGTTATGATGTCTATTATAGGTGTTTTTAGATTTTTGTCAAGGAGTTTTGAAATGATTTTCAGAGTTATCAGTTATTAGTTGTCAGTAATCAGTCCTGGGGAAGGGTCGCGATTCAGATGAGGTTTAATAAATTAAACGGGTAATAACCCGACATATCGAAGGAGTTTTTTTGAACCGCCTCGAAACTGTTGCATGAATGTGATGACTCGCTGTTGAAGGGTTTGCCACTCCTCAGCAAGTCGATGTAGATGTAA
>JAJDUH010000014.1 GCA_022826805.1 Candidatus Poribacteria bacterium
AAGACCGCGTAGGAAGCCTTCAAAACTCGGCACTAATGAGGCATTGAGATTCAATTCCTTGAGACGTTCAAGATCTCCCACGCCTTCAAGGATGGCTTTTACCCGATCAACATCGCTACCGGGAAACCGGGCGTTAAGAACAGCAAGCGTGTTCTCTATAGCGTGGGCACGCGCCCCGCGTTCAATACCTTGTTCAATGCCTTGTTCAATGCCTTGTTCAATGCCTTGTTCAATGCCTTGTTCAATGCCTTCTTGAAGATGGCGCTGTCGGAGCGATTCGTAAAAAGGAGACTCTTGCATGATTTCCTCCGTTATCAACTCTCTGAAAAACTCATCGGGATGCACAAAACTTCCGAATATCGACATCCCAAACAGTAATGTTGCACGCGTCGTCTCATCTACGGGGGCATCCACCGCCGCAGATACACATTTTTCAACCCAAACTCTACCTGAGGTGCCCGACGGGGGACTCATCAACGGTGTGAACGGCAGTAAACCAATCGCATCCGATGACAAAACAGGTTCTCCCTCTAACTCATATAAACGAATGACCTTGTAGTCGAACTCAAGTCCAAGTTCTGGGCCATATCGGTGATGCAAGCGTCCAGGATCCGTCGTACCCGCAGGTGGACGCAAGTAGAACACGATTGAATACACGGGCATCTCATGTTGGAACGTGAGAAAACTCGAATATGCTAAGACGCGCAACGGCATCGGCTTCTCCCGACTGTCATCCGTCTGGATTTCGATGTGGAGGATCGCTGTTTCTCCTCCATGGAACTGAACTTTCAAAGTTACATCGTTGTGATGCATTTTCAGTGTAGGTTGTTCAGTGGTGAGCCGATCCAGAATTTCGACCTCCGGTGTATCAAGTGCTAAGCAGGCGAATTCATGGGCGAATAGATCAATGATGTGTTTGACAAGTATATCATATTGTGCCATAGAAATTTATTGCCCTATAAAAGATAGTATACTTTAATGGAGCCAAGAGGTCAAGTTATTTTTTTTATTGTAAATCCGAAAAATATGTGAACATAGAGAAGATTAGCGAGGTTGGAAACCTCGCCTACCAACGGAGGGAAAGAAATCTCAGCGAAACCCAACACACTTTCCGTAAGACCCTACCGCTTTGTTGGGTTTCGCCGCTCCGACTTGGCAGGAGCCTGTCAAATACGGAAAAAAGGGTTTTAAGGTATCACTCAACCCAACCTACGGTGCTGAAAATCCTTATAACCCATAGCCATCTTATCCCAACCTATGCTATAATATACCAACACCTTACAGGAGGACACAACGACCATGACAGCGGATATCGCGATTGCACAACTCCTTTTAAGCGCGTTCCTTAGCGCGGTTACCTTAATATGGGGCGTCTTCCGATACCGACGGAGCCGACAACGCTGGAGACAGGCGTTCAAACTGCAGGCATTCCTGCTCTGGATACTCAGCGCGCTTATTGCTGTGAGCAGTTTCATGCCGCTGGCGTACCTCTATACAGAGCACCTCTGGTTCGAGAGCCTCGGACACGCCGATGTCTTTTGGGGACTCCAACAGGTACGATGGGGTATCTTCGGTGTCTGCTTCCTCGTCGCCCTCGGATTCATGAACGCCAACGCCGCTATCGCGAATGTGCTGTGTCCGGAATCCGGCGAATTCAGACGCTGGACGCATACGCAGACGTTCTCTTTCCATCGCGCCGTTTTCTGCTTGACGCTGGTTGCGGCACTGCTCCTTGCGACCCCGATGTTGTTGTTGGATGATGTCTATTTAAGGTATCGGAATCAGCCGACAGCCGACAGCAGTCAGCCAACAGCGGTAGGAGAAAGAGAACCGGCGAGGTTACAAACCGCGCCTACCAATTCTGGTGAGGGAACCGACAACCCAAATACCCCCCTGATAAGGAGGGATAGGGGGGTTAACGACAGCCACTTCGGAAAGGACAGGAATTTCTATCTGTTCAGCTTTCCGCTCCACCGATGGGTGAGCCTCTGGATACAGATAACGCTGTGGGTGACGTGTGTCGTTGTCGGGCTGCTGTACAACTTTTACTATCGTCGGGATGCACACACGATGCAGCGCGTCAAACGGCACATCATCTTCCACGGATCGGTGTTATGGTTGCTGTTGTTGCTCGTCGCTGGGTGGCGAAGTTACGTGAACCTCTGGAACAAAGTTTACACAAGCCCGTTGACGCAAGAACTATCATCGCTGCACGGCTTGTTTTATGTCGATGCTCACCTTGAAGGTGCGACACGGCTCTATTGTGGCGTGTTGATAGGGATCGCACTCGCCGTTGCGCTTAACATGTTCTGGCGAAGACGGTTGTTGTGGTATGCAACACTGGGGGTCTGGGGCTTGAGCTACGTGCTGCTCATCCACGTCTATCCGTTAGGACTGCACCTGTGGGATGCGCGTATCAATGTTCTCAATAAAGAGGAACCGTACTTGGAGCGGCACATCGCCGAGACGCGTCTCGCTTTTGAACTCGAGACAATTACGACCAAGGAACAGGTGAAAGGACTCGCTACGCTGGACGTGATAACGGGGAATGCGGAAATTAAAAAGAACATCCAAATCTGGGATCGACGTGTGCTTTACGAAGCGCTCCGTGAGGCGCAGATCCAGACACACTACGATTTCCATCCATATACAGATGTCGATAGGTACCGAGTGGGTGATGAGTATCGACAGGTGCTGATTGCGGCGCGCGAGGTGAGTCCGGAGGAGGATATCGTCGGTTGGGAGCCGCTGAAGCTGCAATATACGAACGGCTACGGTGTCTGCGTGTCGCCAGTGAACGAGTTTATTGAGGACGGATTCCCGAATTTCTGGGTTGCGGATACACCCGTTCGCAGCGAATACGAGGAACTGAACGTCGAACGTCCGGAGATCTACTACGGCGAGATGACGAACGACTACGTTATTGTGAACACGCAGCGCAACACCGACGACGCTACAGGTCGCGCTGATGCGCGTCAAGCACCTGAAACGTGGGAACGGCATACCTACACCGGCAGCGGCGGTGTCCTGTTAGGTGGCTGGTTTCGGAGGCTCTGCTTTGGGCTACGGTTCGATTTCTTCCGAATCCTGCGTTCGGAGCGGCTGATCCCGGAGAGCCGTGTGATGTTCCGTCGGAAGATCGGGACTCGACGCGGCGATCGGCTCATCAAGGATCGCGTCTCACACATCGCACCCTTCTTGAACTACGATCCCGATCCGTATATCGTGATTAGCAACGGCGAGTTGTGGTGGATCATCGACTTCTATGTAACGAGTCGATACTATCCGAACGCCCAGGTCTATGTGGACGATACAGCACGGTTGACGCAGACCCAACTTTACGAGGAACCGGATTTTAAGAAGTTCAACTACATTCGGAATTCAGGGGTCGCCGTCACTAACGCGTATACCGGTGCTGTCAGTTTCTATGCCATCAAAGACGACGAGGCAGTGATGCGTTCGTATCGGAAAGCGTTCCCCGATCTCTTTAAATCGGTATCGGAGATGCCGGAGGGATTGAAAGCACATCTGCGGTACCCAGATTACCTGACGCGGATTCAAGCGAAGATGTATGGTGCTTATCACCGACGGGCGGAGGATTTTTACCATCGGCGGGATCGGTGGCTGATTCCGAAAGAGGCGTATTACTCATCGGAAGCCGATCAGGAGATGATGCCTTACTACGCCATGCTGAAGTTACCGGGTGAGGATACCTTGGAATTCGTGAATGTGATTCCGTTCACACCCCCGAAGCGTGAGAAACGGTTGAAGGCGTGGATGGTGGCGCGATGCGATGCCCCAAACTACGGGGAGCGGATTGTCTATGTGTTACCGGAGGGTGCGGATGTCGCTGGACCGACGCAGGTTGAGGAGGACATCAATAAAGCGACCGGGCAGCAACAGGTCGGTTGGGAGAAGGCGAGCGATGTGATTCGTGGAAATCTGCTGATTATTCCGATTGAAGACACTCTTTTCTATGTGGAGGCGATCTATTTGCAGGCGAAGAAACCCGAAAAAGGGAACGGTGACGATACGAAGCCGCGGCGTCCGAAGTTAGAGATGGTCGTTGTGAAGGCGGGTGCGAGTGAACTCGCCTCGGCGAAGACGTTGGATAAGGCGTTAGATGTGCTTTTCTTGGGACAACCTGCGACTGTTCCAGAGGCAGTCGTAGGTGAAGCACCGCCGACGGCAGCGGAGTTATTGGAGCAGCTCCGTCAAAGCCGTGCAAAGAGCGACGCGGAGACGGATGCGATTTTGGAGCGCCTCCTCGAAGTTTTAGAGCAGGATCGGTAACTAACCGCCAATAATCGCATCCCGCTGGAGCACATCGTAATACCCGGAACACTCTGCCCAAATATCCTCCAATTCCACTGGAAACGGCTCCGATTTCGGACGATACGGTGCGAAACCGGTGCTACGATGCACATTTCGATACCAATATCTCGCCCATACACCGTCGGCAGAATTTCCACCCGGCTCCCAAGAGAGCATCGCTGTTTCAAATGGCAAGCCCAACCGTTTACACAACTCGCGAAGGACGTCCGCCGGGTTCTCTAAGAGGTGCCGCGCGTCGAGGATCGGCGGCGATTGCCCTGCAGCACGCAAATCGATGAGAAGATCGTGCTGCGTTTTAAGTCCAGTGTCAGCCAAGGTCGGTTTTCCGATGACCTTTGTGAGGGAAGGCAACATCTCCCGCGGGTCTCGGATGAGGAATACATTGAGGGTCTGATGGAGGAAACTTAGGTCGATATTGATGAGATGATGCGCCATCTGTTTCATGAAAAGCACTGGCTTCTCACAGGGACCCAGGATCACCTCCCGGACGACCTGTTCAGCGTCTGTTGACATAGACACCATGACCTCGGCGGTCCCGGGATGTGCTGTGGCTCTGTCTGTGTTATAGAGGTAGTGTGCGTAGAGAGGTTCGTCGATGACGTGGGTATCGCTGCGCTGTGCGAAGGCGTACATGAGTGCTGTGGAGACGTTGCGGGGCCCCGACCAGAGGCAGATACGCTTCGTTTGCATATTATTTTTTCCTTTTCGTCTGTTCTGTTGTATATAAGGTATATAAGCGTAAAAAAGAAATTCGGTAAAATCCGGTGCGGTTGAATGAAGATTAATTTATTAATTCGGTAATGTCCAGAGATCCGGATGCCCGAACTTGTTCGGGAATGTTTACTGGGGCGTGTCCCGAACAAGAATGTAATACAAGGAATGGAAATGTAGAGCAAAGACAAATTTTGCCGCGTATGGGCAAAATTTAGTCTATTCCCAGACTAAATCCGGGCATCCAGAAAAGTTACCCATTTATAGTAAAGCCCGAAAATATGTGAACATTTGGCACGGATTCCTGTTCGTTTGCGGGTAGCGGTGGCACGCAAACTAAAAGGAATCAACGGTATGAATGCGAATCAACGGTATGAATGCCTTAGGGCATTCCCCGGATGGCATTCCCCGTGCGCTACAAAAGAAGTGTCCAATTAATTATGGAATTCACTATAAATTCTGAAACTTCATAAAACCGCACCTACTGGGATTAAGGGAAAAAGGGGATATAATGTAGCAAGCGTTCACAACTCGTAACGCCTTCTTAAAATAGGTAGGCGAGGTGTTTTTGCTGGGGTGTTTCCCCCTAACCTCGCCGTTATTTCTGTTTATTTTTCGTGTGATTCTCTTTCGGTCTAGTCCACTTCAGCAAGCGAGGATTCAAAGATAAGCAGGATCGTTAGGGGCTCACGATCCGTTGTTGTTTGAGTGTTTCGATTTCTTCTCGAAGTTCTTGATTGATTTTTTCCTGCTCGCGATCTCTTGTGCTGCGCCAGCCTATCATGACAGTCAAAACTACTAACGGAATACCTATCAGGGCTACCATTGCTACAAACAACCCTATGAGCCACGTGATCAGGGTTTTGATACTCTCTATCTGTGTATTCGTATGCTCTTTTATTCGCGTTTCCGACTCTTTAATTTTTGCATCAATTTTCTCGATGTCCTGAACGGTCAACTCGGCGAGAACTGGCAAGGCAATTACGCAAAAGAGCATCGAGAAGGTGAGAACGGTTTTCATCAAGTGTCTCCTGTTAGAGATAACCCAAGTTGCCAGTTTCTTATAGACATAGCACCCCTGAATCAACGGTATGAATGCCGTATGGCATTCACCGGGAGTGCGGAGACTTAAATGCTCAACTTTCTATAGACATAACACCCTTGAATCAGAATCAACGGTATGAAGTGCTTATGCACTTCACCGGGTATGAATGCCGTGTGGCATTCACCGGGGGTGAAGAACATGCTGAAAAAACTCTTTCAACGCGTAGAATTCGTTAGTAGCAACTTAGGTTAGAGATAATAAATCATATTTGCCCTCGTGTGTCAAATGTTTCTTGGAGCCGCTCGGGTTATTTATGGTAGATTTTAGAATTACCTATACACTTTACCGCCTCCGCCGTTGGCGGCGTCTACGCGGGGAAGACGACGGTTTCTCGGCTACCGGTGTCGAGACTTCCACCGACGCTGTCTCAT
Organism: Candidatus Poribacteria bacterium; assembly: GCA_022826805.1. Lineage (GTDB taxonomy): Bacteria > Poribacteria > WGA-4E > WGA-4E > WGA-3G > WGA-3G. Next base: position 6,523 of record JAJDUH010000014.1, read on the forward strand.
CGACCAGACGAGGACGGGAGCGCATCCAGAAAATCAGTGCGATACCCACAACAAACGAAAAAACACTGAAAATCTGTGCAGCGGACATCCAATCCAACACACGCGGCGTAAGGCGCCAAAACTCCGCAATAAATCGCTCCACACCCAACAACATCAGACTGAGACCGAAGGTTGTGCCGGGAACGTTTTGAAATCTGTGGCGTTGCGACCAGAGAAGCCCGAAAAACGCGAATGACATGAGCGACTCATATATAGGCGTCGGGTGTACAGGGACATCGGTTGGGACGGTGCCGTTTGGGAACGCCATCGCCCAGGGAAGATCAGAAGGGGGGCCGTAGTCGCCATCACCCGCGAGGAGGCACCCGATTCTACCGATACCGTATCCAAGTATGATCGTCGGTCCGACGATATCAACTGTGGGAAAAAACGGGTTTGGGGAGCGGAGAATAACGATCGTGACGGCGAGGCATCCACCGATGAGACCGCCGTACCAGACCAATCCGCTCGTGGAAAAGAGTTCTCGGAGGTTTATCGAGCCGTCCAGGAGTGCGGAATAGAGTTTCGCACCGACAATCCCGCCGAGCGCTGCTGCCATGACGATCGTGGATGCCTGTTCTGCGACAAAACCGCGCCGTTTCAACTCATACTGCAAAACAAAAACCACGGTAATAAACGCAGTGGCTAACATCAAGCCGTAAGTGTGGATGCCGACGGGTCCGAATTCAATGAGGGTTGGATACATTTATGGGTTCGCTCCACTTCGTTCCGCTTTTAGCCGTTAGGGCGCTACGCTTTTAGCAATTCCGACCGCTAATTGCTATTCGCTGTTCGCTAATTGCTGTTCGCGATTCGCTATTCGCTGTTCGCTCTGACATTTTTTTGTAAATTGATTAGCATTCTTTTTATATGAATGACTGTATCCATTAACTTGTCATATTGATCGAGATTGAGGTATTTGAGATCGTGTGCAAGTAGAATGAGATACTCTGTTTCGCTTGCTGAACCCATTGCTATCTGAAGAAAGCGCGCGAAGTCAGCGGAACTCCCTCTTCCACACCCTTCAGCAACGTTTGTTGGAATCGAAGCACACGCTCGACGGATTTGGCTCGCAAGCCCATATATCTCTTCACGTGGAAATTGTGACGTGAACTTATACATGCTCAACGTTAAATCGTGAGACTTTTTCCACACCTGCAATCCCCTGAAATCCCGCATGTTACTCCTTAGCGATCCGCTATTTGCTATTCGCTATTTGCTATTCGCTATTTGCTATTCGCTATTTGCTATTCGCTATTTGCTATTTGCTATTCGCTATTCGCTATTCGCTATTTGCTATTTGCTATTCGCTATTTGCTATTCGCTATTCGCTATTTGCTACTCCCCAAGATAAGCCTGTCGCACACGTTCATCGGCTAACAGGTCGGCAGAAGCACCTTCCATTGAGATTTCACCGGTTTCCATGACATATCCTCTGTCGGTTGTCTGCAATGCAAGTTGGGCGTTCTGTTCTACGAGCAGGATTGTCGTACCGTCGTTATTAATCTGCTCAATAATTTCAAAAATCCGCTTAACGATGAGGGGCGCGAGTCCTAAGGAGGGTTCATCAAGCAATAGGAGTCTCGGTCGCGACATGAGTGCGCGTCCGATGGCTAACATCTGCTGCTCGCCACCGCTGAGGCTACCGCCTCGCTGTCTACGGCGTTCCTGCAGCACAGGGAAGGATTGAAAAATTCTATCTAAATCCGACCTGATGCCTTGTTTATCATTTCTGGAATAAGCACCGAGTTCAAGGTTTTCAAGGACGCTCAGGTCGGGAAAGACGAGCCGTCCTTCTGGAACTTGCGAAATGCCGAGGACAACCCGATCTTCTGCCGATGTTCTGGTAATATCGTTACCCTCGAAGTGGATGCTACCTTGTACGGGGGCATAGATACCGGAGACGGTCATTAAGGTTGTGGATTTCCCTGCGCCGTTTGCACCGATGAGACAGACGATCTCGCCCTCACTGACGGTGATAGAAATCCCTTGGACGGCGCGAATTTGCCCGTAATACGTGTGTATATCTCTAAGCTCAAGCATCTTCAGATTTTCCTAAATACGCCTCAATGACGCGTTCGTCGTTCTGAACATCTGCGGGTATACCTTCGCTGATTTTCTCGCCGTGGTCAAGTACTGTTACCCAATCGGAGATCTGCATCACGAGTTTGACGTCGTGTTCGATGAGAAGGACAGTGATGGCTTGCTCACGTATGGCATATATGAGTTCGATAAGTTCTTGCGTCTCTTGCGGATTCATGCCCGCAGCAGGCTCATCAAGAAGCAGGAGTTTGGGCTCAGTCGCCAAAGCCCTTGAAATTTCGACGCGGCGCTGGTCACCGTAGGAGAGGTTCCCTGCTGCTTGGTCACTTATACCAGCCAATCCGACGAATTCTAACATCTCCTGCGCTTGTGCCGTAATTTCCGTTTCTTCCTGTTGCTGCATGTTCGTGCGAAATACCGAGCCGATGAAGCTGCCTGCAGTGCGTGGGTGGCGTCCGATTTTGACGTTATCCAGCACCGTAAGCTCGGTGAAGAGTCGGATATTCTGGAAAGTTCTGCCGATACCGAGGGATGTGACTTGGTCGGGACGCAATCCGGTAATAGATTGACCTAAGAAATCGACGTTGCCGAACGTCGGGTTATCAAGTCCAGTGACGCAGTTGAAGAGTGTCGTCTTTCCTGCGCCATTGGGTCCGATCAGGCTGAAAATTTGTCCGGGGTGTACCGCCATCGTCACGTCGGACAGCGCGATGACACCGCCATAATGTCTACTCATTTCATTAACCGCGAGTAGGCGTATGGGGGAAGTCTCCATTCTTGTCTCCTCATCTAAATGTCTACTTCTAAAGTATACCTTAATTAAAGATATCATGTCAATCTGTTTTTTTTATACGTAGGTTGGGTTGAGCTATAGACTACATACACCGTCATCTCACAAACTGACTTTCTGATTATACTTATACACTTCCACAAGTAAAGCCAGCGAAACCCAACAAAAACTTTACTAGGAAAACAGCGTTGGGTTTCGCTCGAACTTCCGAACACTCACGTCTTTGAGGATTCGTGGACGCCTATTTCAAAAGCACGCAATTTTTCAACCGCCGCTCTACCCAACCTACAAGAACTCGATTACTGTCGGTTGTCGGTAAGCGAGGTTAGGAAAACTCGCCAGCATTCAGTTTTTCTGTAGGAGGCGGGGAATGCCAACAGGCATTCATACCGTTGATTCACGCCCTAATTGCCAATATCCAACTACCATTTGACAATCCCACCAACATTATGCTATACTTGCTTAATATGTTAAGGTATATATGGTAGCATAGTAGGTTGGGTTGAACGGGTATCTCCTAAGAAATTGAATACAGCAGATAAACTCCACATTCATCTAAAACCTGAAATCGCCAAAAAAACGAGTGAAACCCAACACATTCGGACACCATTAACGTTTGGCGTGTTGGGTTTCGCTATATTTTTATCTCTGCGAAGGGCTCTTGAAAAATCAAGACCCGCGCTGTAGCCCGCAGAGGTATCTGGCGTTTCATTGCTTACACAACGTGTATTTTACAGGACAAACCAAAATGGCGGACACAAGAGAGAAAACACTCCTCGAATACTGGTTAGCCCTCTCCTCGGTCGAAGGGTTAGGGAGTGTTCGCATCAAACGACTGATAGCACGTTTCGGAAGCGTCCAGGCAATTTTTGAAGCGGAACTCCCTGAAATCGCACGGTTGCCATCCTTCAACCCTGTGCTCGCCTCACGGATACTCACAGTCGCTGGCAATTTCCTGACCTTTCGAGAAAGACTCGACGCCCTCAGCAACCAGCAAGTAAGTGTGATGTGTCCCGAAGATCCGAACTACCCCGCACAACTTAAAACGCTTCCCGATGCCCCCGGAATTCTCTGTCGTGTGGGCAAATTAACAGAGATTGACGACCAGTGTGTCGCTATTGTAGGGACCCAACAGCCGAGCACAGAGGCAATTGACCTTACGCTTGCGCTTGCGACCCAGCTTGTACTCGCCGGGTTCACAATTGTCAGCGGGCTTGCATCGGGTATCGATGCCGCTGCGCACTCGGGTGCCCTGGCGAGTATGGGGAAAACCGTCGGTGTTGTCGGAACAGACCTTTCTTCTATCTACCCGGCGCGGAACAATCCACTCGCCATGCAGATTTATGAGAATGGATGTCTGCTTTCAGAGCACCCGTTTCGAACTTCGCCATCGCCGGGAAATCTGGTTCAGCGGAACCGCATTATTAGTGGCTTATCAGTAGCAACTATCGTGATTGAGGCACAGAAGACTGGTGGTGCGATGCACGCAGCGCGGTATGCCCAACGTCAGGACAGAGCACTCCTCGCATGCCGATGGGAGGGGTCTGTTGCTGGAAAAGCAAAAAAAAATGAAGCACATGAAGGTCCACGGGAACTAATAAGAGGAGGGGCATTTCCATTCGCACCCACTGAGATTGATAAGGTAGTCGATGTGCTATTGCATCCAGAACAACTCGAAATGTACATGAGTGGCACCTCGAGCGAGCAGATGGGACTCTTTGAGGAATAGCGGTCAGGGCGCTAATCGCTAATTGCTAATTGCTAATTGCTAATTGCCAACCGCTAACCGCTACAAAAAAACTTGCATTTTTTTTGGGTTTGTGATATACTATATATTGAAAATGTCCTTAAATTCGATTCTAACTCACAATAGCGTGTAGCGCTTTTTTCTTGACAACGTTTAAATTTATGGTAAATTTACTGGAAACATTAGTTTTTTTCTTGACAAAAGAAAGTAACTTTTGTATAATTTTGAAAAACCGGTATTTTTACCTTTACAGAGTTTGCAATTTTTGCTAAACTCTAAGGTACTCGTTTAGATATTGACTTTCGGGCGAAGTGTATGGTGCTCCAATGGTGTTTCGCCAATAGTATCTTGATTGGCAAGCCGTCCTCGCGAAATTCTGTTCTCAACGTGTCGGTTCGTTCCTCCGTATCTTACGGAAGGCGACAACGAAATAGCCCTACGTTACTCGACTTAACGAGAATATGACCGTAGGTTTCTAAGATCGTTGTTGAATTGTACAATCAACAGCGAGATTGAAGCCGACTTTCCCTAAAGGCGCATTTTTGCAAACGTATAGGGAAAGTACCGAAAGTTTTTACCGCACTCTATTCGATGGGTGCATTTTGATAAACTTTACAATTTAAGGAGTTAACTCTAATGATAAAATTGTTTAGAACCTTCGCATTATTACTGGCAGGCTTGCTTGCTGTTTCTATGCTCGCTGGCTGTGGTGAAGGCGATGACGGCGGTGGCGATGAAGCTGCACCAGCCAATTTCGTAAGCGCAGCCCCACCAAGTGGTTCAACGATTGCCGCTAATGCAAGTATTACCCTTACCTTTGACAATGCACCCGCTGATGTCACGGTAAGTGCCGGTGCCGCTGCACCTTCCGGTAAAACGGTGACCGTCAATGGTCCGTTCACCCCCGGTCCTCTCAGTCTAACAGTTACCTGGGCTGATGGAACGCAGACGCTTACCTATACGGTTACCGCTCCTGACTCAGATCCGCCGCAAGTCACTGGTGGAACGGTCAAAGATGGTGACAAAGACGTCGATCCAGAAGGTATCAACACTGACGCAAAGATTGAGATTACCTTCAGTGAAGATGTATCCGGAAACATCGCGCTCCAAACCGAAGGCGGCGATGACGTCGGTTGGCTTGGAAAGGTTGAAGGCACCACAGGCACACTCGAACTTGTCAAGGGCAAAGAGATTGGTAATGAAACCACCTACGTTATTGCAGGTAAAGTCTCTGACGCCGCAGGCAATGAAGCTGAGATTAAAATCACCTTTGTAACCAAGGGTAAAGAGTAAATTCGAGGCTATTTCGATGATTAGGGCAGCGTATTTTTGATACGTTGCCCTTTTTTTCTTTACACAATTTTGGGAATAATGCTATGATAAATAGCGGGAGAGTTTCCGAATCCCGACCTTAAAAGTTATCAGTCGTCAGGTAAAAGAATTTTTATATCACAGAAAACCGAGAACTGATAACCAATTTTTTTTGAACGGTTTTTGAAAAGGCGTTGTCTAAACAATTAGAACACCTAAGGAGAAAAGTTCGGTGGAAAGAACTGAAGCCTTGCTCATAGCCGACCTGTGTGAAGGCGATGAGACGGCGTTGGCACCCCTAATAGAAAAGTACAAACGGATGGTGTATCGACTCGCGATGCAGATTACAAAGAATCATGCAGACGCCGAGGATGTGATGCAGGAGACTTTTCTGAAGGTGTACCGCTCAATTCGTACGTTCCGAAAAGACGCTGCTTTTGAGACGTGGGTCTACCGGATAGCTGTGAACGAAGCATTGAACTTCGTCAAACGCCGGGAACGCCGACAGGAACGCACAATTGAGACAACAGCAGAGGCTGAATTTGAGGCAGATTTGCGGTATCGCGCGGCACGTGCCAGTGACCCACACATCTATGCCGAAAAGGTTGAATTGCGCCGCTATGTTACAGAGGCAGTCAACAGCCTTTCGCTGAAACATCGGACAGTGGTAATCCTACATGAGTTTGAAGGATTAACACACACCGAGATCGCTTCAATTCTTAACTGCTCAGAAGGGACAGTCCGGTCCCGCCTGCACTACGCACGTAAAAAACTCCGAACGCTACTCAAACCGTATGTGGATGCCGGTGCGATTTAGTTTTTCGTCTAAATAGCGATTCCTGGTATCGACATGAAATCTGTAAGCACCTGAAAGCCCGCAATGTCGTGGAGAATACCGATGAGCTTGAAGTGCCAGAAAATACAACGCCTTTTATCAGACTATATAGATGAGACGCTTTCCAAACGGCAGATGAAGCATGTCGCATTGCATCTTGACACCTGCCAGACGTGTAAGCGCGAAGCCATTAATCTGAAAAAGACGTGCCATCTCCTCGAAAATTTCTACGTTGAACCCGAAGCGTCCGATGCGTATTATGCTCGGTTTACAAAAACCCTCCAGCAACGCATTGACCAGAGTGCGCCCACTACCCTCCAGCAACAGATCCGCGGCATCGGTGCTCGGTGGACGTGGCAATTGTCGGTGCGAGTCCGCCGATACATTGACCGTTGCGTCCCGACCGGATCCATCACTGTTCGGCACAAAATGCTGCCCTACTACGCACTCGTCGCAACGATGATGCTCCTCCTTGCGGCACCGTTTGTTTTACAACAGATGCCGGCAGGTGAGAATGGGGAACACGCCCTTGGGCGTCTATACACAGTGGCAAAAGCACGCCTGTTTTCTACGTCAACCACCGTTTCGCGCCAGCCCGAGGCAACACTTGCCATTCAACAGGATAAAGCTGCAGCGCAACCCGCCGAGATACGTCGCAATGTCAGTAGAAACCGGACAACAGAAACACCGACTGTAGATTCAGGTTCGGATGTCTGGCAATTCACTGATGATCCGGCGGCGGAAGGATACATCCTCGCGACACTCCGTAAAGACAGTAAAGATACGCTTCCCAGCGTTGCCTTGAACATCGATTCGGAATTGCTAACCTATGCCGAACTTCCGACACAAGGTGCGCCGTGGGAATATCCGACAGCACGAGAGGTTTTAACTGACGGTAGGTACACCGTTTTGCTGTTACAAGGCATCCGCTCAGGACAGCACGCGCTCCAACAATATAAACGCAAATGGAGCCAATTCGACGGCTTTTCAAGGAAATTACTGGATGTACCGTTGGAAACCCTCTCTATTACAGAAGTCTACGATTCAATAGAATTGTAAGTATAAATATTTCTTGTATGGGTTGGGTCCCCCAACCCATAGGGCGAGGAGACCTCGCCCCTACGAGGGATACGAAGAATTGTAAGTAAATATTCAGTATCGAATTTTTGAAGTTAAATTTATTTAATCCCGTAGCCGTGCTTTTACAGCAGGCGACGTAAACAAGGAGAACACGAATGAACCCAAGGATTTTGGGCATTATTGGCGGTCTTGCTTTGGTAATCGCTCTCCTCTCACCTTTAATGATGGGAAGCTCCAAAAAGGTGGAGCAGCTTTATCAAGACGCTGAAGACCTACGTGGGCAAGCGGACTATGAAGGCGCGATTGACAAGTACGCTGAAGCGCTCGAAGAATCAACAAAACGAGGTGTTAAAACCGAAGTTATTGACAAAGACTTCGCAACCCTCGCCAACTATAAGATTGCTGTTAGTTATTCGAGACTCGCTGAACAGACGGGTGATGTCAATTACTATGACACTGCAATCGAGTATATTGAAAAAGTTGCCCCGACTGCGACTATTCCCAAACACCAAGAGGGATTAACCTATCTCTGGGGACACATCCTCTATCGTACCGAGCAGTTTGAATTGGCAGAACCGAAGTTCACGCAGCTCATTGAGAACTTCCCGAACAGCCTGTTCGTTGAGAACGCGTGGTATGCTATCGGGCAGCTGAACTTTAAACTACAGAACTATGAAGACTCCCGACAGGCATTCAAAGCCGTCCTTGATGGTTTCCCGAATTCTGACTTTAAAGATGACGCGCAACATCTCATCGCGCAGTCGTTCTTGAACGAATCCAACTATGAGCAAGCCTATCAGGAATTCGATAAGATTGCAACAGAGGAATTCAAGAACTATCCGGACTTGCAAGCTGAAGCGATGTACAAAGCCTCCTATAGCTTGAACCAACTCGGCAGAGATGATGAAGCTATCGGTAGGTACACCAACTTCATCACGCAGTTCCCGGAAAGCCAATACGTTACAGCCGCATACTTCGACCAAGGCGCGATTTACGCCCGTCAGAAGGACTATGACAACGCACGTGTTAACTACGAGTTAGCACTCCAAAATACGGCGGATCGGACGCTACAGTCAGAAATCCAGTCTGCTATTGGACGTACCTACTTCGACCAAGGTGACTATGAAAACGCTATCGTTTCATACACCACTCTCCTTGAAGAATACCCGGAGAGCGATTATATCGCCGAAGCCAAGCTCGGTATCGCTGATAGTTATTTCCGGTTGTCGAATTGGAGTCAAGCGACTGTGGCATACGAACGTGTCATCAACGAACACACAGAAGCCACCGATTTCATTCCGTATTGTTCTTATCAGATTGGTGAGGCATACTACAAACTCGGGACAGAGCAGAACCAAGCTGGGGAAACTGAAACTGGTATGGTGACGCTTGAACTCTCGCTGCAGTGGTATCAGAAAACCATCGATAACTTCCCGCAGGATCCTGTCGCCCCGCACGCGCTCTACGGTGCAATCTGGGCGCTCAACGATCTCGGTCGTAAAGAAGAGTTAGAAACCGTGGCACGCGAGTTTATCGATAAAAACAGGAACGATAATGAGTTCGATATCCTTGCTGCAGAGGTTCAACTCCGTTTTGCCGACATCAAGCGGACTGAATTCAAACAGTACATCGAAGCCGCTGAAGAATACGCCAAGTTGTGGGATTATCGTCCACTTCCGAAGTTCCACCTCGTCAAGTTGATGGGTAAGTTCTTCGAAGGCCGTTCTTACTATGAAGCCGCCAAACCCGAAGGCTATCAGGAAGGCGATCCAGAGGCGAACTTCAATGCAGAATACCTCCAGAAGTCCGTCACTGCGTATCAAGATGCTATCGGCATGTTTAACGACGAAGCCTTTCTCCCGGGTGTTGCCGAGGAACGTTACGACGACTTCGGCGAACGTGTCGCACAAGTAGAAGCCTGTATCATGAACGAAGCACTTTCCCACGAAATGCTTGGTGCCTGGGAGCAGGCACGCGATCGGTATGCCTCTATTCCAGACACGAGTGAATACTATCAACGCGCACTCCTCCTCGTCGCTAACAGTCATGTCAAACAGGGCGATAAAGAGGCTGCGATCAGTTACTACAACAGCATCTTGGATAAACTTGCCGATGCGGATAACCGGTCGTTGGCAGAAATTAAACTCGCTGACCTGCTACGTGCAGAGAAGCGGTTTGAAGAAGCTGCCGTCCAGTATCAAGCTGTGGTTGCCGGTAACCCGTCAGGTGAATATGCAGACGACGCCCTTTACCTCGTAGGGCTCTGCTACTACCAAGCCGCCAGTGATAACCCAGATCTTTTGGCGTCCTCTGAGGCAGCCTTCAAAAGCGTGATTTCAGACTACGCCGATAGTCCAAACGCCGTTGAAGCCTATTACGGTTTGGCACTCGCCTATCGTGATGCTGCTCAAAAACAGAACGATACCGAAAAATGGCCACTTATCCTTCAACTCGCTGATGAAGCGAGCAGCAAGTATTCCTCAAGTGATAACGATCTCGTCCTCAAGACGCTCGGACACATCGACCTAATTAAAGCCACCGCTATCGAAAATAGTAGTGAAGAGGTTGACATTGATGCCTTAGTGGCGTCTCTGAAGCGGATTGTAGATAACACGGGTGCCCCCGAAGAGGCACGCAGCCGTTCGCAGCTGAAAATCGGGCACACCTACTATAGTGCTAAACGCTACGAGGAAGCACTGGCAGAATATCTCGCCTTTGTGCAAACTTTCCCGAGCAGCGAACTGGCACCAAATGCACAGTACCAAGCGGCAGTCTGCCATTATCAAATCGCACAAGCTGCGACAGATGCTGGTAGCAAGCAGTTGGGTCTCCAGAATACTGTCAGTGCTGCTGAAAAAGTGGCAACCTTGACAGATGATGCCGACAACCTGATTAGCGCGAATTACACTGCTGGCCTGGCTAAGCTCGGCTTAGAAGATAACAAAGGTGCAGCGGACGCATTCAAAGCGGTCACGGCGTTAGAAGGAAAGACTGAGGACGAAGCGCGGAAGTCTCTTATCTTCCAAGCACACTCACGTCTGGCTGAACTTAACGGAACGCTCGGCGACCACGCCGCAGCGGTGCAAGAGTACCAGTATATCATCGAAAACACCGAAGAGGCAGATATGAAGGGACGTTCCTACTTCGCAATGGCATTCGCGCAAGAGGAACAACTCAAAAACTATCAAGAAGCCTTGATGAGTTATCAGAACGCTATTGAACTGGTGGAAGATACACTCGTTAAAGCACAGTCCTACTATCGGATGGGTTTGATTTATCAAGATCAACTCAAGCAACTCGACAAAGCGTTGAATACTTTCCAGACCTTGATTGGTGAGTATAGCGGTTCGGACAATGCAAACGTTGCCTCAATGGTAGCGGACGCCGGTATCCGTCGCTCTACGCTCTATGTTGAATTGGGACGTTTAGATGAAGCCATCGCTGAAGCAGTTGAGGCACGCGATCGGACCATGGCGAATACGCAAGCCACAGTAGCTGAGAAAGCCGCAGCGCAATATAACATAGGGTTCCTCTACTCTGACAAAGCGCGCTCCCTCTTCTCAACAGTCGCCGGTACAGATCTGCAACCGTACATTGATGCGAGTCGTCTGGCTGCCAGTTCGTTCTTTGAAGTAGCATCAATCGCCGCCCCGGTAGAAAAAGCGGATAAACAGACGGTCATCCCGTATGTCCAGAATTCGCTCTTCCAAGCCGGACAGATTTACTACTCCGTTGGTATCGGTGTGAAGCTGCCGCAAGATTTGACGAGTGCGCTTTCGCCGCTGACAACGTTCGTGAGTTACGTCGATAAAGGACTCTTCCCGAAATCGGACGGGCTCCGGAAGAACACAGAGACAGCACTGAACTACCTTGCTGCTTCCAACTTTGAATTGGGTCGGATGCAGGTAGGTATGGACGGTGAAATGTCAGAAAAAGCGGTGAATTTCTTCCTCGCCGCCGGTGATACGTTCCGGGATATGGTCCGCCGCTATCCGAATGCCAACGATGCCGCCTTCTGGCAGTATCACGTCGGTGAATCTCACTACGCCGCGCAGCAATTCGAGAAGGCAATTACAGAGTATGAGAAGGTCCGTTCTGTGAACAAGACTCACAAGAGCGCTCCGGAATCGTTGTATGCGATCTCGACCTGTGCGCAGCTTCTGAGTGAAGCCGCCGAAAAGGCAGGCGACGAAGAAGCGAAACAGCGCTGGTATAATCGACTCTTTGAGGCGAACGAAGCACTCGCCGCTGAGTATCCGAGCAGCCAGTACACTGCTGATGCGCTTATTAACATCGGTAACAAGTACTACAACTCCGGTTCCGAGCAAACCATCGAACAAGCAGAACGTATTAAGTTCTATCAGATGGCAATTGAACACTATCAGAAAGCACTTGATACGCCTGGCATCGGTACTGAATCAAAATCGACGGCATATAACTATCTCAACGATACGGCAAACGCTCTGACCTTCTACGAGTATGAGGTCGCAACGGATCTGCTCAATGAAGCGAAACTTGCCAAGGGTGAAGAGCAGAAACCTGCAATCGAAGCCGCTATCGCTGCGTATAGTATGATTATTGAAACCTATCCGACCACTAAGTACGCTGACTTGGGTCTTGTGCAGATTGGTGAAGCGTATATGGTATTAGCGGATAGCGACGATGCCTACTTTAACGAGGCGCTGGATTACTTCAACCGGTTATGGGCAAAATATGAAGCAACCCCACCTGTTGACACAAAAGTCAACCAGGCACTCACGTACGCAATCAGCCAGATTCAGACAATTCAAAGCTATATGAGAGCGAATAATCTGGAAATTCGTGATGGCGTCGGTGGTGGCGGCGGTGAGTAATCGCCAACGCTTTTATCTGTAGCCTCGGTCTCCTGAACGAGGTTTCTCAATGGAGGGTGCCTCACGGCATCCTCCATTCCTTGTTAACTCGCCGTCATCTCTTGCCTATCCCTTGATTATGAAACTCTGTGATTTAGGCAATGTCTGAGGAGCCTATCAAAAAGTGTTTGACGAATTAATAGCATCCCCGCGCGTGCTACTCGGTCCGGGACCAAGTGAAGCCAACGCGCGGGTTCTCAAAGCAATGACAACCCCAATGCTGGGGTATTTAGACACCGAATTTGTCCAGATAATGGATGACACGGTGGAACTCCTCCGCCGAGTTTTTGGAACCGAAAATAGACTCACCTTACCAGTCTCCGGTACAGGAACAGCCGGAATGGAAGCGGCACTCGCTAACCTCATTGAACCCGGTGACGCAGTAATTGTCGGCGTCAACGGCTACTTTGGCGGTAGGATCGCTGATATCGCTGCCCGGTGTAGCGCGGCGGTAACAACAGTGGAAGCAGAATGGGGTAAACATATACCTATTGAAAAAATTGCCGAAACTGTGGCGCAGGTTTCCAATCTGAAACTGGTTGCCCTCGTGCATGGGGAGACCTCTACTGGTATCCTCCAACCGCTGACGGAAGCAGTTCAGATTGCCCACGAAAACGGGGCACTCTTTCTCGCAGACTGTGTGACCACTCTTGGCGGACAACCTGTAGACTTGGATGCCCGTGGTATTGATGTTGCCTATAGCTGCACCCAAAAGTGCCTCGCCTGTCCTCCTGGACTTTCGCCGATTAGTTTCAGTGAACGTGCCGTCGAAGTGATTCGGAACCGAAAGACGCCTATTCAGAGCTTTTATCTCGACATGACGCTGCTCGAAAATTATTGGCACGGTGAAAAGCGAGGCTATCATCACACCGTTTCGATGTCGCTCATCTACGCGTTACGTGAAGGGTTGCGCGTTGTATTAGAAGAAGGTTTAGCGGATCGCTATAAACGGCATGAGCGTAATGCGGGTGCCCTGCTCACGGGTGCGAAAGCGATCGGACTGCAACCCGCTGCGGAGGAAGGCTACCGCGCACCGATGTTAACCACATTACGTATACCTGACGGTATTGACGATGCGACGATTCGGGGACAGTTAATTGCGGACTACGGGATAGAGATCGGTGGTGGCTTGGGCATCTTTGCCGGAAAGGCATGGCGGGTTGGGCTGATGGGCGATTCATCCAACGAACGGAATGTTATGTTATTCCTCAACGCGCTGGAGAAACTTTTGATTGCATCTGGATATAGCGTGAAACGGGGTGCAGCTGTTGAGGCCGCCTCACAGGCTTACGCGGCGTAATTTGCTGCCCGCCAATTTTTTTCTACTCCCACTCAATAGTGCTGGGCGGTTTTGAACTAATATCGTAAACGACACGGTTGATGCCTTGCACTTCGTTAATAATACGGTTGGAAATTTTGGCGAGTACATCGGCAGGGATGCGTGCCCAATCAGCGGTCATTGCATCGCTGCTGGTGACGGCTCGCAACGCCACAACATTCTCGTATGTTCGCGCGTCTCCCATGACACCAACACTTTTGACCGGTAACAGCACTGCCAAAGCCTGCCAAATTTCGTTGTACAATCCCGCCTTTTTAATTTCAGAGATAAAAATAGCGTCCGCTGCGCGGAGCACCTCCAATCGCTCGTAAGTGACCTCACCCAAGACGCGTACAGCCAGTCCGGGACCCGGAAACGGATGTCGCCCGAGCACATGCGCTGGCATATTCAGTTCAGTACCGACTGCGCGTACCTCATCCTTAAAGAGTTCCCGAAAAGGCTCGAGCAATTCAAACGGCATATCAGTCGGTAGTCCACCAACGTTGTGGTGTGTCTTGATCGTAGCTGAAGGTCCTTTCACAGAGACACTTTCTATTACGTCTGGATAGAGTGTGCCTTGCGCGAGGAATCGGAAGTTATGTTTCATTCTGAGGACCGTTGATTCAAAGGTCTCAATGAACTGCGCGCCAATTACCTTTCGTTTCTCTTCAGGATCGGTGATCCCTACCAAAGCATTCAGAAACGGATCGCCTGCATCAACAGCAACGAGAGGAATATTAAGCTGCTTACATGTTGCGACGACTTCTGCTGCTTCGTTCTTACGAAGGAGTCCATTGTCCACAAAGACAGGCACCAGAGCATCACCTATCGCCTTATGGAGAAGCGTTGCGAGCACCATAGAATCGACTCCTCCGCTCACTGCACATAGGACACGTTCATCTCCAACCTGCTCCTGAATCTGTGCCGTTGCGCGGGCGATAAAGGCTCGCATTGTCCAAGTACTGTGACATTGACAGATTTTTCGCGTAAAGTTCTGCAAAATTCTGTCAGCATCCTGTGTATGCTCAACCTCAGGATGAAACTGTAGCCCGTAAAAGGCACGATTGGCATCTACCATAGCGGCAATCGGAGCATTCTCTGTCTGTCCAATCGTCTGGAATCCGATTGGGAGCTTGTCAATCCGGTCCCCGTGGCTCATCCAGGCAGAAAATTCGGAGCAAAGCCCATCGAATAGCGGCTCTGATGCATCAAGAACTTGGAGGGGTGCGTGTCCGTACTCCCGCTCGGTGGCTGCCTGAACCTTTCCACCCGTTAGGAGTGCAGCCATGAGCTGCATACCGTAGCAGATACCCAATACAGGAATACCTAATTCAAAAAGTTTGGTGTCTATTTTCGGGGACTCGGTTTCGTAGACGCTCGCCGGTCCACCACTGAGGATGATTCCCTTCGGCGCAATCGCCCCAATCTGGGCGAGCGATAGCGTATACGGATGAATTTCGCAATAAACGTTTTGCTCACGGATACGTCGCGCAATTAGCTGCGTGTACTGCGAGCCGAAGTCCAAAATAAGGATAGTCTCTTGCTGTTCTGATTTCATATTATCGGTGTAGGGCATATCTTTAACGGCTTGCACGCGGTTATTAATCGTTATGGACGGGTTCACGGTCAATAATCTCACCGGTTTCTGGCTCGAAGATTACACCGTAGTTTCCTGGTGGTGCGAAATCAACATCGCTCCACATCGCCAAGCCCGTGTTCGCGTCTTGTAGGTAGTAGCATCCATGATATAGATGTTCAGGTACATCGATACGTCTCACATGGTAGCAGTGGTTGTGGAACTGAATTGTATTCTCGTAAATGATGATATATCTGTCACCAAACAGGTTGAGCGCAATCTGATGGATGACATAAGGTTGTTTGTGTGGCACGGGTCTTCAATTTGTTGTAATAATTACATCGATTCTGAGATTTCGCGCCTCTTTGCCCGGACCCTCTGTAGCAACAGGTTGAGTTTCACCCAAACCGGCAGCAGTGAGTCGTCTGACATCAATGCCCTTATTCACGAGCGTATTCTTCACTGTGTCGGCGCGCGCCATACTTAGTTTTCGATTAACGCTGGCATTTCCCAAGGAACTTGTATGCGACTCCACTCGGACAGGATAGTCACGAAAATCATCTCTTTGTAGGACCCCTGCGAGTTGTGCAAATGTAGGCGCAAAACTTTCTTGGAGGGAGGCACTCCCAGAGGCAAAGGCGGCTCCGTTAATACGAACTAACACGCTATTTTGTTCTTCCATGACATCCGAAACCTTAGGAATCTGTCTCACTGCCTCTATTAATTCCGATTTGATAGAGGTCACCTGCTGCGTGTTGGCGATGGCACGTTCTAAGTAATCGTTGCCCTCCGCTGCTGCTTCAATCGCGGTTTGATATTCTTTAGCCGCCAGTGCAGATTTTGCCCCTGCATAAGCGGAATTTGCAAGTTCATACAGTCGCGCTTCCATTCGCGGCACTTGTGTTTCCGACTGCGCCCTAATCTTTTCATTCAAGGCGCGAACTTCTCGTTCTGCTTGCGATATTATCCGATCTAATTCCTCTTTTGCACGCCGTTGGAATTCTTTTACGCCTGCGGTTGTGACCGTCTCATCTGCCACCCGTTGTGCCTGCTGTGCGAATTGATCCGCCTGCTCATAGCGGCTGTTTGTCAATGCCTGCTTGGCACGTCTCAGTTGTGCGCTTGCGTTTTGGAATAACTCTGGTGTATGCTCACTGGCATTAAGAATTTGCGCCCGCTCTATCATTATCTCAACCCGGGTAATTGAGATTTGTGCCTTGAGTTTCGCCTCCGCCTCCAACTTCTGTCTCTGTATCGCTAATTCGTAAAGACTGTTTACCGCCGTCTGTGCTTTATCAATAGCCTTCTCTGCTTCAGCAAACTCGCCACGCTCAACGAGATTAACTATCGAGGCGATTGCTGCTTGGGCTCGTTCGTAATCAGCAGTTGTTTTAATCGCTGGATATATGTAGGCAGTAATACCGATCAGCGAATCCAAGTTTGTGATCGGCAAACGAAGCTCGGCTTGACGCAGCGCCATCTTCAAATCAGCAATTTCGGCTAAAAGCTGCTCTCTGACCTGTTGGACTTTGTCGTGCGAACTCAGCGCGCGAGTCAGCTGTTCTTCCGTAATTACTTGGCGGATGTTCGCAATTTCGCGATCATGCTCCTGTGCCTTTATAATTTGTTGATATATCTTTTCTCGGATATCAATAACCTGTTGCCGTGCGTGATGCTGTCGTGCCTTCGCGATTGCAACCTGCGCGACCAATTCCGCCTGATACGCAAATTCCGCGCTCTGCGGGATATTGCCTTCTTCCTGCGCATTGCGTGAGAAGTTTAGGAGCTTTACGGCTCGCCCGAACTCCTCTGGCACCAAAGGCTCAGCTTCCAATTCGGCTGCGTTATTAATCGCCTGTTGTGCGTCCTGAAGTTGCGTCGCTAGCATAACTTCATCAATCTCTGGCACGCCACATCCAAAGATAGAAAGGTATGCAAATAAAAATAACCAACCGCAAAATCTCATCACCTTTTCCTCACAACTTCCGCAACGCGTCAAGTTCCGCTTTTATAGCCTCCAGCCTTTGAAGTGCCTCAGCGACGCGCTGTTCACTGGCTGTAAGCTGCTCATCCGCTTCCTGAACGCGCCCTTCCTCGCGAATAGCAATGGCGGTCTCAGTTGCAATACGCGCATGGAGGTATGCCCGTAGCGCCAACCGGTACGCCTGTTCAGCATCACCTGCATCCATTGCATTCTGGGCATTGGTAAGCATCTCTTCGGCAGTACGCAGCGGTGTCCCTGCGGTCTCCTGTGCCCCCATCGCGTTTGCGGAAGTGAGTGCGACTTGGGCGTTTTCCATGGTCTCTACAGCGAGCTGCTGTAATTGCCCACCACAGCCGGCGAGCATTACCAGAATAACAAGACAAATTACCGATTTCATCTTAATTTCTCACGTCTGTTCTGCAGCAGTACCAACAGTGTTATACGACTACATGTTGGATTAAAAAAGCCCCGCTCAGGTGGTGCGTCAACGCACCTCCCTCAGGCGAGGCTTCTCGTCGTTCGTTCCTGACGCTGGAATATTCGCTAAAATTCAGGACGTTCTGTATAGACACTCACCTTCCGGCGATATTTGTCTTTTCGCTCGAACCATACATATCCATCAATTCTCGAGTAGAGTGTATAATCCCTTCCAACACCGACGTTGTTGCCGGCGTGAATGTGCGTTCCACGCTGCCGAGCGAGGATGCTCCCCGCGGTGACGTAATTCCCGGAAAACCTTTTAACACCAAGTCGTTTTCCGATGCTATCGCGTCCGTTACGGGTGCTTCCACCACCTTTTTTATGTGCCATTGGATTATTCTCCTTCCACCGCGCCAATTGCGGTAATTTTCACGCGTGTAAATGACTGACGGTGCCCTAACTTCCGTTTGTATCCCTTGCGTCGCTTCGATTTGAACACAATTGTCTTTTTCGCGCGCGCTTGCTGAATAACTTCCCCAGTAACTGCCGTGTTCTCAAGGTACGGCGCACCGGCTTGTAAATTGCCGTCCTCATCAAGAACAGCCAAGACGGATGGGAATGTGACATTCTCGCCGATATCAGCATCCAGTTTTTCAACATCAATAAGGCTTCCAATCTCTACCCGATGCTGTTTCCCTCCGCTTGCAAAAACTGCATACATTTTTGAAAATCACTCCTTTCGTGCTTTCTGCTTAAAATTATACCCTAAAAACCTGCCGATGTCAATTTAGATTTCACGTAAACACTGACAAGACTCAAGGTACACGCCAGAGGATTAGCGTTAATCCAAAAATAACTCTTTGCCTTTGCCGACAAAGATTCGGTAATCTTCGAGGTGCAGGTCAGCATCAGATTCGAGCGTAAGATTCAATTTCAACGAATGCCTGAGGTCACGCAATTTATTTGCCATCTCCGACTTTATATGCGAAACAACATAATCATTAGCCATAACTCGCAATTCGGCCTGCTGGGTTTGCTGATGTGCTAATTTTATTGCGCGAAGCAGCTGAATAACAACAGTCTCAATGGACAAGACCGTGCCGTGTCCATCGCAGTACGGGCAATCTTCCATTAATAAGGTAGCAAGACTCGGTCTCGTGCGTTGACGTGTCATTTCGACCAGCCCTAAATCGGAGAAGTGTAGGATGTTAGTGCGCGCCCGGTCTTTGCGGAGTGCTTCTTGGAGCATTTTAAAGACCTGCTTCCGGTGCGATGCTTCCTCCATGTCAATAAAATCGACGACGATAATACCACCTAAATCTCGCAATTGAATCTGGCGGACGACCTCTTCGACAGCCTCAAGATTAGCACTAAGAATTGTGTTATCCGGATCGGATTTTCCGACGAACCGTCCAGTGTTCACATCAATGGAAACCATAGCCTCGGTTTGTTGAATAATAATATGGCCACCACACTTGAGCCAAATTTTCTCGCTGAGCGCATCTTTGAGTGCACGTTCTACGCCATAGGCATCAAAGAGCGTCGTATTGCCTTGGTAGAGCGATACCCTTGGTTGTAAGTCAGGCATAACAGAAGAAACATAGTCCATAGCTTCCTCGCAGCCTGCTTTTGAATCAATCAGGAGTTGCTTGACCTCCTTGGTGAGCATATCGCGAACAATTCTGTTGGTAAAGCTAATATCTTCGCTGATAAGGGAAGGCGCGGATTTACGTTTGGCACGTTTACAAGTCTGTTTCCACTGATCAATGAGATATCGGATTTCAGCGGCGAATTCAGTTTCACTCAAGCCCTCGGCAGCAGTGCGTATGATAAAACCACCTTCAACATCAGCTTTAATCGCCTTCGCCATATCACGCAGCCTATCGCGTTCAGCGGGTGACTCAATCCGGCGTGACACCCCAATATTTGAGGAGTTCGGCATGTAGACCACATAACGTCCAGGGAGCGTAATGTTACTTGTAACGCGCGCACCCTTTGTCCCTATAGGTTCTTTGCCAACCTGTACAAGCAGTTCCTGCTTTTTCGAGATAAGGTCGCTTATCAAAAATGGAAAACCACGTCCACCCCGAGATTGCTGCTTTGCCTTTAAATCCACTATAGCGGCGTTCCTTGAGGATTTTCCATTCCCATTTTCGATCTCCCCTTCGTTAACACTCTCGTATTTGAGATCAGAAATATGCAGGAATGCATGCCTATCTAATCCGATATCAACGAAGGCTACCTGCATGCCAGGTAAGACATTTTCCACTCGCCCTTTGTAGAGATTTCCCAACGTTTGGGTAGCAGCTTTCCGTTCAATATAAATTTCCGTCACCACTCCTTGTTCAAGCACCGCACAGCGCGTTTCATACTCATCATCAGAAATAAGTATCTCCTTTTCCATCATTACCTCCTATCGTGCCTTTTTTAAAAGGCACCTCGGTTAATTGTCATGTCAAAAATCGGCAGCGTTGCAAAAAGCATCGAGGGCATTGCAGCATTGCATGCTGGGTTTCGGTTGACAGTAGTGAGGCATGTACTGTCGAGTCGAACGCTTCAGCAACATTAGCAAGTGTGCGGTTGTCTCTAATGGGAGTGACTTATAAGAGACATACTATCTATTCACCGAATACGGGGTTGTAAACTGCGTCTTACAGCCGCGGTGTCAGCGTCACGACAGGCGTTATCAGTTCACCCATCGAAATGCCGCCGTGCTGAAACCCTCCTTGAAACTGCCGTTTATATTTATAAAAATCGTTCGGATAGACGAAATAATAATCGTCTTTTGCGAGAATATAGTCCTTGCTTGTTGTCTCCGCAGGTAGTCGATAATCCTGTGGGTTGCGGAGATAGACGGCGTTGCCCTCTTCGCACCCCAAATTAGCACCGATTTTAAACCGTAGACTGGTGGTCGTCTCTCGATTTCCAAAAGCAGGCGTTGCGCGATTGCAGAAGACGGAACCGTGGTCGCTTGTGAGTACGACGGTGGCATTTTGTGATGCAATGATGCGCAAAATATCAAAAAGGACCGAATGTGAAAACCATGAATGCGCCAAGGTGCGGAATGCCGCTTCATCGGGAGCAAGCTGCTGTAGGACATCCGATTGTGAACGCTGATGCGTCAAGATATCAATAAAGTTGATGACCAAAGCTGAGAGACTGGTGCGCTTCGTCGCCGCGACCCGTTTTTTATATGTATTTCCACCGCGCGCATCGAAAATCTTGAAGTATTGAAGTCCTGGTTTCAACTTGATGCCTCTGCGCGCCAGATGTGCTTCAAGCAGCTGCCGCTCATATCGATTCGTACTGGTACTCCCATCAGATTCCTCTTGCCAATACTGCGGATAGCGCTCCGCCACCTCTGCTGGAAACAATCCACTAAACAACGCATTTCGCGAATACATTGTTGCACTCGGTAGGATTGAAAAGCTATATTGGCGATTGATGGAAAAATAGGGGTACAGCAGCGGTTCCACTGCCAGCCAATGATCTAAACGGAAGCAGTCAACGACAATAAAATAAACGGATTTTCCTGCTTGAAGTTGGGGTATGACATATCGGTCTAAGACATTTACTGAAAGGGGTGGGGCATCTGGGCTGCCTGCGACCCAGTCGGGATAATGTGCCTCGACAAAATCGGAGAACTCAGCATTGCACTCCTTTTTCTGTGCGAGGTGCGTCTCTTCGAGTCCGCCTTCAGCTAACCGTTCAGAGACCAAATCCCATTGTAATAGTTTCACATAGATATCAACCCAATCTTTCCAGTCGGGTGCCGAATCCTTTAGCGTGCGTATAGCATTGAAGTCAGCAGTGTAGCGGTTGGGTATTTGATCTACAACTATTTGCGGTTGATCGAGAATACGTTTTAATGTTGAGGCGATCTGGGCTACGCCGATCGGCTTTACCAAAAAGTCGGTCACCTGTTTACCGAGGGCCACTTCGACAAACTGTTCATCGCTGGATTGCGTGACGAGGACGACAGGGATTTGCCCGTCAATAGCACGGATTGCATCAAGGGTCGCCATGCCATCTTTACCGGGCATGACCTGATCGAGAAGGATGGCACTGTACTGTGTATTGTGATTCGTTAAAAGCGCTATTCCATCCTCACCGTTTGTGGCAGGTGTGACGGTATAACCTCGTTCGCGTAGCACGTGAATATGCGGTTGCAACGCTTCTATTTCATCATCAATCCATAAGATTTGGTGTGCTTGTGACATACTTAAGTTAGACAACCTGCCCAGTCGCAGCATATTGTCAAATTTCTTCTCAGCGGAAGCCGAGTAGCAGGGTATTCCCGTTTAACGAACAATGCTGGTTAATTGACCCTATGCTACGGGCAACCGAATTTCAAAAGTCGTTCCTTCAGGACTCGTTTTAACAATGCGGATACTTCCGTGATGATACTCACGGATAATGCGTTGGACAACTGTCAATCCGAGTCCCCAACCGTGTGCCTTAGTAGACATCCCTGGTTCAAAGATCTTTCGTTGATTTTCACGGGCTATGCCGCTTCCATTATCGGCGTACCGTATGACAATATCGCTGGAACGTTGGTCGTGTGTAGCTTCAATCTGAATCCATCCCTCTGCTTTATCCATGGCATCCAGCGAGTTGCGAATTAGGTTTTCAAACACCCAGTGCAAGAGTTGTGCATTCGCAAGGATAGACGGTATTTTGTGCGGTATCAGTCGAATTTCAACACGCCGATTAATATGCGGTAGCCGTTTTTCAAAGTAGATTTGAACTTCCTGAAAAATTTCATCCAAATTGACTTCGGTCCGAGGGGGTTGAGTGCCGATCATACCGAAGCGTGCAGTCGTTTTCTGCAAACGCTCAAGGTCGTTTTGCATACTCTCGGCAAGTTCAGTAAGCGTCGGATCGGTTGCCTCCTTGCTACGTTCATGCAAAAGTTCCGTCCACGCTAACAATGACGAAATCGGTGTACCGAGTTGATGCGCTGTCTCTTTAGCTAAGCCACCCCAAATTGCCGAATGTTCATAAGACTTTATTCGTTGATAAACGAGGAAACAGACGATGCCGAATGCCAATAAGATTACTGGGACTACGAAGGGTACTATCAACCCGTAGTATGGCTTACTTTCATAATAGAAATAGCCGTCATGCCATTCGGGTGTCGTTTCAATCACAGAAGATGCTTGGGCATTCTGAACGAAGATTTCTGCTCGTTCGCGTTGTTGCACAGTTGCCTTGTCAGCAGTAATAACATCGCCCCATATCTGCCATTTCTGTGGAGCACCGGTAGTATCAGTTATCACAAAGGGCAGATGTTCCATTTCGCTGGGTGCAGCGTCGCCATAGTAAATATACCCTTTTAGCTGCCTATCTTCGAGGAGCATCGGTATTTCGCGTGGCGCATTCTTTTCTTGCATCCGTGCCAATGTTGATCGCAACAAGACATTCTCATCTTCTGTTAACGAAATCTCCTGATTTTGGTTGACCTGTATATCCAAATTGTCAATCTTCGCGTCTAATTTTAGGTCTACTCCTCGCGAGATTAAAACGTTTCCTTGTGCATCCGTGATGATAAATGAAAATGTGCGTGCTCTTTCTTCAGCGAATGATTCCCTGACAATCTCAATCAATTTCAACTGAAACTCCCGGTCTTCGACGCTGGGGAGTTCCGCTGCCAGATCAGCGAAGATGTCTATCTGTGCATCTATATCGGCGTTCAGCTGTGAGATTTGCCCGTTGTAGTAGACAAATCCAAAAATCAGCATGCTAAGCCCAACGATGAAATAGACGAATATTAGACGGGTAGTCGTATACCCTGGAATAATTCGACGATTCAGCCGCACTATAGTATTCCTCCGCATACATCGGATGCAATACATCTACATATTAATGGTATCACCTTTGAGAGGAAATTGCAAGCCTATTTCGATTTTCGCGCGTTCTTGGATCAAAATTCTCCTCCACAATTTCTATTTAAAAGGCGTTCTGTCACCTGCTGGTGGCGTTTCTATCTACACCATTTTGTTCCAACAAAACAACATATCAATTGACTTTTTTCAGTAAATATCGTAAGATAGAATTTTAAGATTACAGGACCCAGTGCCTATATTTGCCGTCGTGTCTAAAGAAAGCACTACCGACGGACGCGAACGCATTACCGTACACTGTTCCGGATATAAAGTGAGTTTGAGAAAAACACAACCTAAAGGAATACTTGATGCTCAAAGCGATTACTTTCGATTTTTGGCAGACCCTTTATGCTGACTCTGAAGAAAACTGGCGGAAACGTCAAGCAATACGTACGAAAAAGTGTCACGCTTACTTAAAGCGCCGTGGTTACGCTTGTAAGTTAGATGACGTAGGTTTCGGGCTTGAAGAGGCATACAACTTAGTGAACACCTTATGGCATCAACACCGAGGAATATCTGTAAAGCGATGTATGATGCGGTTCGCAGAGGCACTGCAGATTCAGCTCGAAGAGACTGATTTGGATCATTTAGTTGCCTGCCTTGGTGCTGCTTTCTTAGAAGCACCGCCAATTATGATCGCAAACGTCAAACCTGTCGTTTCGCGATTGAGCGAAAACTATCCGCTCGGAATTATCTCAGACTCAGCACTAACACCTGGAAGTTTCGCACGGCAACTAATGGACCAACACGGTATCCTACAATTTTTTACGGCATTCACGTTCTCGGACGAAACCGAGTATACAAAACCTCAAGTGCCTCAGTTCCATTCAACCTTAGCACAACTGAACGCCACACCAGCAGAAGCAGTGCATATCGGCGACATTTTCCGAACAGATATTGTTGGCGCGAAAAACGCCGGCATGAAAGCAATTCGCTTCACAGGGTTTAATAAAACAGAAACAAATGATACACTTAGCGATGCTGTTGTTGACGACTATCGGCAACTGGAAACTGTTATCGCTGAACTTTTAAAATAAGAGACATCGTGGAGGAAAAAATGGCAAACGTATTGGTCACTGGCGGTACTGGCTTTATTGGAAGTCGAGTCTGTGATGCTCTCCACCAAAAAGGCGATACGGTCTACGTCCTATCCCGCAATCCGGCACGTGCCGAAAATAAATTAAACGCATCAAAAGCAGTCTACGGTTGGAACCCAGAAACCGAAAAACTGCCCACAGAAGCTACATCAAATATAAATGCAGTCATTCATCTCGCAGGCGAAACCATTGCCGGTAGATGGAATGCTGAAAAAAAACGAAAAATACGAGACAGTCGGATTCTCTCCACACGAAACCTTGTCGCTTCTCTTGCCGATATGGATACTAAGCCTGATACGCTTGTCTGTGCGTCAGCAATCGGATATTACGGTGGTAACGACAGCGAAAGTCTCACAGAAGCATCTCCCGCCGGTACGGATTTTCTCGCTGAAGTCTGCGAAGAATGGGAAACAGAAGCCCAAAAAGCGAGTGAGCTTGGGATACGGGTTGTCATGGTTCGCATTGGACTCGTGCTTGGGTTAGGTGGTGGTCTCTTGCAACAGGTACTACCACCTTTCAAGATGGGAGTCGGCGGCATACTCGGCAATGGCAAGCAGTGGATGTCTTGGATCCATATTGACGACGTCGTCGGTATTGTGCTGCACGCTCTGGATAGCACTCAAATTTATGGGGTATTGAACGCAACCGCTCCCACCCCAGTTAGGAACACAGAATTCACAAAAACACTCGGCGCAGTGCTAAGACGCCCCACACTCTTTCCAGTCCCTGTTTTCGGGTTAAAACTAATGATGGGTGAATTTGCGGATTTCATTGTGTTGAGCCAAAATGTTATCCCAGAGAGAACCGAGGCAAGCGGTTACGAATTTTACTATCGGACGCTTGAGTCTGCTCTCAACGCCCTTTTATAAGTAGACAACCTCAACACAACAAATATGAAGATTTGCGATGTTCTGCTTTCTGCGTACGGAAAAGCCTCAAGCATTCCGTCACCAGTTAATCGACTGATGACCGATTTTGCTGTGGGTTTTCGAGACGGACGTGATGTTAATCTCGGCGTGGGATATGTTAATGAACAGACTATCCCACACCAACAGATCCAACTCGCCTGCGAAAAAGTTCTTGCCCACCCGGAAAAATACCGCGCCGCTCTCAATTATGGAGGGTCACAGGGATCACCAAACCTAATTGCGTCTCTCAAAAGGTTCCATATCGAAAACCAAATCGGTGGTATAACTGAACAGACTTTGGACAATCGAGACGTTGTCATCGGCGCAAATGGGGCAACGAGTCTGTTAGAGAGCATCACGCACCTCCTTCCCGCTGGCATTGTCCTTACTGCAGACCCGATGTACTATATCTACTGCAACGACTTGGAACGGAAAGGCTTCACCGTCATAGCGATACCCGAAGATGACGAAGGACTTGACACCGAAGTTCTTAGGACAAGACTCGCAGCACTCGGTGACGAACAAGACGCTATCCGTTTCTTTTACATCGTGACGGTTAACAACCCAACCTGCACCATTCTGTCCAATAACCGTAAGAAAGAACTCGTCGATATTGTTACGCAACTCTCGTACAAAGTCGGACGGAAAACCCCAATTTTTTTCGACAACGCCTATAGCGATCTTGTGCATGACAGCACTGTTGAAACCCTGGAATCGGCGCAATGCTACGATGAACTCGGTATTGTCTATGAGATTGGCACATTGTCAAAAATTCTTGCTCCTGGACTACGCATCGGTTATCTCATCGGACCCAAGGGACCCTTCCTAAATAGCATAATCCAACGCACAAGCGACATAGGCTTTAGCGCACCGCTAATCAATCAGGAAATTGCAAGTTACCTACTCGACCACGGTATTGAAACGCAAATTGAGAAGGTTAACAAGGGATACCACCAGAAGGCAGAAGTGGTCAAAAGCTGGATAACAGAATTACTGGGTAACAATATTCAAGAATGCCGAGGTGGAAGTGCCGGATTCTACTACTATTTGACGTTGAAGCAAACCCCAACCGATTCGACCTCCGATTTTTTCAGGTTTTTGACACGAACAACCGGAGAAGAAAATGTTGATGGCCCTTCACACGCTCAACATTCAAAAGTGATTTATATTCCGGGTGAATACTGCGTGCATCCAAGGGGTGAGATGGTTGAGGTTGGAAAACGACAGTTCCGTATATCCTATGGATTTGAGGAACTCCCACAGATTCACACCGCATTGAAACTCATGAAATCTGCAATAGCCTACAGTGAAAGAAGGTTTTAAGGAGTAGGCAATGGCGAGGTACAGAAACCCCGCCTACAGTAAAATTCGTTGGACTACCACCGGACTTGACAGAATTCTTCGTAATCAATCAGTTCGTGGATCGTGGGATTTTCACCGCACATTGGACAACCGTCGTCTTGACGGAGTTTTAACCGCTTGAAATCCATCGTTAGCGCGTTGAAAAGTAGAAGACTTCCGATTAACGGTTCACCGATATCTAATAAGACTTTAATTGCTTCAACGGCTTGAATTGTTCCGATAATACCGGGTAACACACCAAAGACACCGGCTTCTTGGCAGCTCGGCACCATTCCCGGTGGGGGTGGCTCAGGATAGAGACATCGGTAACAGGGTCCCTTACCCGGATAAAGCACAGTGACCTGTCCTTCAAACTGAAAGATGCTCCCATGCACAATCGGTTTACCCAACATAACGGCTGCGTCATTGAGGAGGTAGCGCGTTGGTAGGTTGTCACAGCCGTCTACAATCAGATCGTATTGTTCCAGAATTTGGAAGGCGTTTTCCGAGGTGATACGTTCGTTGTAAGGGATCACTTTGACATCAGGGTTCATCTCTGTGATCGTGGCTTCTGCAGACTTTGTCTTCGGGATGCCGATGTCGCTGGTGCCGTGTAAAATTTGGCGTTGCAAGTTGCTGAGGTCAACCACGTCATCGTCTATGATACCAAGAGTGCCAACGCCTGCAGCAGCAAGATAGACCCCAACAGGAGAACCGAGTCCACCCGCACCAATAAGTAGGACTTTCGATTCGAGGAGCCGTGTCTGACCCATCCCGCCGACCTCTTTGAGGATGATATGTCGGCTGTAACGTTCAATCTGTTCGTTGCTGAAATTAAACATATCTCTTAGCCTCCCAGATTAGCAAGGAGTTCTGAAATTGGCCTATCCGAATTTGCAGAGATTCGCAAGGCAAAGCGTTCGCGTGGATCTTCGGAGGTGCGCTCCACCGTGAAGTCGTCTCCACCATACATCTGTTCAAGGACAGGTGTGAGTTCTGCCTGAATGGACGCTGCGATTTCTGGTGTATTCGGTGCGACGTGCCGGCTGTTTATCATAAACAGGAGGTCTGCGCCATTGAAATGGACAGCATTTTCTAATTCTGCCGATGCTTCAAGGAGCTCGCATTTAGAGAGGACTTCTGCGAATGCTTGGCGGATTTTTTCAGCATTATCGCCTTCGACTGCATGCTTCCGATTGTAGAGGAATCCAGGCTGATGGTAAGCACTATCAATGCTATAGTTGGCTTGCTTCAAAATCAGTAGTACACCTGGTCCTGCATCAACATGTGAATAGTCAGCGTAGTTCAGATAGTCGTCTGAATCAGCTTCCTCCATCCAGCGGTTGAAGACTTTGATGAAGTTGGTGTAGTTAATTTCGCTCTCTTCGGTTGTAAAAACCTTGACATTAATCTGTTGTAGATCCATTCTGATAAAAAATTTCCTATAAACGTAACGCCCCGACGGGGCTTTTCCTATGTAGGCAGGTTTTGCGATATTTTAATCCCAATGCCTTAGAACTACCAGCACACTATTTCTAACGTGCCTGTAACCTCTCGATTTACTATTATCTGCCCTTTATTATACTGCAAATTGGCAGGAAAGTCAACCTTCATTTCTTAATTGACGTTGGCCCATTCAACCAGTCTTTAAGAAAGCATTAGAAGATAATTTCGCTATGTTTTAGCGTTTACCTCAATTGTCCTTGGACAATCTCAACAACATCTGTTGTGGTGTTAGGATTGGGATGTTACTGCCTGTAAATCCTGAAAGATTACGAGTGACAATTACGTCAAGTTGTCTACTCATCGCGCAGGCAACTTGCAGATTGTCTTCAAAGTCGCTGCCCTCCATCGTTGTTGCCAACCGTAGTTCATTAATACCAACAGGGACAATAAACAATTGATCTAAACTCGCGTGAATCACTTGCCAAGCTTTCTCAAGCCCCGCGAGGCGACGACCGAGATAAAAAATATCGGTTAACGAAGTTGCCGTGATGTAAGCAAAAAATTGCTCATTATTTTGAATTTGCCAGAGAGCTTTGGCATCAGAACTCCAAGGACGCCTTTCAAGCAAAGCATCCAAGATTACGTTTGTATCCAATAATGCATGAATCATCCGTATTTCTTCATCCGTTCCTCTTCAATAATTTTCTTGCATTCTTCATCGGTAGGGGGTGGACCATCCGTTTTCAAAATCCCGAAGATATCTTCTGGCGACATAGTCCGTGTGGGTGGTGGAATTTGCGGAGAGACCAAGGTCTCCAAAATCTGACGTGCCAAGTCAATGCGCACTTCTGGTTTCCAAGTTTTCACGCGCTGTAACACTTCAAGCATCTCTTTAGAATCCATAATGTGAAATTCCTATAACCCCCTGAGGGATAAAAAAGGCGTTTGCCTGCCCACACCCATTTAGGCGCGGGCGGCAATCGCCTACATGAAACTTGGTTTCGATGAACCACAATCTTAGACTTTACTCACCCTTCCGAATGGTAAGGCGATAGTGCTGTCCAACTTTTTTTGTGTCAACAATCTCATGCCCATCGTTGGTGAGGCTCTTCGGCACGTTCTCAATAGGTTCACCATCGTCAATGGTAACTTCGAGAAGCTGACCGAGATCCATCGTTTCCAAGCGGATTTTGGCTTGGACATAGTTGAACGGACAAGCAACACCTTTAAGATCAAGGCTATCGACGATCTCCTCAACAGGTTTCGCCTTTCTGACGACCCTCGGCTTCCGTGTCGAACGACGCGAGCGACGCGATTTCTTTCGACTCGCCTCTTCTTCCTCCTGCTTGATACGCATACGATTATACACGTTATGCGATTCTTCTACAAAGAGGGTGGCTTCTTCAACCCGACGGTGTGCCAATTCATGATCAAACGTAGAGATATCCTCTTCCGTCGCCTTAAAGATATGCGCACCGTAACCCGGGAAAAAGTTACCGGGTTCAAAGAAGTGGGGGCGGAATTCGTTGACAGTCGTCGCGTCGTCAATATACTGCAACCCTACCGTCGTCAAGAGTCCATCTGCGGCTCTTATCATTGCATTGAAAGCCAACTCAGCGGAATCCTGATATTCACCCTTCTCCAAGTCCAAGCCAGATTCATAGATAAGCCGATCTGCTTCTTCTAACTTCATGGAGACAAGTGCTACTACCTCTCCTGCACACTCACCAACCCCTGTTTTGAGTTGGTAATCTTTCGTATCGCCAGTGTCTACATAGAATTCCGGCGCTTCCTCATAGGTAGGAATCTTATCGTACTTGGACAAGATCTGCTTGATTTCCACTTTACCGAGACGTGCGACATAGTCAGTGAAAGATTCTTCGTCATTCCGTTCAGCGGTATACCTACCGGTTAACTCCTCAATAAACGCCGGGATATATTTGCCGTGAATTTTTCCAGTGGCAAGTCCGTAGGAACTGGCGTTTTCCACCATGTGTCCACCGAGTAGTACCTGATAGTAAGGCGCAATATGCTCACCCATCCGGCGCGAGGAACCGAAGAAGCCTATATTCGCGACATGGTGCTGTCCGCAGGAATTGGGGCATCCACTAATCTTAATCCGAAAGTCTTTGATTTCATTCTGCACACCGCTTTCAATGAAATGGCTTCGTAGGTGTGCTGCCAATCCACGTGAAGAAGAAACACCAAGTTTGCAGGAGTCAGTACCCGGACAAGCCGTAATATCAACCATAGATTCTGCACCTGGGTCGCCGAGACCAACCTCTCTCAGTTCTCGATAGAGTGCTGGCAAATCCGTCATTGTTACCCAACGAAGGACAATGTTCTGCTCGACTGTGGCACGGATGGTGTCCTTGACGTATTTCCGAGAGATGTCCGCTAACGCACGCGTCTGATCCGCTGTAATGTCTCCAAGAGGTAGCGTAATGGTCACAAAAGCGTAGCCGGGTTGACTCTGTAACCGCACATTAGATTGATACCACTCTTCAAACCCTTCAGGTTTTGCAGCACCGTTGAGCTGCGTCGGTGCCTTGAGCGGACTTTCCGTGTAAGCATCAAGATTATCCAAATACGCTGTCCATGCTGGATCGTGCCGTAGGGTCGCCCGATCTTCAAGCACCTGTTTTTTGAATTCTTCAATGCCATACTTGGCGATGACAAACTTCAGTCGTGCCTTATTTCGATTTCTGCGTTCACCTAAACGGGTGAAGACTCTGCAAATTGACTGTGAAATAGGGAGGAGTTCCTCCGCCGAAACGAAATCATCAAAGACCTTCGCCTGATGTGGAACGGCACCGAGCCCCCCACCGACATAGAGCTTAAAGCCACGTTTGACCTCACCATCTACCTCTTTGACTGCAGCAACGGCACCGATGTCGTGCATATTCGCCAAGCCGCAAGCGTGTTCTTCACATCCAGAAAAAGCGATTTTAAACTTACGTCCGAAATCTTGAGCATCTGGGTGTCCCAAAAGGAATGCTGATAACGCTTTAGAGTAGGGAGTTACATCAAACGTCTCATCTTGGCACACACCGCTGAGAGGACATGCTGTGACATTTCGCACGACATTACCGCACGCTTCTTTTGTGGTAATATCCACACTCGCGAGACGGCGCATCAGTTCTGGTGTGTTGTTGATGTCTACATAGTGATATTGCACATCTTGACGGGTAGTAATGTGGATGATGTTGTCGGAAAATTCTTCGGCAACATCCGCCAACATTTCGAGTTGTACTGCTGTGAGTCCACCGAAAGGAATTTTGACACGGATCATCTGCGACCGATCGTCGCGCTGCCCGTAAACCCCGTGCCGAAGTCTAAATTCAGTAAAGAGAGTCTCTTCGACTTGGCCGGCTTGCACCCGACCGAGCTGAATCTCGTAAATTTCAATGGCGCGGGCAACATCAGGTGGAATTGCCGATGCATCATAGGGACCCGCGTATTCAATAGCCATTCTGTACTCCTTAGTAATAACCTCAGATTCGTAGTGTGCGTTGATTAATATGCGACTGCTTTCTATTTAGCCGAAATCTGCGTGCGGATTTGCATGGGGTCCAGCCATTAGAAACCTTTTAAATAGTATAGTATACTATAATTTAAAATAAAAAGCAAGTCCTATCTTTTATTTTAAATTTCTGGGGCATCTCCCCAATCTGGAATTGGGAGTAACTCTCCATCCCGTAGGGCCGACTGGTGTGCGACAAACCCAGGCGCACAATAGCGAACTGCTTCCCAAACGTTGACCCGCGGCAACCGTTGACGATTGACGGCATCAACAAATTCGTGTACCAGATAGGCATGTGAGCCACCGTGTCCACCGAGATCCGCCGCGAGCGCTTCTGGAAGGTCTTCGTGTAATCTTGGAGGCTGAATGCTCTCTCTTTCATTTTTAGTCGTCCAGACACTGCCTGCGAGGCTCTGCTCGTAACTACCTTCCGTTCCATAAATACCGCTGACGCGTTCAGATCCAGGATGCCCAACCCGTCGAAATTCACAGATTTGCATTGTTGCCCCATTGCTCATTGTGAAAAGTCCAACTTCATTAGAAAACCGATTTTTGTGGATGGTGTCCTCCCGAAACCAGTCATCATTTGGATAGACATATCCTTGTGCTGAAACCGATGTGGCGTGCGCTTTCATAACGGAGATCGGGAAACAGGTCGAATGTGTCGGATAGTGCATCGGAATTCCTCCCATCTTATCTCGACCGAAATCTGCGCCCCAACGATTCTTCGCCACGTCGTAGAGTCCATGGTCCATATCGTGAAAATATTCAGCGCGGCAGTGAACGAACTCTCCGAATGCACCTTCTGCTGCCTTTTGACGACAATAGACGGCTTCCGGGCGGAAATAACTCGTCTCTCCATTCATATAGATCATCCCTGTCCGTTCAACAGTCCTGACAAGCGCCTCACATTCATCTAAGGATGCCGCGGCGGGAACAGCAGTATAAACGTGCTTTCCCGATTCCATCGCTTGAATTGCCTGCGGTGCGTGCATCCAATGCTGCGTAATAATTACAAGCGCGTCTAAATCCGATTTGCAGATCTCATCAAGGTTTGAATACGTCTCAGAAATCTCAAACTGCTCAGCCCACTTCGACAACCTGTCAGCCCGCAAATCACACAGCGCAAGCCGATGCACATCTGGATGCGACTTATACGATTGGATAAACGACGGTCCGAACATCCCTAAGCCTACCATACCGACACCAATACCCATCCGTTTTTCCTCCTTCAGCACTCTTTAGATGAGAAAATAGCATGTATCGGGAATACTGTCAAGCATATTTCCAAAGATATTTATTGACAAAACTGGCAACCCGCTTATAATGTAGATAAGTATAAAATCTGCTGTAGCATATTACTGGCCCAAGTATGTTCAGCGTGCGAGTTTTGGCTACAGATGAGATCAAACTGCATCTATTGGAAGGAATAAATAAATGGCATTAAAAGTTGGCGTTGTCGGCATGAGCGGCATCGGAAATAACCATGCGAATTGTCACGCGAATGACGACTTAGCGGAACTTGTTGCGGTGTGTGATATTGTTAAAGAGCGAGCGGACAGCGCGGCAGAACGTCTCGGTGTTAAGGCGTACTATAGCTTAGCTAATATGATTGATGGCGAGCCAGACCTCGACATCGTCGATGTTGGTACCGGCGGAAATGAGAACGGCAGTTGGCACTATGAGCCGACGATGGAAGCATTGGAAAAAGGAAAACACGTACTCGTCGAGAAACCGCTTTCTAACGATATTGGACAAGCACGGGATATGGTCGCGAAAGCCACGGAAGAAGATCTCTATCTCGGCTGTAATCTAAACCATTATCTTACACCGCCTGCGGAACAAGCGAAAAAATATATTGAGGATGGACACATTGGGGAGATGGTCTACTGCCTTCACAAAATGGGATTCCCTGGTGGTGAATTCGACTATAGTTACTCAAAAGCCCCACGTTCTGACGGATTTCCCTATTTTCACGTGAAAGCTTTCTTGTCGCATCCGTTCAGTGTAATGCGTCATTTCTGCGGCGATGTGACACACGTGCAAGCCTTTATGGAACGTCCGCATTTCAGGCGCAACGCAGGAGATCTGATGGTCTCCATTAACAGTATCCATCTCCGATTTGAGAACGGGTGTATCGGTTATCTGTTGAGCCAACGTCGCGATGTAACATTCGGTCTCGGCGGCTGGTGGAGCGTCGAACTTGCTGGCACGCGTGGCACGTTCTGCATCGAAAATTGCCTTGAGAAAGTAACCTATTGGCCCTCACCGGGTGCCCCCGATTTCCCCGATACAGAACCTATTGTCACCGAATCCGGCATCAGCGACTTCGGGGAGACATTCCCGCTGCGGATTCACGCGTTTTTAGAGGACATTACAAACGGCGTGCCGAAAGAGCAGCTCCGTGCTTCCGGCAGAGACGCACTTGCAGCACTTGAATACACCTGGGCAGCGATGGAATCCTATGAGCAGGGCGGTATCTTGGTGCGTCCACATCCACTTCCGCCACTAAAAGGTTAATTGCAGAATAGACGGGGTAATATCCGCCCCTACGGAAGGAGAAACCACATTTGAAATTAGGAGCAAATTCAGTGTTGTTCGGCGGCTACGATATGGAAACCGCTTTCAAGCACATCGCCATGGCCGGTTATGACGGTATTGAACTCTCAGCGATTGACGGGATGAGCCAGCACCTCGTCCTCACAAATTGGCAAGAACTGGCTGACGAGATCAAACACCTCGCGAAAGACTATGAAATCGAACTATTGGCGATGGAGCAGCCCTCACGCGCCCCAGAGCGAATGGAGCTTGCCTTCCAATCGGCAGTCGAGATAGGCATTCCGATTATTAACTGCGGTCCTGGGGGCAAATCGGATGACGAATCCGCCTGGCCCGAGGTGATTGATTCA
Source organism: Candidatus Poribacteria bacterium (assembly GCA_022826805.1). GTDB lineage: Bacteria > Poribacteria > WGA-4E > WGA-4E > WGA-3G > WGA-3G. The sequence goes on from JAJDUH010000014.1 coordinate 41,664, forward strand.
TTGGGCAGCCTCTCAGCACGCGCGGAACACTACGGCGTAACGCTTTGTGTCAAGGCACACGTCGGTGCAAGCATCTATAATACACCAACAACGCTCCGCGCAATGAAAGAGATTTCATCACCTGCGTTTGGTATTGATATGGATCCCTCTCATATTCACCGCGCAGACGAGAATCCTGTTGAGGCAATCGCTGCCGTAGTTTCACGCGTGAAACATGTGCATATCCGAGATTGCAAAGGAACGCAGCGCGGTCCCGGCGACCCTGAATTGCAGGCGAATGGGCGAGGGGACATCGACCTTGTAGGCTATATCCGTGTTTTGCATGAAAACGGCTATACCGGTCCGCTGAACCTCGAAGTCATCGGTGCGAAAGAGTATAGTTTAGAGCAGTGTTGCACAATTGCAGCAGAGTCGCGTGGTCACATGCAGGCATGCTTACAAGCGTGCGGGGCACGTTAATTAAAACACATACCGCTCCTACTGAAGCCGGACTTCTGATAAAGGGATTCCACTGTTAAACATCTGCACCGGTGGGAGCGGTTCTTCCACTTCTGCTAACCCGCATAGCCATCGCCACGTGAGTTCACCTCTACGTCGGTCGCGATAGGATTCCACCTCCGTAACATACGGATGCCTACCAACGTGTTGATAGAGTGGAATCTCATCGGAATCTCGGGCCCAATCCCGTTTAGGCATCGCTGTTCGGAAATAGGAGAATTTTATCATCCCGCGCCTATTGGCATTCAGTTTTGGGCCCGCCTTATGCCAGATGCCGTAGCGAGTCATTGCAACAGTGCCTGCGGGAACCGTGAGGGAAAGCTGTCCGAGAATATCCCCATAATGCGCGATCGCCTCTCGGTCCACAAGTCGATGGTGCGAGCCGGGCAATATCATCGTCGGTCCATCCTCAATTTTCACCGCCTTTGGGTAATAGTAACACTGAAGATGTGTGATGCCGTATCCATATTCCGTGAGTCCATCGGAGTGCCATGTCTGCCCGCGGTGCGCGGCTTCAAACAGATGATGGTGTGCGCTCGTTGGCACGAGGAAATCTTCGCCCAACAACGAGCGGACGACGCCAGCAACTTCTGGATGTAGCAACACGTTTCGACGAAATTCGTCTGTGAGAACAAAATCGGTGAGATGTCCGCCCGGTACAGATTCACATTCCCGATTGAAGTCCTCGTCAACGATACTCTCCAGTGTGATATAGCCGTTATGGATAAATTGCATGACTTGGTGGTCACTCAGGGTTGGTTCAACGTTAATCATTGTATCTTCCTTTACACAAATTTCTCTAAAATAAACTCATAACCGAGATAAGCGTTGTCAACATCTGTAAAGTTGTAGAGTTCAGGACGCGGAAATTGGACAATTCGCCACCCATCACGAACCGCATCAAGTACGGATGTATAAGGGACATCTTGCGAGGGCAGAACTGGTTCATCCGGTGCGGTTGCGTCGTACAAAGCCCATCCGCCAAGCGGTGAGCGCAGACTTGTTGATTTAGAATAGAGGTAGAGGAGCAGCTGCTTCTGAGAATTCAGGGCAGTTGTTACACGGCGTAGGTCAACTTCCGTCAACTCGCCTTCGTTGAGTTTTTCAATACAGTCATCAAGCCATTCTTCTATCGCTGGTTTCACACGAGTTTCCCCCTTAATTCGATTGTTATCATTGTAGCACAAAAACGAAAAATATGGTATAATAGTTGATAGTCTCTAAGAATCATAAGGAGAAGGGATTTTTATTATGAGATTGGAAGGAAAAGTTGCGATTGTTGCGGGTGCTGCTTGGGGTGGTATTGGCGCGGCGACTGCTTATAGGTTTGCTTGTGAAGGTGCAAAAGTGGTCGTCAACACACGTCGCCGAGAAGAAAAACTCGCAGAAACCGTCCATCGCATTCAAGATGCCGGTGGAGAAGCTGTCGCAGTTATGGGTGACGTTGCCGATGAAACGACTTGGCAAAAGCTCGTCGGAACTGCTTTGTCAAATTACGGTAAAATAACAACGCTTGTTCATAACGCAGCACACTCTTATACAAAAAAAGCCATTGAATTCACACGCGAAGAATGGAATGAAAGTCTCGGCGTGACGCTCGGCGGTCCGTGGCTCGGTGCGAAATATTGTATCCCTGAAATGATTCGTAATGGCGGCGGTGCCTTAGTATTTATTTCTACGGTTAACGCAACGATTACAAATCCAGGATTTGGGCTTTATGGTGCCGGAAAAGGCGGCTTAAATGCATTGACGCGGAGTATCGCACTTGACTACGGCAGGGAAGGCATTCGTGCCAATGCCATTGCCCCCGGACAGATTGTCGGGGAACGCGGCGAAGTTTCTCTCGCAGAGGATGCCTTAGAAGAACAAGCTTCTCGTGATTGTTATCCGGTCGGACGCTACGGGAAACCTGAAGATATTGCTAACGCTGCACTTTTCTTGGCATCGGACGAGGCTGACTTTGTTACCGGTATCGTGTTAACTGCGGACGGTGGCTTGACGCTTCAATCGCCAGAGGCACTTGTGCGCCCATCTTTTCGTCTCCGCTGGAGAGACGATATTCTCGTCCCTCAGTCAAAAAAGGATGTATAACAAACTTCAGACGCTGATGCCCTTTAAATGTTTTCAATTTGACGGATTTGAGGTTTCGTGATACGTTTAACACAGAAACGATGCTCCAAATTTCAGCAGGCACGTTCTGTAAATCTATCTCTTTGCAAAGAATGCGTTTTACAAATCTTACCTGTAAAGGCAAAGAACGCTCGTAAGTCTTGAGGACAGAAAAATGTGTGGACGATTTACCCTCGCAAGCGACCCCGAAATGTTGCAGCAAGTTTTCTTTGACTTTGAGGTGCCGATGAACTTGTCTCCTCGCTACAACATTTCACCAACACAAGATGTAGCATCTGTCCCCAACACCCGTGAGAAGCAGGTGGAATTTTTTCATTGGGGACTTATTCCATCTTGGGCGAAAGACCCTAAGATTGGAAATCGGATGATTAATGCCCGTTCGGAGACTCTTGCGGAGAAACCGTCCTTCCGCAATGCCTATAAACGTAGAAGGTGTCTCGTCTTAGCGGACGGCTATTATGAATGGCAACAGATTCCTGGCAATAGAGTCAAACAGCCTGTGTACATCCGTCTCAAATCACAAAAACCTTTCGCGGTGGCAGGATTATGGGAGGTATGGCAGTCAAAGGATATGGATGAACCTCTGAAATCTTGTACTATTATTACATGTCCACCGAATGCCTTGCTGGAGGAAATTCACCACAGGATGCCCGTCATCTTGCCAGCTGACGCTTATGCCCAGTGGCTCTCTCCGGATGAACAGCCAGTAGATGCCCTTCAACCGCTCCTTATTCCTTACCCCGGTGAAGAGATGGAGGCGTATCCAGTATCGCGGTTTGTCAATCGTCCTATGAATGATTCTCCAGAATGTATTGCCCCACTTGGAACTAATGATCCTCGTCTATTTTAGATTTTTACGATACGTTGTAACCAAGGGATTGGGAAACCGTCAAACAATTGAACACTACAAAAATGGGAAAAGAATTATGTCAAAACCGAGCAAAGATCAGATGCTCTTTATGTATCGCAAAATGGTAGAGATTCGTCAATTTGAAGAAGCCGCTGGAACGCTTTATCAAAGCGGTCAGCTCCCCGGTTTCCTCCACCTCTATATTGGCGAAGAAGCCACCGCAGTTGGTGTTTGCGCACACCTGCAAGACGATGATTATATCACGAGTACGCATCGTGGTCACGGTCATCTCATTGCCAAGGGTGGTAAACGTGATCGGATGATGGCAGAATTGTTCGCTCGTACGACCGGCTACTGTAAAGGTAAAGGTGGTTCGATGCACATCGCCGATAAAGATACCGGCATTTTGGGTGCCAACGGCGTCGTCGGTGCCGGTATTCCACTCGCAGCGGGCGCTGGGCTTTCCGCCACACTCCGCGGCACAAAGCAGGTTGCAGTATCTTTCTTTGGCGATGGCGCCACGAACCAAGGCGTCTTCCATGAAACGCTTAACCTCGCCGCCGTATGGGATCTACCAGTCATTTTCGTCTGCGAAAACAACCGATTTGGCATGGGCACACCACAACGCGACCATCAGCGTGTAGAAGATATCGCTGCCGTCCGCGCGCCTGCCTACGATATGCCCGGTGTCACGGTTGACGGGAACGATGTCCTCAAGGTTTATGCCGCAGCAGACGAAGCTGTTAGACGTGCACGTGATGGTGGCGGACCGACGCTCCTTAACTGTGATACCTATAGATTTCGAGGGCATCATATCGGTGATCCAGGAACTTCTTACCGCGACCGCGAAGAGGTTCAAGAGCAAGAACGGCAACGCGATCCGATTCGGAGACTCGCCCAAGTCCTCATCGAAGAAGAGGGTGTAAGCCAAGAAGAACTCTCGGCACTTGAAGAAAAACTTTCAAATGAACTTGACGAGGCACTTGAGTTTGCCAAGAACAGTCCCGAACCGCTTCCTGAAGATGCGTTAAACGATCTCTATGCTGGTTCCATTCAGCCCTGATTATAGCAAAACCTATAAGAGACTCATATCTGTTGGCGAGGTTTGCAACCTCGCCTTTTTTGACCAAAACCTAAGGCACCCATGAGAGAAGACGATCGCCCAAAATCGCACGGTGTCACATGGAAATCTATTGCGATTACACTCGTGCTGATTCCGTTTAATTTCTACTGGATTATCGCGGGCGAAGTCGGACTCGTCGGTTATGCGCTGAACACGTATGCAGTCCCCTTTTACAACGTCATTTTCGTTGTCTTTGCTTTTACCCTCCTCAATTTCACCGTTCGCCGACGCTTATTCACCGACGCGGAACTCCTTACGATATACATTCTACTCAGCACAGCATGCGCTTTTCCATCTATTACACTGATGACAATCCTTGTCACAACGGTTGGACACGCCTTCTGGTTTGCAACCCCGGAAAACGAGTGGAAGCAGCTTTTCTGGGATTACCTTCCCAAATGGCTCCTTGTTGATGATCCAAAAGTGCTCGCAGGTTACTATGTAGGTGAATCCAACCTTTCCACATTGGATATCATCGGTGCGTGGTTAGTGCCAACGCTATCTTGGGCGGGATTCATGACGGTTCTGGTGCTCGTGATGTTGTGCATCAACGTCATCCTGCGAAAACAGTGGGTAGAACGCGAACGTCTCGCTTATCCGATCACCCAAATCGCGTTTCACGTTACCCACAACACGAAATCACTGTTTTCACACCGTATCACATGGCTCGGTTTCGGGATTGCAGCATCCATTGCAATCCTCAACGGTTTCAGTTTTCTGTACCCGACACTCCCTACTCTACCGATTAAGCGTATCGGTGGCTGGCGCGGGTTTGGGCATCTATTCACAGAAAAACCGTGGAACGCTATCGGCGGCATTAGCATGTCCTACTACCCCTTCGTCATAGGACTTGGGCTTCTAATGCCGTTAGATCTTTCGTTTTCCAGTTGGTTCTTCTTCATTTTCTACAAGGCACAGTTGGTACTGACGAGTGCTGTCGGACTCTCCAGCCTACCCGGATTTCCATACATTGATCGGCAGTGTTTCGGTGCCGCCATCGGAATTTTTATCTCCGTGTTAGTGTTAAACCTTCGCCACCTTCGCGGTGTCCTTCGCATCGCGAGACACAGGACTGGTGAAGATGTCGATGAGCCAATCCCATATAGATTTGCGCTGTGGGGTATTGTTGGTGGACTCGCAATACTCTTTGTCTTCTCCAAACGCATCGGCATGTCGCTCTGGTTAATTCCATTGTTTTTCGCAATCTATTTTATCATTGTCTTGGTGTTAACGCGGATGCGCGCCGAGCAAGGGTTTCCTGTGCATGCGATGGAAAACATGCCGAACCATCATATCCTCGTTGACGGTTTCGGCACACGGCTGTTAGGCACAAATAACCTTGTTGCACTAACACTCTACCGTTGGTTTAATCGGAGTTACACAAGCAATCCAATGCCGCACCAGTTAGAAGGTTTCAAACTCTCGGAACGTTCAGGCATTGCGCCGAGGCGATTATTCTTCGCGTTATTAGGAATTTCAGCGTTCGCCGCTGTGATGGTATTCGGGGTCATCGCCTACATCTTTTATACTTATGGTGCTTTGAACATGAGCGGCGGCAGCGGTTGGGCAACGGGTTTCGGTGGACGCGTCTTCAACGGACTCCAACGCTGGCTCTATTATCCGACAGAACCAAATTTCTATGCTACCGGCGGTATTGTGTTTGGTTTACTCTTTTCGACCCTGCTGATGTTTATGCGGGCACGTTTCTTCTGGTGGCCCTTTCATCCGATCGGGTTTGTTGTTTCCAGCGACTGGGGTATGCGGTATCTGTGGAGTTGTATGTTGGTGAGTTCGATTATCAAGTGGAGTGTTTTGAAGATCGGCGGACCCCGGGCATCGCAGCAGTTGGTGATGTTCGCAATTGGATTGATGTTAGGGGATTTTACGGTAGGTGGTATCTGGAGTCTTGTCAGTGTTGCGACGCAGCAACCGATGTATAACTTTTGGCCCTAAGGGAAGCAGGGGGCTCCTGACGCTATTGACCTAAGTCGAGCAGGACAAAGCATTAGTTTGTGCTGCTCTAATCCTGCCAATCCCAAAATCCTGATTCAGAAAATCCCGGCATAACTCTCAATCAGAACGATAAATAAAACATAACAAAAAGGCACATAACTTTCATAGTAACCACCCCAAAAGCACACAAATCGTTAAAAAAAGTAAAATCTTTCGCTATACTACTTGCCTTCTACTTATATGGTTACGGTTCACTTTTGTTTATCAGAGTCGAGATCCTCTGGCTTACTTCAATGAATTTGCTGGTGGTTCAAAGAATGGTTACAAGCACCTCGTTGACTCCAACTTGGATTGGGGTCAAGATCTGCCACTTTTGGCAGAGTACCTTGAAGAACGAGAAAATCCAAGGATATGGCTGCAGTACTTTGGATCCCTTTCTTCCTCTGCCTATGGTATCAACTTTCGGTGGATCGTCACGCCTTATAATCAACCTAAGTCAACCGATGTCCTGTTAGATTCCCTTTCTGGTGGACTCTATGTCGTAAGTCTAACGCATTTGTTTGGTGGGTATGTCCTTGAGACCCCGTCTCTCTATCCAAAGGATTCCGAGCGGTGGACTTCCTTACATCGCAAAGTCAGTTTATATAACAAAGGGCTGCTGCAACCAAAATCTGAGAACCTTTACAAAACCACCTATGGGGCTTCTCCGACAAAGGAAGAACGCATCATGTTAAGAGGTTTTCAAGGAATAGCCTTGCTTAATCGCCTCAAACAAAGGGAACCAGACGATAGAATTGGCTATACTATGTTTGTTTATCAATTGACTGATGAGGAGATAGCAAATTTGATATTGCCTTAACCCGATTGAGCATCCGACTTACTGAATTTGCAGAGTTTAAACCTTTCAATTGACTTTTTCACTTTTTTTCCAGAAAAATGCATCTTTTTTTTTTAAAATCGCGTCATTATATAGTAAAGTGAATTGGTAGGTGTCTTTTCACGATGTGTAAGCATATCTACTCAGGAAACATGGAAATTATATTAAGTACTCTCGGTGAGAGTAGCCCTTCTGGAGATGTCTTATGGTAACCGACGATATTACATTGATTCAACGCATCCTTTCAGGCGATGAGACTGCCTTTGCGAATCTACTTAGAAAGTACCAGAAGCAAGTTCATACGCGCGCCTACCGGAAAATTGGAGATTTCCATATCGCTGAAGATATCACGCAGGAAACTTTCCTGCAAGTTTATCAAAAATTGCGGACCCTAGAAGACCCGACGCGGTTTTCAAGATGGCTTTATGTGATTGTGGATCGCCTCTGTATAGCTTGGTACCGAAAAAACCAGTTACAGACCCAAGGGCAGGAAGAATTTGACAAATCGGAAATAGAAACAGAAGCCTATTCCCGATTTGTTGCTATACAAAACGCTGAAATCTCTGCTGAGATGCAACGCTATTTGGTCGAGAAGCTGCTGGCAAGGTTGAAGGAAAGCAATCGAACAATCATTACACTTCACTACTCTGAAGGAATGACCTATAGAGAAATAAGTAACTTTTTAGGTGTATCAGAAGGTACAATTAAAAGTCGTATTCGCCGCGCACGACAACGGTTAAAGAAAGAGACACTAGACATCACAATTGAACAGGGGTATTACCTCCATAAACAATTGAACGGGGGTTTTGGAATGAAACTAACTTTTCAGAGAGACGACTTGTTGTACTCCTTACAAGCGATGCGGGATATTGCAAATGGGGAAAGGACTTCACCTATTATCTCAAATGTCCTCATCCACGCCGAGGGGAGTACGATTGAATGCATGGCAACGGACATGGAAATCGGTATCAGAATGAAAGTTGAAGGGACGGTCAAGGAAAAGGGATCCATCGTTGTCTCTGTTCAAAAATTGGAGAATATCGTTAAAGCGCTGCCCGCTGAAAAACCGATAGACTTGGTAACCACGAGAGACAACAGGGGTAAGTTCATTTTCGGGGATGGTGCTTATAAAACCTTTGAACTTGCCGATGATGAATTCCCACAACTTCCCTGCGTTGGGAGGGAAGCATTTACTATTACTGGGGAAGCTCTGCAGGCATTCCTCTATAAAACTGAATTTGCCGCGTCCCCAATAGAGGCTTTCGAGGAAACCAGCTGCTTTTTTCTAAATAGGCTCTATTTTAACCCTGTTGAAGACAGAACAGAAGTCGTTGCAGCTGACGGAAAACAACTTGCTCTCGCATATTGTGATACGTATAAGTTGTTGTCTAAGGATAGCCATGGATTCATTCTACCGCTCAAAATTGTCAGAGAAATTGATCGAACTTTTGCCAACTCCTCAGAGGTAAGGGTTTCACGGGTTGCGAATCAGATTCTCTTTGGGGATGAACGTGCTACTTTGATGTTTTTGGTGGGAGGAAGGTATGTTTTAGAGAGCGAGTTAACGATTGGAAAATCCTCGAGATAGTTTATGCTAACAACACTCATCCGCCGAGAACTCCTTGACAACCTAATGACGTTTCGATTTGCTGCAGCTGTTGTGATTATGCTGTTGCTTGTTGTCCTAAATACTGCTGTACTTCTTAAAGATTATGAGTGGCGTTTTGCAAGTTACAACACTGCTGTTAAAAAGAATCAGCGACAACTTCAGGAGAAAAAAACCTATTCGGTAGGTGAAGTGTACGTCGCTCGTCCCCCTAATCCACTAAGCATTTTCAGTGTCGGATTCGATAAGCGACTCGGAAATGAGGTTTCGGTATCCTATAGGTATGTCCCATCGCTGTGGGATTCTCACAGACGCGAGTCAGATAATCCGTTTATGGGTATGTTCACCTCAATGGATATCGTCTTTATTTTTCAAGTTATCCTTAGCTTATTAGCATTGATTTTCGCCTATGACGCACTTGCGGGGGAATACGAACGAGGCACATTACGCTTAGTTTTGACTCACCCGGTCGGTCGTGGGTATATCCTGCTCGCAAAATATATCAGTGCGATGTTCTGCTTACTCGTGCCATTGCTAATGAGTCTACTCATGTCAGCAATTTTGCTGACGACGACTCCGTCGATTTCTCTGAACACCGAAGATTTTTTACGGATCGGAGGGATTGTTTTCACATCTGTCCTGTATCTTTCTGTATTCTATCTCATTGGATTCCTGATTTCGGCGGCGACTCGTAGAACGAGCACGGCATTGATGCTCTCTATGTTTATCTGGGGTTTTTTAGTGCTTGTCTATCCAAACGTGATTCTTTCCATAATCCCACGTCCTGAGGCTCCGCAAGCACGTAAGGCATCTGCTTTCAACCAAATTGAACAGATATGGGAGGAATTTGACAGGAAACGCAAACGTTTCCTTGTCAATGACGCTTTTCCAGGGGAAGATTGGCATTTTAATATCGCCGGGGCTGGGTGGCTTTACGCTTCTGTTCTTCAGGGTTCCTCTGATAACCTATCGTATACCTATATAAGCCAAATAGAGTTTGAGGATCTTATGGGCGAGAAATCGGAATATGAATTCAAGATTCCGCATGCCCAGAATTATTTTCGTTTCCTCGGATCCCAGATTATCGGTACAGCAGATCGAACCTGGCTCATCCGAAAGCCAGCATTAGAAGACCTCTTCATTCACCCTGCCAATGTGGAGCGTATCTGGTTGAAACTTTCACCTACCGGACTCTATGATGCCGCAACACGAACGTGGGCAGGCACGGATTTGCTGGGATCCAGAGACTTTTTCGACGCCGTCAGACAATACAGAAGGCAGGTAGTTGACTATCTTTATGAAAAAGATGCGTTCGGGTCTCGAGCATGGTTTTCTGCCGACAAAGGCGTTCCGGATTGGAATAGTCTCCCAGAGTTTTCATTTCGAAGGCTTGATGTGAACACGAATGCCAAGCGAGCATTGCCAGATGTATGTGGGCTGCTCATGATTAATGTTGTTCTTTTTTTTATAATATTTCTAATTTTCATAAAAACTGAAGTATAGAAGAGTTGTTAGTACGGCGGCTGCATCGCCTTTCAGTACTCAGTACGTTCGCTGCAATCACTTTCAGCCATCAGAGATGTTTCGGTATACAATACACGCGCGACTGCCACACAATCTACTGAAAACTGACAACTATGGTAAACCTTAGAATTAATTAGACATTTGATATTCTTGAATAATATCCTGAAGTTTCGAGTCGGGGTTATATTCCGGTTTTCGTTTGATATTAGCAAAATCGTGTTCAATCGGATTATAATCCGGGGAATAAGGGGG
>JAJDUH010000061.1 GCA_022826805.1 Candidatus Poribacteria bacterium
AACATGCCTGTCATCAAGCAATGGACATAACATCTCAGAAAGCCATGTATTGAAGGCAATCCTATCGCAACTGCCGGCAAAAAGCACAGGAGCCGTCAAACGTCCTTTCAGGCGTGCAGCAATCAACGTCGTGCTTCTATAACGATTGCTTGCCACCTTAGCTTCAACACAGAGGCCTTTAGGCGCATAAGCATACTCACGGAAATCTGTTTCACTGAAACCCGTCTCGTCAATATAAACTGCCTCTTTGCCACCGACGACGGTTTCTGCTTGAAGTGCCAAGAGATAGGCTTGACGTTTTATGGGACACTGTTCTTTGTAGGTACACGTCTTTTTTTTCGCGTGATATGCAATGTTTTCAGTCCATACCAGATAGAGTGTCTGGAAACACCAAAATGGGCGGCACGCTCCTTTTGGGTCGCATCTGGAAAGTCGGCGACGTGTTGCCTGAGAGCTTGATAATCGAGACTGCGAGGCCCTCGGGGCCCCGGCTTCTCAGAAAGGAGCGGGTCTTGAGCAGTCAACCATTTATAGATGCAGGTTCTCGAGATACCAAACCGTCGTGAAGCTGCTGCTTTAGAACCGCCATTGCGAATGTAGTCAAGAACGCATTTGCGGAAATCTGATGAATAGCTCATAAGACAAAGTCTTACATAAATCTGAGAATATGTCAACTTATTTCTGGGCTTTACTATAAATTAAGTTTCCCAGTCCTATTCCGCACCCCTTTCAATCCCAAAACGACTTATTGTGTAATATTTTCATAATTCAGGGGGTCATCTATGCCGGTGAGAATAAACGACAAGTGTTCTTGTATACCTACACAGCTTGAAAAGGGTTGGCAAATGTCATCTCGTTCTCTATATCCTACCTAACATTCTTTTTATGGTTTTAGACTCGGTTTGTATTCAGACATAGGACTATAACGACTTCTTTTCGGTAACATTCCTTTTATGGTTTTAGACTCGGGTATCCCCTCATCAAAAAGGCTTTGTGGTGTAGCAAAGTATCTGTTCAATTCGTCTTTTATCTTATAGTCCGTTGATCTAAGTGTCATATCTGTCGGTATTGAAAACGTTTGGGTTCCGATGCACCGGCGTTTTTTATGCCAGCAGATTACCTCACCGTGCATCCCCACAAGGCGCATATATCCGTCTTCCACGTACCGATAGGATAGACATCTTGTATGCCGAGATGGTATATATAGGTACGTATATAAGATTCATCGTATCCGGGGTGTAATTGAATCATGCTCACTGCATCAGCAAAAGCACAAGTTTCAATGGGGGTGAGAAGTCTATATTTTACCTTTGATTTACTTGGATCGAATTCATAGTAATTGAGAAGCCTATATATTATCCTTGATACCTTTTCGTACCATCTGTACCAAAAGCGTTTACCTTTAGAGGACATCTGTGTAACTCCTTGATTTGTGAGACTCGGTGTGTTTAAACAATGCAACCTCATAAAAAAGCATTTGAATAGCAATGGGATACCTACAGTCCTATAAGTGTGTAGTTTGGTCAGATACTATTTCGCTATTAGTAGTTTTGGGATTGGTTAAATTAGTTTTCACAGTGAATACCGATCATACTCCGTTTCTATCAGTTTTCAACCCACTGCTCGATCGTTCACATACCGAGCCTCAACACGTTTATCCGTTTCCATTTTTCGTAAGATATTAGCTATTACCCAGTCGTAGTCATCCCAATTCTTGATGCCGATGATTCTGGACACATCCACAGCACGCATATATTCAGGATACTCTTAAAGTAGCGTCGTCGAAATCACTTCTTGAATATAAAACACAATTGGTCGTTTATATGTCCCTGAAAAATGCTGGAATTTCGGTCAATGAATCCCTTCATAATATTGATTTGATATTTAAGGTGAATTTTGTATTTGTGGTGCAGATTGTATGAAGTTGAAAAAATAGTTCAATAATTTTCCATAGATGCCCGGTGTGGTTAGGAAACTACACCTACCATCCCCGGTGCAAACTGGAATTACCGATTTAAATTATTAATCTTCATATGGTTTGTGCTGCAGGAAGCCTTTATCGAGCTCGCGTTATAATAAATTGCGGTTCCATGGATATATTAACCACCGCTTGACTCTAAAGCCTGTCGAAAATCCTCCGCGTTTTCTGCAAGGATTGCGGCACGAAACAGCTGCTTGAGGCGTTGCGAGTCGTCAATTGCCTCTAATGCTGGCTTGAAAGTGCGCGCGGCATCGGGCTGCAATCGCAATTCCAGTACCTCAAGGATGTCTTCAAGCGCGCGTTCTTTTACACCCTGTTGGAGTCCTTGTTGGTGCGCTTCTGCTGTAGCTTGCTCTGTCCAATATTCAATAATATTAGATTGCTGCATCGTTTCCTCCTGAATGGTGTTTGAAATTGTCTCCGGTTCATAAATTAAATTCCCCAAAACTGCAAGACTTCCGAGATATGCTGGCTTGTTTGGGACATCAATGCTATCTGCGGTTTGAACACAACGGCGCAACCAGTCCTCAGCATCTACACCAGCAGGACGCTGCATTAAGGGTGTGAAGGGAAGTAAACCTATTGGCTTTGTATCAAGAATCTGTTGCCCATCCATCTCGATGAGACGGAAAACCTTATTTTATTTCTTTGCCCATTTCGCGAATTATACCATACGTCTACAATGCGAATCAAATTTTTTAGGTTGATTTGATGCATCAATGAGAAGTTTAGTGCTGTGGGGCGGTTTCCTCGTTTGACTGTGTATTGTAGCGGATTGTTAATACTGGACGGAGGTTTTCATCAGCTGCCTCTTTTGATGAGAAAACGATAGGGGCATTGCCATCTTGCAGCGCAAAAAGATACCCGTAATTATAATCGGGGTTCGCTACCCAAAAGCGGACTGCCTCGGTGAGCAAGGCACTTTCAAACGTATAACGTTTCCCTGCTCCACTAATTTCGCATGTCCCATCAATACGATGTGCAACATCTTCGGAACCGTTATAATCGCTTTCGTTATCACCGTCTATTCCGGCTAACATCGCTTGCGCGGGCGGTTTATTCCACGGGAGATTACGGTGCAACGCGCTGTTGTAGGTGAGTTCATTGTCTTCTGCGCGTTCGGAGATGCCTCTCCCTTCTCGCCACGGGAGCAGGACACGTCGGAAAAGTACGGTCTGTGCAGCATCTGTTTCACACTTTTGTACATGTAGGCTTATCGTTGCTTCTAAGACCTGTATCGGCTCTCGGATGCCCATATCTTCAAACGCATCATATAGGTCAAAGGCGGCAAAAAAGACACTGCCTGTCGGATCGCATAGGAGCGTCGGTGCCGCACCGGCATTGTTATTTCGAGTCTTACGGTCTTTGTTGACAAGCAGCGTTGTATCCTGTAAACCTCCAGAGAATGTAACAGCATCGCCTGTGCCGAAGGTAATTTCATTTACGGGTGGGAGTGTTATAACTATTCCTGTTTGTGAATTTGGGAGTGTGAGATGATAGGTTTTCTCTATCTCTAATGGTGTGGTGAGCAGCAAAACGCGGTTCAGCCGTTGATCGAGCAGGGCGTATTCCAGTTGGACATCTGGTGCAATTAAATAATTATCAAGGTTTTCCGCGGTTTCTGCTTGCAATTGTCCGTTGAATTGTAACTGAATCGCCGTTTGTGAAAGGGGGACTGCTTCCAGCAGTTTTGGAAAGTCTGCTGAGTTGGCGGCTGAGATGTGGCAAAATAGCAATGATGGCAATATTAGAAATCTGTATGCTATGCTAAAATATGGTTTCAAAATGAGTCTCCAAAACTACCTGTCGCGAGCGGGGAAACACTCAAGCAAAAACACTCGCTCCTACAGAAGAACCGCGATCTACGGGGTATATGCTGTGATAAAGACAGCGTTCAAGACATCTCGTTCCTGCTGTCCGGAAGGTTTGTTGATAACGGTGTCGTTGACCACGAAGGTGCTGGAGGAGCCACCGTCAAGATTAATCGCTTCCGTTGCTCCCAGTTCGATAAGAATGCTGGCGAGTTCATAGAGGGTTAGACCGGTACTATACTTTGGTTGCCGTCCGTCTGCGACTACCAAAAAGAGTGTATCTGCATTATAACCGAGTGCTGTTCGGGGTTCGTGGCTGAGATTTAGCACAGATGAGCGTTTGCCGGGTGTGTGTCGCTTTTCGGCGTTGTGCATCTCTTCAAGCGTTTCATTTATCTTCCCGTTTTTGAGGAGACGGAGCCGTCCGCCTATAGCGTGGCGAACCTGATTCCATTCAGGTGGGGAGAGGGAGAGTTTGAGCGTGCCGTTTGCCCCGGCATTGAACTCGGAGATACTTTGATCTTTTAGTCTCGCGTTAATCCAGAGCACTGCGCCATCTCTCGGAATTAGGCTGTTTCCATCCTGTGAAACGTTTTCTACACGATAGGGGTGTTCGTAGTTTGGGATCAAAGGGAGTGAGAGTCCACTGATTATTATCTCTCTGCCTCGGCGGCGGTTGGTGCGCGTCGATTCTCCAAGACGCGGTGTATAGAGTGTTACCTGACACCCATCAAGCCTACGCTGGTTGATACAGCCGAGCGATAGCGTATGCGTGCCTATTTCAACACTGGCTTTCATCTCAACGGAAGAACTTAGGAATTCGCCGGATTCCGTTACGCCGAAACACGCCTCGGTATCAGTGGGTTGTGTGATCAATTCGCCGTCTTGGATGTGCAAGTTTTCTAATACGCCGCCGTAACCACGCATATCACCGAGGACGCCAAAGCCTCCATTGACTGCGACGAGAACGCGCCGATCTCCCCCTTGGTTGCGACGGTTTGCCATGGAGCGCACAGTCTCTTTACCGAGAACTTGCGCGTTTGCAAGTGCCACCTCAAAGTGCAGTGTCGGCTCGTGTCGAGACATCTCAGCAACGTAAAGCACGCATGTTTCGACATCCCAATTGTAACGATAGATTTGGATACCGGGTGTTGCGTCCGGAAATAGCACCTCTTTGCTACCACCGGCTTGTGTGAGGGTGGTTGTCATCAAAAGAAGACAGATGATGGTGGGGAATCTATACATTACTACGAGAAATCTCAACGGCAAAATAGTTAATCGGTTGCTCAATCGGTGGGTGCAGCTTCTTAACGATGAGATGGACCTCTTCGACTGCGAATTCAGTTAAGATTACTGTTGCGATTTTTTCAGCGAGTGCCTCAATGAGTTGGAAGGACTGCTGCGTTCCAATCTCAACGATACGTGTGACGACTGCAGCGTAATTAATGGTATCTGTAAGTGTGTCGGTCCCGCCGGCGTTTGCAAGGTCACAACCCAAAGTAGCATCAATTTCATAATGGCCACCAACTTGGCGTTCCGCTTCTGGAACGCCGTGATGGCCATGAAATCGGATGCCTTTAAGGATGAGCTTGTCCATTATTTTAGTGAAGCTTGCAAGCCAAAACTTGCTATTGATTCTATTCTTCTTCGATTTCTCCGAAGGTATAGGCAGGATCGATGAGGTCTTTAATCTGTTTTCCAAACTTTCCAGCGGTGTAATCGATGGCACGAATTTTCCAGTCCGTACCGTCCTTTTTCAGTGCGGAAATCAGATCTCCCCCTTGGTTGCCCCAATTATAGGCACCTCGCAAAATAGCTTCTTTGCCTCGACTATCAATAGCGATGTAGGTGATATCAACTTCCATTTTTCCACCGCGGAGTCGGAAAATTCCCGCCCATGCTTTCGATACTGCCTTTCCGCCTTCGTTTTTTTCAAAGGTACCAGCCCAAAATGTCCAAGCAGTGAAAATATCTTTGCTTTCGCCTGAGAGCCAGACTTCTGTGAGCGTATCCTCGTCCTTATCGCCGTGAGCGACAGTGTACACGGCGTAAAGATCACGAATAGCTTGCTCCTCAGCAGCAAAGTCAATATCTCTTCCCAGAGTTGGCGTTTCTTCCGCTGGTTGAGATGCCGTCGTGGTTGGGGTCTGCGTTTCGGTCGATTCGGGCTCCGGGTCGTCTCCACCACAGGCGATCATGCCGGTGACAAGCAGCATGATGATAAAATAACATATCGCTTTCGGTTTCATTGTTTACCTCCTGCGTTAAGTCCAAAATAGGTGAACCACATTCACACCATTTCTTTATTATATCAGAATTTTCAATAAATATCAACATAATTTTGGATTTTGCTGAAGGTTTATAGTAATGGGGACAATTAATGATAAAATTAATGGTTGTCAGTTGTCAGTTATCAGTTGACGGGAAGAGTAGTATAGTTGCGAGTTTGTTCCTACGGGCGGACTGAATGAATCTGACGGGTTTTCACTAAGAAGTTGCCTCATAACCGATTTTATGCTATACTTTATAGTGTAATTGACATGTTGTTAACCTCCACAATTCTGTTGCAAAGGAATTCTTATGAATGTCACAGTTAAATACTTTGCCGTATGCCACGAAATGTTAGATAGATCTGAAGAAGAGATGGACCTGCCAGACGGTGCTACTGTCAAAACAATTTTACAACGTCTTGAGGAAGAATGGCCCGAAATCGCTGAGTTTTATGAAGTGATGCAAATGTCTGTCAATTGGGAATACGCTACCGAAAATACTGAACTCGCTGAGGGAGATGAGGTTGCCTTGATTCCACCTGTGACGGGGGGATGTGATGTTTAAAATAACCACTGAAGTTATTACGGGCGCGGAAGTGCGTGAAGCGGTAGAGGGACCAGATGCTGGGGCAGTAGTATTGTTCTTTGGTACGGTTCGGAATAACACCGGTGGCAGAGCAGTGAAACATCTTGAATATGAGGCGTACCCTCCGATGGCAGAGCAGAAAATGGCAGAGATCGCACAAGAGGTCTCCGAGAAATGGGGACTTGATCGCGTTGCGATGATTCATCGCGTTGGAAGGCTGGAGATCGGAGAGGTGAGTGTAGCTGTAGCGGTCGCTTCACCGCATCGCAAAGACGCATTTGAAGCAGGCCAATATACAATGGATCGTCTCAAACAGATTGTTCCTATCTGGAAACGGGAAGTGTGGGCAGACGGTGAAGCGGAGTGGGTAAAACCCGATGCTGTCTTTTTCGATGCGCCTGATATGCGTAAAACCTCTCAATAGATTGGCTGACTCCCTAATCATATAAGAAGTCTGTAAGTGGCACTCTATACCAGACTTACATGTAGGAAAGGTTGAGTGCCATTTACTTATCTGCTGGAGGTGTTAGCCTACGCAAAGCCGTTCCACGAATTGGTTAAAAACCGAGGCTCCCTGTGGAAACTGATCTAATGCCATCCACTCATCGACGGTGTGTGCTTGCCGAATACTACCTGGTCCGATGATGACGGTCTCCATGTGCTGAGCGAAGACAGTGGCATCGGTGCTATAGGCAACCGTTTGGGGATTGGTTTCTCCCGTGATCTTAAGTGCGGTTTGAATGATATCTGCGTCTGGGGATGTGCGAACCGGAGGCGCGTTGATGTACATATCGAATATCAACTCATGTCTTTCAGCCGATTCACGTGCTCGGTCTATCCATACCTGTGCATCATCTCCCGGCATTGGACGGTAGTTAATGCTGCAGACACTCAGTGGTGAAGTGATATTTGCTGCACACTCGCCATCGCTAATAGTAATATTCCAATCCGTGAAAGGTGGGTTGAATTCGTCGTTGAAATACTGGGTGTCGGATGTCAGTTCCTGATAAATCTCGCGCATTTCTGCGAGAAATGGAATTAGTTTGAGGTTTGCATTATCGCCTTCACCTGTGCTGCTATGCGCTGCGCGTCCGTGCGCTGTAACGGTAAAGCGAACAGCACCTTTGTGGGCATATACGGCGTGCAGTTCTGTAGGTTCACCAACGACACCGTATTGCGGAAAACCGTGCTTCTTGAACATCTGTGATTTTTCTACAACTGCGCTTGCCCCGAAGTAACCTACCTCTTCGTCAGCGGTGATGACCACATAGAGCGGTGCGTTTAATTCAGAGTTGGCGTACCGCGAAGCAACCTCAATCATACAAGAGACGCTGCCTTTCATGTCGCAGCTGCCCCTGCCGTACATCTTCCCATCAGCAATTCGCGCCTCAAACGGATTCATCGACCAGCCGATAGCGGGTACGGTATCGATGTGTCCGAGCAGCGCGAGTCCACGCTCCCCGTTCTCCGGTCCTTTGCGTCCGATCAGATTCACTTTTAGCACACCCGCTGGGTCTTTGTATTCAACCCGTTCCACTTCGCAGTCGATGGATTCTAACGTTTCAGTCAGAAAATCCATGACTTCTACGTTGCTGAGAGGGCTTACGGTATTGTATCCAATGAGGGTTTGGGTTAATTCTTTTGCATCCATGGTTAGGTATCTTATAAAAAATGACGAAGTTTGTCAAGTTTTTTTAGTTTTAAGATGGGGACATTCAGTAGGAAGTCACGATTCAGAGATCGCTCTACAAAGACAGGTTGAGAACCGGAGTTCCCTCCTACAGAGGAGTCTCTAAAACAAAAATCTAAAATTTCGGAAAACTGAATGCTCCTAACCTATAGAATACACCTTACTTCAAAACAATCATCTTCCGCAGGAATGAAAGATTGTCTGCCTGCAATTGATAGAAATAGATACCACTGGCGACATTTTCGCCTAAGTCATTTCTGCCATCCCAATACGCAGCGCGATTCCGACTGGTGTAGGAACCTTCCTGTTGGTGCCCGAGTTCTAAACTTCGGACAGTGGTGCCCTGCATATCATAGATGGTGATTGTTACATCACTGGAATTCGCCAAGTGAAAGGGAATCCATGTCTCCGGATTGAAGGGGTTGGGATAGTTGGCAAGCAACTCGGTTTTCTCTGGACGCATCGCAGCCAAAATACTTTCGAGCCATGCAATCCCCCGTAGATACTTCTGGGAGCCGTCGCTCTCGGAACGCCAGATGTCAAGTTGGGCTTTTAGCACCGCAGGATCCAACTGCTCAGGCCGTACTTGATCCAGTATGAATAGGCTGTTATTTTTAGACGGGGCACCAAAGGCACAAACTCCGGACTGTCCATCTGCTAATTTAAAGTATGTTCCCCCTAATTCTTCGCATAGGGCTTGGAGGGCCTCTGAAGTTTGTGGGAGGCAAGATATTTCAATATCAACATCGCTCAACTTGGGGAGATTCGCAAGTGGACACGTATCTGTAATCGGATTCCCCACAAGCCGTAGATACTCAAGATTTACAAATCCTATTAAGACACCGATGTCCCTAATTTGATTGTTTTGCGCGCCTAATCGCTGGAGTGTTATCAAGCTCGTAAGGGGGGTGATATCGCTGATGCGATTGCGGCCCATATACAGACGCGTTAAACGCGTCAAGTTTGACAGAGGCGTGATATCCGTAATCTGATTCCCTATAATTGATAACGATTTGAGATTTGTCGCATATTCTAAACCTGTGAGGTCTGTTATCCCAAGTTTAGGGGCGTTTAGTTTTGTTAGATTCTTCATCGCGTCTATTGTGAGACGCGAGTTGGTCTCTATACCTAATGCGCCATGCACTGCTGCTCGTAAATTGGAATCAGGTATGAAACTGGGAACCTCGACATCAACATCGCTCAACTTGAGGAGATGTGTAAGCGGAGCGGTATCTGTAATCGGATTCCCCGCGAGCCGTAGATACTCAAGATTTACCAAACCTGCTAAGACGCTGATGTCGTTGACCTGATTGCGAATCATACCTAATCGCTGGAGATTCGTTAAGTTCACCAGCGGATGGAGACTCTTAATGCGATTATCGCCGATATACAGATTCTTGAGATTTCTCAAGTTTGACAGAGGTCTGAGATTTTGAATCTGATTTCCCCCAATTGATAATAACTTGAGATTCACCGCATGTTCCAAACCGCTGAGACTTATTATCCCAAGTTTAGTTGCCTTTAGTGATGTTAAGTTTAGCAGGTGGCGTTGCGTGGGGAATTCGTCTGCGTTGAGTTTGAGAGCGGTTCTCACTGCTTTTCTAAGATTCTCATCCGGTATCCAGACTGGGCGAATTGGTTGTGTCGGTTGTGGGGTAACATCTGTTTGCGGTGTCGTTTGAGCGGGATTTTGCGTTGGGGGGTTGGGCGTGTTATCGGGTCGAGAGGGAACGTCGCTTGTATTTTGCTGTTCACTTTCGGCATCCGGTAGCCTTACTGCCGTGTCTATCGGAGGTGTCTCCGGGAGGGACTGGTGCCCCAAAAGAGTTTCCTCAGATTCTTCTTCATGGACTTCAGACACTACAGGCGTTTGTGGCGTAATCGGGTCAGGCAGTGGGATGGGAGGAGGTCGGCAGCTGAGTATTCCGCAGTTTTCTAGCGGATCCGGCTCCGGATCCGGCGGTTGGGGTTTAGATCTATTCGGGTCAGGCGGTGTTTCGTAAGTGGGCGGATCATCGTGTAGGTCCTCAACCGTTATTTCTGGATGATCGTCAAAGGCCCAACGCAGATGCTCCCCCCAAGTATGGCTATCGACATCGCTGGCGTTGACCTGTACTGTTCCATCTGGGCATCTTTTTAGCCAGTTGGTATGTGTGTGCTCTCCGCCGCCATGACCATCAGGCATGACATCATGATCATGGGTGGTATCTTCCCATACTCCCCCTTCACATGCGCTTATACTATCAACGAAAAGATACCCAGAAACTATCAGTAACAATCCAATAACCGTTTGTTTCATTTGTATTTTCCTTTGTTTATAGTGGATCCCATAATTAATGAGACCCTCTATCGGGGTTACAAATCCCTCCTACAGTATGTTTAAGTGTGTGCGACTTCTCTCTTATTTTAACACATAACGCAAATTATGCCCATAAAAATTGCTGTTTTTGCTCGAAAAGTGCATAAGACTTTAGAATTGTAGCCAATTTTTTGTGGGAAGAATCTTCTTTGCGACTGGCGTTCCATCTCATGTTATTCCTAACGTTCGTATTCATAGGCAGTGACGGCAACAGCAACGATGGCGGCGGTTTCTGTCCGCAAGATATTTCTGCCGAGCGTTACAGGGATACAACCGCTTTCAATCGCTGCGGTGATCTCTCGATTAGAAAACCCACCTTCAGGTCCAACGAAGAGCGCGATGGCGTTTGGGTTGGGTGTCTCTCGCAAGACCGTCTTAATGTGTTGGACCTCTGCGTGATAACTAAAAAGAAGACAGAACGAAAACTTTTCGAGTTGCGTGAGGGAGTCCTCAAATTGCTGCGGGTTGCCTAACTCAGGTAACCAGGCGCGCTTACACTGTTTGGTAGCAGAGATAAGGACGCGGTGCCAACGCTCATATCGGTTTTGACTCGGTTTTTGTAACGCGCGTTCCGAGTGGAGGGGTACAATTTGTGTAACACCGAGTTCTGTTGTTTTTTGGAGAATCAACTCCATCTTGTCGTTTTTAGGGAGTCCTTGAAACAGGGTGAGTGTCGGTGAAGGTGTTGCGTGAAATTCATGCGTGTGAATACGGGCTTCGCTTGAAGATCGGTTTGTAGGTGTATCAAGAATCTCTGCAGTGTAAACGTTACCTCGCCCATCAATAATTCGGATAGTCGCGCCGGACGTTATGCGAAGGACATTGCGGAGATGGTGCTGCTCTGAGCCGGTGATTGTAGCGGTGTTAGTATCAATCTGAGAGGGCGGGACATAGAAGGTGTGCATCTGTCAAGGGCACCCTTTGTACTAAGAGAGTTGGCGTAATACCTTAGGTAGTGCCGTTCCGAAGTTTTTCAATGATTGCCTCTGGCTGTTGACTACCGAAGATAGCGGTGCCTGCCACGAGAATCGTAGCACCTTGACGAATTGCGAGCGGCGCAATTTCTGTGGTTACGCCACCATCGACAGAAATCTCAAGCGGTCGCTTCAATTTCGGGGAGATCTGGTGCAGTTCTGCTATTTTCTCAATGGCACTGTGTTGAAAGGTTTGGCCCCCGAATCCGGGTTCAACACTCATTGGGAGTACTAAGTCAAGGTCTGACAGATAGGGCATAACTGCGGAGATAGCTGTTTTCGGACGAAGTGCCAGTCCGCTTTTAAGTCCGTGTGATTTGATCGCCGAAATTACCGTCTCCGGTTTATCTGCACTTTCGATGTGAAAAGTAATGAGATCGGCACCGCTTGCGGCAAGTGCGTCGATATAACGGAGCGGGTGCGTCACCATGATGTGGACATCGAAAGGAATCTGTGTTATTTGGCGTACAGCAGCGATGAAGGGTGGACTGATGGCAAAATTTGGAACGAATTCACCGTCCATAACGTCAAAATGCAGCATATCAGCACCGGCGGCAACTATCCGTTTAACTTCTTCACCGAGGCAGCTGAAGTCGGCAGCGAGTAGTGAGGGGGCAATTTTAGGGGTATAAATTTGCGTTGTCCTTGATCTTTCGCTAATTATAAATCACTTCAGGTAATTTCTCTCCATTTTCATAGATAATCACCCGTGTTTTTCCAAAAACCCGAACTCCTGTTTGTTCCAAGTCAATC
Source organism: Candidatus Poribacteria bacterium (assembly GCA_022826805.1). GTDB lineage: Bacteria > Poribacteria > WGA-4E > WGA-4E > WGA-3G > WGA-3G. Next base: position 12,425 of record JAJDUH010000061.1, read on the forward strand.
ACTGTACCAGGGGCGTAAGGTTGATCTATTTCAGTGCGTTCGCCGTAGTCGTCAATTATGACAATTCTGACATGGCGCGATCGAGTTCCTTTTTCACTGACAAGATGCTTGTGAGGTAGCGGTTTACCAATGTTTTCAGTTCTTCCTTGCGCTCCGCTGATTTCGAGAAGCACAAGATCTCCGGTTTGGATCATCGCTTCGGCTGGTGGTTTATGCGTGATAATTGATCCTTGTGGGATTGTCGGATGAGAACTATATTGTGTTTCAATCTTCAGTCCGACCCCTTCGAGTGTGGACACAACGTCGTTAGCGGATTGGTTTTGGAAATTCGGGAGTTGTATAGATTGTGGTGTAGGACCGCGACTCACCAACAGGTTAACTGGACTTCCGCGCCGTTGACCTCCACCTTCCGGCGGTGTTTGAGCAATAACCGTTTCCTGTACATAATTTTCAGAGTGGACGTATGCGACCCGATTGGGACGAAATCCAGCAGATGTGAGAACCTCAAAAGCTGCATCCTGCGATTTGCCAATCACAGACGGAACGGGCGTTAATTCCGCACCGATACTCACTGTGATCTGAACGGACTGATAGTACTTGATTCTAAAATTAGCCTGTGGGTTTTGTGCAACGATTTCACCTTTGGGGGCATCACTGCTTGCTTCTTGAATATCTTTTGCGGGTTGAAGACCAGCGCCATCGAGGATGCGGATGGCTTCATAATAGGTTTTACCGGTAATGTTCGGGACAAGCACCTCTTCGGTCCGAATCCATCTCGGAATAACCACAAAAACAATTAGCAAGCCGACTATGCCGAGCAGAATCAGGAGGTAGAGGAATACCTTGAGTGTAGCAAATAGGGTATTATTAAGGCTATTCATGATTGGCTTGTTTCAGGAATCGCTCACCTGTTTGAAGTTGATAGCCGTTGATAAAATCGTGTGCTTCCATTGTTTTTTTAGTCGCAGGTTGAATTTGTAGCAGTTGGAGTGTACCTTCTGCAGTCGCGACAAGCAGTTTTTGTTTCTCGACTATTTCGAGGGTCCCTGGTGATGCGCCGTATGTCCGTGGATGTGGCTGGCAACTGATAATCTTGAGCCGGAGGTCTTCCCGAAAGAAGGTATATGCGCCTGGCCATATCGCTGTTCCTCTCACGAGATTGTGGATTGCTGTTGCCGGTTGATTCCAGTCGATATGTCCTGTCTCTTTTGTCAAACGTGGGGCATGCGTTGCCTCCACCTCGTTTTGCGGAGTCGCTGGCGGTGAAGCGTTCTCTGGCATATCCGATAGCACTTGGACGAGTCGTTTTGCAGCGAGATTAGCTAACTGTTCTGACAAGGTTAAAGCCGTGTCTGTATCGCTGATCGGGATACATTCCGAGCAGATGATGTCGCCTGTATCCTCACCTGCATCCAGTAACATAAGCGTTACACCGGTTTCCGTTTCTCCGTTGATTAATGCCCACTGAATAGGTGCAGCACCGCGATACTTTGGGAGAAGGGAGGGATGTAGATTGATGGTACCACATGGTGGAATATCTAAGACTGTCTGCGGCAAAAGTTGACCAAAAGCGGCAACAACAATTATATCGGGAGAGAGGTGTTTAAGGGTGCCTATGAACTTCGACGTTCTTACCCGTTCAGGTTGATAAATAGGCAAGTTGTGTTCCGTTGCGACTATTTTGACAGGGGGCGGGTTGAGCCGTTTCCCGCGCCCACTCGGTCGGTCGGGTTGTGTGACGACACCGACGAGTTCAAAATTGTGGAAGATGAGTTCTCTGAGTGCTGGAACAGCAAACTCACTGGTACCCATGAAGAGAATACGCATTTTGTAACTGTACGGTCTTTCGACAGATTCACTCGGTTCAGAAACGAATTTGAATGAATGATATTGCGAGACCAGCAGCGGGGTCGTTTGCCCATCTGTTCAGTCCCTTGTTCATTGATTCTTGTAGGGAGCTATTTCCATATCTTGCTGTATATGGTGTGGTGTTGGATAGACGAGCGATTGGCCCTTCTATAGGTTCTTCCTCTTCGGGCGGTGGTGATGGTGTCCGTTCTGGAACACGCGGTGCAGACCGATCTACGTGGCGGGTATGTAACCAATCCCATATTCCTATGAACAGGGATAAGGAGACTGCGCCAGCGCCGACAATTCGATAGTCTACCGGGGACAATTCAGGTGCGAATTGATTCTCAGTGTACATTTTTATTCCACGGACGATCGCGTAACTGTGGATAGCCGTGAATGGCAGCGAACTCAACGTAATAATCTCAAAGCGGCGTAGTGCGCTTTCGCTGTACTCTTCGTGTTCCTCGTGTTGTGGGTGTCCTGGTGGTGTTGTCTGAAATTGCGCATTTGCGTCGAATCCGAGAGAAAAGGCGACTAAGCTCAGCACGAATAGTTGAATGGTAAATTTATACATACGTCACGTTCCTAAACCAAAAGTGGTATTGATTTCAGAATACAAAAAATCTACATTGACATGGTCTCAGAAATCAAGTTTGATAGTCGATATTACGATTGCGGAAGAGGTAAACAATTAACATGCCTGCTCCGATACAAACTGAGACATCAGCGACGTTGAAGGTTGGCCAAAACAGTTCTTTGCTTGCTATGCCGAATTGGAGAAAATCAACGACTTCACCCAATCGGATCCGATCAATGAAATTTCCAATAGCACCGCCGAGCAGAAAGCCGAGTGATACCTGCATCCAACGACTCTGCCTGAATCGTAAGTAATAGGCAAAGATGAAAGCTAAGGCGGCGATGGTAATCAAAATAAGTAAGATTCTATGTCCGGCGAGTACACCAAAAGCCGCGCCAGTATTTCTATCGTGTCGGAGATTGAAGAAACCCGGAATGATTGGAATTACCTCTGTAATTTGAGTGATATGGGTTTGCACAAGCCATTTGGTACTCCAATCAAGTATTAGCATTGGAATCGCTACGCTAATCAGCGGAATGGCAGTTTGCCAATTAGACATTTTAGGTTTCTGCATTATAGGTATTTTTGAGTGCCTCCCATTCCACTTTTGCATCATTCTTCTTGGTACGGGAAGCCCGCAGACTTTGCCGAATAGCAGGCGACACGGAATGCCAGTTTTTCTGAAAAATGCTATAGTTGTTAGTTTTCTTATCTGTGGAAATCAGATGATAGAAGTGTTCTGCCAAAAAAGGCACCACTGGTGCGAAGCGTTGAAGGAGTGCTGTGCTGATTTGTACGAGTGTATCTTGTGCTGCGTCGAGGGTTGTAGCATCGCGAGATTCTATCAAGCGCACGTAAAACTTAATATCTCGCTCACAGAAATTGATTAACTTTTTCCACATTTCGTGAAAATGTCCATTTTGGCAAGCTTGCTCTACCTCCTGCAAAAATTGGGCGGTGACGGTTATTGCAAGTGAATCGATAGTAAGATCCTGGTCGATAGTTGCTTGGTTTATCCTATCCCTATCCGGTGTTTTGAAGTTGGTGTCATCTGGATCAACTTTCCGATTACTACCAGTAGTGTTGGATTGATCGTCTGCGTCCGTTTTTATGGTATCAGATTGTCGGTCAATTTTGTCCTTACCTTGATTTTCGGTATCGGTTTGGACGTTGTGCACTTCGTTAACGGGAAATTCGTGGAAGCGTACACTGATGCGTTCTAATAGCATGTGTAGTTGCTGATATTCGATTAAATAGCTTTCTGCGATTTTTTCAAGTCGTTGCTGGCTAATCTGTTGTGTCCCTAAATTGGGTGATATAGCGACGAGGCGCGATACGTCCGCAGGATATTTGTTCAGGAGAATCTCTTCAATCTCAATTTTGCTGCCAATTTTTGGCATTACATTAAGTTTTAGTTGCTTGAAAGGTTGACTTTCTTTGATTGGGCGGCTTCTGGTGAGGGCGGCGGAGATAACACTAATTTCGGCTAACCAATTTATCCACTTAGAATCGCTGGGACTGGGTTGTGGAACAAACATAACACTGGTCGAACCACCGAGTGCTTTCTTGAAATCGGAGTTGTCGATAATTTGAAGTAAGTTGGCAAAGTGGCCATCAATGAGAGTCGCTTCTTTGCGGAATTCGTTTGAATCGCAGTTTGAACAATGTGTATCTGTAGGTAAAAGTTCCTCAACGCTTAATCGAAACCAGGATTCGAACCCGCGCTGAATGGAATTTCGAATGGCACTGAGTGTGTTTTTATCGGTAAGAGGTTCGTCACACTGATCACAGAGAAGGATTGGTAGCGGCATCCCCCATTGGCGTTGTGCAGAAACTTGCAAATCTCTGAAATTCAGAACAGCATTTCGGACATCGGTAATATTTTTATGCTCGGTATCTCCATAATTATCCCAATGATCTTGAGCGTTGAGCGACTGAACAGTTGCATGATTGTTGGAGATGGAAAATACCCATTTTGAACACGGGCGAAAAACTGATAATTCCTTGCAACGGAGGCAATGAGGTTCGTGCCTTTCTTCGTTGTACATCTTCAAGAGATATCCGAACTTTTCCAATTGAGGAACAATGAACATTTCTGCATCAAATAGATATAAACCACACAATTGACCGGCTTCTTCTGTTAACCTGCCAGTTTCGTCGAAAATCGGTGTGAAAGCTATGTTTAATTCCTGTGCGATATCGTAGCTAAGTTGATCGTGTGCTGGGTTTAGAGGCAGAACACCGGATTTTAAAAGTGCTGTTGATTGTGAGTTAGGGAAGTTTTTGGCGAAAGATTTGGGGATCGGCGTGATCTTTAACTCTTTCGATGGAAAGAGTGGGTGCGCTACGGTGTACTGTGTGAGTTCGGTCGCTTTGAGTTCTTTAATACGTTTAGGTCTCCTCTGTCCTTTGGCAAGACTCCGACCAAAATCTTTCAGTTGCGGTTCCGAGAAAAGGAGAACATCACCGGCGAATTGGGTGAGCCAATAAGTAGTATTCTCATTAATACCGAGTTCAGTAGTACCTGCTATTTCCCTAAGGTGTGGCAGTTGTACAACGAAGAAGACATTCGTGCCAAATTCCTCTAACCCGACATTGAAAGGAAACTTTACGTAGCCGTTCAATGTCTGTGTTGGCATCTGTATGAGGTTTGTTTCGTTAAGCGGAGTTGTGCATTTAGGACACCATGGGCTGAGTTGAGGAAGGTCGTGGAGGTAGTCAGAATCTCGTAATCGGCTAATGAGAGCAATAAGTCTTGCCTCTTGTCGCGATTCAAGGGTCTTCTGTGAAGTATCCCAGTCAGCGAAGATACCGAGTTGATGAAATTTTTGTTTCTGGACTTCTAATTCCTGTTTGTGGCGTGCCCGACAACGTTTCCGAAGGACGGATAGTTTGATTGGAGATTTAGATTTTGCTGCTGCGATGACCTGTTCTTCAATCCATAGCGGATAGGTTTCCCACGCGGGGACGTATGTGACTTGATGTCCGTGCATTAGCTCAGCTTTGAGGAAGATGTCCTGACAAATCTTTCTACAAAGCGTGTCAAGAGTCAGTAGGTGGACGGGTGTAGGCATCTCGCGAAGGACATAAGTTTGGGCTTCAGAGGTGTGATGTGTTTGCCTCGTCTTCGCACTTGATGTGTTCGTTTTTTTGTTCACTGTAGCGCAAATATTGGTATTTGCCCAGGTGTCTAAGATCGCTTTTTCTTGTATGCGATCAGTTAACTCGTGGATCTCTGATACCTTGGTTGCTTTACCTTGTTTACGTATCGCGCTTTTTGCGGAGGAATTTCCTTTTTTCATATTTTTCCTACTGTTGCCTTTGAAGCACTTACCGTTTTAGCGAACGGGTTTCGGGTGAGATTCCGCTTTATTTCTGCGAGTTACCTTTCAGTTTTTATTCCATCAAGCGAACTGCGACATCCATCTTATGGCAGGAGCACCCGATTCAGGATCATTAACAGGAGAATCAGTATAAAAGGCGAAATATCGATACCGAGGTTCCGGGACATTGGTCCAAGTGCTCTACGGATCGGGCTCAAAGCTGGCTCCACGATGCGACTTGTCATCCAGTAGATTTGCCTGATGACTGAGTTTTGCGTGCCAAAAACGAACCAGGAAAGAATGGCATTTGCTATAATAATGAACATATAAATTTCAATCAGTTGACTGAGAATCCAAGCCAGTAGATCCATAATTTTTTTATCCTGTCGTCTTCTAAGCTTATGTATTCCCAAGCTCTTTCGCACGTTCGGTTGCAGCGAGAATGGCTTCGGTAAGCGTTGCCCTCAAGCCTCTTTTTTCCAGCGCGTGAAGTCCGGCAGCGGTTGTGCCACCTGGTGTTGTGACCCGATTCTTCAGCATTGCGGGATGTTCCTGCGTTTCAGCTAACATTGTTGCTGCGCCTAATACAGTATGTGTTGCGAGTTTTTGGGCATCTGTTCGGGCTAAGCCGACGTGGACGCCGGCATCAGCTAATGCTTCAATAAAGAGTGCGACATAGGCGGGGCCACTGCCACTCACCCCCGTGACGGCGTCAAGGTGGTGTTCGTCCATCACTAAGGAGGTGCCGCAGGCGTTGAAAATTTTCTGTGCTGTTATGAGATGTGTGTTGTTCGCTGCGCTGCCTGTCGTTAACACCGAGATTGCTCTTCCTACCGAAGCCGCGATATTCGGCATCACCCGAACAACAGCCGGTGGGGCATCAAAATAGGATTCAAGGGTTGTTGTTGTCACGCCGGCGGCGATGCTAATGAGTGATTGTGATGTTGATAAATTGCGCGCAATCTGTGGCAGAACGTGTGGAATGGCGGGGGGTGTGACTGCACAGAGAATCACGTCAGTCTTTTCTACCAAGGTGGCAATATCTCCGGCGTCGTTGATGCCTTTTTCATCGCACAGCTGCTTCACGAGGCTGATCTCCAGATCTGTAACCCAAATTTGCCGGGCAGGAAATACTGTGTCAGCAACGCTTCGGACGATGATACCGCCCATTTTTCCAATGCCTATTACACCTAATCGAAGGTTTTCTGCCACTTTTTTCTCCTCAAGAGATTTCCTATGTCTGCTGATATATACTTAAAACCGCAAGTTTGGAGTTTACGCTGAAGGATCGAAGATTGCCCTACCGATTCTAACAAGATTCGCCCCCTCTTCAATGGCAACCTCAAAGTCGTTTGTCATCCCCATTGAGAGGTACTGCATGGTAACTCCGGGGAATTTCTGTGCTTCTATTTTTTCAGCAAGCAATCTGAGCAAAGCAAATGCGGGACGATTTGCGTCTGGTGAGGCACTTAATTGCCCCATTGTCATCAACCCAACAATGTGTGCTGTCGGATATGCTTGAGCGTTTTCCATGAAGCCAAGTAAATCGTCCGCATCTAAGCCGTACTTACTTGCCTCGCGAGTTGTGTTTACTTGGATTAAAATATCCGTCTGTTGTGTCCGCGCTTCAGAGCGGCGTGCTATTTCTGCTAAAAGCCGTAAACTGTCCACTGAATGAATCAGCGAAAACATGTCTAATGCCGTTTTGACTTTGTTTCTTTGCAAGTGTCCAATAAGATGCCACTGGCATGTTTTATCGGTTCGCACAGCAGCTGTGGCATCAACAGATGAGTTTACTGCAGCGTATTTCTGTTGAGCTTCCTGTACTCGGTTTTCACCAATGTCCGTAACACCTGTAGCAAGCACTGTCCGCATCTCTGAGACTGAACGTCCTTTTGTAACGGCAACGAGTCCTATTAAATCCGCTGTGCGGTTACTTCGTGCCGCGGCATTTGCGATGCGTTGGTTGATACTGGCAAGGTTGTCAGCGATCGGATTCAATTGGTATATCCCTCGCGTGATGCTATCGGTCGCGATTCCAGAGTCGATTCGATTAAAGGGATGAATCAGGCTGCGGGATTGTCTGTCAATTGCGTATCGGAATTATCTTCTGGATGCGTGTGTTCATCTAACGGTTTATTTGTGTAAAAGAGTATACCTATAACTGCAACTAAAATAGCTATGCCAACAATACCGACCCCTACCGCTATCGTGTGTGTTGCCTCCGTATAAACCTGTGTGACTTGGACCGCGCTCACATTTTCGGACAAGACCGCTTGATATTTGCGAGGGTAATAACCTCCCTGTATAACAAAAACGAACCCGATGATACCTATAACGATTGATAACACCGTAAAGAGGGCGCGCATTTTCACTTTCCTTTGGTATATACCAAATTGCTGTCGAACAAAAATTTTACGAGGTTATTGTGTCTAACACGTTAGCGTATATAATAGAAAAAATAACGCTCTGAATCGGCGTTAAGTTACGTCTACAGGCGGTACTGGAACGCTTTCCCTCCGAGCCGTAGTATCTTTATGTGTATATTAATGATACTATATTTTTACACAGAATGCAAATTTTTCGTTGGTGCTGAGGATGGGCTAATATTGAGTGGTTTCTAGTTTTTTGTGTTGAGTTGGATGAATGAGAGCATCCTGCCTGTTCGTCCCAATTCCGCTCGGTGTGAATAAAAAATATCTGTGCGACAGGCAGTGCAGAATGGAGATACCGAAATTGAGGCTGCTGGTAATCCTATTTCCATCAACTGATTGACGTTTGCAGTTTGTAGGCTCAGCTTTGTGCCGCTATGGATGTTGCTGCCGAAATGTTCCGTAAATTGATTAATCAATTCTGTGCTAACGGTGTAGCAACATTTTTGGATAGAGGGTCCCAAATGAACTTGGCAATTCATGGCAAGCGTGCCGAAACGATTTTGCATTCGCGCTAACGTATTTACGGCAATGCGTGTAAGGGTCCCACGCCACCCCGCATGCGCGATACCGATTGCGGGCGTTACAACGTCTAAGATGAAAATAGGGACACAATCCGCTGTAAATATACCTAAAGGAACCCTATGCCGGGCGGAGACGAGCGCATCCGCTTCCGGATGTTGTTTGAGTGCTGTGCTCGTTGTACAGTCGGCATCAATGACGCGATCGCTGTGGATTTGCTGGCAATAGTACATATCTGTTAATCCACTTTGTTTAAAGAAAATTTCTCTGTTGGTCGCAACTGCGTCTGCATCATCACCGACATGTTCAGCAAGATTTAAGAATGTGTATGGGGCGCGACTGACCCCTCCGTGGCGGGTGGTGATACCGGCAGTGACGATGCCGGTTGCTTCAAGCTCTTGAATCGCATGATATGTCTTCATTGTTTGTAGTCTTCTCGTGGTGGACTGAAAATGTCGAGGGCAATGGCTGGTTTGTCGAAGGCTCTTGCGCTGTGTTTGACGTTGGAAGGGATAAGATAAGCATCGCCTTTTTTGAGTATCCGCGTGTCTCCGTTGATTGTTAATTCAAACGTTCCTTCCAAGACCATTCCCATCTGCTCGTGGGGGTGGCTGTGCTCTGCGACGACACTATTCGGTTCCAGATCGACAAAGGACATCATTATTTTTTCGCCGTGAAGCGTCCGAATCTTGGCACTGTCAAAAATCTTTTTCTGTGGTTGTTCATCTATTACAAAAAAGGGCATCGTTTGTAAGTTTCTCCTGTTTATGGTGAATTATCAAAAGTTGGAAGCATCGCATGATGTTTACCTAATAGCAATTTGAAATATCTATCAATTTCCGTTTTTGCCTGTTCCTTCTCTATCGGATTTATCTGAAAAGGCTTTTCCAGAAAAGGGTGGTGCCTAACGGTATCGCTGATGAAATAATGTTTATACTGCCTGAAAAGTTTATCGTCTATAGGAACATCGCAGTTACCAAAATAGAACGGAAGTCGATAGAGGTTTCTTTTGAAAACATCTACATAGGCATAATAACTCAGTTTTCTTTTATCAACTACAATAGTGTTATTGCTGTAGTTTTTGACAAAAGTCCGATTCCTTTTTAACGCGTTAATATCTCTCATTGTCCAGAAAAATAGGGAATCGTCAGGAATCGGTTGATGCCTCTTGCTGGGATATTTGCTAATATAATTTGTGATGTAATCAAAATCGCTGAGACAAAAACAGCCGCCTCCGTGTACATCGAAACGGAAGGAGCGAATAAAATCGTATTCCATTCCTCTCTGATCTCGTCGGTAAAAGGCAATAACGATTGGGAAGGGGGTCAGTTTTGCGGATTCTCTGAATGTTGAACTACTGATGAGTTGCCCGGCTACCAATTTATAATTGGCAGCGAATCCTTTTAGCGACTTGAAATTAGTCGGCTTAATTAAGTATGAAAGCGGGTGTAAAACACAAACCAGATCAGCTTGGAGTTTGTCGTAGGAGCGAAGAAACGATATTCCGAGATCTCGACTTGTAAGATCTTCGTCAATATCATACAACTCAGACTTTATTTTTCGACGGATTAGAGAGGTTTTGTCGTTATAAGGTGGGTTGCCAACGACTATCAATTTAGACTGTGGTGAGATGCCAAATTTCCCTCTTGAAACGTTATGTAAAGCATTTCCTTGAAAGAACTGCGTGTTGTCGTTATTCCTTTTGGCGATAGAGATTGCAGTTCCGTCTATATCATAACCGATCGACTGCCGATGGTTTTTCAGAAAATCCCCGTACCCACACGCAGTATCAATGATAGTCGTCCGTGAATCGAGATGCGGATTTATCATCTGCCAAGCGAGATTCACAATTTCAGGGGGTGTATAGTAACTTCCTAAATTCACCCGATCTTGAAATTGCAGATGTCTTTGACTCATGTCTGATCCTTTGTGATGGAAAACCTCTCTAACTACCGATTGCGATTGTAAAATTTACAGTGGAAGTGTATCTCTTTTTTATGGAAACGGGATGTCTGGTGTAGCAGGTTCGACGTAAAGTAACCGCTTGCAACTTGAGCAGTAAACCTGTTTCTGATACTTTTGCGCTTCTTTGAGGGTCTGCGGTTGAATAGCGATGCGGCAGCTGCTACAGATGCCGTTTTTACCTAATGCGACAAAACCGGTTTGCGCCCGTGCTGCGCCGGATTTACTTGTAAGTCGTGATTTCATCCACCGATGGTATTCGTCCCTGAGTGGCTTGTTAATTTTGGGAAGAAACGCCTTCCGCTCGTCCAGTTTTTCGGCACTTTCGGTTTCTAAACCATGTATTTCTTGTTGAAGTTGTTTGGTTTCAGTATCGGTTTTTTCCTTTTCCCGGTTTACCTCGCCTTCTAATTCTGCCAATTCTTCCTTCAGTCGATCACTCTCCTCCATAAGAACTAAGATAGTGTCTTCCGCTTCTTCGTCTTCCCTATCAAGAAATTCAATCTGTCGTTCTAAGGCACTATAGGCTTCATTTGATGTAACAATTCGTTGTTCGTTTCGATATTTTTCGCGTTGTACAGCGTTCATTTCGAGGTCGGCGTTTTTAGCGCGCTGCGCCTTCTCTGTCTCCGCGAGTTCCGCCGACTTCGCTGTCATATCTTTTTCAGATTGCACGACACCTGCATTTAGTTCGGCAATCTGGTGTGGGATGGTTTGAAGTTTTTGATGGATTGATAAGAGTTCTAAGTCGCGTTCTTGCAATTGGTACAGCAAGGAGAGTTGTTGCTGCAGAGACTCGTTAGACATTATATTTCTGACTCCTTTTCGACGAGATAAGCGAAGAAGATGCCGAGTTGATACAAAACAAAGAGCGGTATTGCCATAAGCAGCATTGAACCTGGGTCTGCAGGAGTCAACAGGGCTGACATGATACAGATACCCATCAGTGCATAGTTTTGCTTTTCACGGAAACCCTGGGCGTCAATCACTCCGATATAAGACAGAAACGCCATAACTATCGGCAGCTCGAAAGCGATACCGAATCCTAAAATTAACCGTGTTACGAAGTTAATATATTTTTCCAGATCCCAGATGTTGGGTAGTTCTGGCAGCAGTTGTGCGGAGAATTGTAGAACTACGGGCGTGACAATAAAGTAGGCGAAAGTAGCGCCGAGAATGAAAAATGTAACAATGATTAAAAAGAGAGGGATAGCGAATCGCTGTTCTTCTCGATTTAACGCTGGAAAGACGAACGCCCAGACATGGTAGATAATTATCGGCAGCGCGAGCAAAATGCCGGTGGTTATTCCCAGTTTGAGGTATGCCATAATACCTTCCAAGGGACCGACTTTCATGAGCGTGGCGTTGATGTTGGAATTTCCAGCGCGCAAAGTAAGAGCGAAAAATCCGAGCGTTGAGCCTTCGGAACCGGGTGTAGCCTCAATAGCATTTGCTATCAGGATGTTCATAGAAGTTTCTAAAGGAAACTTAATAACCCGCTCAATAGGTTTGCTGAAGGATAAGCTCAACACCGTAAAGACGGCTATTGCGATAGCAGAGATGATAATTCGCCTTCGGAGTTCTTCAAGATGCTCCCAGAAGGTCATTGCAACATCGTTAGATTGCATAGTGCGTATGGCTCGCGAAATGAGAGATTAGGACGATTTTGGAGGTTTGATATTTTGGTCTATGTCCTTATCAATTTCATTTGCCGTTTTTGTCAGTTCATCTTGGAGTTCGCTTCCGGCACTCTTAAATTCTCGGATAGCTTTCCCGAGTGAACGTCCCATTTCAGGGAGCTTCTTGGGTCCGAAAATGACGAGTGCTACCACAAGGATGACAAAGATTTCCATTCCGCCTATTCCCATGTTCTTCATGCCTCCTTTGATGAGATATGGCAGTCTGTTACTACCTATAAGTATATCATAAAACCCACTTCTCGGCAAGAAGTTTTTTGTGAGGTCATTTAGTTTTCCTGTAGGAGGCGGTGAATGCCATAAGGCATTCATACCCCGGTCTATGCCCCGGTGAATGCCACACGACATTCATACCCGGTTCATGCCATAAGGCATGAATACCGTTGATTCTGATTCTTTCCGAATCCCGACCTCTTCTTGTAGGAGTAAGCTCCAGGTCGCGACTTTCTGACCAAGCGGAATGAAAAATCTGAAAACTAAATAGCCTTGGTGAGGTCATTAAGTTTTAAGGATTGGTGAAAACACTGGCAGGGTTTGCAGAGATGCTGCAGATTTTAATCAGATGCTTCATGAAAACGTTTGAGTTCTTTCACCAAATATGCTATGATGTCAAGTACGTGAAAAGAATATATCAATCCCCGCTTCAATATCTTCGATTGAATGCCCATACTGTTGTTGGTAGTTGTCGTGGAAGTCTTGTTCCATCGCTGTCAACGCAGTTAAAGGGAATGTGACCGTTTCTCGACTGCGATTGCCTGATTCATTCATCGCGACGTACATTTCTTGGTCTTGTCTGGCGCGTGCTGCACCGTATTCAGGTTCTGTATCATTAAGAACCGCAGTAGCGATGCTGAGCAGTTCATCGGCGACTGCAATCTGCCTATCGGGGAGTGGATAGTTCTTGAGCGGATTTTCCCACGTGATGGTTTGGTCTGGGAGCTCCAGTTCAATCGTCTCAACCACCTCGACGCCATCCACATCAATGGTGGTGTGCTTGGGACGATAGGCAACGCCTATTGCGCCAGATTCCAGTTCATCTGCGGGTGTAACGTAGATATCGTCACCGACGATGGTACCTTTGCTACCATCAATCTGTGAGATGCCTGTCTGTCCGCGTCCCAAAGAACGGGCATGGATAACATTGGAGTACACCATGAGAGCGGTTGCGTTGTTGTCGAATTCAATGAAGCCGAGACTCCATCTGTCACTGGTGTGATGTCGTTTCATCCGGTCGATAATAGGAATTACAGGAGTTGTCTGTGTGATGCCGAGCACAGATTTCGGTTCACCTCCAGCACGGAGACGGAGCATGCTCATTCCGTGATGACCGCCCTCGTGGAAGATACGGTAAATACGAGCAACTTCTCCGATAATATCTGCTTCAATAACCTTCGACAGAAACCGTTCGCGCGGCACGCGGTAGTAGTTTTCAGCTATCTCAAGTTTGACCTTATTGGCTTTGGCGTGTTCAATCATCAGATCGGTTGTGGGGCGCGTAAGAGCTATAGGCGTTTCGCAGAGAATGTGAACACCCGCATCTGCCATGAAGCAAGCGATTGCGTGATGCGCAGGAGCCGGGGCGGTAATATCAACAACATCGAGTTCTTCGTGCGCAACGAGATCTCGGACGTTAGTGTATGGCGTTGCACCGTATTCTTTGGCGTAGCGCGTTGCGACTTCTTCGTCTATGTCGCAGATCGCAACAAGGTTGTAGACATCTTTGAGTTTCGCAATGACCGGTAGGTGTGCACCTGTGCCACGTCGTCCTGCGCCAACCAAAGCGAGGTTAAGTTTGGACATAAAAGACCTCCTGACCGATAGAACTTTTGCCTCTTGTAGGATATGGTATCATGTGTATTTTGCTGGTACTGAAGATAGCAGTTTTACAGAAATGTGTCAACGGAAAATACATTGGTGGGCGGCTATTGGTAGTTGATTATTGGAAACTCTTGGAAAGTTGAAAGGTCTATTTATGTTAATAATTCACGAAGAAAATTATGTTAGCCGTTATCCTTAAAGACCTTCGTTACTATGCCAATTCCCGCAGATATCGACGTATCCAGTTCATCGTTTTATGTACACTCGCGTTCATCCTTTTTGTAGCGACATTTGAGTTCTATGCCCATCGCCGAACAGTAGGTACAATTGATGTCGGGAAGCAGACTTATATCCTTTTCGTTATCGCTCTTTTTGTTTTCCAGTTTTTGGTGCCGAGATATGCAGTTGAGGCGTTGTACATGGAACGTGGGTATCTGAAAGCTGATGGGCAGAATGGCGCGATACTTGCGTTAGCGCCTTTGGCTAATTGGGAAATTTTGATGGGCAAATTGATTGCTGTTGTGTTTTGGACAACGTGGGGGATTTTACTAACGGCTCCATTGCTTACACTCTCAAGTTACATAGGCGGTTTGGCACTGTCGCAGTGGGCGAGATGCGGTGTGGTGTTATTGATGAGCTGCATTTTTTTCGCACTCGTCGGCATTGCTGTCGCGTTATGGACTTCTCCGACTCGGGCAAAAGGAATAAGTTACGGGATTGTGCTGCTCATGACCTTCTCGCCTCTCATCCCTTCCTCGCTATTTGAGGGGATACCGGTGTTGGCAGCCGTAAGTCCTTTGTGCGCACTCTGGTCAATTCTTGAGGCAGATCCAACGAATTTATGGGTGTGGAACATTGGGCTGTTTTGTGGGTTGTCTGTGCTGATTTTTCCTGTTTTGGTTAAATGGCTGCATTTCTAATGTAAGTGTTGATCCTTCATTAACATGAAAAAGAGCGGCATGTTACATAAAAATTGATTTTTTCACGAGGGTGTAGTGGGATGTAGCCAGTCTTGGCAGTCGTGTTGAGCAACTTCCGACATTCATCTCTCCTTTGCAATCTTAACTTAAAAATCTTAAAAAAGCATCCTATGGCAAGCACACCAAAATACACAACAGAGTATCAAGAGACACCGCAATCGGGACACCCGGGAGTGACGTTTCGCGCGATTCTGCTTGGCATTATACTCATTCCGCCGAACACCTATTTCATCATGGCGAACCATCTCCGGTTCTGGAGCACGTTGCCTACGACAATGTCTTTAATTTACAATGTTGTGGTAACTTTGGTGGTGTTGACCAGTCTGAATTTCTTGCTTAAATTACTGTTGCCCCGTTTCGCACTACGACAGGGGGAACTGCTCACTATTTATGTAATTCTCTCAATTTCCTCGGCGATCGCCGGACACGACATGATGCAGACTGTGGTGCCTGTCATTCCAAACGGCTTTTGGTTCGCAACGGCTGAAAACGAATGGCAGCAACTTTTCTGGCGATACCTACCAAGTTGGATGACGCTCAGCGACCTGTCCGTGTTGCAAGATTTCTATGATGGTGATACGTCTTTTTATAGGCAAAGGTATCTGATGGCGTGGTGGGAACCGATTTTATGGTGGACAATTTTTCTCTCTGTGCTGATTTGGGTAATGATTTGCATCGATCTAATCCTCCGAAAGCAGTGGATTGATCGGGAGCGGCTCACCTACCCGATTGTTCGTCTACCGATAGAGTTGACGTACTCGGACGGACGGCTTTTTAAAAACAGGATGCTCTGGGTGGGCTTCGCCATTGCGGGAGGTATTGACCTGATTAACGGTATCCATGCGTTCGTCCCAACGTTTCCTGAGATACCGGTTCGTAAGGCAAATCTCGGGGTCTACTTTACTGAGAAACCGTGGAGCGCAATAGGCTGGACCCCCATTTATATTCTCTCGTTTGGTGTGGGTCTTGCCTTTTTGATGCCGTTGGAAATGTCATTTTCGCTCTGGTTTTTCTACCTATTCTGGAAAGGTGAACGTGTCTTGGGAAGTGCCATGGGGCTGCAGGTATTACCTGAGTTCCCCTATGATGGACCACAAGGAGTGGGTGCGTATTTGGCTATCGCCTGTTTTGGACTCTACGGCGGGCGTAAACATTTCTATGGGGTGTTCAGAAACCTGATCGGAAGGAGAGACGAGAATCTTCCACCAGAGATGCAAGATTCTACGAATTATCGATGGCCAGTCGCAGGATTAATAGGCGGTCTTCTTTTTCTTTTCATTTTTTCCAACCGTGGTGGAATGGCAGTCTGGATGATAGCGTTGTATTTCGCTATTTACTATCTCCTTGCCTTGGGGATTACACGGGTACGTGCTGAGGTAGGGCCACCAACACACGAGATGTTTGTGGCGAACCCACGGCAATTTATTATCGACTCGCTCGGTTCTCGCATGATCTCACCGCCGAACCTAACGATGATGTCGCTTTATTTCGCGTTCAACCGCGGATATCGGGCGCATCCGATGCCGCATACACTGGAGGCTTTTAAGTTGGTAGAAGTCGCAAATATGCGAGCCAGACGGATGGTTGTGGCACTCATGTGTGGTGTCTTTTTTGGTATTCTTGCCTCGTTCTGGGCATATCTGGTAGTCTCCTACAATATAGGTGCGAATCCTGGCTTGGGAAGCGGTGGCTATAACCTACTCCGATCGTGGCTCTACTATCCGACAGAAACGAATATTCCCGCGGTCGCATTTATGGGTGTTGGATTTCTGTTCACCGGGTTCTTGTGGTGGTTGCGCACTCGTTTTCCAATGTTTCCGTTTCATCCTACCGGCTATGCGGTGGCGAGTAGTATGTGGACATTCGGCTGGCTTTGGTTCTCTGTATTTATTAGTTGGGGAATTAAGAACCTTGTTTTGCGGTTTGGCGGCATCCGTCTCTATCACAAAGTACTACCGCTCTTTTTAGGGCTGATACTTGGACAATTCATCGTCGGTGGTACGTGGGTACTCATCAGACTGATTTGGCGGATCTCTGTTTATTCCTTTTATCGTTAGATGCTCTCCAATTGCCGATTTTCGCCGATGGCGTAGATCTTTTTCGGAAGTAAGTTTCTTTCTCCTGGTAGATGCGCGGTTGTAAACTGCGCTTACTTATTTTAAGAAACCGTGGGTCGGGAATCGGAGTTCCCTCCTACAGATAAGCGGCAAATTCATCTCGGACACGCACCTTATCGGCGTCATCACCGAAGCCGAGACTAAACCACCCATCATAGCCACGCCCCTTCAATTGCCCAAATAGGTCAACAAAGTCTATCGTGCCTTCGCCGGGAACGAGGTGGATTTCATACTCTCCTGTATTATCATTGAGTCGGACTTGACCAATATTTTCTACACCGAACGCATCCAAAAAGCCTTGCCATCCTTCAGGGACGAGATGTCCATGGGCTACGTTAAACGCCCACTTGAGATAGGGGGAACGCATGGCATTGAAAAACCAGTGTGTTTCCTCCACATTATGTGGGATATAGTGGATTTCGGCATGCTCTGGTTCTCGGTTGTGGTTTTCAAAGAAGATGACAATCTTTGCCTGTTCTGCGCGTGCTACCAATTGCCGGATACGTTCAATGGCGGCATCGCGACGTTGGGCAACATCGCCAAAGTGATACCCACCGTGCCCGATAAGCCAGCCACATCCGAGCCGTTCTGCGAGTTCCAAATTCGCAAAGAGGTAGTCGTCAACGGCTTCAGACATAATAGGCGTGTACTCAGCGTTATTAATTGCTGAGGATGGATGAATGCCCATAGCGATATTATGTTTTTCACACAACTCTCGCACCGTACGAACGCGTGCATCGTCGAACGAAGCGATGTTGTTCGGCGGGACATCGGCTTGGAAATCGATATATCCAAACCCGTTTTCAGCAGCCCATTGGATCGATTCTTCAATCGGTCTATTCTTTGGTGCGTCAAATCCAAATCGTTCTTTTATATTATTCTGCAAATTCTCTACCCTCCCGCTGGTTGGTTTCCCATTTTCGATGTGTTGCGAGGACTTTAACTTCATAGGGCTGGACCCGTGTCACGAATGCTCCATCAGAGACAGTGGTTTTCTCATCGCCATAGAGTTCCACAAACTCAGTGCCGTTTAGGGCATCCAATCCAATGACTTCAACACCCATGTGGGAATGTGGATCCTCGTTGACAAGGATAATAAGCCATTCTCGGCCAGTTCTACGCGCAGTGATGCTCACACCGCGTATTGAAACAAGTTCCGGTATATCAGTGCGTCCATCGTCAGTTACTTGCACTGCCACATGCCGCTCGACCGGTGCTGTAAGAAAAGGTTGGAGCGCGGCGAGTTCGCTCGTTAGCGCGTAAAGCGATTTCCGAAAGCCTTCATGTCCTTGAGATTTAAGGTAATTGGATCCCCAATACAAGAGACCTCTGGCACCGTGTGTAATACAAACATACGCCATGAGGCGTGATTCGTCAAAAGTTGGAAATGCAGCGATATCGCCGTGTTCATCGTCCAAGTCGTTCCATGAAAATCCCTGAAGCACCATCCATACAGGTCTACCCTTGCCAACTTGTTGCCATCTATCCGTTGCAGCGGCGACCCGTATAGCGGGACGACCATCCGCGCGAATCGGATAATCGTCACACCCGGTGATGTCTACAAAGTCGATATATTGTCTGACGAATTTTAGATCGCTGTCGCGTGCTTCGTTAATCCAGACCTGTCGATTGTAGGTGTCAGCACTGCGAATGAATTCAAGAGCCTCGCGCATATTCGGCATAATCTCCGCAGCGCGTTCTTCGGAATATTGAATAGCGAGCGGTGTCTGCATCCACCATTCGCCCTTATTCGGAAACACGCCTATCCGGTCCTGTCGCCAGAGACCGCTGTATGCCGTGAAGTTCCACACTACCTCGTCAGGACCTTCCCACACGGCGAGGGCAGGATGTTCAGCGAGGGTTCGGATCTGCTCCTGAAATTCAGGCGTCGCACCGGATTGAAGCGATAGCGGCACCCACCCCATCATTCCGTGTGCGTGCACGCGGTCAAGGGCATCGGCGTTGCCACATCGGATAAGATTAACGCCTGCCACTGCCATATCCTTGATCCTATCGTCTTCAGTTGGCAGTTCATAAAAACCGATTGGAAAGAGCCGACGTTCACCCTGTGTTAAAAACCCATCACCGTGTCCATAGACAATATTGCTCATTGAGTGCCTCCGCTTTAAGGTAACATGAGTTCGATTAAAAGTAGTAGGCATACTCTGTGTGCCATAGCAAATAATTTCGACGCGAAAATATTTAAATCGAGTTCACGTTAGGTAAAATTTCGGATATCCTCAAGTCAGCAAGTGGTTTTTCCACCATGCGACATAATCTGCATCGCTAACATCGTGCGAGATACCTCGTTTTTCCATATCCTGCTTGAATCTTTCCGCCATGTTGTCGTCCCAGTAAGAGGTAACCTCTGAGGATTCAGGTATTTCGCCCATATCCCCTGTTGTTGTCATCCATGTGTCGAGTTGCGTCGCGAGATCGCTGCGCACGGGGTCGTAGTGTGCATCTGTAGCGAGATTATTAATTTCATACGGATCTGCCTCCAAGTCATACAATTCCTCGGTGGGACGCGTCTGTCGCATGAAATGCTGTTGCGCAGGGGTCAATTCGCCATTTGCCGAAAGTAACGGCATCAGACTCCAGAGTGGGTACTGTAGCTTTTTATAACCGTTGAATTGCATATATGGACGTTCCGGATGATAATTGCGAATCAGTTTGTAACGATGTGTCCGAATACACCGGATTCTATCATCCGTTCCATCGCACCGGTCCCGCGCCGCGAAAATCGCATCGCGCGATGTCGCATCTGGATCAAGGAAGACCTGTCCTTGCATAAAATCGGGGATATCAATGCCGGTAAGGGCAAGCGTCGTCGGTGCGAAATCAACGCCGCTGATAAGTTCGTCACTGACAATATCAGATTCAATGTGTCCGGGCCATCGGACAATGAGTGGAATGTGAATCCCGCCGTCATAGAGGAACTGCTTGCAACGGATATGAGCACGCCCGTGATCACTCATGAAAAAGATGATGGTATTATCTGTCAGTCCTTCAGCATCTAAGCGATCAAAAATTTGCCCCACCTTCCTATCTAAAATCTGAATGCTTTCGAGATAGAGTGCCCAATCCTTTCGGGTGAGCGGGTGGTCGGGATAGTAAGGCGGTAATTCAACATCTTCTGGAGAAATGGGGCGCTCTGGATCCGGTTTGAAGACGCGGTGCGTGTCTGGAATGTTGATTTGTGCGTAGAAGGGTTGTCCTGTGGCGCGTTCGCTCCAGTCAATACCATCAAAAGGTTGTTCCCGTTGGAAGTTAAAATCGGTCTTTCCGGAACGATCGTAGGGCGGTCCTGGACTATTGCAGGTAAAATAACCTGCCTCCCGAAAACAGTCGGTAATAAGCTTCATATCTGCTCGCAACGGCTTATCGCGATTGCTTCGGTGGTTGTGGGCATCAAAGTGCGTCTGATATGTGCCGGTAATCAATGCGGAGCGGCTTGGCGAACAGACCGGACACGTGACGAAAGCATTCGTATAACGGGTGCCTTCCGACGCTATTCGGTCAACGTTGGGTGTTTTCACGGCGGACGTGCTATAGCAGCCGAGATCTGGCGAGAGATCCTCACCGTAAATCCAGAGAACGTTGGGTTGTGTTGTAGGCATGGTTACCTCATTTCAGAAACTTCTACTTGGGAGTAGACATCAAAACATTTTTAGGAGCACAATAAAAACGCCCATAGCGGCTAACCCAATCCCAAGCACCCATTTGAACGTTCCAATCTCGCTTTCAATCCGATCGAGACGACTTTCAACATTGTCAAGGCGTTGTTCTAGGGCTTTGACATCTGCCTTATCTGCTTTTTCATCGAGTTTTGCCTCGTGTCGATCCAAGCGGATGTGAATCTGTTTAAGGGTATGGATAAGGAGTTCGTTAAAATTGTTATCAGCCACCAGTTTTTTCCTGTGGATTGTTACGGAGTCGCGTTAGTGTTGTCCACCACATATCGGTCGCGGAACAGGGTCTGACGAAGCGACGGCATTTCCGCGAGGAGTTTTGGATGGGGTTCGTAAACCTTCGCGAAACCGCTGTCTACGGGACTATACAGGTTAAAAATGGCGATCCTATCATTTTCTGTATTTGTCCATGTCGTTGCGCTGTGGGTGAGTGCTTCTGTGAAGAAGAGGAGTGAACCTGCTGGACATCCGTAAGTCGACCAAATATCGGAATCGGGATTCTGGATATCAGAAGGTGCTGTGTAAATTGACTTATGACTGCCAGTCACTAAAAGTGTTCCACCTTGTCCTTTTTTCACTTCAGTAAGTTCCCATACAACGCGGGTGTGTGGACTATAGCCTTTGCCCGGGAAGGCGTTATAGTAGTGCACATCGCCGGGGAAACGAAGTAATCCGTTACCGTTATGGGGGACGAACCTTCCCATGCCCGGCGTACGGTAAAAAAGACTTGCGCTTTCAACGGAAAAGCCGTAGCACTCTGGACTTGTCACAGCTGGGTGTGCTGTGAATTCGTTGAGAAGCGAAACAACGAGCGGATGGTCGATTAACTTCTGAAGTGGGCCTCCGAGTGGATTCCGTTCATGTTCTGGAATGGATTCCGGATCGTGGTGGAGACGGTGTCCGAAATCGCGCATCTCCTTAAGTTCCGATCCTGTAAATACTTCTGGGACCAGAAACCATCCATGGGTGTCAAAAGCGTATCGTTGTTCCTCGGTTAACTCAGGGACGGTTAAACCGTCGGCGTTTTGAGTAGGCAGCTCACACGTATCGGGTGGCAATAATGCGCCGAGCCAAGGTTGCAGATTTCTGTTCGTCTGTTTCTCCATCGGTATTCTCTCCTGACGCTGTTTAAATTTCCGCTGGGTAGGCGGATGTGCGCCGGTTAAAATCACCATTGATAACGTTTCCACCTGCGTAAGTCTCTCGGAAAAGGGTTTGGCGTTTCGGTGGCATTGCTTCAAGAAGTTGAGAGGGTGGTAACCAATTCGACCAGCGGCTCGCTACGGTGTTATATAAATTTGAGATACAGACCCGGTCGTTAGCATTGGATTCGACCTGCGCTTGTGTCAGGGATTCTGTGAAAAAGATGACCGAACCGGGTGGACACTCGTAAGTCTCCCAAAGCGATGAATTCGGGTTCTGCACCGTCTCTGGTATGGGATATGCGGCTTTGTGGCTACCCGTGATGAAGCGGATATTGTTTGTTTGAACAGTAACTTCGGTGAGTTCCCATAGAACGCGTGTTAGTCCGCTCCAGCCGCGTCCCGGTACGCATCGATAGAGGTGGGAATCACCGGGTAAGCGGAATAAACCGTTCCCCTTCTGAAGCACAGATTCAACGTCGGATGGTGTTGTCGTGTTCCCGAAAAGTGCAGTTGTTTCTTCCAGTCGAAAGCCGTAGCAATCCTCGCTCGCGGCGGGTGGATATGCCAAAAATTCGTTGAGGAATCCGACGACAACCGGATGGTCGGCAAGTTTCTGTAACGGACCGCCGAGCGTACAACGCTCTGGTTCGGAAATACGTTCAGGTAATGTCTGAAGGCGTTGACAGAAGTCGCGCATCTCCGAGATGTCAGCGTCCGATAGAACGCTTGGAATTAAAAGCCAACCGTTCCGATCGAAATCGTATTTCTGCTTCTGTGTTGGGGGGCTGACGGGAACGCCGTCGGCATTGGTTAGGGTTAACTCTTCGGGTTCAACCTCAACGGCGCTCCCCAAGTTTTTGTTGACGATAAAAGGTTTCTTCGTTACGAGTTCTTTGTAAGCCATCAGGGTGTTCCTTGTATATGAATTTGGAAACTGCTTACTACGTTGCTTGATTCAGGTATTTGCGTTTTCTGAGCTTATTACTGACTGTGGGTTTTTAACACGCGGAGCATGTGCCGCGCATAACTCACTGTTGAGATAAAAACAAATACCAGCGCGAGACAGAGACTGTAAAATTCAATATCCTTCGGTAGACTTGGCATTATTGGACGGAGTAGGTAAAGCATAATGGTAATTGACAAAAAGAAACTGGTGCATTTACCCCATAAATTGGATCGCGTAATCATCTTTGCCTTATACACTAAAACAGCGTTGCCGAGAACAATTGAAACATCACGGATAACAATAATGACGAATGCCTCCTCAGGAAACTGGGACTTTGATAACACAAGGGCAAAAATCCCAGCCGAGAGAGCAAGCTTGTCCGCAACTGGGTCTAAGATATAACCGAGTTGGGTGTGCTGCTCTAAACGCCGAGCGCAGAAGCCGTCTAATAGGTCTGTGATAACGGCTATAGCACCACAAACAATTGCATATATCCACTGCTCACGGTAAATGAAGTAGAAGATGAAAGGCACCGTGATAAGCCGAGATACCGACAGGATATTGCTGATGTAGAAGAAATCCCGATATGCGATCTGGATCGACTGGGTTTCGGTGAACTGATGAACAGGAGCCTTTAGTGCCATTATATTATTATGTTGCAGATGGATCTTATACTGTAGCAGCGATTGTTTAAATATGATAACTGCGCTTTACACTATCGCGACGAGGTCAATTGTTTTTGGCTGCCAATTGAAAGGCGATCCGTTGATTCTGATTTGTCAGAATTTCGATTTCGCGTGTAAGGAGTTTCTCTAACGGAATTGTCTCCAGTAAATTCTGTTTTTCTTCGAGTGAGATGCGCAGTCGTATCCCGACCTGATAGGCGAGTTCCCTCGGATCTTCTGGCTGCTCCTCTGGCGGTTGCCATCCGAAAATTAATCGGCTGGATAATGCCTCGTACGCTTTGTATAACTCTTCAATTTCTGTCGTAAGCGATTTGGATACCGCTTCCGTTTCAGTATCCGGATCGTCTAACATCTGTATGCGACCTGTAAGATAGGAGAGGTGTTCTTGGACTTCTAAAATCTGGAACCGGTATTCACCAGCAGTGATAATATTCATGCGACCGTCGTCTAAGTGTTCAACGTGGAGGATACGAACGGCTGTGCCGACTTCATACGGGGTGGCGGCTTCACCGACCTCCTCTCCTTCTTTAATGAGTACGATGCCGAATTCAGACTCATGTTCCAAGCAGAATTTGACCATGGTGCGATAACGTGGCTCAAAGATATGGAGTGGTAAAAGCCCACCGGGAAACAAGACCACCTGTAATGGGAAGAGCGGAATTTGACGTTCGCGAGATGTTTGACTTTTCGATGAAACTTGGTCGCTCTGCATGTGAGAACTCCTCTTCGCTGGATATTTGATGTAGCAAGTGGCATTAATTTTTACTGAGGGAACGGCTTTCAACGCATGCTCGTCTGTTTGCAGGGCATCTAATAGATGACCTTTTATAGCCACAAATTTATATATATTTTCGCACAAACTGTATGATTCGTCAAGGGTTTTTTATTTCGCTTCCAGTTATCAGCCGTCAACCATCGGGGGCAGTGATCAGTAATTGGAAGTCGGCAGTGAATTGTCAGAATCAAGATTTACAGGAAGTCGCGAACTGGAGTTTGCTCCTACA
The DNA here is from genome assembly GCA_022826805.1 of Candidatus Poribacteria bacterium. Taxonomy (GTDB): domain Bacteria; phylum Poribacteria; class WGA-4E; order WGA-4E; family WGA-3G; genus WGA-3G. The sequence goes on from JAJDUH010000061.1 coordinate 37,177, forward strand.
GGAAAACTGAATGCCTCCTACTTCAGCCAGGGGCATTTAGTTTATATATTTACTTTATATATATGGATGTTTTTCGTGTTTTTTTACCCTTCCAACTCGGTAAGCGAGATTTCCTAACCTCGCTGGCTTGAAAAAAAGGGTGTAAAACCCGATAATTTCTTAAAA
>JAJDUH010000074.1 GCA_022826805.1 Candidatus Poribacteria bacterium
CGCCGTCTCGGCAAAGGCAAAATCGTTGACATGGCGTATTCCCCGGATGGCACTCGGCTCGCCGTGGCGACTCCTATTGGGATTTGGATATACGACTCTCAGACGGGTCGAGAAGTTGACATATTGCAGGGGCACACGCGCAAGATTACAGGGATCGCGTATGCTCCGGACGGTCGCACGTTGGCTAGCAGCAGTGGGAGTGGGGACGATGTTCTCATCTTAGCGGACGATACTCTCATCTTATGGGATACGGTTTCCGGGACTCCTAAAGCGACCTTACCGGGCTCCGGAGCTTATAGTATCGCGTTCAGCCCGGATGGGAAAACAATCGCCACTGGAGGTTCCGAGTATGTCCAACTGTGGGATGCCGTCAGTGGGGAACCTACAGCCTCTTTCCAGACAGAATTAAACGACGTCATTAAAAATTTAGCGTTCAGCCCCGATGGGAAAACAATCGCCACTGGTATGACTGCTGACATTCGCTTATGGGACGTTGCGACAGCCAGACACAAAGTGACGCTCCAAGGACATACGAACTCAGTTCTGAGTCTATCCTTCAGTCCGGATGGCAGCACACTCGCCAGCGGAAGTGTGGACTATACGATCCGCTTGTGGGATACCACCACTTTCGTCCATAAAGCCACGCTCGCCGACCCTCAGAGACCTTATGCCCCTCAGAGTATTGCGTTCAGCCCCGATGGGAAAACAATCGCCCAGGGCGGGTATAGAGATGCGCTCCTATGGGATGTGCCTTCCGGAGAAGTTCGGAGAACCCTTACAGGACATGCGAGCTGGATTAAGGCATTGACGTTCAGTCCCGATGGCAAAACGATCGCCACTGGGAGCGGCGAAATACGGCTGTGGGATGTTGTAAGTGGAGGACACAAAACGACCTTCGGAGACCACATGGGACCGGTGACCAGCGTGGCGTTCAGTCCCGATGGCAGCATTCTCGCCGGAAGTGAGGCGAATAGGATCCATTTGCGGGATGGGAAGTCCGGTGCCCATAAAATCCTAATCAGAGGACATACGGGTGACGTTACAAGTATCGCCTTCAGTCCGGATGGCAGCACACTCGCCAGTAGCAGCTGGGACGCAACAGTCCGCGTGTGGGATGTCGTCTCTGGGGTCCAAAAAGCCATATTTCCGGAACATGATTTGTTCGTCAAGAATGTCGCCAGTGTCGCCTTCAGTCCCGACGGGAAAACACTTGTGAGTGGTGGGGACAAAACCCTCTGCTTATGGGATGTCGTTGGCGGGACACACACAACGATTCTCACGGGACACACGGAAGAAATTGAGAGTGTGGCGTTCAGTCCGGATGGAAAAATGATCGCGGCAGGGAGTCGGGATAAAACAGTCAGCTTGTGGGATGCACACTCGGGACAGCACCGCCAAACCCTGACAGGACCCATAGCAGGCATCTATAGCGTCGCGTTTAGTCCGGACAGCAAAACACTTGCTGTTGGAACTGAAGTTTCCGAATTGGGAGAGATGTGGTTATGGGATGCGAACACAGGTGAATATAGAGCGGTTAAGAAAGGATTTTATGGTAGAGTGCGCTTCGCTCTCAGCCCAGATGGCAAGACGTTCGCGACGGAAACTAAGATGGGAGGGCGAGTGATGCTGTGGGACGCAGCCACGGGGAGTGTCAAAACTACATTATCTCAGCATAGTCATTATCTTCCCAGTTTTGCGTTCAGTCCGGACGGAAAAACTCTCGCCACTGGAACTCAAGATGGTTTCATTCTTCTATGGAAAATTGCACCTGATCTGTTACAGCCTGCTGAACACACATCTGTCCTGTTACCCCCTCTACCTGACAGCCCACCTCGGGTCCGGCTCGTCTACTTTTTTCCAAACGACCACACCCCACCGTTAAACATAGACGCGGAACTCAGGACATTGATAAAAGAGACGCAGCACTTCTACGCCGATCAGATGGCAATCCACGGGTTTGGTAAGAAAACTTTCCTGCTTGAAACCGATTCAAACGGGAATGCTGTGGTGCATCACGTGCAAGGGAGAGGCTCCGCTGAAGATTATATAAGTGGAAGTTATAGAGTCACAAGAGAAACAGAAAATACGCTTGATCTCGTAGATCACATCTATCTCGTTGCCTTAGACGCAAGCCTTCAAGGTGCCTTACGCGGACCCTGTGGTATCGCTTTCCATTCGGGAGGTTCTGCCTTTACTTCCGTCTATCAAATGAGCACTGACGGTCGTCTCGCAATTGTCTATACATCTGGCCCGTGCGCTGGCGTTGGCACAACGGCGCATGAACTCGGACACACCTTCGGGTTAGCACACGATTACCGCGAGAAGGATTACGTCATGTTCGGACATAATACGCCAGGAACCCCACGCTTCTCTTACGCGGCCGCCGAATGGTTAAGTGTCCACCCTTTTTTGAACGCCAGTCAACCGAATAATTCCGAAAATCACACAACCATTGAAATCCTTTCATCCCGTGCCTCTCAGCTTCAGTTTCAAATCGCAGATACGGATGGCCTCCATCAGGTGCAACTCATCCTGACCGAGAATGTTCCAAGCAATAGGTGTGGAAATACAGAATCGCTACAGCACTTCCAGTCACTCAACGGCACCTCAGGCATTACCTTTGGATTTGCAGCGACCCAAGCCAGTACGGAGGCATCCGTTCAGGTGATTGATATGCACGGCAATATCGCATCGCGAGATTTCTGGCTCGAACCAGATGATAGCATCCACGGCACTGTTAATGCTCCAGATACCACCGTTCCAGGCGATGTTAACGAGGACGGTGTCGTTGACCCTATCGATCTGCTTTTGGTGGCAGAGGCACAGGGACAAAATCCACCTGCCAATCCACGGATGGATGTCAATGGCGATGGCATCGTGGATGTGGAAGACGTTCTTTTGGTTGCCGATGCCATAGAACTTGACGCGGCCGCTCCGTCGCTGCATCCGATAGCCTTAGAACTGTTTACTGCTTCGGCGGTGCGGCAGTGGCTGCGGGACGCACGGCAGATGGACGTAACAGAACCTTCCCTTCAGCGCGGCATTCTCGTTTTGGAACAACTCCTCGCGAGGTTAGTGCCAAAAGAGACAGCACTGCTCCACAACTATCCAAATCCGTTTAACCCGGAGACCTGGATTCCGTATCAACTATCAGAACCTGCTGAAGTGACGGTGGCTATCCACGCCGCGGATGGAAAGCTGGTTCGGACAATAGCATTGGGACATCAACCCGCGGGGGTCTATGAAAGTAAGAACCGCGCTGCGTATTGGGACGGCAGGAACAACGTCGGGGAACGTATGGCGAGCGGTGTCTATTTTTACACCCTCAAAGCAGGGGATTTTGCTGCCACGCAGAAGATGCTCATTCTGAAATAGTGTGATAAGACCTTAGACCCCTAAGCCGCAGAAGGACGTTCCTGCATCACGGGGATGACGTAACTCCGAATCTTTATACCCTCTATTATCTCTGTCTCTACCCGCGACTCTGGATGCTGACGATGATCGAAGACGACATAGTATCCTTCCTGTGCATCCTCTAATTTCAGGTATGCCGCAAGTTGTGCTTTGCCCGATTGATAATATCGGTCGCCTTCCCATATCTTTGTCTCAACGATGTATTTTCGCTGGTTGTGGAGAATGAGAAGGTCTATTCTGCCGCGTCCGGTTTGGACTTCAAGCAACATGTTCGCACCGACAACGTGGACGAAGTGATCCAGATAGGCGTAAAGGAGGTATTGCCCGACGTATTCTTGGGGTGTATCTGGCACTTGTAAGATGCGGAAGCCGGCGCGCGCGATGAACGCTTGGAAATTATCAAGCAGTCGTTCTATTTGAAGTTCCCCGGGGGGCGTGAGGTAATCCCTAAAATTCTCGCCTGTGTCTTCGGAGAAGTATATGTTCTCAAGTCCGTTAATTGTCGGTTTGAATATTTGCAAGATACGATGTTGATAGATCGGATTGACAATTTCACACATCCCATCACTGCCTTCCTTGATAATGCCGTAAGTGACGAGTTCGTCCATGAGGTCATCATCGGGATTAAAACGCAAACCTTTTTCATAAGAAGCGATCCGCAAGAGCATCTTTTCAAAACGCCGGTCTCGACGGACATTGGTTCGGAGATGATCGATGTTGGTGTTCCGTTCCCGCAAAAGTTGCTTGTGTGCTTGTGCGAAGTGCGTCATGGAAATGATTTCGGTTTTCGGGATGTGCAATTCCGCAGTGAGAATTTGGGCACACCGATTGACGAGGAAGGGGTGCCCGGCAGTCTGTTTATGGAGGTTCTCAATCACCTCGGTTGCGAAGGGTTGCCCGACTTCGTCGGTATATTGTCCGAGGAGGGCACCGACTTCTTCGAGTGTAAAGTTGGGTAAATGGAACTCATCTTGGATATTGAACGGCGAAATAGACCTGTCATAATCGAGCTGTGTGATGCTCTTGATCCCAACGATACCCACACTGTAAGGGCATTGCGGGTCATCCGTAAGATAGATATGGCGGATCGTATGGAGAAAACCTCTCAAAGCCGCTCGCGGGATGCCATCAAATTCGTCAATGAGACAGACAACTCGGTAGTTTTTTAGAAATTCTGCTAACTGTCTAAAAAATCTTCGCAGAGAGAGTTGATTGGTGAGGTGTGTGTCTTCCAAAAAGTGTGCTAATGCTTCCGGCACCGCCTGTTCCCGTTTCTGGAAAACATTCCCTATTTCCTCATGAATGTGTTCTATCAGGTTTCCATAAAACTCTATGGGCGTGCAGTCTTCGTAGACTTCAAAATTGAGTTGGAGTGGGAAATAGGTCGGATCTTCAGCAACGAGTTTGTCAAGAGCCAAGCGAAAAAAGGTCGTCTTACCGGTCTGGCGGGGCGCGAAGAGGACGATGTATTTTCCAGCTCTGATGCGGGCAATGAAATCGGCGACGTGCGCCGTCCGGGGGACGATATAATGCCGATCTGGACGCACGCGCCCTTGGGTGCCAAAACTTCTCATTTTTCTTCCTTGAACCGAGCGTTCTACCCACCAGGGTGATAAGTTTTTCAAGTGTCTTGTGCAGGCAGTTGTCTATGTTTGAACCAAGTATACCATCTTCAAGGCGGGATGTCAAATCAATTCAGAGAAACAATTGACGCAAATTAGAGGTCCAAATAAGGCGATAGGCACCCTTTTGTCCTTTCAGAACTGTTCCATTTTGTGCAGTACCCGAATCGGTTTGCACAATTTCGTGCGGTTTACTGTGCAGTCCCCTAAAAATTCATCTATATCACCATTTGAAAGATTGGCACGCGAATTGCTTATGTAATACCAACGAGTATCGTGAAATCTGAAACATACAGGTAGTCAACAAAAAGGAGATTGTCATGAAAAAACGTTTCCACCTCGTCTCACTCGTGCTGCTGGGTATGCTCGCCGGTGCTGTTCCGATTTTTCAGGATGCCTTTGCGGACACACAACGCCCGTCTCCGGAAGGCATGGTGCTGATCCCCGCAGGCGAATTTGAGAGGGGCAGCAACACCGGAGAGTCAGACACCGATGAGCAGCCCGTCCACACCGTCTATGTTGACGCGTTTTATATGGACGAAACCGAAGTCACCAACGCACAATATAAGGCGTTCCTCACTGAAAACCCGCGCTGGCGGAAAAACGGTATCGCGGCAGAATTCCACGACGGCAATTACCTAAAACTCTGGAACGGAAATGACTATCCGAATGGTAAAGGCGACCACCCTGTGACGCACGTGAGTTGGTACGCGGCGATGGCTTACGCCGAATGGACAGGCAAGCGTCTACCGACGGAGGCGGAGTGGGAACGCGCCGCACGCGGTGGCTTGGTAGGGAACACGTATCCGCACGGGGCTACGATTACCCCGAGGGATGCTAACTACAATATAAACGTTGGAGATACCATCGCTGTGGGTAAATATCCGAAGAACGCCTACGGTTTATACGATATGGCAGGAAACGTATCGGAATGGTGCCTGGATGCATACAATTACAATTTCTATCCCGAGCTTTCCGTGAATAGTGTTACTCGCAATCCACTACAGGGTGAGTACGTTGAGACCAGTGTGGAGTGGTTGTTGAATCACCTTACTCTTCGTGATTCGCCCAGCGTTGTCCGTGGCGGCTCTTGGGCGTGTAAGGCGCAAAACGTGCGGGTTTCGGATCGCCTCTACAGTCTACCGACGTTCACGAACGTTGCCACGGGTTTTCGGTGTGTACGGGATACTGTGCCACCGTCACTTGTTGATCCGAGGGAGCAGCGGGTTACACAGGGCGCATTGCGCGTCAAAGTCGACGATGCGGTCATTGAATGTCCGATAAAGCACACCGATGTAGCGGTCAATATCACTGGCTTCATCGCCCGTGTCACCGTGAGTCAAACGTTCTACAATCCTTATGCGGAAGACCTTGCGGGCGTGTATGTCTTCCCACTGCCGTCTACTGCCACAATGGATGCTCTGACGATGCACATAGGCGACCGTAAGATTGTGGGGGTGATGAAGACGGGAGATGAGGTATACGATATCTATGACTCTGACCAAGCGGTTCAGCGAAGAGAAATAGCAGGACTGGTAGAACAGAAAGTAGTAGGATTGTCAGGCCTGAAGTACCCGAATATCTTTACACAGTCCGTTGAGAACATAGAACCGCACCAAGCGGTTGAGATTGAAATCTCCTACATCGATGTCCTCCCTTACGACAAAGGCATCTATGAATTCCACTTCCCGATGGTCGTCGGTCCCCGATATATTCACGCGCCCTCACTCTCGAAGCAATCCGATCCACCGAATGCTGCGCGTTCGCTACCGTCTACACTCGATACCGGCTACCGCACAGGGGACGACATCCGTCTTTCGGTACTACTGGATGCGGGCATGCCAATTCAACACATTGAAATTGTGAATCATGCGACTGTGGTAGAGCGAGTTGGCACCTCAGAAGCAACGGTAGCGTTTTCACCCACCGATCCAATTCCAAATAAAGACTTTGTCATGAAATATATGGTCGCTGGTGAAAAGCTGGAGATGGCGGTGTTCGCACATGCCCCTGGCGCTGAACAGGGCGATTTTATGCTCATGATTCAGCCGAAGATTGATGCTGAGCCCCCCAAAGTAACACCCCGTGAATTCGTTTTTCTCCTTAACGTTTCACCTTCGATCTCCGATGAATCGAAGGCGATGTTTGAAACGATACTGCACTATTTTTTCACCTTCAGTAAACCGAGCGATACCTTCCAAGTCGTTACCTTCGTAAATGATGCGGAGAGTTATGGCAATCCGTTTAAAAAAATTTCTCAGCCCCCTCCCCGCGCCTTAATACTGTTTGCCAAGCCCATGCCGGCAACACCTACAAATCTGGCACACGCACGTACCTTTATCCAGCAGACACAAGATGATTCTTATGATATTTCGATACATCGTGCGCTCAATTTTGACGCACCCGTGGATCCGAAGCGGGTCCAAATTGTGGTGATGTTTAAGGATAGGTTACCTCGCCTTGGGTATGATGTAAAAGATATTAATAACGCAGTCGGAAACCGTGCCGACGATGCCCGCCGCTTTTGGTTCATTGGTTTCGACGCGGGGGCGGAAAGCTTTCTGGTTCACGGTATACCGAAATACGGCGGTGGGATCAGCCGTGTGTTTGATCTCAACACGAACCCGGAACCACTCGTCAAGCAAATCGTTGAGCACATCCCCTGGGCACAACTTACCAATATCCAGATAGATTGGAAGGACCTCCCCGTCTATGAAACCTATCCCCGGCACATCCCAGAGTTGTGGGGAGAGCGGCCCATCGTTGTCTTTGGAAAGTATGCAGATAGCGACAGCGCGGAGATTAAGGTGTCGGGAGTCGCGGAGGGAAAACCGGTCACTTACACGCGCAACGTAACACTCCCCGATACAGCACCTATAGACGAAGCCTTAACAAAGGTATGGGCACGGAAGAAAATAGCAGACCTGTCATCCCAGAGGTCTGTTTCGGCGGTGGCTGAGGAATGTACGCGAATCGCGCAGGACTATGGAGTGCTGAGCAAGTATACCGGTCTCGTGGCTGTAGATGAGAGCGGAATGCCATACGGTGGTCCCCTGGAAATCCAGTATTCCAGCTTTAGCTACTCTGGGAAAATCCGATATAAACTGAGTAATTCTCGTCATAAATTTGTACAGACCCGGTTTGCAAACTGGAACGACGCGTTTAGAGGGCACCGTGCATTTGAGGAACACTACACGCCGCGCCTCAACACACTTGCGAAAGCAGCAGTGGCGAATGCACAAGTTCTACGGGAAGACGGGCACCTTGAAGAAGCCCGAGATCTGTATAGGCATGCGTCTCGCCTTCTTTTGATAGCATCTGTGTTTTGGGATTTGGATGACTGGCGGCCTGCGAGCCAGATGGAAGATGAGCTGACCGATGAGATTCTAAAAAAACGTGCCGAAGCTCATCCCGGTCTAAACCAAAGACTCAATTTGGGGCTTTGGAATCAACCGCTTGCTAGTGTGATTCGCACCATGGTCAACGCCGGTGGCTTCCAACTCGACTTAGTGCCGGGGACCCTCAATGCTATCGCTTCGGTGTGGAGTGAAGACTATATTGACTTGCGGCATGCCACGGTAGCACAGGGGTTAGAGTACCTACGCCGTTACGGCATGAGATGGCGAATGAAGTCTAAAGATACAATCACAATTGGCGCAGAGCATCGGATGCTGGATGGCTCTGTAGGACGGTACTATGATGTCACGGGGCTCACAATACCCTTGCGGACGAACGAGGAGCGGGAGTTATATAGGTCCACAGTGGTCAAGCAGCTCCTTCTTGATTCAAAAGCCTGGGTACTCAAGCCAGAGGTCGGTCCACGTGTGCGGAAAGGTAACGTTCTCTTCAACCTGATACGTAAGGTCAAGGAGCACTTTACAGGTTCAAAACCTATTGCGTCAAAACCTGCTTTGGTAGCCCAACCCCGTTTCCGTGAAGCGGAAGGTGACGTTCTCTCTGCTCTGATAAGTTTCGAGTATGCCGTCAATACTTTACTTGGTGCGTTCGATGATTCTGCGACGGCAGTGTTTGCACATCCTACACACTTACTCGTCTACGGGGATCGGGATGTCCATGAAAAGATGGCATCACTTCTTGCCGCTTTGCGAGACAGGGACATTGATATAGCGACCCGCTTTGGGCACGCGTTGTCAGATGCTGAACTCGCGCACTTGAGAGCCCTCCAAACGTTGACAACCGCTCGGTGGAAAATATACGCCGGTCCCTCTGTTGTGCCTGATTTGCGGATCGCATCTTGGGAACTTCTCGCGGCGGCACTGATTGGCGAGGTTGACCGTAAGGCACTCAAGAGACTTCAAACCGCTTGGGAAGACCCGCGAATTGATGCTGTCATTGAAAGCGAATACCTGCTTGTTGCGATGCGCTCGCTGTGGTGTATCCGCACCGCCGCACAAATACTGCCTACTGACGATGAACTGGCAGCCCTTTCCCAAAATGTTCTCTCAAAGGTCAAACGGATGCGAACGCTGAAGCTGCGAAAGGGTTCTCATATAGATTACCTCGGTGCCCTCTACGCTGTCCTTGCCCTACAAAATGAGGGTCCCTATGGGGTAAAAAAGACACTGACAGAGCGAGTGGTGAAAGGGATATACAGCGATAGGAGTTCAAGGGAGCGTCTTATTGCTGAAGCCTTACTCTCACCTTCAGAAAAGAGCGATGAGGCTTTACAATCATTGCTTCCATTAGACTCATATTTCATGGATGATGCCTGGAGTTACGATGGAGACCTTATTGTACTCACCTGTTTGGCTGCTAAGCGGCGCGGGGGCGATGTGTGGCGAACCTTCCATGAAGAGCTGTCCAATACTATGCGTGGGTCACACCGGGCGAACGGATTGGTTGTGGTCATCGTTAGTCGACTTGCAGCATCGCAAGCGATGCAATAGGCGAGGTTTTCTAACCTCGCCGCTTCATCACTCTAAAGGGTTTTGACTGCGTAGAACCGTCCAGTTTTTGATTCACATTGTCCAGACTTGAATTAAGGAGAAAAACGATGCTAAAGATGACCCTAATAACGCTAACCACCGTCCTCTGCGCGATATGTTTGACGATGTCCGCAACTGCCGAACTTGTAAACATTCCGGATGCGAACCTCCGGGCAGCGATTCACAAAACGCTCGACAAACCGAGCGATGCTCCTATCACAGAATCGGAGATGCTGAACCTCACGGAACTAAACGTAGCGGACATCCGGACACTCACAGGCCTCGAACACGCCACAAACCTGTCAGAACTGTTCCTGTCCGGTAAACTCCTCACAACAGAGGAGTTTGTTAAACCCTTTATCTTCTACGATGGTCCTCGACTATTCCTCTACGATCAGAGCTTCCCCGATGTAGATGTGACACCCCTCTCGAACCTGACGCAACTTACAAAGTTAGGGCTCGAGAACATCCACATTGTAGATGTGATACCCCTCTCGAACTTGAAGAAACTGATAGAACTGAAACTTTTCAACGCCCACCTCGGGGATATATCGCTACTTTCGGAGTTTACAAACCTGTCAAAACTGGATCTTCGCTTGAACGATATCTCAAATGTTTCCCCCCTCACCCATCTGACAAATCTGACAGACCTGGCACTTGCCGACAACAGCATTTCAGACATATCGCCGCTTTCAGGGTTAACACAATTGACAACGCTGGATCTGAGTAGGAACTACGTTTGGAATGTTTCGCACCTCACCCGTTTGACGAATCTAAAAGAGTTATCTCTTCATAGCAACGACCTCTCAGATGTTTCCCCGCTCGCTGTGCTCACCCAATTAATACAGTTGGATCTTGGAAATAATACCCTCTTTGGCAGCAAAAATCGCATTTGGGATGTTTCCCCGCTCGCTGCCTTAACCCAACTGAAATGGCTATCTCTTAGCGGCAACCATGTGCTCATAGATGTGTCGCCCCTCGCTTCGCTAACCCAATTGGTCTACTTAGAGCTCTTCAACAATACCATTTTTGATATTTCATCGCTCACCGAGTTGAGGCACCTGGAGGTGCTGGAACTCGAGAATAACTTTCTAAACGCTGACGCTATCAATATACATATCCCGACAATGGAGGCAAATGGCACGGAAGTTCGATTTACAGAATGGCCGACATCCCCCATTGTAACACCATCCCCCGAATTACCGACCTCTGCCGTTGCAGGGTCACCGCCTGAAGGCATGGTGCTCATTCCCGCTGGCGAGTTCCAGATGGGAAGTAATGATGGTACTTATGCTGAGAAGCCCGTACATACGGTCTACGTGAAGGCGTTCTATATGGACAAGTATGAAGTGACGAATGCGCAATATAAGCAGTTCGTGGATGCCAACCCGGAATGGCAGCAGGGCAAGTTTCTGGGCAAGAATCACCACAACAATTACCCCATAGGTTGGAACGGGAATAATTACCCACGGGGCAAAGCCAACTACCCTGTCGCTGGCGTAAGTTGGTACGCCGCGCTGGCGTATGCGAAATGGACGGGGAAGCGTCTCCCGACGGAGGCGGAGTGGGAGAAAGCAGCGCGTGGTGGCTTAGTAGGTCAGAAGTATCCCCGTGGGAACACAATTACCCCGCGGGATGCTAACTACAGGAGAAGGGTCGGTAGGATTCCCGTGGGTCAGTATCCTGCGAACGCGTACGGTTTACATGATATGGCGGGCAACGTATCGGAATGGTGTCTGGATGCATACGATAGTGCTTTCTATTCTGCATTTCCTCCGGAGGGTATGGCACGCGATCCGTTGGCGGGTGGGCAGAGCATTCAGTGGATATTAGATAACTATACATTAGATAAATATACGGATGAATGGATATTAGATAACCATATGAATGTTAAGCCTGAACGCGTGCTGCGCGGGGGTTCCTGGCTCAGTATGGCGGGGGGCGTGCGGTGCGCCGTCCGCGACTACGATTCACCAGCAGGCATGAGCATCACGATCGGTTTTCGTTGTGTAATGGATGTATCCTCCAAGGAAACTAAATGACCCTATAAATCCCTCTAAATTGCCTTCAGGGTCATTTATGGTAGGTTTTAGAATTAATTGGACACTTTGCACCGGCGAGGTTAGAAACCTTGAAGAAACACCCAAGCAAAAACCCTACTGGGGGAGGGGCAAATGTCTCTTTATTTTTAGGTTTTACCATATTCAGACATCGGCAACCACATCAGCACCGTTGTTCCTTTTTCCAATTTGCTTTCAATCTCTACACTGCCCCTGTGTTCTTCAAAAATCCGATTGACATTCGCTAACCCGAGTCCAGTACCTTTCGTTTTCCGGGTGAAAAACGGTTCAAAAATATGTTCTAAATCCTCTTCTGATATTCCCACACCAGTGTCTGTAATCTTGATACAGATGCTATCCGCTTTCTTGAATGTGGTCACCTTCAATTCACCGCCTTGCGGCATCGCTTCCATCGCATTCAAAACAACGTTCATAAACGCCTGCTTCAATTTATCTGAATCAAATTGGACTTCTGGGGTTTCAGGTGACACGTCTGATACCAACTGAATCTGATGGTGTGCCAAGTTGGCTTCCATTAGAGCCAAGACAGCTTCCAGGACAGGTGCGAGTGGTTGTTGTGAGAGGTTAAGTGCTATAGGGCGGGCGAAGTCCATCAACCCTTTAACGATTGTATCAATTCGCTCAATCTCTTCAAGGATATAACGGAGCGATTGTTGATGCTTTTCCACTGACATTTCCGGTTTCTGCATCATCATCTGTGCCAACATCCGCATAGAGGATAACGGATTTCGGATCTCATGCGCGAACGACGCAGACATTTTCCCGGCTGTCGCCAAGCGTTCCGCTTGAATCAGTTGATCTCTTGACTGTTTCAGGTCCCTCGTCATTTGATTAAATGCAGCAGCAAGATCACCTATTTCATCGTGTGTTTTAAGTTCACATTGTTCATCGAGATCCCCTGTGGCGACGCGTTCAGTGGAGTCAACTAAAACTTTGATTGGATTCGTCAAATTCTTTCCAATCCGTTGACTAATAAAGGCAACCAATGCCATGACAAGTACAGCAATGCTAAGCATATACCATGTAAAGGTCTGTTTTGCCTCGGCAATTGCGTCCATTGGACGGAGCAAGCAGTAAAACCGTCCAAACTCAAGTGGAAGATAAAAAACTTTGTAGGGTTTCCCAGCAAGCGTAATGTCTTGTGTGACCGACCTTCCATCTGGATTCTCAAAACGCTGCTTGACTTCGCGAAGCCGCATTTTGTCTGCCAAATTTTTCCAATCTTGCTCAGTATCAGGGAGTTCGAGTAGTGTGCTGTGATTAAGCGTATAATCGGAACCGAAAACCATAATCTCGACACTGTAGGCACGCTTGAGTTTTTCCAAATCTTGGTCGAAGTACCCCGTTTCTATGATGGTATCAAGCCATCCTTCCGTTTCACGTATAAACTGTTCACTATACTTCCAAGCGAATATTTCAATAGCTACCAAAGGTAGCGCAATAGCAACGAGAGCAAAGAGAAGTAAGAACGGAAGGACGATTTTGGTTTGAATGCTATACCGACGCATCGGAATCCCTCTTCTTTCGATCGTGATCAGAGGCGGCTGCTACAAATTCTAACACTGTTGTCAGTATAGCCTAAAATCGTTGCTGTGTCAACGTCCACTTGACTTATGTCCGTTCTGTACATCAAAAAAACATTGAAGACTATGCATTGAAATTTTAAATGAACAAAAACAAGCCCGTATCTGTCTAAAGTGAATGAATGGAAACTTTATGACCCTTATAGTGTGTAAACCTTAAGACATTTCATTTTTCGTTGGACATTATGAACCGCGGGCTTTAAAACTGAACTTTGTTCCACATGGAGAAAACAGACATGACGGATGCTATACAATTCAGCACTTCGCACACAGGGGTTGAACACACAGACACAGATCTGGAACAGATTAGTGAGGACGAACTTATTGAGCGGTTCCAGAGCGGGGATACAGAGGCTTTCAACCCCCTTGTTCTCAAATACCAAAAAAAGATATATAATTATTTGTATCGACGCGTGCGTGATCGAGAAACAGCGAGAGACCTCTGCCAAGAAGTCTTCTTGAAGGCATTTAAGGCGCTACCCAACTTTAAAGGTGACTCCACGTTTTATAGTTGGATTTACCGCATTGCTATCAATTGCAGCATAGATTTCCAGCGTCAGCGAAACCGAGTTAAGTTTCTTACGTTTGAAGAATTATCATTTGATGGAGATGATGTGTTGAGAATGGTGAATTCATATCCATCGCCGGAGATCATCACTGAAACGGAGGAGCTCGGGCGCATCATTCGCAAAGCGGTGCGGAAGCTTCCACCTGGACAGCGTCGTGTCTTTAATCTGCGGCACAGAAGAGCACTCGCGATTAAAGAAATCGCAGTTCTCTTAAACAGGTCGGAAGGAACAGTCAAAGCACACCTGCACCATGCGCATCAACGGTTGCAAGGTATGCTTCTCCCGTATTTGCGAAATCAACCGCTCGAATGGAACGGAGAGACTTAGCCGACTCTGGCAAGCAAATCCTATTGAGTATTTACCAGGGTCATTTATGGTAAACCCGCAAAATAAATAGACACTTCTCGATGGATAAAACTTCTAAATTCCCCCCTGATAAGGGGGGTTAGGGGGGTTGAGTGTACATTTATAGTGTCTAATTAATTCTAAAATCTACCATAGTTTTCCAATAATTTGCATCCATCAAGAGATCTCCTTCACATCAGTGAACTTATTCCTTAAAACTAAATAGCCCTATATTGAGTATTTACTTTGTAACTTGACAAATCTCCCCAAATAGAGTATAATATATAAAAATTTGACATGAAAAATTAAGAAATTGGTGGGATGGCTGAGTGGACGAAAGCGGCGGTCTTGAAAACCGTTATGGCGCAAGCCATCGTGGGTTCGAATCCTACTCCCACCGCCATTAGGAGAGGTGCAGGAGTGGTTGAACTGGACTGCCTGCTAAGCAGTTATGGCGCAAGCCATCGTGGGTTCGAATCCCACCCTCTCCGTTCTTACGACAAAAAACCTATACCAAAGCGTTGGGTCGGAACCGAGATTTACTGTCTCAGTTATGATTCAAGCTTAATGTACAATACGCGCCTGTAGCTCAGTGGATTAGAGCATCTGACTACGGATCAGAAGGCCGGGGGTTCGAATCCTCTCAGGCGCTTTCAAGGCTGATGTTGGACAGAAAATGTGAATCAAAGACAAATTGTTCACTAATCGCTCACAATTTAGATCGAGATGTTTTCTGGATGGGACAAGCAATTGAATTGGCACGGCGGGCAGGAGAAAAGGGTGAAGTCCCCGTTGGCGCAATCCTGGTTAAAGACGATCTGTTGATTACCCAAGCGCATAATCTCCGTGAGCAGTCTGGCAGTCCTGTCGCGCATGCAGAAATGCTTGCAATTCAAGCCGCATCTAAAAAAATCGGTGACTGGCGGTTTGTTGACACAACTTTGTATATAACATTGGAACCGTGTCCGATGTGTGCCGGAGCAATCGTGTTAGCGCGCATTCCGAGAGTTGTTTATGCCGCAGTAGACCCGAAATCCGGCGCAGCAGGAACACTCTACAATATCCTACAAGATGAACGGTTAAATCATCGTGTTGAGTTGGTGAGTGGGGTATTAGCGGAAGAGAGTAGCGCGCTTCTGAAGTCCTTTTTTGAGAAACGCCGCCAGAAATAGAAATAGTTATCAGTCGTCGGTTGTCGCAGATTTTGAGTTATGGGAATAGGTTACGGGTCGTGAGTTTTGCATCATTATGGGTCGCCAGGCGTTAAAGGAAACCGCACTTTTAAGAGTAACCCAGAACTGACAACCGATAACCAATAACTACTAAGGAGAGATGCAGGAGCGGTTGAACTGGACAGTCTCGAAAACTGTTGTGGCGTAAGCCACCGTGGGTTCGAATCCCACTCTCTCCGTTTTTTTAGAACGATAACGTCGAAAAATTTAACTGTTACAAGACACTTAAGTCTTGTAGTTTCCGGGGCAGTAGCTCAGCTGGGAGAGTGCATCCCTCGCACGGATGAGGTCACGGGTTCAAATCCCGTCTGCTCCATATAAAATTGTGCTGTTAAAACACAATTTGTTTTTGCTTTATGAGATAAGGATATTTTACGGAGAGATGCAGGAGTTGGTTGAACTGGCATGACTGGAAATCATGTGTGCTGTTTTGCAGTACCGTGGGTTCGAATCCCACTCTCTCCGCCACTTTTGACGTAGTTGGCAATGTCAGGGGCCCTGTCCATTATTGGGGCCGCAGACTTGCTATCTGACGGTTTAGATAATTAACGTCTTGGCTATGCTAGGTGGGGAGGTAGCGGTGCCCTGTATCTGCAATCCGCTAAAGCAGAACTGAATCCCCAGTATGCGGCATGTTTCTGTGGGGACTGTCCCATGCACGTGGTGTTGATGGTTGGGTCTTGAGCAACGAGCGCTTGTTAAACCCCGTCAGGTCCGGAAGGAAGCAGCGGTAGATGAGTTGCCCGTGTGACGCAAGGGTGCCTGACCTGAGCTAACGACGTGGGCAACGCCTGGAGAGGTTTGTCAACTCTGGGTGCATAGTCATCCTTGGAAGGATTGTGCGATGTCTTATGAGGTTCTCGCCCAAAAATGGCGTCCCCAAAACTTCAGTGATGTTGTTGGACAGGAGCACGTTACAACTACCCTAAAAAATCAGATTTTGTCTGGACGTATCGGGCATGCCTACCTCTTTTGGGGACCACGCGGTACCGGTAAAACAACTGTCGCTCGTATTCTTGCCAAAGCGGTCAACTGTCCCAACCGTATTCAGGAAACAGAATTTGACGCCATTACGACCGCGGAGCCTTGCAATCAATGCGAATTTTGTAACGATATCTCGCAAGATAGATCCTTTGATGTCATTGAGATGGATGCCGCCTCCAACCGCGGTATTGATACTATTAGGGACCTCCGCGAGAATGTTAAACTCTCTCCAGCCGCTTGCCCCTACAAAATCTACATCATAGATGAAGCACATATGCTCTCGCCAGAGGCATTTAACGCTTTGCTCAAGACGCTTGAAGAACCACCCCCGCACGTCATTTTCATCATGGCAACTACTGAACATGCCAAGATTCCCAAAACAATCAGTTCACGCTGCCAAGATTTCGATTTCCGACACTTAGAAGACCAAAAAATAATTGAACGTTTGCAATTGATTGTCAAAGAGGAAGAGGTATCAGCGGATTCGGATGTACTCACACTCATCACACGCCAATCCGAAGGGTGTCTCCGGGACGCAGAAAATCTCTTGGAGCGTCTCATTGCCTCTGCTGGAAAAAATCTAACTATTGAAACCGTTCAACAGACTATTGGACTCGGATCCAGTGTCCTCCTCCGCGATCTCACGACAGCAATTATAGAGAGGCATCTCGCAAAGGGGTTGAGAACGCTAAGCGACTTAACAAAACAAGGCACCGATTTGTCGAAATGTCTTGACCATCTCATCGGCTATTTTCGAGACCTCCGGCTCTTGGCAATTGAGAACAATCTTGATGAACTGGTTCAAAGCCCGAAATCGGATCTCCCCGAACTCAAACAGAAGGCTGAACAGATGTCGGTGAGCCGGCTATCGCGGATTATCAGAATCTTGATGCACACCGGTCGTGATATCAAACAGTATGGATACCCACAGCTGCAGTTGGAGGCTGCATTCATTCAACTCAATTCGCTTGAAGAAGGTGTTCATCTTGAGGAAATCGTCAGCAAGTTATCAGCGTTAGAGCAGAAATTCGATGCAGCAGGTATTCCAACAACAGAAGGACTTCCGCCACAACAGGCACCGCTATTTTCGCATGACAATCCGACAAATACACAAGCCACATCCGCACGCCCCCCCTCCCGTGCAAAACACGAGACTTCTACGTCAGCTCCATCCAATCTGGTAAAGCAGGCAGCAAACACAGAATACAATGAACAAACCGCAATGTCCCCTTCACCGAATCCAAGCGTGCCAAGCCCTTCATTGATGCCACATCCTGCCCGATCCCTGGCAGAACTCCCTTCATTTTGGGCGGAAATAAAATCAAAACTTCCTCCAAAGCTCAGACATAGTTTGCCGTCGGGAGTTGTTCCAACAATCAGTGCGACGAACGTAGTTGAAATTCCGTGTTCACCTTCGTACCTCTCCCTAATAGGCGAGAGCGACAAGAAAAGTATAGTTGATGCCCTAACACAGGTAGTTGGTAAACCTGTGAAAATTGAATTGGTGCCATTCGATGCTGTCCCAGAGCCTGTAGCGTCGGAGGACATTCCTCAAAAAACTGATCGGAAAACACCACTCATACGGAGAATTGAGGCTCAGGACGATCCACAACTTAAAACAGCACTCGAACTCTTTGATGCCACAGTTTTGGAAACCCAATAACTGCGTCTTTCCCAAGTCGAAAGACGTAATCTTATAAAAGGAATAGGGAAGTTTCTATTGGACCCAGCATTTTTGCAACAAGACAATCACTGACACATATACAATACAAAATTGCTTGGGCATAGGATCAAGAAATTATGAAAATGAATCACCTGATGAAACAGGCACAGCAGATGCAAAAGCGGATGCTTGAAATCCGAGAAGAACTCGCAAACCGAACCGTCGAAGCGACTGTCGGGGGCGGAATGGTAACTGCTGTTGTTAATGGACAACAGGAAATTGTTTCTCTCCGTATTACGCCCGAGGTCGTTGATCCGGATGATACTGAAATGCTTGAAGACCTTGTTGTTGCTGCTATCAATGAAGCGCTGCAGCAATCACAGGAATTAATGTCTTCCGAAATGAGCAAATTGACCGGCGGACTTAAAATTCCAGGACTTCCTTAACCCGAGGTGCCTCATACCGATTGGCGTACGGAGCATAAGGGAAACCGCATCTCTACGTTTCAAATTTTGCCCCGGTTCATGCCCAGGTGAAGCCCACACGAGCTTCATACCCCGGTAAAGCCTTTATAGGCTTTATACCGTTGATTCTGATTTAGGCATGAATACCGTTGATTCTGATTTACGCGGCAAAATTTGTCTTTGCTTTATATTGTCTATCCCAATACGGGAATTAGCAAAAATCCATGCAAGAATACCCGAAACCGCTGGCGAGACTCATTTCCGAGCTTCAGAAACTTCCGACAATTGGACAGAAGACAGCGCAGCGCTTAGCATTCTTTATGCTAAAATTATCTGACACCGAAACTGCTCAAATCGCGGAAGCCATCGCGGAAGTAAAAAAACTATTATCCTATTGTGACCTGTGTGGTGCTATTACCGATAACAATCCGTGTTACATCTGCACAAACCCTCGCCGGGACCAGCGGGTAATTTGCGTTGTTGAGGAATCCGATGACCTTTGGGCAATTGAGCGAACCAATGGTTATAAGGGACTTTATCACGTCCTCGGCGGCGTTTTGTCACCTTTAGATGGGACTGGACCCGATGAACTCGGGATCAATAAACTTTTTCAGCGAATTCGGCAACCTGGTGCAGGGACAGAACCTATCCAAGAGGTAATACTCGCTACAAATTGGACCACCGAAGGACAGGCGACTGCTCTCTATCTCACACAACACTTGGAAATGTTTGAAGTCGCTGTCACTCGAATCGCCTACGGTATCCCTGTTGGTGGCGATTTGGAGTACATTGACGAAGTAACCCTCGCAAAAGCACTGGAAGGTAGACGGAAGGCTTAGATGAAAACGCAGTGGCATGTACAACTACTTTTAATAATCAATCTGTGTTTTGGAGGATTGTGTATAGCGTACTCGGCGCAGGATTCAGAAAACCCAAGTGCTGTCCGAAAAGATACACCGCCTCTCAGCAAAACTATCACCCGCAAAGCGGGTGCTGTTTTTGAGGCACAACGCGCATTTGAGATACTAAAAAAACAGTGCGAATTCGGACCGAGACCCCCAGGTTCACCCGCACATCGTGAAACTCGAAATTATTTGTTCACTGAACTTAAAAAATATGCAAATAGCGTAGCACTGCAGCCACATCAATACACGGCAAACGGTGTGACGCTTCAACTCAATAATATCATAGCAGAATTTGGAACGCCGATCGGAGAAACACTGCTGCTCGCTGCACATTGGGATACACGTCCCATCGCCGACCATGATCCAGAGCCGGAAAATCGGGATAAACCGATTCTCGGTGCTAATGATGGTGCTTCCGGGGTCGCCGTCCTTCTTGAAATTGCAAGAATTTTAAAGCACAAGCCGCCACCGCGCCGGATTATTATCGTTCTTTTTGATGGTGAGGATTACGGCAGATCTATTGATGACATGTTCATCGGTTCTCGATTCTTCGCACAAAATCTTGGAAAATGGAAGCCAGACTATGGTATCCTACTGGATATGATCGGGGACAAAGATTTGAGTATTCCAATAGAGCGCTACTCTTGGAATGCCAATCCTGAATTCGCGAAACTCATTTGGAGTCGGGCGGCAGCCCTCGGTTTAGCCCCCTTTCAGCAACGCGTAGGAGCGGCGATTATGGACGACCACGTTCCCCTAATCAAAGTGGGTATCCCGATGGTTAATATTATCGATTTCACTTATCCATATTGGCATACGCTTGAAGACACAGTGGATAAATGTAGTCCGAAAAGCCTTGAGGTCGTCGCGACACTCGTTATCAGCATCATCTATGATGGACTCTAATCAGGTTTCGCGTTCTCTTTTGATAATAGGATGAGAAACATGAATACCTATCAAAAACATTATGACGTTATTGTAGTCGGTGCGGGTCATGCCGGTTGTGAAGCCGCACTTGCTGCTGCGCGGATGGGTTGTGAAACGCTCATCGTTACTATTAATCTCGACACGATCGCGAAAATGTCCTGTAACCCTGCCATTGGTGGACTTGCTAAGGGACATCTTGTTAAAGAAATAGACGCGCTCGGTGGCGAGATGGCAAAAAATATTGATAAAACAGGCATTCAATTTCGACGTCTAAATACCAAAAAGGGACCAGCGGTTAGATCCAGTCGCGCGCAAGCCGATAAGAAGGCATACCAAGATGAGATGAAACGCGTACTGGAGGCGCAAGAACGGCTTGATATCAAGCAGGTCCTCGTTGAAGAACTCCTCGTCGAAAATGGACAGTGCATCGGTATTCTAAGCCAGACGCGGACTGCCTATTTGGGAGAAACTGTAATCCTCACAACTGGGACTTTCCTGAAAGGCATAGTCCATATTGGTGATGTTTCGTATAGTGCAGGTAGGGCGGGTGAATCCTCCGCTGAGCGGCTCTCCGAAAGTTTTTTGAACCTCGGTTTTGAAATCGGTAGGCTTAAAACTGGCACACCCCCGCGGGTCAATGCCAATACAATTGACTTCAGTCGAATGGAAATTCAGCCCGGCGATGAAGACCCGCTCCCCTTCTCCTTCTTAACCGAACGGATTGCCCAGCCGCAATTGCCGTGTTACCTTGCTTACACGAATGAAAAAACACACGCTGTCATCCGAGAAAATCTCCACCGATCCGCAATGTACAGTGGTCGCATCGTTGGTATTGGTCCCCGCTATTGTCCGTCAATAGAGGATAAAGTGGTCCGCTTCGCTGAAAAGACCGGGCACCAGGTTTTCGTCGAACCTGAGGGAAGAGATACAGATGAAATTTACCTCAACGGCATTTCTGCAAGTTTGCCAGAAGATGTACAAGTGGAGATGGTGCATAGCATTGAAGGATTAGAAAACGCCGAAATCATGCGTTTCGGATACGCCGTAGAATACGATTTCGCCCCGGCGACCCAACTGCAGCCAACTCTTGAGACAAAAAATGTTCCTGGGCTTTATTTCGCAGGACAACTCAATGGAACCACCGGTTATGAGGAAGCCGCAGCGCAGGGGCTTATGGCAGGTATCAACGCAGTGCTAAAGGTAAAAGGTGAAGAACCTCTCATCCTTGACAGAGCGCAAGCCTACATAGCCGTGCTTATCGATGATCTTGTTACCTTGGACATTCGTGAGCCTTACCGTATGTTCACATCACGTGCAGAGTACAGACTGACGTTGCGAGAGGACAATGCTGATCTGAGGCTCACCGAAATTGGGAGACGGATTGGACTCGTTGATGACAACAGATACCGCCGGTTTCAAAAGAAAGCCGAGAATGTCCAAACGGAGTTGAAGCGCATGCAGGAAACTGTGCTCAAGCCGGGATCCCCACCCATTGTTGCAGGCGGACAGGCTGTCCCTATCGACAGCTTCTCAAAGATAGTCAAGACCGGCGAATTGAAGCAACCCATATCCTTAGCGGAGCTGCTAAAACGTCCGCAACTTCATTATGAAGAGATAAACCAAATTGCACCATCCGCTGAGATTCTCTCGGAAGCCGTGAAGGAACAGGTAGAGATTCAGATTAAATACGACGGCTACATTCAACGACAACAGCGACAAATTCACCAGTTCAAAAGGATGGAGAATCTCCGAATACCGGACACGTTTGACTATGCTGACGTTCCGGGCTTAAAGGCGGAGGCACGTGAGAAACTTATTAAAATTCAACCTACCTCTATCGGGCAAGCCTCTCGTCTACCCGGCGTTTCGCCAGCAGATATTTCGATATTAACGGTTATCCTTCATCAACACAGGGCAACATAACACAAAAGCAATTGGTAAATTACAAACAGTACTTAAAAGAGACCTTTAATCATTACGGATTTCCGCTAACACGGCGTCAAGTGATACAGTTTATCCGGTATCGCGATGAATTGCTTCGGTGGAATACGCATATAAATTTGACCGCGATCACAGATGATAAAGAAATTATTCATAAACATTTTCTCGACTCTCTGAGCATCTTGGAGCACATAACGCTGAAAGATGGAGATTCTGTTATTGATGTCGGATCAGGTGCTGGATTTCCAGGAGTTGTACTAAAAATTTATATTCCTGGTATCCGGTTAACACTTGTTGAAGCCTCAGAAAAGAAAGTAAGCTTTCTAAAGTTTCTCATCCCGCAACTGCAATTGCATCAGACGGTAAACGTTGCAGTGCTTGCTGAACGCGCCGAAGTTTGTGCGCGACAACAAACACACACGGGGGCGTATGATTGGGTTTTCACTCGCTATGTTGCCACTATCGCCGATTCAGCGGTCTACTGTCTGCCTTTGCTAAAGGAAGGTGGAAAGTGGATAACCTACAAATCTGGCGTGCGGACAATCAAAGCTGAAATTGAAAAAAGCGAGAAACGCCTCAGTGCCCTCGGGGGGACAGTTGAAACTGTCATCACAAACGCAAAGTTTGATCGAAGTTATGTTGTGATGCGTCGTATTGAAACGTCGACAGCAGTAAAATAGGGCTTCCGTGTGCGTCGTCTGTCTTAAAAGAGACCTGAGATGTAGAGATTTCGTGTGATAGGATCCAGAGTCGATGTTTTGAACAATGTCATACATCAAATAAAAATACTGAGGACAATCCTATGAATTTTGATACAACAACTGGTGAAAAAAATATCTCTATTCTTCATGTAGAAGGAAAGATTCTTGGAAATGCCGCTGATGTATTTCGCGAGGAAATGGAACAGCAACTTCAAACAGCACAGGGTAAATTAGCTGTTGATTTAATGAATGTTCCGTTAATTGACAGTAGCGCATTAGGAGCGATTGTGCTCACGTTGAAATACTGCCAAAAATCGGGTGGTAAATTGGTTTTGCTCAATCCGCAGAAAGCCGTTCGAGAAGTCTTAGAAGTAACGCAGCTCGCAACCGTTATTGAGATTTATGATACAGAGGAAAGCGCAAGTGCCGCCTTAATGTAGTGAGGCAGAAAGCGTGCCTACAAAAATTGCCGTGACGAACACGGAAGGCAAGAATCCTATGGAGCGTTCTCGATTTAAGGTGGGGTTGCGTGGGCAACAGATCGTCCTATTTCTGTTAGTTGCGCTGATGCCTCTGTTTGTTATTTCATTAGTCATAAAAGTGCTGGGGGAGAATACGCTCAAAGACAATGTTGGAGAAAACCTTGTGCTCCTCGCGCAAGAGAAACTTGCCCGTGCCGATAATGCTATCTCCCACAGAATCGCAAACATTCAAGCCGAACTTCCCAACATTCAACCGGCGGTTACGCGATCAAATAGTGCTGATGGACAACAGGCTGTATTTTTCAGCGTATGGGCGCGATTAGAGGATAGTATCCGTTTGCTTGAGACTTACGCTGGCTATAAAACTGAGGTAACGATTACCAATGCATCCGGGGACGTCCTCCGTTCGAACAATCGACAATTGGATTATGACACAACGAAGACGCTTCCATATACAGTAAAAGACAAGGAGTGGTGGAAAAGAGCCTACAATAACGGAATAGGCTACCAGTTCGTAGGAGATGTCATCTATGATGATGTGCGTGGTGTGTACTTTCTTCCTGTCGCACTTCCTATACGTACAAATGCTAAAGTTTCTGGGTCACTACGAGAAAATAATACAGCCGGTGTGCTGAGAACTGTTTTGTTACTGCCTGAAATTAACAGTTTAGTCGGATCACGACCGGATTTGACGGAAACATACGCCCTTCTAACAGATGCATCTGGTAAAATCATTGCTGCTGCATCCGAAAGTGGATACCGTATAGATAGTTACATGGAGATGAACAACGCTGTAGAAGAGGCAATTATTGAAGCAAAAAAAGGTATTAATGGGAAGTACTACGACTATGAATCCGACGGTGAAACGGATGCCTTCGATGAACCTCGCGTCTACGGCTGGGCACGAACTCGGCGCTCGACTGCTGAACCTTGGAAGACACAACAAAACTTTAGTGATTGGATTGTCTTTATTTCTCAGCCTACCGCTTCTGCTTATGCTGGTGTGGTTAAATTAAACAGATACATTTTTTATGTTACCGTTGTATCCAGTGGTATCGTTGTAATTATTGCATATTGGGCTGCACAGAGGATAGCAAAACCCATATTAGAAGTCGCACATGCAGCAGACAGTATTGGGCAGGGCGAGTTTGACGGTGAAATTATTATTGACAGTGATGATGAAGTTGGGGTCCTCGCTGAAAAATTCAATGAGATGCGGCGGAATCTCAAAACGGCGGTTGATCAACTCAGACAAGAGGAAAGGAAACTTACCGCTATTGTAGAGAATCTCGGTGAGGGGCTCATTGTTGTTGAACCTGCCGGCCGCGTGCTGTACGTCAATCCTGTAGCCGAGCGACTCCTGAATCTTGGGAGGACTGCTGGCTATCAAAACTTTATTGCTGTTGACACGGAAACTGGCACAATTTCTTGGACAAAACAATCGATGGGAGCTGAACCTGCGATAACAGATACACAAACAGTTAATTTGAAAGTCTTGTCCTCCTCGCAACGCGCTATGGAACAGCACCAGGCAATGATTGCCGAACTCAGTGTCAATGGCGATCAGTCGAATGCCGAGATGCGAGTCCTTCGCATTATAGCAAGCCAGTTCTCTGATGAAAGTAATAAAGGCGCTGGAACGGTTTACGTCTTCGATGACATCACACATGAATATGAAGTAGAACAGATGAAATCGGAGTTCGTTTCCTTAGTGTCGCATGAATTGCGAACACCCCTAACCTCTATCATTGGATTTATTTCGCTGATACTTGATGGAAAAACCGGCAAAATTAATCAGAAACAGTACGAGAGTCTAAGTCGCGCACATCGACAGTCAGAACGGCTCGCTGCGCTTATTAATGATTTGCTTGATATTTCCCGAATTGAAGCCGGACGTATTGAGATGAAACGCGAGCGAGTACACATAGACCAGGTAGCCAAACGAAGGATCGAAGAACTCCGCCCGCAAGCAGACGAAAAAGCTATCACTTTGCTGTTAGACGCCAACCCCACTCTGCCGCTGTTGATTGCCGATGCAGATCGGGTTGGACAAGTCTTTATTAATCTCATAGGAAACGCAATCAAATTCACACCCAACGGCGGGAAGGTGACAGTGAGAATATCAGAATCTCCGCACAATGGAAGCGTATCGAATGGTTTTCACGTTGAAATAATTGACACAGGACCAGGGATTCCCCCTGATGAACGGAAAAAAATCTTTGATAAATTCCAGCAACTCGCCAGTACGCGGACACAGCAGCAGAGCGGTACTGGATTAGGACTCTCAATTGCCTCTGGAATAGTTGAAGCACACGGAGGAAAACTGTGGGTAGATGCTGGCGATAACGAACAGGGATGCAACTTCCAATTTTTTATCCCGCTCGGACAAGAAAATGGCTGAAACGATTTTGGTTGTTGATGACGATCTTGATATTCTTGAGTTGCTCAGGTTGAATTTAGAACCGGAGGGATACGATGTACGCACCGCGAGTGATGGCAAGCAGGCGGTAGAAACCGCATCTCTGAGTCCGCCTGACCTTATTCTTCTTGATGTGATGATGCCATACAAAGATGGCTTTCAGGTCATTGAAGAGCTCAAAAATATAGAGGAGACAAAGACTGTTCCAGTTATCCTACTCACAGCCCGTGGGCAGACAGAAGACAAAGTTCAAGGGTTAGATGCCGGTGCTGATGATTACATCACTAAACCTTTTGACCTTCGCGAGGTATCCGCACGGGTTAAGGCTGTTCTGGGAAGAACACAGCCCATCAAATATATCAACCCGCTAATGCGGGCAATGGGACCTGGATTCAACGAGGCAGGTGTGCAACAATTAGCTGGGCATCTTCAAGCTGCCGCCGCTATTCAGAAAAAATTGTTGCCAGAACAGGCTCCCAATTTCCAAGGGTTTGATATCGGAATCCTGCTCCAGAGTTCCTTGTCAGTTTCTGGAGATTTCTATGATTTCATTCCGCTCAGTGAAACGCGAGTCGGGATTGTCCTCGGGGACGTCAAAGGAAACGGAATTCCGGCAGCGCTCTTGATGGTGATGATTCGGACAGCATTACGTTTACTCTGTCGTGAAGAAGATGATCCTGCTACGATTCTCAAGCGGATTAACGATTTAGTAGTGCGAGATACTGAGGCGACACTGTTTGCAACGATGATCTACGGTGTAATGGACACAGTAACTTCGATTTTTACCTATTCAAATGGTGGACATTGCTATCCGTTGCAACGGAACAGTACAGGTGGAATAGATATTTTAAAAACCGGCAGCATGTTGGTAGGGGCATTCGAGGAGGCGACGTTTACAAGTAACACCTGTTCCTTAGCACCCGGCGATATTCTCGTTTTCTATACAGATGGTATCACTGAAACCGACGCTGAAGACAGTTCAGAAGAAATGAACGTACATGCAGATGCGACCCTGATGGATATGCTCTATGGTCAGGAGAGGCTTGCTACCTGTGTTTCTGCAAACGCGGGATTGTCCGCGTCGGCATTATGTGAAGCGATAGTTGAAGACTTAGCACTGTTTAGTGGAAGTACAGAATCGCATGACGACAGAGCTTTGGTTGTCGTCAAACGCGACACTTAAATTAGGGAGAGCAGACACTGTAGTGCTGCTCATATATCATACTTTTGGCACGATGAATATTATTCTATTATTCTATGGATTCGGTTTCCAGATTTAGGGCTGCGGCAAGTAGTCAACTTTCTCGCGGACAACCGGAAGCATTATTGAGTTAAATTCCGAAACTTCATCAAGCTGAAATTCAAACTATGGTAGATTTAAAAAATAAATAGATATATCAGTGCGGTTGGGGGGAAACACCCCAGCAAAAACACCGCACCTACCTTACGAGTGGTAGGGTTTTTGCTGGGGTGTTTCTTCAAGGTTTCTAACCTCGCCGGTGTAGAGTGTCCAATTAATTCTAAGGTTTACCATAAAATAACAAAAGACGGTCTTATTCTCAAAATCCGTCTTGTAGAAACTCTTGGCAAATGTCCAAGCGCGTAAAGAAGGAGCTTCAAACGTGGGCGAGAGAACTGAACAAGTGATTACACTTTCTCTCCCAAGTTCAATGCAACATGTTTACCTACTCGATGTTGTTGTCTCCGAGATTTTGAAAGAGATGGATTTCGGAGAGGACGTGCAAGAGCAGATTAACCTTGCTGTCATTGAAGCGGGTACAAACGCAATCAAACACGGTAATAAAGAGGATCTGAGCAAAAAAGCTACTTTTCAGTTTGTTCTTGCTGACGATAAATTCACCATTGTCATTACGGACGAAGGGGAAGGGTTCACACGTCAAGAGGTCGCAGATCCACTAGACCCAGAGAATTTGCTTAAAAGCAGTGGGAGAGGACTGTTTCTGATGGAGGCCTGTATGGACGCTGTAACTTATGAAGCCAACGGGACTATTATCAAAATGGTCAAATATAAGGAAACATCGGCGTCATAACCACGTCTAATTATTTCAAATTTTCGTTAATTTAGTGATACTAAGTGTCTTAGCGAAGCAGGCTTATCAAATCATTCACTTGATACATTCAAATTTATACTTCTATAGATTCGATTTACCAAAATATCGTGCTCACTTTACGGGGAGACACGCAAAAAGTCGGACACAAGACTTAATCTCTTTGGTTTACCGGCGATTTTAATCTTCAAGGAATTTCTATGCAAATCAACCTTCGACACAAAGGCAGTATTACAATTCTGGATATTGAAGGCAGAGTTATAGGCGCGGATGCCTTAGCTCTTAAAGCCGTCATTGATGAGCAGGTTCAACTTGCTAATGGCCAGACAGAGCAAGATGGGCGTCTCAATTTAATTTTGAACATGGAACGCATCCAAATGATGGATAGTTCCGGCTTAGGCGCACTTGTCGCCTCCTATACGACTGTCCAACGAAATCAAGGACGTGTCGTCCTTCTCAATCTCGGTGGCAACATCAGGAGTCTCATTGTTATGGCAAAACTCATGACAATCTTCGACTGTTATAATTCGGAGGCAGAAGCTATAGCAGGGATTATGAAGTCTTAACGTCCATTCCTAAAACAGATCTCGGAGTAAACTAAAAATGGAAGCGCGCCTCTCTAACGACACAGAACAGAGCATCAACTTATGGTATAAATGCACCAGATGTCAAGAATTCGCCTTCAGAGGCGAACTTGAACGGAACTTTTATATCTGCTCATACTGTGGCACGCCGTTTCCTCTACTTGCTGAAAAGCGGATTGAGTATCTGTTGGATGATCCGCCAACAATAGAGATCGGATCTGCTAACACCACTGGACTCGCCGTTGAAGGGACGATTTCAGGTTACCCTGTCGGTCTTTTCATCGTAGATATCGATGTGATTCCTACAGAAATTGATGTCCCACTCCTTCTCACAACCATTGAGAGCTGTTTGCAAAATCGAATACCCCTGATTACCGTTGTCGCGTCTCAACCTGAGAATTCGGAGGCGGCTACAACGGAAATTACCTATTTGACAATGCAAATGGAGCGGTTAGCGGACGCATCCCTACCCCACATCACTGTTTTAACTGAGACAGATGTGCAGCCACTGGCCACATATCTCCCTGTTGGGGAATTGGTCGTTGCCGAGGGGAGTGCACCCGTTCAGAGACGGGCCTCCCTGAATCTACAGCCCGCGCTACATGCACCAGAAGAGCAGCTACTGACGCAAGCACCCGTATCAGATATAGCTGTGAAACCTGACATAAGCGTTGATTGCTATATCCCACGCGCCGAACTGTCTCAAACGCTGGGACGGTTTCTGAAATTTTTTTCTCAGTAATTACCAGCGGTCACGCCTACAATAGAAAGATATTGCCATCTGAACAACCGGTTTAGACATGCGCCTCGCTTTGCATACCACGTAACCATTGGAGATACCATGAGACAAGACGCTTTGCTCAATAATCCGGGTACTGTAGATAGCCTTGAGAATAAGTTCAAACACATTTCCGTTGTTCAGCAGAAGTTTGAAGCTATCTTCGGTGATTCACCTAAATTCGTCGTATCCGCTCCGGGTAGGGTGAACCTAATCGGTGAACATACGGATTACAACGATGGCTATGTGTTTCCTGTTGCTATTGATAAGTATATCCACATTGCCGTACGTGAACGAACTGACCGGCGTATTGTCCTACACGCCTTGGACGTCAACGAATCCGCTGAACTAAATCTTGATGCGCTCCATCCGATGCCGACAGATGCACCAAATTGGAGTTACTACTTAATAGGTGTTGCGTCCCTCTTGCAAGCATCAGGTAGTGAAATAGCAGGAATGGATGCTCTTATCACAGGAGATGTCCCGATTGGTGCCGGGTTGAGTTCTTCCGCTGCTCTTTCAGTGTCCGCCGCTCTCGCTTTTGTGAGTAATTCTAAACTTACATCATCTCTAAATACCCGAATATCAGAGACACGCAAGAAAGATCTTGCTGCATTGTGCCAGCGGGTAGAACACGAATTCGTAGGCGTCAATTGCGGCATCATGGATCAGACGATCTCACTCTGGGGACGGGCAGACCACGGCTTGTTTCTTGATTGCCGCTCGCTTGAATATGAGCATGTTCCGCTCAATCTGGATGCGTATTGCATCGCAATTTCTAATACTAAGGTAAAACGAGAACTTGCTGCTTCTGAATACAACAAACGGCGTGCGGAATGCGAAAGAGGCGTTGACATCTTGAAACAGTGGATACCCGGTATATCTTCTCTTCGGGACATTTCACTAACGGACTTTGAGAAATATGAAGGAAAGTTACCCACTTTAACACAAAAAAGATGTCGGTATGTAATTGAGGAGAACACGCGTGTACTGGATGCAGTTTCTGCACTCAAAACACGAAACCAACAGACGACCGAGAAGATAGATAATTCGCTCCTAACATTTGGCAGGTTAATGAATGCATCTCACAAGGGGCTGCGCGATGATTACGAAGTCAGTTGCCCGGAATTAAATCTGCTTACCGACCTTGCACGCAGCGTTGAAGGCGTAATTGGAACTCGAATGACCGGCGCGGGTTTTGGTGGATGTACAGTCAGCATTGTTCATAGAGACGTTTTGGAAACATTTCGTACCCGTGTCATGTCAGAATACCGGAAACAGACCAACATTGAACCCGAAATTTACATCTGTAATGTTAGTCGCGGGGCGCAAGTTTTTCCAAATTCAGAACTTCTTTCGTAAACCATAGGCAGGAAATGAAATATAGCGTTGGCGTTGACTTAGGCGGAACCGATATTAAAGCTGGATTGGTCTCATTGGAGGGTGATATCTCTTGCCGTGTGGTCCTACCGACAGACGTAGAAATAGGGGGGCCCAAAGTAGTGGCAGCTCGAATCGCTGAAGCCGTTCGTCAAGTACTTGTAAAAACTGAAGCTGCCGGGATCGAAGTAATATCGAACGAGATAGGCGTCGGATTGGGGGCACCAGGACTTATCATCGCTGAAACGGGCATCATTCACTTTTCACCTAACTTCCCGGGTTGGACCGACATTCCGCTTGTCGATTATGTGAACGCAGAACTCGCAAAATTACATCCGCCGAAGGGGGGCGTAGAATGCAACTCGCAAGCACATGCGAATGAGAAATGCAAGCCAGTCCTAAAAGGCATGGACAACGATGTGAATGCTATGACTTTAGGCGAACTTCGCCACGGTGCTGGTGTTGGATACAAAAGTATCGTCGCATTGACACTCGGCACAGGGGTTGGTGGTGGTGTAGTGATTGATGGACAGGTTTATCACGGAAGTCAGAATACTGCTGGAGAATTGGGGCATACGGTTGTTGAACCCAATGGACGATATTGTGGTTGTGGCAATCAGGGTTGTCTGGAGGCTTACGCTGGTGCGAAAAATATCGTTGAGCGTACCGAAAAGAAAATAAAAACACGACGTAGTACAATTTTAACGTCCACAACAATGGATGGCGCATCATTAACACCGCGGAAAATAGCAGAAGCAGCACAAGCGGGCGACCCAATCGCAATTGAGATTTTCGCTGAAACAGGACGGTACATAGGTATCGCTCTCACATCAATAGCGCATATCCTCAATCCACAAATCGCGATCATCGGCGGTGGTATCGCGGAAGCTGGTGAAGAGCTCCTTTTTGAACCTATCCGGGCTGAACTCTCTAAACGTGCTATGGACATCCCGGCACGAATGAAGGTGGTAAAAGCACACCTTGGAAATGATGCTGGCATCGTTGGAGCTGCGATGCTTGCCCTTGAAAGTGAAAAACCGGTATTGTAAGACGCAAATCGCAGGTTTTCTATATTGACCCGCGCATTTCCGAAACCTGCTGCAAAATTTGTCTTTGCCTTACATTTAGAGCTTGTAAGCGCGATGTGGAGAAAAAAATGCAAAATCAGAAACATTGGTTGAAAACTCTGCCCTTCTTACAAAACCCGCGATCTAAGAATCGTGAACACACGGGAGATGTGAATCTGCCTCGAAGGTCGGTCTTGAAAATATTGGGCGGTATATGTCTGTCACTCACGCCTCTGGGCTGTTCAAAGGTGCCAGAGGTTCCAGATTTCATTAAGGACACATTCCAGCCGGAAATGATTGTCCCTATGTTTGACCCGGATGCTGTCATCATGCCACAGACAGGCACTGTCGTTTATGTCAAAAATGGCGTTACGGCAATGGCGCTGCCCCTCAATAACGTAAAGGCGGTTGATGCCTTTGCTATTTTTATCTATAACGGCACCGACTACTGGATTTCCTTCAAAAGAAAGGATTGCCAGATGCTTGATGGCACGGGAAATGTAACGAAACCCATCGATAAATCGCAAGAATCCTTTTATCTAAAAAAGAATTTCAGACCGGAGCTACCACCCGAGTTTGCAGCCGAAATATTCCGATGGGATAAGACCCTCAGGATACAAGGCGATCCAGCAATACTTCCCAGGGAGGATATTGAGAAAACAACGGTGATGCCACGGCAACATACGAGATTTTTCCTCTACTTCCGCAAACGCAGCATTAGCTATAGCAACTTGCGGATTATTGTCCCCAGAGTTACAAGCGATTTCAATGACCAGCAAACGACATTCGTTTTCAAATTTAAGGTGCAACGAGGCTAAGTTGGGGCACACTAAACAGAAACCTATATCACTGCTGAAGCCTGTGCAGCGTGCTAAACGTCTTGGCTATCTCCTCCTCGTGGTCTGTTTAAGTTGTACCCTACCCGAAACAGAAATTGCGCAGCCGGGGTCCCCATCTGGGACTGGAAAGGGGCTGATTGAGATTCTTCCGTCGAACCGTGAGCGGGCAGCATCTCCTATAATCGGTGTCGGTTACGTTCAAACGATCGGTAGGGCGGGACAAGGCATAGGTGAGTTCCGGACACCATTGGGACTCGCGATGGATGAACGGCAGTGGATCTATGTCGCAGACGCAGGAAACAATCGGGTCCAAGTGATTGATAGTGCTGGAAATTTTGTCACCGAATTCGGGAGTCGTGGATGGCAGCGGGGCGAGTTCGATCATCCCACAGACATAGCGTTGAGTTTCCAACGGAGCTACCGCCTCTATGTCGCAGACACAGGGAACGATCGGGTGCAATACTGCAATTTCGTCGATCAGATTTTTTATCCGATCAGTGAAAGCGCAGACAGCATTTTACTCGATCGACCTGAAGGCATCGGTATCGGACGAAATGGCGAGGTTTATGTCGTTGATACGGGTAATCATCGCTGGATTGAATTCAATGTTGCAGGGGTTCCTGTTATAGCACACGGTGGTTTTGGGAGTGGCAGAGAACAACTTTGGAACCCATCGGACTTGGGAGTTGATTCACACGGGAACGTTTACGTTGTTGACACCGGGAACCATCTCATCAAAAAATACGATTTCAGCGGCAATCCTATTGATACGTGGGGTGGGGAAGGCGGCGAGCTTGGACAGCTGCGCGATCCCAAATGCATCGCTCTCGACGAATGGAATTATCTCTATGTAACAGATAGTGGGAACCGGCGTATCCAAGTCTTTACACCTGATGGAAAGAGTATTGTAGAGTTTAGCACCCCTGGGCTCTTGGAGCCAGCCGGTATTGCAGTCTCGAAAGCCGGGCAGGTCTTCGTAAGCGATGCGGAAGCAAACGACATAAAGGTGTTCCAAGTCTTTCGTAAAAAGTAGTTATCGGTTATCAGTTAAGAAGTCTTCGTTTGACAGTAGCCTCTTTTAACTGACTGCTGACAACCGATAACTGACAACTAATAATGCGTATAACACTCTTTCTCCTTATCTTCTGTTTGTGCGTCCTACCACGTCCCGGAAGTACTGGACAAGAATCTCCTAACAACGAAACTAACGTCCTTGAACTTCCCACCTTCTCTGTCCTTCAAAAAGCTGAATCCTTCGAACTGAGCGTAGACGATCTGGAATTCACGGTGAAATATCCGCCAATCCTTCCGAAGACTGAGCAAATAACAGAGGCGGATGGGAAAGTCCTCGTGCGCGGTGTAGATTATCAAGTCGATTTCTATTTGGGAAAAATTACTTTAGCTGATCAGGACGCTGCCTCTGAATCCGACCTACCCTATAGGTTAACTATAAGTTACCGAACGCTACCTTTTGCCATTAAACAGGTTTATAAACGTGATCTTTACGGTATAGAGAACCCACGAACCGATATAACAGGTTCTCGACAAGAGTCGTCTGTCGCAAGTGAGGATGTTCCCAACCGCCACGGCGTATTAACTGACAACCGACAACCAACAACTGACAATCAGCTAGAGGTATCTGGAAGTCAAACATTTGGGATCTCAGTTGGTAGCGGACGCGGTGTGACGCCGAATCAGGAACTCCGGGTCAACGTAGAAGGAAAAGCCTCTGACAACATTGGTGTATTAGCAATGTTGTCAGACCAAGACTTACCCATCCAACCCGAAGGCACGACTGAGAATATTCAAGACATTGATCAGAAGTTAATCCGCATCACACATCCGAATATGAGGGGGACCTTAGGCGATTTTGAAGGATCGCTCGGTCCGTCGGAATTTATCTTCTTCCCGCGTGCCTTGGAGGGTGTACAAGTAGAAGGCGATTTTAAGTGGGTGGACTTTCATCTCATTCCGAGTGCTATTCCGAAAGGACAATCTACGAGTTTAGTCCTTCGGGGTGAGGAGGGACGTAGTGAGTATCGACTCACGGTTGATGGGCAATATGTCATTGTGAAAGCCGGTAGCGAAATCGTCTGGTTGAATGGTGAGAGAATGCGACGCGGCGAAAATAACGATTACGTCATCCGTGAATACGGGGATCCCATTGTTGAATTCAACAGTAAGCATCTAATAACCAGCAACGACGTAATTCGGATTGACTTTGAATACATCTCAGAAGAACGCGCATACCAGCAGAATCTTTATGGACTCAGCAGCATCTTCACGCTGCCGAGTGAGCGAATTTCCTTCGGTGCCTCCTATGCCGTTGAAACAGATCTGAGTCAGCCAGAACAGGCTTTAATCGTTTTCGCTGACGAAGAACTGGAAGCACTTCGCCAAAACATACTTGATCCCGATGGTGATGGATCACCCCTTACAGCACCCGAAAAACATAGCGTCTGGGGACTCGAAAGTCGCTTGAATCTCACCGAACAGGCATGGGTTGAAGGCGAAATCGCTTATAGTACTGTTGATAAAAACACCTATTCCACTGCTGATCGGAAAGAGGTGAGTCAGGCGTGGAAACTCATCGGCTATGCGGATTGGGATTTCGTATTCCCCCCTGATAAGGGGGAGGCAAGGGAGGGTAGTAAACTACACCCTAAATTAACAACAAACCTTGATGTCAGGTCGATGGATGCTGACTTTGTGCCTGTTGGGGCATCAAGTAGCAATCGTACCCGTTCCCGCTATGAGACACAATACGCCAAAGAGGGCTTTGACGATGCCTTTCTGCTCAGCATCGCCGGACCCTCCCGAACTGCCCAAGATGAGCGAACAATGAACTTTGACATCCAAATGCTTCCAGTAGATTGGTTGGAAATTGATGCTGGTGTGGGTAGAAGCGAGGAGAAAGTACCCGAAGATACCACTGTAGGAGAGGTCTCTGACCTCGACACCTTTGTAGGGGGTGTTTCTAACACTGGCACTGCAAACGCAACGATCCGAAATAATTTCAATTGGGGTGTAAATTTTAATAGTCGTCAACCGTCAGCCGTCAACCGTCAGTTAAGACCTGTGGCAGGCGAGAACGGTAGCAACCGTTACAACGAGTTACCAACAGCCAACAGCCAACAGCCAACAGCCATAAGAAAATGGCTTCCTAACCTTCGCTGGGACGACTATCGGAGCAGCTCGCGTGTAGAGGACATCAATTCAACTACAACACAATCGCAGGGAAAGTTGCGACAGGAAGGCAATCTCATTTATCCTATCGGACCATTTAGAGTCATGGGGACGCTGGGCAAAGTGGAATCGAACGAGCCATTCAATGCTGTACTCAACCGAAAGCGGAACCGCACAACCGGACGCATCAATCTCGTCGATTTTAAATGGGCATCCTTTGATACCAGTTATGAACTTGAGGAAGCTTTCGCTAAAGAACCGTTGCTTACTGTAGATAATGAACCCATTGGCTTGTCCGATTGGCAGCGAAGCACTACCGCGCGAACGTGGAAAGTTGGCATCTTTTCACAACAAGAGTCTTTTCTCAAGGGCGGAGTGGATCTGACGGCGAACATCGCACGCCGCATGTTGAAAGCACACAACGACCTCGGTGCAAATACAACAACCCAGCTCGCCGATATCAGCCTCCAGTTGACGCCCCTGAGTCGCGCAATTGACATGGAAATCACCTACGAGTTGGATAAAAAACTGACAAGTCAACGCCGTGAAGTTTACACCGACATCCATCCACACACTGGGTTCCCGATCCAACCCGGTGAAGGGTATTACGTGAAATTGGACGACTTGCACTATGTAGAGGATCCTGAGGAAGGTACTTACATCAAAATCTACCAAAACGTCGGCGATAAACCGACAACGGCGGTGGATGCAGAGTTTCGGTTGCGCTTTCAACCGCGCCAGTTTTTCGCGCGGCGCGCACGCGAGCAACAAAGACAGCAACGCAGCGCAATGCCTACGCGTGATAATTTACGTCCGACACTATCTAATCCCCTTGATAAGGGGGGTAGGGGGGTTACTACTAACGAGCCATCCCGTATGGAGTGGTTTCTGAAGGCGATTAGAGGACAGACGCGACTATGGTTGACTGAGGAGCAAGAGGTAGAGGATGCTGTGTCGCTCTATCTACTTCAAAGTCTACAAGGTTCAGACACACTTTTCGGACGATTGAACCAGCACCATCGATTTGAATTTTCACCTTCACCCGCGTTCAGTTTTGAATTCAACTTTCGTACGGGTGAGACACTCAACCGGAGGATTAATAGCCAAGAACGCCACAGACGCCATCGAACCTGGGATGTCGGTCTCTCCGTCAACCCGACCCAACGGATATCTGTCAGCGGAAACTGGGAGCAACGCCGCGAGACCGAGAAATATAGCCAATTTGATTTTGAAGAGTTCGATCAAGAGACACAGACGCCGGCGGATGCAGCAAAATCTTCACCAATACCCATCTCAGACCTGCGTCAATTTGAGGAGGTCACCGAATTAGAACTCCGTTATGAACTGAGCAACACATTACGATGGAGCGGCACCGGCGGGTACAGACGGACAACCGACGAGGAACAATTCGATGAGGAGCCGGAAGCCAGAACCCGCACTTTCTTTTATGAAAACCGTATTATATACAGCCTTATCGGCAAAGGGCGTATTGACATCAACTACAAACTCGGCTATGGTGAAAGTAGTGGGGGTATACCTTTCGCACAATACACCTTCTACGAAGGCATCAGCCATGAGATCCGAACGACCGCCGATTACAGATTGCGAAGATTTACCGATCTCCTGTTCCGACTCAATTACCGTTTACTCTCAACAAAGCAGCGGAAGCCAGAACACCGTTTGGAGATGACAGTGAGCGCGGAGCTTTAACGTGTCCTTAAGGTACAATTCAGTGTATCAGTAATTCTAAAATTTACCCTAATTTAAACCTAATACGTAACGGATCTTCGCTTAATATCGCCCCAAGTAGTGGAAGCCTTGTCTCTGGGTGAAACAGCGAGAAAGTTGCCATTCATGATTGTTCTAACTTCGCTTTGAGTGAGGGCACGACGCCAGAGCGCAACTTCATCAATCAAACCATTGCGAAGGGCATACTGCGGTCTATCCTTGGTACACCCAATCCGCAAGTCTGCGTCGTTTGTCTCGGCGACAAACTTGAATGGATCCAGTCCAAAGCTCTCACCATCTAAGAAGACCTCTCCATCAAGATAGATTTTCATAAACGCGCCATCGTAAGTTCCAACGATGTGATGCCATGTATTTTCTTTTATTTTCGGAAGCGTTTTGCTGATGCTTGACTGATTTCCCTTTCCACCCAAGATCATTGCAAGAACAGTGCCCTTCTCTATGCCTCCGAATCTCCCTTGAGCATCTTTAGCTTGGAAAACTGCCATACCGTAGGCATGCAGGCCCCCAAGGTCAGCGTAGGAGCCTTTGTCAAACCAGTGCCCTGAGCCATCAGCCCAATTTTCCCGATAAACCCATGCACTCATGGTTATTTCGCTGATCTTCAGCTCGTCCGAGCTCGGAATGTTAATACATTCCTCAGTATCTGCCGTAACCTGAAGTGCGTTACCATATTTGCCTTCGGCGAAATTCACGCTCCGGACAATCTTGGCGTCCAAGTTGTTGCCGGATGCATCAAAGACTCTCTTGTTCTTCACATTGTCGAAAGAAAAATAAAAGACGAGACCATTCTCTAATCCAACAGAGACTTGGGTTACTGTGAATAGGATAAGAATCAAAGGAAATAGTATCCGTTTCATTTTTACTCCTCCAATAGGTGTTGGTGTGGGGAAATTTCAACAATTTCATGCCCCGAGTTTGCCTTGAAAAATGCAACAATGTCATCAATCATCTCAACTTTAATTTCATGTCCAGCACGCTTGTACGTGACAAATTGCGCCGGAATACCAAGTGTCTTATATATGGATTGACTCATACGCCACCGATCCGGCATCATTTTCGCGCCAATGAGGCTTTCAACTAATTTGGTATCCACTTTATCAAAGGAATCTCGGTAGGGAATGGTATCATTGTCATCCAGAGCACCCATGTAGATGTACTGGGAGACACGCTTATATGCCCTCTCATCAAATTCAACATCAGCGATCTCTTTCACGTCAGCAATTCCAACTGGGTAGCGCATTTTTATATTGTTCCAGTGATCGGTCGGGAAAGTCGGAATGCCGTTGACTCCACCAGTTGCAACCGCACGAACAACCGTTGGATGCAGAATGGCAAACCGATTTACAAACGTCCCAGAGGCGGAGAATCCGTTCATGAAAACCTTCTCATTCACCTTCACATTATTGTGTCGCAGAAGTTTTTGAGCATGAGCTATCATTTTGATGAGTTGCAGGTCAATTCGCCTGAGTTCTCCCTCTTTAATCAGGAGAGTGTCCCTGTCTAAGGCGTGTGTGTAGATTCTCCACCGATCTCCACCAGGACGCGGGAAAACAGGGACCAATAATGGCACTTTCAATTTTCTTGCGATTTCAGTCGCATGAGATGTCTTTGCTAATGCTTTTGCTTTCCTATCGTGGCTTTTAAAATTATCAGTTGTTTTCCCTGTATTACATGGTTCTATCAGTAAGTGAACGGGTTTGCTGGAATCTATGCCTGGCGGAATGAGCAGGTAATATGGAAAAGCGAATCCGTCTGTAAAGTCAGTTGAAACGCGACAGAACAGCTCATTTGAAAAATCAAGTTCTTCAATACCTTTTACGTGAATGGGTGTTGTGTCCTCGAAAGTAGGCAGAACTGGCTCGGGTCCTTCAGTTGTAAAGATGAGGGTGTGTTCTTCCAACGGATTGCCCGCTAAATCTCGGATGTTCTCATGAACACCCAATATAAGTCGGTAAATTTTTGAAGGTGCCAAGTGTTGTTTAAAGGAAATAACGAGGGTTGTGTTGAAGTTTTTCCACTGGATATCTCCGATTGGAACGCCAGCGTGTCCGACATCAATACCTACCGCTCTCTCGCTAAAGACGACTCTTATCTCCTTTAAATCTGTTGGAACTTTTTTAGATAGGTCAGGAATAGTCCTCTCTACTTCTGGAGGTATTATATCTCGATCTGGGGGTTTATCAGCGTTTTCGACGACCTGACACTGTTCAATCGCTGCTTCATCTCGGTAATCGTTTTGCCATTTGTAGGTCCAGGCGTTGCCTATCTGTAGAGGGAAATATCCTGTTGTGTTCCCTGGGACCTTATATTCCAAGAGTTCTGCTTCCGTTATGATGCCATTGGCATGTTCATAGCGCATTTTCACGATTCCGACACCCTTGGCAAACCACAAATAGCGCGTGCCATTCACAAGTGAATTCTTCAACGCCGAGCTTGCTTTGGCGTCTGTGAAGA
Source organism: Candidatus Poribacteria bacterium (assembly GCA_022826805.1). Lineage (GTDB taxonomy): Bacteria > Poribacteria > WGA-4E > WGA-4E > WGA-3G > WGA-3G. Next base: position 40,385 of record JAJDUH010000074.1, read on the forward strand.
CAGTTTTATGCTTGAGGCATTTAGGAAAAGTCCCTGCGGCTGTTTCTACCTGTTCATAGTCTTGCAAGGTTGTCTTCGTTTGTGAGTCCCAGCCACCTTCCTGTGTCCATGTATTTCCTACGACTACAGGAAACTTGAAAAGCGACTCTGGGAAATAGACGAAATGTTTTAGGAGCATGTACATCGGCGATGGATCGACGCCTCCGCTTCCGCCCTGCGTAAAATAACTCGTGGATGTCAGAATCGAATTGGTTCTGCTAAGGTTGAAAGTCCCAATTGCTAAGTGTTCTCCACTTTCTGTAGTCGTGAGGGCATTAAGCGTGATGTAGCGTTTACCTTTATCGGCAGCAGTAATTTCCTCTACCTCATCCACGGGAGCGGAGGCAAATCTTGCCAAATATTCTGGTTGAGTGAGTTGTTGTCCAAGATCATTACTTTTAACTGGCGTAATCGAATTTCCCAGTTGCGTCCGAACATCCGGTTTGGATTCAAGGGGCAACACAACTGGTGCCTCAATAAGTTCTACCGTCATATCAGATGTGGCATCAAAGCTATAGGGCTGTTGGAATCGGGTGAGATATTGGCTACCGATGCCTATCATCAGTAGTACCACCGCTACAGTTGAAGCAGCAATTGCCCACGGTACCAACGGCTTACTTCCAGAAGGTGTGATGGGTTTGATACGCGTAATTTCTTGCATAATGTTCTCGGTTAGATTCGCAGATAGTTGAAAACTATTCAATGCTTCTCTGATCATCGGTTCCTCCTTCTTCAAACGTTGCTGGGCCCGATGGAGACGACTCCGAATCGTGTTTGCCGATACCCCCAAAAACTCGCCAATCTCCGCGCTTGACATCTCACCGAAGTAATGAAGCGTAATAACTGTACGTTCACTCTCTTGGAGTTTTGCAAGCAACTTTTTAACAACTTCGCGCTGGGTCTCTCTTGCCACTCGCTCGTTCTCTTCAACGACATACCCCGAATATGTTGCTTTTTCCTGAGCGAAGGTCCCTTCTTCAAGCGGTTGGGTCCACAAACGCTTTCTGCGGAGCCACGTGCTGCAGAGGTTTGTGGTAATCACATAAAGCCAACTCGCAAAGCGCTGCGGTTTCTTCAACGTCGCCAGTTTCTGGTATGCTTTCAGGAATGTATCTTGCACAATCTCCTCGGCAATGTGGAAATCCCCGATCTTCCGCCACGCCAGCGCGTGAATCGGCTTCTGGTATTTCTGTACAAGTTCAGTGAATGCAGTATCATCGCCATCAAGCGTCCGACGAACGAGCGCAACGTCCCTATTTTTCATAAATGCCCTCCAATTAGTCTATAGTGACGCTATTTAGGAGCTAAACTGTTGCATAATTTTGAAAAAATGGATAAATGTGATGGCAGATAGGCTTGATTTATTTTGCGATCATGGGACTTGCAGGAGGGATGTCTTTTGTAAGATAAATTGAAGGGAAAACAGCCAAACAAGGGGGCGGGACTCGGCAAGGTTTGTCGTGTTTCTAATACAAATTCCCGTATTGCCCCTCTTATAACGTCGGTTCGATAGAAATTTTGGCGAGAAAAGAATTGACCTTTCCATTTCCACTGAACGCATTACCAGTAGCGCCCAACTTAAAAATCATACCTTCCTCAAAACGATAGGTGATCCTTCCCGCTTTGCCGGGTCGGATCCCCGATGCTGAGGCGAGTATAGTTTCAGGCAATCCTTCTGTAGTAGAGAACTCATTATTGCTTGCAAAAAGAACGAACTTGCCGAAAGCTTCCGCGCTTCCGACCCAGATATCGACAGTAAGCGTGCCGCCATTTTTAAACGCTGTCGCATTAATTTCAACAATAGTATAATCTTGATAGCCTGCTGCCGGTGTCCGGAAAACGCTCAGGATCTCTTGTAAAGGCTTTTCATCATCGAGGGCAACGTTCTTTGCTTCCGCATGAAGAAACCTATGGACATATTCGGATTGAGATGCATTCGGCTCAAATCTCTGACCTCTACTCGGTGCCCTGGACCTGCCAAGTTGAGTTCGCACATCCGGTTTCGACGTAAGATTCAGCGCAATAGGCGCGTCAATAAGTTCTACAATCATCTCCGACGTAGAATCAAGGTCATAAGGCTGTTGGAATCGAGTCAAGACTTGATTTCCTGTTCCCAACATCATCACAACCAAAACAACGGTTGAAGCAGCAATTGCCCACGGCACGAACGGTTTACCACCGGAAGGGACAATAGGTTCAATACTGGAGATCTTTTGCATGATACTCTCGGTGAGATTCGCCCTAATTTGGAAGCCTTCTAACGCTTCTCGGATCATGGGCTCCGCTCTCTTTAAACGGTGTCGCGCGCGACGAAGCCGACTCTTAACAGTGCTTGCCGATACACCTAAAAATCGGCTAATCTCTTCACAGGTCATCTCCCCGAAGTAGTGGAGTGTAACAACAGTGCGCTCACTTTCTTGTAGCCGAGCAAGCAATTTTTGAGCAATGTTGCGTTGTGCGTCAGTCGCAGCTTTTGCCTGCTCTTCAGCGACATACTCAGAGTATGTCATCTTTTCTATCTGTTTGATGTCTGTATCTTCGAGCGATTGTGTTTGCATCCGGCTCTTTCTGAGCCACGCGTGGCATTGACGTGCAGCAATTCTATAAAGCCATCCCACAAAACAATTTGGATCCTTCAGCGTAGACAGTTTTTCATAGACTCTCAAGAAAGTATCCTGCGTAATTTCTTCAGCAATGTGAAAGTCGCCTACTTTCCGCCAAGCGAGCGCATGAACCTGCTTTTGGTATTTCCTCACCAATGTCGCAAAAGCGTTTTCGTCACCTATGAGACTGTTTTGAATTAGTTCAACATCGTCGTTCTTCATCTGTTACCTCGAAAAAAAGGATAACTTCATTATATACTAAAACGGTATTTCCTGTTAGCGCGTTTTGCAAACGCGCTAACAGGAGAATGAAACTAATGATCGTTCACTTCTTCCGTCTCAGGGTCAACAGAAATCTTCACAAGAAAACCGTTAATGCTCCCTTTCTCACTGTACCAATTACCGGTAGCGCCCAACTTAAAGACTTGACCTTGATCGAAATAATGCTCAATTATACCGACATCTCCAGGTGGAATATCCCATGCATGAGCAAGCGCACCATGTGGCACCCCTTCTGTAGGGAGTTTACTGTCGGCATCATACAAATCAAACGAACCGGAAGCCTCACCATCCCCAACCCAAGTATCAATGGTGAGCCAACCTCCATTTTCAAATGCTGTCACATCAATCTCAATAACGGTATAATCTTGATAGCCATATTCCGGGGTCCGAAAAATGCTAAGAATTTCCTGCTCCGGCTTCTCATGCGTAAGCGCAGTTTTCAAGTCATCGACCGCTACATCATCTGATTCAAGAAGTACCTCCCAATTGGTTGATTGAGGTGCTGGAGTGTTCTCGCGCAATCCTGGATATTTTCCATCTAAGGATACCCTGAAAAACCTCAGGTAACGCGCTGACATATCTCCACCGTGAAGATCGTTGACAGGTTGTCTACCCATCAATTCGAGATCTGGCGAGATAACCAAAAAATCTGATGGTGAGTGTTTCTTCCACCCTTTCATGATTGCCTGTGCTAACGCACTTGTTTTGTCAAACGGCTTGAATCCCTGCTGGCGTCTCAGTGCCATAAAGGCTTGCTTATTGGGTGTGCGCTCTAATTCGACATTCGACACCCAAGTATTAATGAAATTTTCGTTCAAGAATTCAATATTTTGGTCGTCAGAGAGGACAACTGCCCTCATGGTTTTGCCGCTCCCTCAGCACGATTCATCAGCCAACGGACCATCATTTGAAATCACATGGATTGGCTTTTGCGCTGCTCGTGCCATCTTCAACGCTTGCTCCGGTGGCACCCAATTAATCTGTGCCGATTTGTAAAAACGTAGTATTAATGCCCGTTCAGCTGCTTCTTGCGAAATAGATTCTGAGAATTTGACATCTTGCAGGAAATTGCGCGTTCCAGCCCGGAGTTCCATTTGCGAGCAAAGACCGGCATCCGTAATAGCATAAGATGCGTCTGGGTCTTCTTTCCAGTTCACATCAAAGTTTACTGTGCCGTCAGGGACATACATCTGAAAAAACGTGACCGTTTCTTGAACTCGCTCAATAACTAAGCTTCCAGCAAATTGAGAAGGTGTGAACCAACCATCTTTTAAGGCAAATTCCGCATGAACACGGAGCACAATTTCAGCAAAAGCGTCGTTATAAGCCCGCAAACATGCCCACAAACCACGCGAGTCTCCGGCGTTAATGTGCATATCCAGATTTGGGTTGGGGTGAAGCTGCCGTAGCAATTTGAGTACGCTTCCCTCTTCAATCTGCCAAGTATCACCAACCGAAACCGCACTATCTGGAAGAAAAGCATGAAAAACTGATGTCTGATACTGCTTTTCCGGTTCATCAACCCGCAAATTTGCCAATGCATCCCACCTCACATGAAAACCAGACAAGGTGTTCTCAATCGGGGCAATGAAGCCTTCGACAGACACTTCTGATGTGCTGTCAAGACTAAGTGTGATTTTGTTCTTAGTTACCGCCTGATCATCGGCTTTGATTGTTCCATTCATCATAAACAAAGTGAGAAGTCCAATGGTTAAAATTTTCATTTTTCAATCTCCTTTAATGTTGCTTCAATTGCCCCCACGTCGTTGTTAGCGATCGCACCGAAGGTGATACCGACAAATCCTTTACATTAGACCATTGCGGACCCGTATTACTTCCGTTGATCGTAAGTTGCGTCGGGTTGCCACCGTTCACGTCAATTTTGTAGAGTTGAAGAGATTCTGCCCCTATATTATTGTAAATGAGTTGATCTCCCTGTGGGGACCAAGACGGGTTATATGCGAAAAGTCCATCACTCATCTGTTGTAGTCCTGTGCCATCACTATTTATAATGTAGAGTGCTGCTTTCCGAAACCTTAAACCTCCTCGTTCATTGAATCCAGTGCCATTAAGTTTACCGAAAGCAATCTTGTCCCCCTGTGGAGACCACACTGGGGAAGTCGTCCAAGGCAACTCCTTTGGTAGCAGGACTTTACGCGTGCGCGTCGCCAAGTCGAAAACCCCCAAAGGTGTATGAGCAAGACCTGTTACTACATAAACTATTTCACTTCCATCGGGCGACCAACTCGGACAAAATCCTTTAGTCAATTTCTCAATGGAAGTTCCGTTGGGTGTAGCAATATAAAGCGTGTGTTCCGCTGTAGGTGCGAATCGGGCGCCGTGTGCAAAAATTGCCTTTCGTCGGTCTGCTTGTGCATAGACGATGTGTTTACCATTGGGTGACCAAGTCGCGTCTCTTCTATATTCGTTGTCTTTGAACACCTTCTGAACATTTTTGCCATCTGCGTCCATAAGATACAGATCGAAGGTGTCACCGGTTCGATCAGAACTAAAGAGGATTTGCTTCCCATTTGGTGCCCATGCGGGGTCATAATCTTCTGCGGGGTGCTGGGTTAAATTAACCTGTTCAGTTCCATCGGGGTTCATGATGTAAATTTCAGCATTGCCATCTCGCTTTGACACAAAAGCGATTTTCTCAGTTTCTGGGGCTTCTGCCCACCCAACAGGGATACCGCTGAATACAAGTAACGCACTGACGATAGAGCTGAGTATTAGAAGTTTGGTATAGCCTCCAGTTCCTGAAAAAGAAGAAACAGACTTGTGTTTCATGAGATACTCCGGCTGTAGATAACTGTCAATTTTTTGATTTTATCCGATATTATGCGAGAAGGGAATATTCTAAGTGAACATGACTTCTACAAGAAGTCTCTGTTCATGTAAACCCTAAGTCAATATATAGTGACGCGGTTAAAGCACGAAATGGTTGCCAAATTCTGTAGAAAAAATCACAAAAAATTCGTTTTTAATGTCCATTCTCTTCTTCCAACATAGGTTCCACAGAAATGTTAGCCAGAAAAGCATTGGTACTCCCCTTTTTTGCTGAACCAATCACCGGTAGCACCCAATTTAAAGTGTTGACCTCGCTCAAAAATATAGGTGATTTTCTGTATGCTACCCGGTGGAACACTCCACGCTGAGTCAAGCGCATTCTCGGGCGTGCCTTTCGTTGGGAGTTCACTATCACCATCGAACAGATCAAACGAACCAGCTGCCTCGGCATGACCGACTGAGACCTCAATCGTAAGCATCCCGCCATCTTCAAACGCCGTTGCATCAATATTAACGACGGTGTAATCCTGATGCCCTCCTTCTGGTGTCCGAAAGACACCGAGGACTTCCTGTGAAGAGCGGGTATTATTGAGCACGACATACAAGTTCCTTAATACAGGATCGGAGTTGATAGGTTCCGGTCTTGAGGTATCATCAACCAATCCGGGCAGTTTCCCTGTTAAAGATTCCTGAAGAAACATCAGATAACGCGCGGATGTGTTGCTACTGAAAAGCAATTCATTAACAGGTTGTCTACCCATCAGTTCAAATTCCGGTGAGATTACCAAAGAGTCTGCCGGAGAACCTTTCTTCCACCCTTTCATGATTGCTTGTGCTAAAGCATGGCTTGTGTCAAAGGTTTTACCTTCACGCTCGCGTCTCTTGGCGATCGGTTCCAGTAAACTTGGGACGCGCCCTAATTCGGAATTCGGCACCCATGTATTGATAAAATTTTCGTTCAAGAATTCAATATTTTGGTCGTCAGAGAGGACAACTGCCCTCAGGCTTTTGCCGCTCCCTCAGCACGACTCATCGGCAAGCGGACCATCTATCGAAATCGCGTGAACAGGTTTCTGTTGTGCCTGCATCATCTCCAACGCCTCTTCCAATGAGACCCAGTTGATTTGCTGCGATTTGTAAAAACGCAATATCATCTTGCGTTCAGCCTCTTCTTGCGTGATAGATTCCACAACGTCAGGGTCCGATAAAATTGCCTGTGTCTCAGTATGGAGTTCTATTTGCGGACAGAAACCGATGTCTATGGTTCTGGTACTGTCTCGTCCAACATCAAAATTCACTATACCTTCAGGGACGTACATCTTGAAGGAAGCAACCTTCTCGTTAATTCGATCAATAACAAGATGTCCTTTAAACTGAGACGGCGTAAACCGACCATCATCTAAAACAAATTCAGCGTGGATGCGGAACACAATTTCAGCAAACGCATCGTTGTAAGCGCGTAGAGATGCCCATAAGCCATAAGAATCTCCATTATTGATATCCAGATCAAACCTCGGATTCGGGTTAAGTTGACTCAACAATGTTAACGTCCCTTCTTCCTTAACCTGCCAAAGGTCACCAGCCGCAACCGCTTTGTCTGGCAAAAAGGCACGAAAAACCGAGGCAGGATACCGCTTCTCAGGTTCAGCAACCCGCAAATTTGCCAATGCCTCCCACTCCACATGGAAGTTGTATTGTGTGTATTCAACCGGTGCAATAAAGCCTTTGAGGGACACTTCCGATGCATTGTCAAGGCTCAGTGTTATTTTGTTATGAGTCACTGGATGGTTGTCAGCGTTCAGTTGGGCACTCATTATTACAAAGATGAGAGACCCAATAGTTAAAGTTCTCATTTTTAATCTCCTTCAATTCTGTTTTAATTTTCCCCACATCGTCGTTAGCGATTTCACCGAAGGCGAAACACTTAAGTTCGTTGGGTTAAACCAATCCGGCCAAGAATTACTTCCCTCGTGCGTCAGTTGTATTGCGTTGCCATTCTTCACGTCTGTTTTGTAGAGTTGACGACCGCCACTGACCTTACTGTAAATGATTGTGTTGCCCTCTGGAGACCAGGTGGGATCAGAGGCGAATTTTTCTTCATCTTCGGTAATCTGATGAAGACCTGTCCCATTACGATTTACAACGTAGATTGTTGACCTCCTAACCGCAAGAAAGCCTTGTGCATTAAAACCACCATCGATTTCAGCAAAGGCGATTTTGTCGCCACCTGGCGACCAGCTCGGCTCAACTATCCGCGGCATCTCCCTTGAGAGAAGCGTCTTTTTGGTGTGTGTCTGCAGGTCAAAAATTCCTAAGGGTAGGTCTTTGCGACCGCGCACTTCAAAGGCTATCTCTTGGCCATCAGACGACCAACTCGGATTGGAACCGTCTGTCAATTTCTCAACGGAGCCCCCGTTTATTGTCGCAATATAAAGTGTAAGTTCGGTTGATGGTACGAATCGGAATCCGAATAATAACTTTGCCAGTCGCGGCTCTCCTTGGGCATAAACAATCTTTTTGCCATCAGGCGACCAGTCGGGGTACCTTCTATATTTGCTGTTTGCAAACACCTTCTGTACATTTGCACCGTCCGCATCCATCACGTATAAATCAAAAACCCCTTTCCCGCGATTGGAACTGAAAAGTATCTGCTTTCCGTCTGGCGACCAAACGGGATCGTAATCTTCTGCAGGATGCATCGTCAAATTAACTTGCTCGCTCCCATCGGCGTTCATGCTATAGATTTCGGCATTACCATCTCGCTTTGACATAAACGCGATTTCTGCAGTCTCTGGGGCTTGTGCCCACACCATCACACTGCCACTCAACACGATTAGTATACTGATAGTATAATTGAATAGAATGAACTTAGTGGAACCTTTCATGAGATGCTTCTCCGTTATGGATGCTTTTTTATATCCGCCCAAGTCGTCGTCACTTTATCACTCGGTGAAACAGCAAGAAAATTACCTGCCATGGCTTGTGTGATTTCGTCATCACTCAGTGCCCGTTGCCAGACTGCGGCTTCGTCAATAGAACCGTTGACAAATGTAACATGTGCTCGATCTTTTACACACCCAATCCGAACGTCCGCGTCGTTGTTCCCAGCTAAATTGAATTTTTCCTTTTCTTCGCCGATAACTTTACCATCTACATAGATTTTTATGGTTTCACCATCGTAGCTGCCGGCCACATGATGCCATTTTTTAGCCACCATTTTGTGTGGACTGGCCAGAGTCCTCCGACCTATCATATTCCCTTGATTATCCTGTGATCCCAAATATAACCAGATGAGTGGTCCTCCACCGATATCACCACTCTGGATACCATAGGAGGCCGCCGCGCCAGCCGTATGACAGTCTTTATCAAACCAATGTGTTCTCTTACCTATCCATGTTTCTGGATAATAAATCCATAGCATCATTGTTATCTCACCTGTAACTTTTAGCTTTTCCTGAGAAGCGATATTGACGCAATCCACCCTTTGACTTGTGATACGGATTGCCTCTCCATATTTGCCTTTGACAATCTCAGTATTCTCAAATATCTCTGCGTTAAGACCGTTCCCCGATTTATCAACAACTGTTTGATCCGTAATATTATCAAAAGTGAGATAAAAAACAAGGTCCTCATCAAGCCCTGAGCTGGTGGAAGTTGCCACCAGTAGCATAACAATACTCGAAAAAGCAATACTAACAAACACTCGTACCATTTTTCTTTTCCTCCTATAGCGTCTATTGTGTTTTCAAAACATAGTGACGCGGAGAATGAGAAAAACGGTTGCCTAATTCGGCAAAAATTAGCAAACTTAGAAAGGAATTCATACATAGGGTCATTTAGTTTTAAAAATTATTTTTCAAAAGTTTCATAGCCTGTTTAGGATGTGCGGCGAAATATCGCATTGTTTTAGCGATAGCCTTGTATCCTGCTAAGCGTAATATGGAAAGTGCGGTGTTGCGCAAAGCCG
>JAJDUH010000012.1 GCA_022826805.1 Candidatus Poribacteria bacterium
AGAAAGCGTCTACAGTCTTCAGGGTTACCGACATAGATGTTTGAATACGCTTTGAGAAACGGGAAGAGGCTCTCCCAAGCCGCATCAGAAATCACGACAGGCAGGTCTTGAGTTACGTCTATCTTTTGGGTTTTCATACGAGATAGCATACCAAAACCTACTCATACTTTCAATAACTTTTACAATGTAAACACTACTTAGATTTTCCATTTCACATAGAGAAACCATACCGAAAAAAAGATAGCACAAACCTGCTTATATGTCAAACTGAATTGTCTATTTACTTCCGCTTGACATTTGCTAATCTTTTCACTATACTTAAGATAGTTAAAAAAATCATGGAGGTATTACAGTGAAATTCTATCATCAATTTTGTTCGTACAATCGGCAGTTGGCATTTATAGCCATTTTCTTGACGATAGCATTCTTTATTGGATGCAGTCAAAAAACGAGTGCGCCGGAGACCGCTCAAACGACATCGCTTTCAGGGACAATTACCGAATTTGATGACCACGGTAATGCTGTGACCGATCTGGAAATTGCTCCGTTTAAGGAACGTGGCTGGAAACTCGGTGACACGTTTGAAGCAATGTTTGCAACAGGACAGAAGATCCAGATAAAATTTGTTGAAAACTATGGAGATGTACCTGAAGGGGAGTATTTGGGACGGTTTTCGACCTCTTCAAAACGTTTTAAAATTGCGATTAACATGGGAAATATCGCCAAAACTCTGGAGTTGAGTAGTCTAAGCAAAGTGATGCTTCAGAAAGTGGAACCAACTTCAGCAGACTGAGAGGACACATATAGAAAAATGCTTCTGACCCTCAAACAAGCAAGCGAATGGGCTTCAGAACATTTGAATAAAAACGTTACACCGTCAAACATCACCTATTTAATCCAATATGGTAGGATTGAATCCGTTGTTGATAACGGGTTAACGTTGATTCCCAAGCAAAGCCTTGAAGCTTATTACAGTCTGAACCGTCGAGAAACACGGTGGAAAGACGAACTCGGCGATGATTTGAATTGGACGTTGTCTTTTGAAAAGGTTAAAGAAGCAGAAACAACAAAACACGTTCATCGCTTACATCCGTATAAAGGCAAATTTATCCCACAACTGGTAGCCTATTTTTTAGATTCTCACACCGACAATTTTAAGCGAGATGTCTATTTTCAACCGGGTGATATTGTGCTTGACCCTTTTTGTGGGAGTGGGACTGCTTTGGTACAAGCAAACGAACTTGGCATGCACGCAATTGGGATTGATGTTTCGGCGTTTAACGCCTTCATTAGCAATACCAAAGTGGCGACATATAATCTAACTCGTTTGTATGAGAAGAGCCAAAAAATTACAGCAGCTCTCAAGAACCTTGTTGCTACATCTGGTATAGTCGAATTTGAATCTAAGCTCGCGGAAACACTTACGGAATTCAACAATCAATATTTCCCAGTATCTTTCAAACGTCAAGTTAGATTAGGTGAAATTGACCAGAAGCAGTATGGTGCTGAGAAGGCAGCCACTTTTTTAGAAACGTATCGTAAATTTGTTGCCGAATACCAAATTGATCTGCAGATGCCCCGGGACTCGGCTCGCTTCATGAAGCAGTGGTACCTTCCAGGGGTCAGGGCGGAGATTGATTTCGTCCACAATTTAATCGACAAGGTAGAAAACCCATCAACACAAAATGCATTGATGCTTATCTTAAGTCGGACCATCCGCTCTTGCAGAGCCACAACGCATGCAGATTTAGGCACATTGCGGAATCCGGTAACAACAACTTATTATTGCCGAAAGCATGGGAAAATCTGTAAACCCCTTTTTTCTATCCTGAGTTGGTGGGAACGGTACTGTAAGGATAGTGTACAACGATGGATTGAATTCAGTAAATTAAAAACAGATACTGTTCAACACTGCATAACTGGCGATTCGCGGACGATTGACATTTTTACAATGCTGAAACAGGTAGATTCCCAATTCGCAGAGATCGCCGAAAAACAACAAATTAAGGGGATCTTTACAAGTCCTCCATACGTCGGACTTATCAATTATCACGAGCAGCACGCTTACGCTTATGATCTTTTTGGGTTCAAACGATTGGATGAATTAGAAATTGGGCCCCTATTTAGAGGAAAGGGACGAGAAGCGAGAGAGTCGTATATTCACGGTGTAGCGGAGGTTTTTAAAAACTGTAAGCGGTTTTTGGCTGAGGATTATGATGTTTTTATTGTTGCCAATGAGCCGAATTAACAAGAGATTCAGAAGCAGCTGTAAATACTATAATTGGCATCCCTTACAATCCTTATGAACCAAAACCCTACGAAAGATGGACACTGAAAGGGATGTTAGATCTACAGCATGATATTTTGATAGCAGAAGAACTTTGGAATTTTATCGGCGGTGAAGGAACCTACACAGAATTGTTGAAAGTTTTTGAAGATGCCGGTATTGAGTTACGGGATGAAATCGACAACTATTTTGAGAGATTTAGAGAAAACTTTTAAGTTCTTATGTGCGTTAGCTGGTATTATAGGCGTCTATGAAAGTTGACAACACCTTTGATAAAACGGAATTATTACAACAGCTTAGCTTTGCCTACAATCTACCTTTGCAATCCATAACTTTTTTCCCAGAAGGCGAAGATAGTTACGGTTATATTGTTGTTTCTGAAACAGGCGAAAAGTATTTTGCTAAAGCCTCAACTTCCGTACCAAATAGCCGTTTGCGAGTAGCGTCCCTCTTGCGGCACAGATACAATATATTAGGCGTTGTCGCCCCTTTGGAAACGCGGGAAGGAGCACTAAGCGTCCGGTGGCAAGATTTCCGTGTCGCGTTGTTTCCGTTTATTGAGGGTAAAAGCCGTTGGGATTTGTGGAAAGTTGGCAAGGATTTCACCGATACAGCACTATCACAAACAGGCGCATTGATCGCAACAATTCACGGATGTTCAGAGACACTCGAATCCAATGACCTCATAGTGGCAAAGTACAACCTACCTTTGCGGCATGAACTTCATACAGTACTTGAAGCACCAGCGAAAGAGATACCACCTCAAAATCAATACCAGAAACAGCTGCTTGAAGCACTCGCACAGCACCGATCCGCTGTCTTGGAGACATTAGATAGATATGATAGCCTCGGACGTTCGGCAGGGGCATTACAGACGCCATTCGTCATTACACACGGCGACCCGACTCCGGGCAATCTTATTCTGGATACTGAAAATCGACTCCACTTGATTGATTGGGACGGGGTCTGCTTAGGGCCACCGGAAAAAGACTTAGTCTCTTTTACAGGTGAACGGTTTGAAATAGTTTTGGAACGCTATCTCACTGAGAGACAGTGTAATGTTTCTCTACACGCAGATATTTTCGGCTTCTATATCTATGAATGGACGGTCAATGAAATCCGAGATTACGGCATTAAGGTTCTTTTTAAAAATAACGACGCGAAGCAGAACGAATACGACTGGGAAAGCCTGCAAGACTACTTACCACCGAATCGGGAATTAATGGAAGACGGAATTGCAGCTATCCGAAACACGCTTGGTAGGTATGGTGTCCTACCCAAACATCGGAGGTAGACTATGTCTCAAATTAAATCTGTGCTACTTTGGGAAAACCAACGGCGTTATGTCCGAGAGGCGATTGATGCTGGTACCCTCAAAGGCGCGATCATTCCGACAGGAAGCACTGAGCAGCACAATGAACACTTAGCGATGTATCACGACACACAAAGTGCAGTGCACGTTTCTAAATTGGCAGCCGAAAAGTTGTTCCCACAGGTTATTGTGACAACACCTTTAGCGATCGGTGTATCCGAACACTGGATGGACCACAAGGGCACGCTCACGCTCCGTCCAGAGGTCTTTGGCGAAGTGCTTTATGATGTCGCCGATAGTATGCGTCGGCACGGTATTGATAACATTCTGATTGTCAATGGACACGCTGGAAACTCTGGTCCAGTGCATGAACGGTTAGACGGTTACCGAGAAAAACTTGGCATCAATATCGCATTTCACTCCTATTGGGAAGCATACAGCGAAGAGTTGGTTAAAGATCAAATGGAATCGGGGGTTTGCCCTGGGCACGCGGCGGAATTTGAAACAGCGTTTGCCCTCGCTGCTTTTGTAGAAAACGTTGATTGGAACGGCGTGGATTACGACAGCGCGAAACTCACCATCTCTAATGAAGGACAAGCGAAATCTGACCGAGAATATCACCATCAAGCCAAGTTAGCGACGGTTGAGAAAGGACAAGCGATGATCGAGGTCGCGGTGGATTGGGTTGCGGAAAAGATGCAGGCGATGTTTTAATGGCTATCAGTTGTCAGTTGTTGGTTAAAGAGGAATTTGTAACAATCTACCCTCACTCGGAATATTCCAAGGCGTGGTGAATTGTTAACAGATAACTCTTTAACTGAAAACCGATAACCGATAACCAACAACTGATCTAATGTCCGTCAATAGCCTTCCTTAACCCATCGCCCTCTTCCCGCCACCAACTGTAGAGAATAGAGATGTCTGTGCCGATGCAGAAGTGTCGGACACCCATATCAAGATAGCGTTTTGCGTCGTCAGCACTCCCGATTTCGGCGCGTGGTGGCACCCCCATCTTCACGGCGGTCTTAAACACCTTATCGTGTGCCTCCTGGATTTCAGGGGCACCGCGCTGACCGACCTTCCCGATACTCATCGAATAATCCGAACCGCCCCACTGGATCATATCAACGCCTTCAACAGATAGTACCTCTTCCAGGTTGTCGACGGTGCCTTTTTTCTCAATCATAATAACGTTGACAACATCGCGGAGTGCTTGGACGTATTCTGGACCCCCTCCGTAGCCCATATAGGAAAACCGGCGGGTTGCCACACCGTAGCTGCCCCCATCTTCCGGCGTATCGGCGCGTGTAATTTTCACACATTCCTTCACGTCTTCAACATTCTGGCAATCGGCGTAAAGCACACTCTGGAAGCCTGAACCGATTGCGCGTTGTGCGATGAAGCCACGTGGCTCTTGGTCGACCTTAATCATGGTCGAGATGTTGTGAAGCTCAGCCGCCCGACACAAATTATCCAAATCGTGTAGATCGAACGGACCGTATTCCCCCACGAATTCGACATAGTCATACATGCCGGTGTGTCCGATCGCCTCAACGATGGAGGGCCAAGTTGTATGAATATGCGTGCCAACAGTGGGTTTGTTAGCGTTTAGCAATTCTCGAAAGGTATTTTTTCTCATCACTTTCTCCTCTGTTTTAAGTGTAGGGCGTAGCTTGAAAGCCCATATTAACACTAACAGAGATCTGCACTTTTTTCAAGAAAAAAGGCTTGCTTACCAGCACTGTTTCTGTTAAACTTGTACCATCTGAGTCAGACTTATTGATTTATCTAAATCTCCTTCCTTCAAGGCACAGACAGAGGTTTCCCATGAAAAACTTAACTACATTGCCAACAAACTTTGCTGATTACTTGACAATTGAAAACGCTAATCTTCGTTTCACGGAGGCGACCGATGTTGCAGAACGTGTCATAGGAGCAGGCGTAGAAATTTATCCCAATATGGATCACGCTGCGATTTTCTGCGATCCGCCCCATCTGGTCGCAGACGGTTTGAAACAACTCGGTTATGTCAATGGGTGGGATGCGCGGTGTTACCCATCGCCTGTTGACGGTTGCGATTATATCAATGTCTCGGCGCAATTACCCGCTGCCAGTCCTGCACGCGGTGAAGGGTGGTTTGACTATGTTGCAGTCGTACATCCAGTTGACAAACCGGCACTGCAACACATGCTTAGTCAGGGATACGGGAACCCGTTTATCCATCATCTGACCTGGGGACTTGTGCCGCCAGAACGGACCACCGCCGATGATTTCGAATATGCCAACCATGTTGTGCCGTTCATGGTAGAAAAACGAAAGGTAATTGGCGATGCGATCGGCGATGCTCCGGGCACCTTGATTATAGCGTTGCCAGAAAACGTCCTCATCCACCCGAAATTTGAAGCGTCTTTGCCAACATGGCTTGGCAACCTTGACGAAGAGGAATATCAGGTGGAATCGATGCAGGGTGGTGGTTTCCTGATCCAGTTCTTTGTGCTGACGGGTGGCAGAATTGAGGTTGCCTTGCGCGTCGATACAACGCAGACGTTTAACCCGAAAAGTGTCCACAAGATTTCGGAAGATGAAATCAGTGCAGTGCAAGGTCAGTAAACCAGCACTCAATCTGCAGGATTCATAAATCGGTTGCCTCATAAGCAATTTTTCTTAGAACTGTGATGAAAATAAAAATTTTGCAATTAAAACAGAAATATGGTATAATATTTAGATAGTAGCGTATTGATGTCAAAACCTTTTTAATCCAATCCAGAGAGGTTGAAAAAAGGATGCAGGATCGGAATTTGAATAAAAATTGTAAATCGGAATCGGTTGGCTGATGCCTTTCTCGTCACATCAGACGGGAAGGGCTTTTTATTTTTTTAAAGAATCTCATAAACTGATACAGGATAAAAAAATGGAAATGCGCGAAAAAGCACAAGTCATGAACATCGAAGAAATTCGTCGCGCCCTGCTGAGAATCGCCCACGAAATTTTAGAGCAAAATCATAAGCACATTGGAGAGCTTGTGCTCGTTGGCGTTAAAAGTCGAGGCGATATTATCGCCCATCGTATTGCCGAAAACCTCGAACGTATCGAAAATATTGAAGTCGATGTTGGCGCCATTGACGTCACGCTCTATCGCGATGATATCAATCTTCACGAGACCCAGATCCAAGTTAACAGCACCGAACTCCCTTTTAACATCACCGGTAAGTGGGTCATCTTAGTAGACGAAGTTCTCTATACAGGGCGCACAATTCGTGCTGCGATGGATGCGCTGATGGACTTCGGCAGACCCGCAGCAATCCAATTAGCTACCCTGATCGACAGAGGACATCGTGAATTGCCAATTGCTGCTGATTACGTGGGCAAAAACGTCCCTACCTCCCGAAAAGAATTTGTTCGGGTGCAGCTTGCCGAAGAAGGTGGAATAGACTCAGCAATGATTTATGAAAAGGAGGATGAATGAACGACGCATTTATCGTTAGTGGGCATATTATCGATCCAGCTAATAACATTGATGAAGTCGGCAATATCCTTATCGTTGATGGCAAAATTGCTCGAGTTGGTGATAAGGATAAACTTCAGGAATCCCATACTGCCGATGTGTATAATGCAACTGGTTTGATTGTGGCACCAGGTTTAATTGATATGCATGTCCATCTCCGCGAACCCGGTTTTGAACATAAAGAAACGATTGCCACTGGTACAGCAGCAGCGGCAGCAGGTGGGTTCACATCGGTTGCCTGCATGGCAAACACGTCCCCAGTGATAGACACACCTAAAAAGATAGAGCAGATTTACGACATCGCTCGCGAGACTGCACAGACGAATGTATTTCCTTTCGGCAGTATCACCAAGGATCTTGCAGGTAATGAACTTACAGATATGCGCGGTATGCATTCCGCGGGTGCAGTCGGTTTCAGCGATGATGGTGTTACTGTTATGAACGCCGCTCTTATGCGCGATGCTCTCGCCTTGAGCGCAGAACGCAATTTTCCGATCATGGTTCACTGTGAAGAGCATAACCTCAACGCGGGCGCCGTCATGAATTTCGGAAAGACTTCCAGAAGACTGAGTTTCATCGGTAGTCCAAACGCGGCAGAAGACATTATTGTAGCACGCGATATTATGTTAGCGGAAATGACAGGTGGACATCTCCACGTTCTTCACGTCAGCACAGCAGGTGCCGTTGAGTTGATACGACAAGGAAAAAAACGAGGTGTTCATGTAACCGCCGAAGCATGTCCACATCACTGGATTCTCACTGATACAGAGGTGGAGAAGCAAGGAACAAATGCCAAGATGCATCCACCCTTACGCGCACAGACTGATATTGATGCAGTTATTGAAGGTTTGTGCGATGGGACGATTGACGCAATAGCGACTGACCACGCGCCGCATGCTCCCGCGGAAAAAGCACAAGGCATGCTCGATGCTCCTAATGGAATTATCGGTTTGGAGACGTGTCTACCACTGGTGTTTACATATCTTGTCCAACCAGGACATCTTACGTTGATGGAGGCGATTGCAAAAATGACTTCAATACCAGCGAACATACTCGGCGTCAATCGCGGGACATTGTCCGTCGGTGCAGTCGGAGATGTCACTGTCATCAATATTGACTCGGCTAATCGGGTTGATGTAACAAAATTCCGTTCAAAAAGTCAAAATACCCCTTTCGCAGGATGGAAACTTAAAGGTTGGCAGACGATTACACTCCGAGAGGGCAGCAAAATAGGAGTGCGCCCCAGTTCAGGATAAAAAAGCGCGCAGCTTGCAACAACGGCGCAGGCGAATATACAGAGAGGGTTGTTCCTCACACAACTCGCCTGAACGAACCGCAAGGAAAATTAGAAAAATGAAAGCAATTCTGGCATTAGCCGACGGAACAATTTTTGAAGGCGAGCAGTTTGGAGCGACAGGCGAAACGGTCGGTGAAGTCGTCTTTAATACCAGTATGACAGGCTATCAGGAAGTTTTGACCGACCCTTCCTACAAAGGGCAAATCGTCACGATGACCTATCCGCTGATCGGCAATTACGGATGCAACGAAGCAGATGTCGAATCCATCGGTCCACAGGTGGAGGGATTTGTAGTTCGTGAATACAGCGCCTACTATAGCAATTGGCGTTCAAAATGGAGCTTAGATGCCTACCTTGCAGAGCACGATATCATTGGTATTCAAGGGATTGATACCCGCGCACTCACCCGACGCCTCCGGGTGCACGGTGTTATGAACGGATGTCTCTCCACGGAAGATCTGAATACTGAGTCTCTCGTCGCGAAAGCCAAGACGTGGCACGGTTTGGTCGGTTGGGATTTGGTGCAACGCGTAACATGTCCAAATCCGTACGCATGGCAGCACCAAGAAAATAACAATATTCACTCTAAATATCGCGTTGTCGCCCTCGATTTCGGCATTAAATATAACATCTTGCGTCAACTCACCGAACACGGATGTGAAGTCCAAGTTGTGCCAGCAAAAACAACCGCTGAAGAGATTCTCGCTGCAGAACCGGACGGCGTGTTTTTATCAAACGGTCCAGGAGATCCAATGCCAGTCGGTTATGCAATTGAGACAATACAAGAGTTAATGGGCAAAAAACCGTTGTTTGGTATCTGTCTGGGTCATCAACTTTTGGGACTTGCCTTGGGTGGGAAAACGTTCAAACTGAAGTTTGGACATCGAGGTGCAAACCAACCTGTCAAACACTTTGAAACCGATCGGGTTGAGATAACCTCACAAAACCATGGATTCTGTGTTGATATTGATTCACTACCGAACAGTGTTGACATTACACACATTAATTTAAATGACGACACACTTGAAGGGATACAACATCGGGAGTATCCTGTTTTTTCTGTGCAGTATCATCCGGAGGCGTCTCCGGGGCCTCATGATGCGAGTTATCTCTTTTCGCGCTTTACAGAAATGATGGAAGGAGAGAGTCGTCGGTAGTGGGTGTCTTTTAAATGAAAATTCCTTAACAGAAACCGATAAACGACAACAAAAATCAATTATGCCAAAGCGAACAGATATAGATAAGATATTAATTATAGGATCCGGCGCGATTATCATTGGCCAAGCGTGCGAGTTTGACTACTCTGGCACACAAGCGTGTAAGGCACTCAAAGAAGAGGAGTATGAAATTACCCTTGTCAATAGCAATCCTGCTACTATCATGACGGATCCAGATTTCGCTGATCAGACATACATTGAGCCGATTACAGCGGACACGGTGGAACTTGTCATTGCCAAAGAGCGTCCGCAGGCATTGCTACCGACACTCGGTGGGCAAACCGCCTTGAACGTGTCTGTGGAACTCGCAGAATCTGGCGTCTTAGATAAGTACGAGGTTGAACTCATTGGCGCCAAATTGCCAGCTATCCAAAAAGCAGAGGACCGCGCCCTCTTTAAAGAGGCGATGGTGAAAATCGGATTGGAAGTTCCTCAGAGCGGCATTGCGCATTCTGTGCAAGAGGCGCTTGATCTCGTTCAAGAGATTGGCTTTCCCGCAATCA
Organism: Candidatus Poribacteria bacterium; assembly: GCA_022826805.1. GTDB lineage: Bacteria > Poribacteria > WGA-4E > WGA-4E > WGA-3G > WGA-3G. The sequence goes on from JAJDUH010000012.1 coordinate 10,122, forward strand.
TCCGGCCCGCATTTACGCTCGGTGGCACAGGAGGGGGAATTGCTTACAATATCGAAGAGTACGAAAAAATGGTCGCGGCAGGTCTCGCTCTGAGTCCAATCAACGAACTGCTTATCGAAGAATCCGTCATCGGTTGGAAAGAATTTGAATTAGAGGTCATGCGAGATGGCGCGGACAATGTGGTTATAATATGTTCCATTGAAAATGTTGATCCTATGGGAATCCATACCGGCGATAGCATTACTGTCGCACCTATCCAGACGCTGACAGACAAAGAATATCAATTAATGCGGGATTCGGCGATTAAAATTATCCGCGAGATTGGTGTTGACACAGGCGGCTCGAATATCCAATTTGCTGTTGACCCAAAGACAGGTAAACAGGTCGTCATTGAAATGAACCCTCGTGTCTCACGTAGCTCCGCGCTTGCCTCAAAAGCTACTGGATTTCCTATCGCTAAAATTGCTGCAAAATTGGCTGTGGGTTATAATTTAGACGAAATTCCAAACGACATCACGGCTGAAACACCTGCCTGCTTCGAACCGACAATTGATTACGTTGTCGTTAAAATTCCGCGCTGGGCATTCGAAAAATTCCAAGGTACCGATGAGACGCTCACAACACAGATGAAGTCGGTCGGTGAAGCAATGGCGATCGGTAGGACCTTCAAAGAGGCACTACAGAAAGGATTGCGGTCGTTGGAGACCGGTTGGTTCGGATTAGACAATCACCCACTCGATGAACTTCCGCTGTCTGAACTTCCGAGTAAACTGAGCATTCCGAATGTCAAACGGATCTTTTACATCAAAGCCGCACTTGCCCGCGGAATGAGCATTGAAGAGATTCATGCTTATACGCATATCGACCCATTTTTCCTCTATAATTTGAAGGAAATCGTCGATTTTGAAAGCACGCTGTCCGAACCTAATGCGCTACAACATGTAAGTCAGCACTTGAAAGACCCGATATCACAAAACAGTGAGACAGATGAGATACTCACAAAGAGCCTGTTGCAACAAGCAAAACGATTCGGATTTTCCGACCGGCAGTTGGGCGACATCTACGACGTATCCGAAGCAGTTGTTCGTGAAGGTCGAGAAGGTCTCGGTATCGAAGCGACTTTCAAAACCGTTGACACTTGCGCCGCTGAGTTTGAGGCAGAAACACCGTATTATTATTCTACCTGTTCCAGTGAAGATGAGGTACGTCCGTCTGATAAGTCGAAAATCATGATTCTCGGTGGCGGTCCGAACCGTATCGGGCAGGGGATCGAATTCGATTACTGTTGCGTCCATGCTGCCCTCGCCCTGAAAAATGATGGCTACGAAACTATCATGGTGAACAGTAATCCGGAAACCGTTAGTACTGATTATGATACTTCTGATCGGCTCTACTTTGAACCGTTGACGCGTGAAGATGTACTGAATATTTATCACAAGGAGAAGCCGTCCGGTGTTATTGTCCAGTTTGGTGGACAGACACCGCTAAACCTTGCTGTCGCGCTTAAAGAGGCAGGTGTTCCCATTATTGGCACCAGTCCTAAAGACATCGCTCGCTCCGAAGATCGGAGACTCTTTAAAGCGGTATTAGATGAAATCGGATTGATGCAAGCACCTAACGGAACAGCAACATCAAGCGAGGAAGCTGCTCCTATCGCTGCAGCACTTGGCTACCCTGTTATTGTTCGTCCGTCTTATGTTTTAGGTGGTCGCGCGATGCAAATCGTTTACGACGAAGAACTTCTGCACGACTATATGCATTCTGCTGTTCAAGCCTCGCCGGAGCACCCTGTACTCATCGACAAATACCTTGAAGAGGCAATTGAAGTAGACGTCGATGCGATATCCGATGGCAACCTAACTGTTATCGGTGGTATCATGGAGCACATTGAGGAGGCGGGCATTCATTCCGGAGATAGCGACTGCGTGCTGCCACCTTACACGCTCGTAGATGAACAGATCGAAAACTTAAAAACCTTCACCTACGCTTTAGCAAAAGCCCTGCATGTGCGCGGCTTGATGAATGTCCAGTATGCAATCAAGAACGATGAGATTTATGTACTTGAGGTAAACCCACGTGCGTCTCGAACAATCCCATTTGTCAGCAAAGCGATCGGTGTACCGCTGGCAAAACTTGCAGCACGCGTAATGGCTGGTAAAACACTCACTGAACTCGGATTTACACGTGAGATTGAACCGGCATATTTCAGTGTCAAGGCACCGGTTTTTCCGTTTAACCGTTTTCCAGGTTCAAATACGCGACTCGGACCTGAAATGAAATCCACTGGAGAGGTAATGGGGATTGACACAGATTTTCCTCGCGCCTTTGCCAAAGCACAAAAGGCTTGTGGCTATACCCTACCACAGGGTGGCAGAGTTTTCATTAGCGTTCGGAACAAAGACAAACGTGCAATCATTTTTATTGCTAAGAAACTCACAGATATGGGTTTTGAACTCATCGCTACGCACGGAACTGCGAAGGTTCTACTCCGCAACGGAATGAAGTCAGAACTTGTTTTCAGTATTGGGAAAGGCAGACCGACTATCCATGATTATATCAAAAATCACGCTGTCGATCTGATTATCAATACGCCAACTGGGGACTTGCACCGCACGAATGAACTTTTAATTCGCGAGATGGCGATAACACACGATATTCCGATTTTCTCAACTATTCCTGGTGCGGCTGCAGCAGTTCATGCTATCGATGCCCTGCAACGTGGAGATATTACCGTCACGTCGCTTCAAGATTATTTTCAGATGCTCCAATAGTTTCTAACTATAGTTATCGAAAATCCACTCTTTGACCACGGAAGAAAGTCGTGCGAAAACGATCATAGTTAAAAATTCAAAAAGGATGGACAAATGGAAAACAACGACTCTATACAAAGAAATACCCGGTGGGTTCAGACCTTTGATCGGATTCTCGAAATGTTGAATCTTGATGCAGAGCGTCCGGTGAGTGTCCTAAAAATTGAAGATGGTAGGGAGGTGATCGTCGTGCAACCGAACGCGTTTACTATCTCAAGGATTTATGCGACCGGTCGTCCTGATGGTATGCGTCCACACGGTGTGGATTCCTATTACGATTACTTTTTCACAAAATTGCGGGAGCACGAAGAACAACACGGAACTCGCGAAGGTTTCCAATTGGAACCAGAAGAATGGCAAACTCTCTTTGAGGAATCCTTTCATCGTTATACCCGCTATCTCCTGTTCGCAGGCATCAAGCGGTGGAAAGACGTTCAGCGTGATACTGCTGCTAATATTGCTGTAACGAACTTAGCACGCCAATGCGCGCCATCAGACATCGCTTGGCAGAGCTACCAATATAAAGGATACATGCTCATGATGCACAGCATCGCCAATGCAGAATTGAGCCTGCAAGATGACGATACGGCGATAGCTTTACAGCACATAGATACGGGTATTCGACAGATTGGCGAGTTTTGTGGTGAATGTTTACGCGAAGAACACGGCGAAGCAGAAAATATCACACGCGAACGCTACCTCAGCAACCTCATAGAGTTCCGTTCTGATTTGGAAGCGCTTGACGATACAGAGGACACCGAAGCAGAAAGTGATGAAGAGGACATCCTGGCAGAATTAGAAAGACTACTAAATGAAGACGAGGCATAGCGTAATTTTCACCTTTGCTAAACCTCTCGGCTAAGAAGCGAAGGACAGTGAAGAGATAAACCCACACGACTACAGTTCTTCTCCGTCTGTGGGCGCTTGTATGAGAATACCACCAAGAAACAAAAACGCGATGCCGCGGGTGAGTACATGGAATTGTATACCGAAGTCAAACAGGATGATCCCGATTGGAAAGGCAATTGCGGAAATAAAGAACAGATACGAAGCAACCTGATTTCCCCATGAACTGAGCGCCGAACCATAACAGATTGCTAATAGTAGGCACAGGAAAGCACCGGTCATAAAGAGTGCTTCTCCCCATTCCGCCCAGAGCGTATAGAACGATGTTCCAATGGAAAGAGTGGCAGACTCGCTTGCCAATTCGGATAGGGCACGCAGTGGTGCCGTTTGCGAACAGTGGGCTATTAACTCTATGATAAGCCACGATACGGCAAAAGTTGCTCCCAAGATGCTTCGTGTACCCGCCTCCGAAGAAAGCAAACCATAACTTGCTAACAGGGTAGGAATAAGCAAAATAAGCGTGAGAACACCTATGCCGTGAAAAATTCCAATTCTCCCCATAAGTTTAAACTGCTCCTCTGACGGAAGCGACAAAACAGATGATAAATCAATAATAAACCAGACACTTGATGCGAGCATGAGGAAACCGCTCAAGATGCCAGTGAGCCCACCGAGCCTATACAGCGAACTGAGCTTTTTATCCATTCATTCCTCCGAAAAATTGTGAATAAGATTCTTGATTGCACACGTTATAATCTCATAGTGTACCAAAATCCTCAACTTTAAACAATACTTTTTTCAAATTAATTCGGGACATTTATCTTTCGATTTTCACTTATCAGTTTTCGATCGTCGGAAAAAAGAAGTCTCTCTTTTTGATAGGACACTAAACACTGAAAGGAACGACTCTTGTGATGTGCCCTCCGCTATCGAAACGGTCAGAGAAAAGAATTCTATGTATTAAGAACCCCGATTAGAAATCCGGAAGATCGTAGAAGGTGCTCGTACTATGGACGCTCAAAAAATCGTACTTATTGTAGATGCCGACCGCGCGGAACGAGAACTTGTCTGTGAAACATTAGCAGGCAAAGGTTTACGTCTCGTTGCTACAGGCAACATGTATCAGGCATTTCACCAAATTGAGCACCTGAAAGTGGATATCCTTATTGCCCAGTTGAAAGCAAAGCGGGTTGATGGGTTGACGCTGCTGGAGGCAGCGGCACAGCATCATCCAGATGTGGGTGTAATTTTTATTACAGAACCAAACATTTTAGAAACTGACATCGGCATCAGAGCAATGCTTGCCTATAAAGACACCTATTTCCTGCCAAAACCGGTTAATCCTGTTCATCTGGAGGCACTGCTGCACAGAACGCTCGAAAATCAACGTCTCACTTTTGAAAATCGGCAGCTACAATTACAGATAGATGAAAATGAAGGTTTACGTCGCCTGACAGGCAAATCGCCCGAAATCACCAGAATTCGCGAAATGATCGCCCAAATCGCACCAACAAAAGCGACAGTGATGATTTACGGTGCCCGTGGTACAGGGAAGGAATTAGTTGCTCGTGCAATTCACCACCGAAGTTTGCGACACGGTCCTCTCATCGCATTTAATTGTGCAACATTGAACGAAAATCTTGCAGAATCCGAACTATTCGGTCATGAACGTGGGGCATTTAGCGGGGCATATCATCAGCGCAAAGGAAGATTTGAACTTGCACATGGAGGGACCTTGTTTCTTGACGAGGTCTCTCAACTGAGTTTATCCAATCAAGCACGCCTCTTGCGTGTCCTCGAAGAACGCGAATTTGAGCGCGTTGGTGGCGATAAAACGATTCAAGTTGACGTCCGAATTGTATGTGCTACGAACCACGATCTGGAGGAATCATCTAAAAGGCGTGAGTTTCTGCCCGACCTCTACGATCGGCTTAACGTAGTCCCTATCCATCTCCCCACGCTTCAGGAACGTATTGAAGATATTCCACTTCTCGTTAAGGACTTTCTCGAAGAGTTTTGTCGACAAAACACCAAATCCGCTGTAAGCCTCTCACCAGAAGCCATCAGAACCTTGATGAAATATCAGTGGCCCGGAAATGTTCGTGAATTGAAAAACTGCATTGAGGGTCTCGTTGTGATGTCAACCCAATCTACAATCCAACAGATTGATCTACCGGAACGCATCCTCAAAGCAACTGGGATAGAGTTTTCAAATTTACTCGCAGTTCCCGATGTCTGGGAACCAGTCAATGCTATCGAAGGGCATCAACGTTTAAATGTAGAGGTTGGCATGTCGCTTGATGAGATTAACCGTGAAGCCCTACGCGCTACCCTTGAGTCTGTAAACAACAACAAGGCAAAAGCAGCAGAAATACTCAAGGTGAGCCGGCGTACAATCCAGCGCAAAGCAAAAGAGTATGGCTTGTCCGAGGAACAAGATTCGTAGCAGAATATCCATATCTCTTGATGTTAGATGCGTGAGACGCAGTTTAATGTTCCTGAGACAACAATTTCTGCTTATTTGTGTAAACCTGTTTGTAGTAATCCACGCGCTTCAATTGCGAAGCCGCTCCCTCGTCGATTACTGCAATTGTTCTCGGATGCATCTGTAACACCGATGCAGGCACCTCTGCTGTGATAGGTCCCTCCACGGCGTGCGCAATCGCCTCAGCTTTTGATTCCCCGCTTGCCAGAAGCAGACACTGTTTTGCTTCCATAATTGTGCCTACACCCATTGTAATCGCCATTTTTGGCACCGCATCGACAGTACCACCAAAATGTGGAGCATTTGCCTCTAAGGTGCCCTGTGTGAGCGTTTTGATACGCGTCCGAGAGCCGAGCGAAGAACTCGGTTCGTTAAAACCGATATGCCCATCCTTTCCAACGCCGAGCACCTGAATGTCAATACCACCAGCATTTACAATTGCTGCCTCGTATTTCTCACAGAATTCCTCATGTCCTACTACAGTGCTCTGTGGAATATGGCAATTCTCTGGCGAAATGTTGACGGCAGAAAAAAAATGCGTCTCCATGAAAGTGTGGTAACTATACGGATGGCTCGGCGGAATTCCGACGTATTCATCAAGGTTAAAAGTTGTTACCTTTGAGAAATCGAGTCCGTCTGTCTTGTGCATTCGCGCTAAGGCTTCATAGAGGCCAATCGGCGTACTACCAGTAGCAAGTCCCAAGACAAGATTCGGCTTCTTTAGGAGTGCGTTTCGAATGATCTTCGCTGAAACCGCTACCAGTTTTGCATAGGTAGGTTGAATAATTATTTCCATTGATTTCGTAGATGCACCTTCCAAGCGTGTTAGCGTCCTATCTTATGTATTCCCAGCGATAATTCTGTCCATATCATCGCTAATACTATGCACCCTGCCTCCGGGATTTTCTGGGTCAACGGGAAGCTCCGCTGTTATATAATCGTCATAACCGACAGCTTCAAGTGATGCCATAACAGCGTTCCAATCAATCGTACAGTCCTCAATTAGGTAGGTGAACTTGCGTTCATCTGCGTTGAAACCTTTGACATGTACTTTAGAAATACGATTTCCGAGAGAACGGATCCAGTGTTGTGGATACCCGTAGAGAACAATATTGCCGACATCAAAATAGGCGGTTATCGTGTCGCTTTCAAATTCATCAAGATACCGGCAAAATTCCAATGGACTGAGAAGAAACTTATTCCAAACGTTCTCAAGTGCGATTGTGACACCCTTCTTTGCTGCCGCTGGAATCAATTTACGGATCTCGACCTGGGAACGTTCATACGCCGCTTCATAACTCGTTGTCTCATTCACAACAGCAGGGACGAGCAAGACAGTGTCAGCCCCAACCGCCGTTGCGGTCACGACCGAATCAAGCATCCCGGCACATGATTCGGCGCGAACTTCCTCATCCGGATCAGAAAGAGGATACGCCCAATGTTTACTATTCATTACGCTGAACACTTCCACTTGGTATTGTGTTGCGATTTGTTTTGTTTGGATCCGGTCGGCATCATCCTCAAGGGTACCGATTTCAACGCCGTCAAACCCGGTTTCCTTCGCGAGTTTGAACCGCGCTTCGGTTGAATCACCTGGTAATGAGCCGATACATATTCCCTTTTTCACCAGTTTTTCCTTTCTATTATGCTTGAAAATTTATCGTTTATTCTGCTTAGTTGCGACCTGTGCTTCCTGAATTTTCAGTAGCAACTTGTTGTATTCATCTGCACGGGGTGCTAACGCAAGCGCCTGATTAATCGCTACTAAGGCGTTATCATATTCCGCGTTGCGATAATAGGCATACGCGAGCGTGTCGTAGTGTTTCGCTATTGGCACCAAAGCAACTGCGCGCTTGGCTAAGTCGATTGCCTGTTGCATCTCCTTACCGAGTCCTGCGTAGAGTCGCGCCAAATTATTATATGCCTCTGCTGCTGCATCATCTACCGCAATCGCCTGCTTGAATGCCAGAATCGCTGATTCAAACTTGCGTTGATTGATATAAACGACCCCCAATTTTACCCAGACCTGTGGGTTATCGGGAGCAACTTTTGTAGCTTCCTGATAGACATAGGCTGCTTTTTCAAGATCACGCTGTTGGATGAATATCTCACCCAAGTTCAGATACACAGGTAAGTAAGACGGATGTACCTGTATAGCAACTTCATAGATTTCGGATGCCTCTGTGAAGTTGTCATAAGCCTCATGGAGTTTACCCAGTTCAACGTAGAGCATCGGCAGATTCGGATTTGTGTAGAGTGCCTCACGGTATTGGTGCATCCTATTTTCGTAAGTCTTTAAGCGACGGAACTGCGTCATAGCAGACTCGGCTTGCTCACTATCTCCAAGTCGCCGATACGTGAGCGCACGCCGATAGTGTACCTGCGATAGATACCGGTTTCGCTCAAGCACGGCGTCGTAATACGCTATAGCCTGCTTCGGGCGATTCTGCATTTCCGCCATCCTCCCCAGTCCATAATAGGATTCAGTATGGCTTGGGTTCAAGCGGATTGCCTCATGATAAGCCTTTTCAGCGGCACCAAATCTACGTTGAAGGGCATAGACATCGCCAAGATGGATGTTTGCTTCGGCTGTTTCGGCAAGGAGTACAAGGGCTCGTGTGAGATGGCTTTCAGCGAGTGATAGCTTGCCTTGTGCTTTGTAGACGATGCCCAAATGAAGATGAGCGTTTCCGTGGACTTCTGGCTGTCCATCCAACATCAATGCGGTTTGATACGCCACTATCGCCTTACTCAAGTTATTGAGTTCTTGATAGACAATACCGATATAGCATTGCGCAAGACTACTAATACTCTCAGATGTGACGAATTCTTTGTGGATAGTTTGAAATTCGGTGAGCGCCAGAGCGTACTGTTCTGTGTCAAGGTAACGAACACCGCGTTCAATCCGGTTATTGAGTTCTTCTTCGGTATCGCACCACACTTGCATCAGTGAAAGTAGAAAGAAGAGGATAAAGGAGAGAACCAGACTTTTCGCTGTGGGGAACAGACGACATTGATACGTAAACATGCGTGGAGGCAGAAATGGATATGGGACGGCACAGGGTCCGTCCCGACATCTTGGAATGTGAAGTTAATCGCGAAGCCTTTTGAGTTGCCCCCACGTAGTGGAAAGTTTGTCCTGAGGTTCAACAGGAAGCAGTCCACCCTCCATAACGTTTACAACCTCTTTAGCACTGAGGGCTCTGTCGTAGACGTAGAGATCGTCGATCCAGAACTTCGCAGCGTTATACCCCGTTTTACCGATGTAAAGTTTCTCCGCCCCTTGCGCGTGCTCCTTCGGAACAGCTATCTTCACAACCTCTTTTCCATCAACATAAAACTTCAACTCGGCATCCTCTTTGACACCTGCGATGTGATACCATTTATTCTCATCAAATGTGTCGTTTTCTCCATCGGGACCTGCACAGTGCGTGCCTGCGTTACCAGGATTAAACCGGTAGTGGATGTGCAGGGGGACACGGTTACAAGTCCATATGCCGGGTGAACGGTCGGAGCCAGGAGCTTTTTTCGCAATAATTTGATCCCAGCCCCCGGAGTTTGGATCCGTAAAGTTGAGCCAGAAAAGATAGGAGTTGTCCCTATAATCTTCTAATTCTTTGAAGGAATCGACCTCGACACTGTCCGCGCCTTTTTCAAATAACATAGCGCCTTTGTAGACACCTTTATCCTTGACAATCTTCGCGCCATCAACGATTTTACCATCATTTCCGCCCCCGGTTTCATCTACAAGTTTTCCACCTTTTTCTGCATCGAAACTGAAGTAAAGGATTAAACCTTTATCTTGGACATCTGCGGCATGTGTGGTGAGCGCGCTGCCTATTATTAATAGGACAACGGCGAGTACATACATAACTAAACGCATGAGAAACCTCCTCATGTCTAAGCAAAATTAACGTGCCGTGCGGATCGCTTATAAAGCGTGGCTTGCAAGCCTAATGTGAAACCATAAGAAACCCGCGTTTTAACCCATTAGGTATTATGATACAAGAAAGAACTGAAATACGTCAAGAAAAATCTGCATTAGCACGGGGTGATTTAGTTTTCACGATTTTCCTTGATTTATGGGGAAGCGTCGCGAGTCGACGCTCATTCCTACAGGTCGAACAGATGGAAAAATGGATGTGAGACGACGTGAGAGCCATCCCACTTTTTATCATGTGAAATTAGTGGCGACGTGTTTTTAGTTGTCCCCATGTCGTAGCAAGTTTGTTTTGCGGTTCCACAGGGGTGAGCAGACCACCGTCCATGACAATTGCTACTTCATCGGCACTGACTGCTCTATCGTAGACATAAAGGTCATCGATATAAAAGAGTGCCGAGGCGTAACCCGTTTTACCGATATAGAGTTTTTCTGCCCCTTGCGCGTGACTCGCCGGAACAGTCTGTTCCACAACTTCTTCTCCATCCACATAGAACTTCAACTTGTCACCCTCTTTGACCCCTGCAATGTGATGCCAGTCACCGACTGCAAATTCGTCATCTTCTCCATCGGGACCTGCACAAAGTGTGCCTTGGTTACCAGGATTGAACCGGTAGTGGATATGCAAACTGGCGCGGTTACAGGTCCATATACCCGGAGAACGGTCAGAACCGGGTGCCTTTTTTGCTATAATTTGGTTCCACGTACCGGAATTCACATCGGTGAAATTGAGCCAGAAGAGATAGGAGTTGTCCGTATATTCTTCTAATGCTTTAAAAGAATCGACCGACACACCGTCATTACCGTCATCGCATAACAGCGATCCGTTGCCATAGACGACTTGGTCGGTGGCAATCTCCGCCCCATCAATTACACCATCATTTCCGCCGCCTGTTTCATCCATAACTGTCCCGTTTGTTGCGTCATCGAAACTGAAGTAAAGGATTAAACCGTCGTCTGTAACCGTGGCGTGTGTAGTGAGCGCGCTGCCTACCATCAGGCATGCAACGGCAAATAAATACAACATTAAACGCATGAGTAACCCCCTCATGTCTGAAATGAAATTAACGTGCTATGCGAACCGCGAAAAGAGATTAGCATTTTAATTTAACAGAAATATAATATACTAAAAAACTTAAACAGGTCAAGGAAAACCCACCTCCGCGTAATTTCTACTCGAAATAGATAAAAATCCTTTGACATACCCAGATTTCTGTGGTATGCTAAGGATGTGTAGAAAAAGAACTCTTTAGTCCCGTAGGGACGATATGTTTATAGAATGAATTGACGACGATTGCCCCACTTTATTTTTTTAAAAGGAATACCGAAATGAAGCGTACCGATGATCAATCCATCTATGTTGTTGCGATCTGTGGAAGTTTGCGACAAGGTAGTTCAACGCATACTGCGCTCCGAATCGCTCTCGCTGCTGCCAAAGATGCGGGTGCCGAGGTCGAGTTGCTTGAACTCGGCGAATACGATCTCGTTTTCCAAGGTTCCGTCGCGAGCGAAAGCGACTATCCGCCTGGCGTTTTCAAGTTACGGGAAAAGGTGAAACGCGCACACGGTATACTTCTCGGTTCGCCTGAATACCATGGCAGCTTCAGTGGTGTCCTGAAAAGTGCTCTCGATCTGATGGGGTTTGATGAATTTGAGAACAAAGTTATCGGACTCGTCGGTGTGTCCGGTGGACGGATGGGGGCAGTAAATGCCATATCTATGTTGCGAACAATAGGAACTGCTCTTCATGCTTGGGTTGTCCCGAATGATGTATCAATTCCGAATTCGTCCGAGGCGTTTGATGCGGACGGGAACTTACGCGACCCCGAACTAACTGCTCGTGTCAAAGCTGTAGGCAAGCAAGTTACTGAATTTGCTGCACTTCGGAATTCAGTATGAGCACAAAACCAAACGGAAACAGGACGAACAGAATCCGACAGATCAGATGGACACTATACACGACTGGAATGCTTGGATTGGCACAGATGAAGCAGGGAAAGGCGATTATTTCGGTCCACTCGTTGTAGCAGGCGTTTACGTAGACGCAGAGTGCCGTGAAACCCTCTCAGAGTTCGGTATTGTTGATGGAAAAAAACTATCGAATCGTCGTGTCCGACACCTCGCCGAAGTAATGCTCAGTCATTATGAGCAGCATATCATTGTTGTGGAAAAGATGCCCGCTGCCTACAATTCTCTTTACGATGGCCTGCGTAGAACTGGACAAAACCTGAATCATCTACTGGCATCACTCCACGCAGAAGCGATTCACACATTAGCAGATCAAGTAGGAGCGAAACACGTCCTTATTGACAAATTTTCTAAAAATGATCTCATCACGCGGGAGCTAATCCGACGAAAAAATGATGAATCACGCCCACAACATGAAACTTCGCCCCTACCTTCAGGACTTTCTAAGCACACGTCCTTAGAGATGGAGATAATACAAGTGCCAAAAGCGGAACGTGATATCGCGGTTGCCGCAGCCTCTATCATTGCTCGTGACGCTTTTCTGAGTGCGATGGAAGTGCTGTCTGAAAAATATGAAATTCGCTTACCGAGGGGTGCGTATCAGGTTATTGACGCTGGCAGAGAATTTATCAGATTGCATGGGAGTCATGCTCTGAGAGATGTTGCGAAACTCCATTTTAGTTTGACAGATGCTGTCCGTGCCTCACAAACAAGTATGCCTTTTTAAACTTTTTTAGCGCGAGACGAATTATGGAAGAATTGTTTAGTGTTCATTACGCCGAAGTTGGCCTCAAAGGAAAGAATAGGATATTTTTTGAAAAACGGCTCACAAACAATATCAAGGTTGCTCTGCGCGGCACTGGCTATACTGAAGTAAAACGGTTGCATGACAGAATCCTTGTACGGCTCGGAATAAACGCTGACATCTCTGAAATCAAGAAACGCCTACAGCAGGTCATGGGGATCGCTTATTTTGAACTTGCCTGTTCCACGGAGAGAGACATTACCGCCATTAAAGAAACCGCCCTACAGCAAATTCAAGGGATGACTTACAGGTCGCTTAAGGTTGAAACAAGACGAACAGATAAAACTTTCCCTTTAACGTCGCCACAAATTAGTGCCGAGGTCGGCGGATATCTCATTGAAAAAACCGGGGCACGCGCGGATATGCACAATCCTGATGTAGTCTGTTGGATCAAAATAACACAGAAAAACGCTTATATTTCTACAGAAAAGATTCCTGGGATCGGTGGATTACCCGTCGGTGTAAGTGGTAAGGTGCTCGTGATGCTATCTGGCGGGATTGATTCTCCTGTTGCTGCGTGGCAAATGATAAAGCGCGGGGCAAAAGCCGTTTTTATCCACTTCTATAGCTATCCGTATACGGATAAAGCCTCTTTGGAGAAAGTGATTGAACTCGCTCAAATTTTGGCAGTTTCAAATTACCGGAGTATGGTTTATCTCGTCCCGTTCGCTGAACTCCAGCAGGTTATTGTCACAGGGACACCTGCACCGTTTCGGGTTCTATTGTACCGGCGGATGATGACACGTATCGCGCAACGCGTTGCGGCTCTGATAGATGCCGAGGCACTTGTTACAGGCGAAAGTCTTGCCCAGGTTGCTTCGCAAACGCTAACGAACCTCCGAACTATTGAAGCGATTGCCGACATTCCAATTCTTCGTCCACTTATTGGTGAGGACAAGGCTGAAATTATCGAAAAAGCACAACGGATCGGCACTTTTGACGTGTCCACACGTCCACACCAAGATTGTTGTTCCCTCTTCGTGCCAAAGCATCCTGCGACTCGTGCTTCGCTTGCCGAATTGGACGAGGCAGAATCAGACTTGGATATAGAGACGTTAGTTGAAGAAGCATTGAATAACCTTGAAAAACAGGTCGTCGGTTAAATCTGTTTTGCAGAAAAATCGTAGATGTGCTTGCCGTTGCATATAGGAAACTGGTAGGTAACACAAGATAGCATGGACTTAGACAGATGGCTTTTCCAAAGATATTGCTCATTCGACTCAGTTCTCTCGGCGACATTGTGCTTACAACACCGGTTATCCGGGCTGTACGTGTGAATTTTCCTAATGCGCATATCGCCATGCTCGTGGCGAAACAGTCCGCCGATGTCCTCCACGAAAATCCAAATCTCGACGAAATAATTACCTTTGACAGGTCTGCCAAAGACAAAGATACGGGTGAGATGTGGCGGATCGTCCGTCTTCTACGCGAACGCAAATTTACGCTGGCTATTGATCTCCAGCGGAAGTTTCGCACTGAGATGCTAATGTATCTTAGCGGTGCGCCTGCACGGGTTGGAAAAGGCTGGCTTTGTACCACCCGTGTCCTCGAACAAGGCAACAAACACGTCACAGCACACTATTTCAACCTATTGCACGCCGTCGGTATTCCGGCGGAAGATCCAAAGTTGGAACTATTTCTCGCTGAATCCGAACGAAGAGATGCCGTGCAGCGGCTTAAAACTGCGGGCGTTGTTGATACGAGATTAAAAGTAGGTCTCTTTCCAGGTGCCGGATGGAAGTTGCGAGAATGGATGCCAGAACGTTTCGCTGCCATCGGGGATAGATTGGTACAACATTTCGATGCCGATGTTTTGATTTTTGGTGGGCAGAAGGAATCTGAACTTGTACACACTGTCGCGAATCTGATGCAGACGCGTGTCATCCCGTTCGCGGGTAATCTTCAGATTAGACAGTTAGCCGCCTGCATTGAACAGTGCAATCTGTTTATTACCAACGATACGGGTCCGATGCACATTGCGGCGGCGGTAGGAACACCGACCATATCGCTGTTCGGTCCAGGCAATCACATCCGGTTTCAACCGCTTGGCGTGTTACACGAAACTATCCGCCACGCCGTACCCTGTAGTCCCTGTAAACAGTTCACAGATAAGTGTAAAGATAATATCTGCATGAAAGGCATTGGTGTAGATGAGGTGTGGGATTCCATCTCTCGCGTTCTGGGGGAAACCGCCTAATAGGAACGGAATAGGTGCTTTATCCACATGCCGCCTCAAAAACGCGCAGATGGTTTTCGCCAAGTACTTTTCGGATATCTTCATCGGAATAGCCGCGTTCACTCAGCCCCTCTGCAATTTTAATGAACTCACCCGCATCTTTAAGTAAATCCCCACCGCCATCAAAATCTGAGCCGATCCCCACATGGTCTATACCGGCGATGTCAATTGCGTAGGCAAAATGATTGAGAAGCTGCGCCAACGGCGGCATTTTCGTCCAACCATCCAAGGTAATAAATCCTGGAACAAAGGTAATGCCAACAACACCATCATTCGCTGCTAAGGCTTTCAATTGTTCATTGCTCAAGTTCCGTGAGTGGCGGCACAAGGTTTTACAATTGCTATGAGACGCTATGACAGGATGCTCCGAGATTTCCAAGACATCCCAAAAGCCGCGCTCACTGATATGGGAAACATCCACAAGCATCCCGAGACGATTCATCTCTTTGACTAATTCCATACCGAATCGTGTCAAGCCCCCGCCAAGGTCCTCTTCATCATTTCCTGTCGATGCCCATGTATTCGGGTTATGTGTTAACCCGATCGAGCGGACACCAAGCATATACAACGAGCGGAGAATATTCAGACTCCGTTCCAATGCCTCGCTGTTTTCAATGACGAGGACTGCAGCGAGCTTACCAGCTGCCTTCGCTTCCCGAATATCTTTTGCTTGTCGTACGATGCAGATATCAGAAGCGTGGGCTTCCACCTCCGCATCAAACCATCCGAAGGCATCCATAGCATAAGCGAGATGGTTTTTCCATGCGCGCGTCACATCAACAGCGAAGAAAGCGGCATCAATTCCGCCATTCCGCATTTTCGGGATGTTGAGTTGGATGCCGATAGCATCCTCTTCTGGTGATACTGGACCACGTAGATAAGCAATGGTTCCAACTGGCTCTGTAGGGTTTTGGCAATGTTCATCAGCAAGACTGACATTACCTCGGCGGATATGGGCTACGATAGCATCGTTGTGCGAATCGATTACGATGGATTGCTCGTGCAGTGCCGAGATTGGCGTATCTGGCCGGGTCTGACTGTTTCTGTGTTCCATAGTTCTTCGTTTTAATCCAATACTGTTTGTATGGTTCGTTCAGCGATATCGGGTGTAATTCGCAACGTTGTCGCAATAGTGTACGGTAGTTGATGATGCGCAACATAGTCGGATAGATTGACGAGCGTCTCAGCAATTGCCTTGGTAGAGACGACAGATGGTTGGTAGTTAATATGCAAGCACTCCAAGGCATGCCGGTATTGCGTCCACGGTTGGGACTGCAACGCAGCCATCAGCAAGATACCGAGTCCTACCAGCTCACCGTGTAAAACGTTTCCTCCATCGCCATGTGCATTTTCTGCCCTTGTTTCTTCAGCAGAAGTTAGATGATTTTCAATGGCATAGACAAAATAGTGTTCGCTTCCCTCTTCAACGCGGCTATGTCCACATAAATGGCAAAGCTGCACCTCCATACAGAGTAGGTCGAGTAGAAGTTTCAGTCCTGTAGGTGTCCCGCGTCCGATTTCCCGCGCGTTATCAAGGAGTGTTTGAAGAAGTGTGGCACCTATGTCAACTATCTGCGGTGTAATCTGCTGCTTGGGCGGGTTTTCGCCCATTGTCTCGGCTTCTTGCCAATCCCACATCGCTGTTGCAATTGAGAGGACATCTGCAGCACCGCTCGCTCGCATGGAAGCAGGTGCATTGCACAGGATATCCATGTCTACAATAACGGTATCTGGCGCTTTTGAAGCGAGATAACGGACACACCCATTTTCTCTAACGCCTGTTGCATCAGTGAGGAAAGCATCCGTTGACAAAATAGTGGGAAGCGCCACTAAAGGGAGTCCTTTTGTTCCTGCGACGTACTTAGCAGTGTCAATTGCCAAGCCTCCGCCAATTCCGTAAACCACTTCGCCTTCACACGTTTCGGCGAGTGAAGTCATGTACGCCTTTGTATTTCCTTCAATATGGATAAGTTGTTTCGGGTTTATGGCAATTCCGTCGACGACTGCCCATGCGGGTTCTGTTGTCAAAATGATAGCGTCGCGACTTTCACTAATATCAGCAAAACCGCATCTGACGATGCTCGGTAGCCGTCCGATTTGGTCATAAGCACAATCATCTCGCAACATCAGAATCCTCTTACACTATCAAGAGACTTACGGCAGTGCCGACAGATCTACCAGATATATCTGTCGGGAGTCTTCGTGAACTGAATCAAAGGTAACAGTTGTCCCATCAGGTGCCCAACGCGGGTGTAGATCACATCGGATATCCCCAGCGAACTGTTCCTCATGATGGAATTCACCCAAAACAATTTTCCGATTTTCGACAATATTGTAAACCATTAGTTGCGCCAAACGATGGGGACCACCGGGGTAGCTATCACAAAGCAACCACTGCCGATCAGGTGAAAACGAAGCATGTCCATCGCGTGGCAAGACACCGCGCCCAAGCGGTGTGAAATCGCGTACACCGTCTGTAAATTCGACGAATCCCATCTCGCCAGATATATCCGAAGAAACAAGAATCCGTGTGGGATCTCGCCAATCGAAGTGCGAAACCTTATAGCCGAAGGGGATTTGCATTTCCAAATCAGACCCGTCGAAGTTCACCGTCCAGAGTGAAGAATAAAATCCTGTTTCCCAACGGACCCGGCAAAAAAACAGGAGGCGGGTGCCATCTGTATTAAACAGGACGTGATTGAACCATGTCCGTTTTCCGACTAAACGTTTGTCCTTACTTGCCCGGATGACATCGGCTATAGAGAGAACAAGTTTCGAACTACCATCTTGGAGGTTAAGTTGATATAAGCCATCATTTTCCGGTTGTGCCTCAACATCGTTGGATTCGGTGTGGGTCGCATAACCGACGACAGCACGGCAGTGTGCCATTCGCCCATAGTCAAGCCCGATAGCAACCGGAGCAGTCGGGGACACAGCAGCAATTGCCCCGTGAATTGTGCGAACAGCACCTGTAACTGGGTTCAAGGCACGTGATACGAGCCTGCCATTTTCCCAATCGTTAAAGGTGAATTCTTCAGCGGATGCATTGCCGTTAACTGTCCCATTGACATTTATCCAATGCATCATACTTCCCTGTTGTAGGTTAAAAGCGGAGGTTTTCGCGTGTGGGATGAATTCATGCGTATCACAACGAATCAATCCAACTCTGGCGACATCTTCGGGTATAGGTCGATGGGTATGAAAATCTGTTTCCAGTGCAAGATGATACCTTGCACTCCCATCCCATGGATTGATACCATAGTAGCCGAAGAAGTGATGGCTTGGACCAGTAGATAATCTTTTAATTTCCATATTAACTTTTCAGAGCAGGTCTTGGAAACCTCGCGCTTTGTCACATTTTGCGTTTTCTATTTATTATAGTAAAGCCCGAAAATACGTGGGCACTCCAAATAGAGATCCCATATTGCCGATTTGTAGTGGCTGGGTAACCCAGCACCTACGGTGCCCTCGCGTGTCCAAATAATTATGGGCTTTACAATAATTGAATGACAGGTTGCGCCATAATTTTGAAACCAAATGCTTATCCTATACGTTTTTACTATCGATACACGGAAAAGTGAACGGTTTTGCTAAGTGAATCTGACACCTTCCCCGAATATAAAGTACGTACGAATAACTTTTTGTCCTGTTGACTACATCGCGGGCGGACGATAGAAAAAAATGCAATTTGCAGCAAAAACGGACACAGGTAGACTTCGTGACAGAAACGAAGACCTATACTATTTTGATAGGCAGCTCCAGTTGTTTGCTATCGCCGACGGTATGAGCGGTCACGAACGAGGTGACCTAGCAAGCAAGCTTGCTCTTGATGTTATTCAAGAATGGGGTCAAGCGCAGGCATCCCCACACAGCGATTTGGGCCCCATGCAGAGGCTTGCCGTTTTGAGTGAACTTGCTGAGGAAGCGAATCAACGCATCTACACTGCTGCCAAAAACGGCGGTAAAGCTCGTGGTATGGGAACAACTCTAATCGCTGGTTTTGTCACTTTCAGTTACCTTGCTTATGTTCATGTCGGTGATAGTCGGCTTTACGTCTTACGCGATAAAAAACTCACACAAATAACGACAGACGATTCCTTCGTCCAAAAAATGGTCGAACAAGGCGAAATAACGCCTGAAGAGGGGCGTGTGCACGAGAAACGGAACATAATTACACAAGCGATTGGATTGAGACCAACAGTCCCTGTTAATGCTGATGCCTATCCACTTGTCCGCGGGGATATTGTTGTCGCTTGCACCGATGGCTTGCACGACTTAATCGTGAATGACCAAGAAATCGCCGACATCATCGCGTCTGCTGCCAATCTTGAGGAAGCGTGCGACAATCTTGTTAACACAGCACTCAATTATGGCGGTACGGATAATGTTACTGTGCTCCTTGTAAGTGTCGATTAGCCCATACCTGCTCCTGTCGGCAATCCACTTTTTAGAAATTTAATCCTCAGACGAATCTTCCTTATGATCCCCAAAAACCAATGCTTCATCGGGGTCCAGACCGCTCTCCGCTGCATCGTCTAACACAGACGCCAGATGTGCAGGCATCTCCAATTCCGGCAATTCTATGCGTTCTGCCTCAGCCCACAAACGTTCGAGGTTATAGTAAGAACGTCTCTCGGCAAGGAAGACATGGACAACAAAATCGACATAGTCCAATAGAATCCAATCTGCTTTACGCTCGCCTTCTTGATGCCAAGGACGCTGTGCCCAATTCGTTTCAAGTTCCTCAAGGACAGCTTGGGAAATACCTTCGACCTGAATATCGGAAACACCGCTAAAA
The DNA here is from genome assembly GCA_022826805.1 of Candidatus Poribacteria bacterium. Lineage (GTDB taxonomy): Bacteria > Poribacteria > WGA-4E > WGA-4E > WGA-3G > WGA-3G. Next base: position 30,010 of record JAJDUH010000012.1, read on the forward strand.
ATTGCAAAGAAGTCCGTAAAACAATCAAGCTCACGTAGATCGAGGATAATTCCGTTTTGTGCCCGCCGGCTCATCGCGGCAGAAGCCGCGGCCTTTACCATTTCTAATGTATTATTTTCTGCCATTTGATTTTCCTTACTGCTCTCAGCTGCTGGACGAAGCACAGACACGGTCTCTATATTTCATTTAACCATCAGCATTAACAAACATCTCATTATACGTATGAAGCGTGTTCGGATGAATCATCACTCCTTTTTGTAGGAGACGTTCAATCCCTGCACGTGCCACGTGATGCACTGCCCGTTCCAACTCTGTATATGCAAACTTTCTGACAATATGAGATTCATCATACGTACGCATCGGTTCTGCAAAATCTGCGACGTATAGCACCTGTGAAATAACTCCCATTGACGGACGACCGGTTGTATGGTTGCGAATCGCCTCAAGGACTTCAAACTCGGTTACTTCAAACTTCTCTATTGCCAGTTCTGCGCCGACGAATGAATGTAAAAGTGAAGGATTCAATTTCTCAACCGGATCGAGGCGAATTCCATAACGTTCCACCTCCGTATACAACGCTTCGGTGCTCATCCACTTTGCACTGTCGTGTAGAAGTGCCGCGAGGCTGGCGTGCCATACATTTGCTTTGTGGATACGTGCCAAGTCGACTGCCATCTCTTGGACGGAGAGAACATGCTGAAAGCGTTTCGTACTCAACTTTTCTGAAAGGTACTCCAGAATTTCAATCGACTTCGGGTGTGCTCGGAGCGCTGCCAATGTGGAGGCAGTCCTACTACTTTGTAGATTTAGAGCGTTGTCAGATGTCCCTTGCAAGTTCATATTATGTAAATTTTTACCGTTTTAGCTGCCGTCATCATCAAGATCTATTCCCAATTCGGCAAGGAGTTCCCGCTCAGTGTCCGACAACATAGTGTTCGGCAACGGAGTGGTGATAGCGTACTCTTCGTTTAGCCATTTAGTCAGGTCTGCTGCCTTACATCGGGCACTACAAAACGGGAAATTTTTCGGTAAAGGCGTCCCTTCTTTCCACACAAAATCGTAAACTGTTCCGCATATACTACATGTGTGTTGCATATCTCTACGTTCCTATTCCGAAGCGATGGTTCCAGTTACTGATACAACTCATGGCGATGGATGTACGACCGAACCGTTTCTGGTACAAGATATCGGATTGAAAGCCGCTTTCTGATCCGCTCTCGAATTACTGTTGCAGATATATCAACACCGGTTACCGGAAACGTTGTAACCCGATTGCGAACCTCCGGCGGCACCCGATTTAGATCGTAACTCGGACGTGTAGTTGCGATCATAACGCATCGCGCCAACACGTCATCAAAGTCCTTCCAGATTTCATATTCAATAAGTGAATCTGCTCCGATAATCCATCCGAGTTCGCGAGTGTTCCCGTAAATTCGCTCCAAGGCTTTCAATGTCTCAATAGTGTATGATGGACCTGCCCGATCCAATTCAATGCGTGATACTTCAAAATGCGGATTTTCTTCGATCGCCAAAACTACCATCTGGTACCGGTGTTCGGGTGCAATAATATCAGCATCAGAAACCTTGTGAGGCGGTCTAGCGGCAGGGATAAACAGGATCCTATCATAGCCGAGTCCTGTCCGAACCTGTTCTGCGCTTAGCAGGTGCGCGTAATGGATTGGGTTGAATGTCCCACCCATCACAGCGATTCTTTTGGTAGTGTTCAGCATCAGAATGTCCTGCAGATCTCACTCGATTAGTAAATCCAGCATTTCTCTGTACTACTTTAAAGTATATAGGTTTGCACGAGAGATGTCAACGGAAAAATTGCGTAGCGTTAACTTCCATGGACACGCGCCTTGTAATCGTCATAAGCGCGTTCAATCTGCTTTGCCGATTCTTCAGGACCGAGGAAATGCGCGCCGGTCAGGACAACAGGTGGTTTTCCGCGTTCTGTCAGCAGTTCGGCAACTTGACACTTAATCGCATTCACAATGGACAGCGTACCGATACTGGAGGTGGGACCCACCGGATACGCTAAATTTGGGATTTCTACAACGGCATCACCCGGTGGATTGCAGTTGTCAATTGTTAGATCGGCGATCTCAAACAGACGCTTGCCAGAGACATGTTTCGAGGCAGATGCGCGGCTGTGTGCAATAGAAGTCACCACAATCAGAGGAAGACTGTGTGCTTTAGCACCGATCGCTATTTCAATAGGAAGGATATTCGTTCCAGAATTGGAAAACACTATCATACAGTCGTGGGGGCCGAAGGTGAAGTTACGTAAGATCACTTCTGCATAGCCTGAAACATTCTCTAAAAAGAGTGCTTGGCGTTGACCATTGCAACCCACAACTTGATTATGAAAGGTAACCGCTAACTCAACGATAGGGAAGAAGCCTGGAAAACTGCCGTAGCGTGGAAAAATTTCTTCAACAGCCATACGGGAATGTCCAGAACCGAATAGATAGACGAGTCCGTCCGCTGCTATTGTTTCCGCGCACATCTCGGCAGCTTGTGCGATTAACTCAGTTTGTGTCGCTTCAATCTGCTTCAGAACATCTTGTGCAGTGTGTAGATAACGTAGATAAGAAGTGCTCATAATGTTATGTGCTGTAGCCTCGCTCGCTTAGTTATGAGATTTAGTAAGAGATAAAAACTAAAAACTTTATTTAAACTTGAAAGAGCAATTTGTAAGCCCATATTGCAGAGCGTAAACACCATTTTATCACAGTCCTGACGTACTTGCAATGCTTTTCAGATTAATAGTAGGGTCTTTCTGGATACCCGGATTTGGTCTGGGAATAGACTAAATTTTGTCCACACGCGACAAAATTTGTCTTTGCTTTACATTTCCATTCCTTGTATTACATTCTTGTTCGGGGGAGTGCACTTTTTCCAAACAAGTTCGGGCGTCCGAGTAGAAATTGCTGGAAAACTGAATGACCCTATGTAAACCCAAAAGCAGATTGACTTAAATTACTGTTTGGCATACAATCATTATTAAAAAAGGAGCAAAAATGAGTACATCGGATCGCCCGAATATTCTTTGGATTTCTGTAGAGGATACAACTCCTCGTTTCGGTTGTTACGGAGATACAGTTGCACGTACACCTAACATTGACCGGCTTGCTGCTGGCGGATGTCGGTTCCCAAATGCGTTTTCGACTGCTGGTGTCTGTGCCCCAAGCCGTTCCGCTATCATTACCGGTATGTATCAGACCGCGATAGGTACGCACCACATGCGGACGACGCATACGAACGAGAACACACCAAACATGCCAACGCCGTATTCTGCGGTACCACCACCTCATGTTAAGACTTTCACCGAATACCTCAGAGGCGCGGGTTACTACTGCACAAACAATAGCAAAACTGACTATCAGTTTACACCACCTATTACGGCGTGGGATGTGTGTGATAACACTGGTCATTGGCGAAATCGTGAAGCAGGTCAACCCTTCTTTTCGGTTTTTAACCCTACTGTTACGCATGAAAGTGGTATGTGGGAACGGGAGGATCGCCCATTGACGACGACTACAAATCCTGATGATGTGGAGTTACCACCGTATCTACCCGATACACCGAAAGCGAGACAGGCGTTAGCGCGTCAATACGACAATCTTATGACCGCCGACGCCCGTGTCGGCGAACTCTTAGACCAATTAGAAGAAGACGGACTCGCAGAGAATACCATCGTCTTTCTTTGGAGCGACCACGGTGAAGGACTTCCACGCGGAAAACGGTGGCCCTACGATGCGGGTATTCGCATACCCTTGATTGTGCGATGGCCCAATACCCTCACCGCTGGCAGGGTCAGTGAACAGTTGGTAAGTCTGATCGATCTCGGTCCAACAGTGCTGTCGCTTTGTGGGGTGCAGGCACCGACACATCTACAGGGACAACCCTTCCTCGGCACAGAGAAGATTGAACGTGAATATATTTTCGCTACACGCGACCGGTACGATGAATCCTACGATATGGTGCGCGCTGTACGTGATAGACGGTATAAATACATCAGAAATTATTACCCTGAAAAACCTTATCTGCTCTGGATTCCGTATCGTAATCGCCACCCAATCATGCAGGAAATGTGGCGGTTATATGCCGCGGACGAATTGGAAGGAGATCAGGCTGTTATGTTCCGTTCTCCGCGCCCTGCTGAAGAACTTTACGATGTCGAAAATGACCGGTATGAACTCAAGAATTTGGCAACAGATCCTGAGCATTGTGATGTGTTAGCTCGGATGCGCGGTGCGCTAACAGAGTGGCAGTCAGAATTCGGTGATATGGGTGATATATCCGAAGAACAGATGGTTGCCGGGTGGTACCCTGATGGCATACAACCACAAACAGCAGCACCTATTTTTATTCCAATTAACGCTGAACAACCTGGTACAACGGTAGCAGACGAGGATGGCGAGTGGTCGGCTCCACTTGTTTTGCAACTTCACTGCTCTACACAGGGTGCATCAATCGCCTACACCACTGAACAAGGTGATGATGCACATTGGCGATTGTACACCGATCCGCTGCGGATAACAGAGGGCGAAACCACTGTGCGAGCGAAAGCGATCCGCATCGGTTATCATGAAAGCGAAGAAAACACGATTCATCTTCAGGTTTCATAAGGAGATCATGAATAATGGCGCAACAGAACAATCAAGATTATTTCGTTTATGTAGGCACTTATACGCAGGGAGATAGCGAGGGGATTTACGTCTATCGCTTAGATGGTGCGACGGGTGCTTTGGAATATAGCAGCAAGATAACAGGCGTTGAAAATCCGTCGTTTTTGGAGATACATCCGAGTGGACAATATCTCTTTGCTGTCAACGAAGTCAGCGAGTTTGAGGGTGAAGATAGCGGTGCCGTTACGGCATTCTATATTCACCGAGACACTGGAGAAATCAGCTACCTCAACCAACGCGCGACGGGCGGAAGTGCTCCGTGTCATCTGAGTGTAGATGCAACGGGTAAAAGCCTGCTCGTGGCAAATTATGGTGGTGGGAGCGTTACTGCTTTTTTAATAGAATCGGATGGAAGACTCAGTGAAGCCTCTGATTTTGTGCAGCACGAAGGGGCCAGCATCAATTCAGATAGACAGATGGAACCTCACGCTCACTCCATTATGATCGATGCAGGTAATCGCTACGCGTTTTCGCCTGACCTCGGCATTGATAAAGTTCTTATTTACCAACTGGATGCAGAAAATGGTAAACTTACGCCTAATACACAACCGTGGGCGCGCGTGCATCCTGGTGCAGGACCCCGCCACTTCGATTTCCACCCGAACGGACAATACGCATACGTGATTAACGAACTGGATTCAACCTTCACTGCCTTTCGATATGACACGAGTGCGGGAACACTTACAGAATTCCAGACAGTTTCTACGCTTCCCGATGATTTCGACGGTAGGAGCCACTGTGCTGATGTTCACGTCCACCCCTCTGGAAAATTCCTGTATGGATCAAATCGTGGACATGACAGCATCGCGATCTGCGCGATTGATTCGGAAACCGGCACCCTGAGTCCTATCGGTTATGAGTCCACGCAAGGCGAGACGCCGCGGAATTTTGGACTGAACCCGGAAGGCACATTCCTTTTTGCAGCGAATCAACAGACGGATACAGTTGTGACGTTTGCTATTGATCAGGAAACCGGGGAATTAAATGCGACAGGACACATAGCAGAAGTACCAACCCCTGTCTGTTTGAAGATGCTCCCGTGTGCTTAAGTGTGAAGGGCGGGTCTGAAGGCCCGCCCAAGATAAACTAATGCTCATGACGATCCTGCCTACGGCGTTCTTGGAGCCGGTCCCACGGGTATATAAGACAACGATCCGCCCAGTCTCGATAAAGTCCAGCGAGTTCTTCGAGTTTCTGTGGATGCTTAGCAGCGAGATCGTTGATTTCTGTCCGCTCGGCGGCGAGATCGTAGAGTTCCCAATCACCGGGGAACTTGCAGACCAGTTTCCAATTCTCTTGACGAACTGCACAATTGCCTTCGTGCTCCCAATAGAGTACCTCTTTCCCGTTATCCTTCCCATCAAAAATCGGAACTAAACTTGTTCCTTCCAACGGCAGAATAGGTTTCCCGTTGTGTTCTTCAGGGTAGGTTGCACCTGAAACTTCAAGGCATGTCGCCATGATGTCCGGCAGCTGTCCCGGCTGATGGCGCAACTCGCCTGCGGATTCTATGGCATCCGGCCAATGTGCAATCAGTGGGGTAGCGATACCGCCTTCATGTACCCAGTGCTTGTATTCACGGAAGGGCGTATTGGATAGGTTTGCCCACGGAACGCCGTAACTCTGATAGGTGGTTTCAGGCCCCGGCATGATGCTTGGATCGTTGCCGCGATAGATAGGTCGCCCGTCGGAAGTCGTCTCGGTACTAATGAGTGTATCGGTGTCGCGTATCGCCGGCGGTCCACCAAGTTCTTCCGCACAACCCCCGTTGTCGGCTAAAAAGAGGATGAGCGTGTTGTCGAGTTGACTCGTCTCTTCCAATGTGTTGATAATGCGCCCTATCCCCGCGTCCATACGGGTAATTTGCGCTGCGTAGACTTCCATACGACGCTGATTCCACTCTTTATACTGTGCTTCGCTCCAAGGTGGCTGCGAGAAGTCTCGTGTCGTGAGTTGCCACGCTTCATCTAAAATCTGCATTTCCCGCATTCGTGAGAGGCGTTCTTCTCGTAACTCATCCCATCCAGCGGCGAAACGTCCATTGTAACGGGCGATGTCTTCTTCATGGGCATGCAGAGGCCAGTGGGGTGCTGTGTAAGCGACATAGGTAAAGAACGGACGTTCTGGTGTTTTTTCATTATGGTTCCGAATAAATGTCGTTGCCTCATCACTGATAGCATCCGTGAGAAAATAGTCTGCGGGGAGCTCATCGTGCTGAATGCGCGTATTATTGCGGGTAAGGGTATTCGGTTTCCAGAAGTTAGCGGCACCGGTGATAATACCATAATATTCGTCAAACCCGCGCTGGCAGGGCCAACTATGCTTCGGACCGTCTGCGCCGGCATGTCGAGAAATATGCCACTTTCCACTCATATATGTGCCGTAGCCTTCCGAATGAACTGCATCGGCAATAGTAATACAACGGTCATTCAAGTCGCCTCGGTAACCTTCAAGCCCGTCGTCACCCATCATGTGTCCTACTCCCGTTTGGTGGGGATGTAACCCAGTCAGCATAGATGCTCGGGACGGACAACACCGGGCAGTATTGTAGAATTGTGTAAATCGTAATCCACCTGCAGCGAGTCGGTCAAGATTCGGCGTATGGACTTCACCGCCGTAGCAGCCTAAGTCGGAAAAACCCATATCATCGTTCAGAATGAGGACAATGTTAGGTTTTCTATCTTCGTTCATAGAATAAATTTCCTTCCGGTTGTAAAATTGGTATTGCTTTTGGTAACACGGTTACGTTACGATTAAAAGAGACACAAAACATGAATAAAACCGAGGCACAGGGACCTTACACAACAAAGGAGCAACCATGATTGCGAATTTGATTACGCTCTTCCGCTTAATTCTGGTATTCGTTGTGATCTCACTCTTCGGACGGCATGTCTATTTAGACATTTTGCTTGTTGTGCTGATCGGATTGATTTTATTTCTTGATGCAGTTGACGGTTATGTTGCTCGAAAACTCAACCAGACCTCAGCCTTTGGCGCACTATTTGATATAGTTGGTGACCGTATCGTCGAATGTATCTTCTGGGTTTATTTCGCTGTTGTTGGACTGATTCCAATTTGGATTCCAATCATTGTGATTGCCCGAGGCTTCTTTACAGATGGCTTGCGGAGTGCTGCTTTTGCACAAGGGAAAACAGCATTTGGTGAAAACACAATGATGTCCTCGAAATGGACGCGGGCACTTACCAGTTCGCGTGCTAGTCGTAGCATCTACGGCATTGCGAAAACGATTGCTTTCCTCTACCTCGGTGGTCTTATAGCCTATAAAAATTCCGGTGTCTATCCCGAACTGATTATCGGTCTGGAATTGACAGGTGTGATCCTATCAGCCATAACAGTTGCGATGTGTTTAATTCGCGGACTCCCTGTTATGATTGATGGTTGGAAGTATGTAAAAAATTAATGTCACTTTACCGAGAACGCAATTCCAAAACAATCCCTATTGTCGCGACATACGACTGGAGCCGGACCTATTTAGCAGCAAACGGGTTCCATCCTCACTTGCGAGTGATACAAAAAGTGGTTTTGCTGCCGAATAGGCGTCTGCTGGAAGTATATGGTTTTTAAGGGTAAATACGAGTTGATATGTGATGAGATTTTCAACTTGCCTGCATTGTCGACTCAACTCCGCTATCTCCGTAGCGTAATGGAGGTCCTCTGGTAGAACAGCTGTCCACTCTTCTGGAATTTGGATACGAATTGTCTTTTCAATTTGCATTGGGTAGCCAAAGTCCAAGGAATAGGTGCGATGTTCATCAGCAAAAGTTTCAGCATACACCCCGAATTCATCAATCGGTAAAGGAAGTAGTATGCTATTTCCGGAAGGTCTTGCGTAATTCTTGACATGGAGACCGAGATTAATTTCCACTGGCACGTTGAGGTCGTCAAGTTCAGACATATCCCACCACCCTACTTTGATCCCCGGAAACTGCTGGCTGAGTTCAGTCGCTAAGGTGGTTTTCACTGAGTCGGGGTGTATCTGTTGGTAAGTCCATCGAGTATTTAGATCATATTGTCCACTTGTCTGAATGTAAAGCGTTCCTTGCACAGTGCCTTCATTGTCTAACGTCAATTCCGTCCTACTCACAAGTCGGTTGGACTCTGGAGGAAAGACAGGGGTCTCCACAAACACACCGTGTGTATCGGAGATGAGGAATCCGGTTCGTCCTTGTGTGCTATACGGTAGGTCTCCGTACCTACAGGTTGACGCCGTTGCATCCAGCCAAATATAGGTATCCATACCCGTAGGTATTGCGGCAATCATGTGGTTAAATTGACTGAGAAATGGCAGCGTCGTATCAATTCGCTCCTGTGGTGCCACGCTAATCAGACAAGGATAAGCTTTGATACCTACCAGATCCAGCATTGAAATCAGAAGCGTTGTTTTGTCCTTGCAGTCTCCATACTGTGCTTGAAAAACTTCAGTGGCGTGTGAGGGTTGGTAAGCACTTTGTCCCAGCTCAATACCAACATAACGAATGTTTGAGGCAACGAAGTGGTAGATGGCGCGTATTTTTGCTTCATCTGCTTCCAAGTCTCTGGTTAACTCATGGACTTTTCCCTCAATGTCAGCATTCGACGTATACCTTCCTCTCGCCAGCTCCTTATACCACGCGTAGACATCGTCCCACTCCGCAATAGAGGAATAGCGCAACCGCGGTGCGACGTTGTTAACATGCGGCATGCCCTCCTCCAATTCCAATGCGGGTGTTTCGCCGTATTTCCAAATATAAACAATAGTATCATTTTCTGTATAAGAGATCCTCGGCTTTAAAGGTTTAGTTTTTGGTGTGTCATTAGCGACATGCCACTGAAGATGCCACATTTTCGGCATCTGAAGGGCATAACTTGTTTCAAGGGTCGCCTCCGTTGCCTGAAAATTATAGCCTCCCATGATCCACGTCTCGCCGCCAGCGACCTTATCTTCAAGTGTTACCTGATACTCAATACAGACGCCCGGTGCGAGACCCACCATAGAGATTACCTTCCACATTGCGTCTGAATAGAGATTATAGGACAATAATCCGGGTGGCGTCACATCGTTGAACGCCTCGCCTGGCGGTTGAAGCACGGTGCCATCTGCTACAATTGTCCTTGCTATGTTAACCTCTATATTTTGCGAAGCGGGCTGATAAGGGATAGCAATATCCCCATACTTCTGGATGCCTCTCTCAGTGAGGATTTTAACGACCTGGTGCGTTGTATAGCGAGATTGCCCTGTCGGTAAAACATCATGGCTGAAGTGGTTAAATAAAACAAGAGTATCAGCGTTAGGATAATCACTGGCGTCCGGAGCGCTTGCGATGATATACTCGACGTCTGGATTGAGAAGCGTGACAGGTGGCACACTGACAACCTGTATCGGACTGAGATCGAGTTGGGAAAGTGCTTGCAGCCGTGTCATGGCAAGGAGGTTGTCTGGTTCAACCTCCAAAATCTGCTGATACTGGAGCTGCGCCTCAAAATAACGCTGTTGATTTTCATAAAGCGCTCCGAGCTGTTGTCTTGCCCAAATATCGACTGGAAATAATCGGATGGATTCTCGGAATTCTGCGATAGCTTCACCGATTTTCCCCTGCTCCAGATAGATAAGCCCTAAGTAGTTATGTAAATTCTCGCATTCGGGACGCTCACATCTCGGATCAAGCGATAATGCCTTGTGGAGAACCTCTATACCTTCATCGAAGCGTTGTATCTGCTTATAGGCTAAACCGAGATGATTCAGGGCATATAGATTATCGGCTGAAATGTTCAGAACCCGTTCGTAGTATTCGGCGGCGGTAGCATAGTTGCTCAGCTTTTCAGAGATGTATCCGACGTAATTCAGTGCTGTGATACTGTTGGGTTCCAGCGTCAGAAATGTGAGAAATGCGTCTCTTGCGTTTTCATACTCCTCAAGTTGAAAATATATCTCGGCGACTTTGTACTGGACATCACCAGAATCTGGACGAATTGCGATAGCGGCTTGGTAAGCAGTTAGCGCGGCTCGAAGGTTTCCGTCTTGTAACGCATCGTTGCCTATTTCAACATACTCAGTCCACTGACGATTCCGTTCAATGAGCGGATCAACTACAACTGGCGTAGCACTTTTTTTGGGGAAGATTGTGCACCCGTTCATTAGAAAAAACAGGCATAATATTAAAATTGTATAGTTTCTAAGGTGTATCATCGTCGGTCTCCTTGGAGGGGAGAAGGGACTACACTGTTTATTTTTGAAGTTTTGGATTTTCACGGTGCCGTTCTTTATCTCGACGTGTCTTTTTTTCCATAGACTTTTTGAATGCATCCTCAAGCTCAACCCCGGTCTGATTCGCAAGACAGATAAGTACAAAAAGAATATCAGCCATCTCGTCGCCGAGATCCAAGTCTTTTTCGTTTTCTTTGAAGCTTTGTTCGCCGTACTGGCGTGCCATAATCCGTGCTAATTCCCCAACTTCTTCCATGAGGATAGCAGTATTGGTTAACTCCGAAAAATAACGGACTCCAAAAGTCTGCACCCAATCGTCTACGAGTTTTTGGCAATTTTCGAGCGTATAATCCATATCAATTCTTAACTCCCTTTTCTGGCACTTATTCAAGACTTACAAGACAGGACATACCGGTGGTGTGCTTTGTAAACGTCGCGGCGTTTAAATTCCAGTCTACGCATATTTTAGCAAGCCCTGAATGGAAAGTAAACCCTTTTCTAAGGTAGTGCGTTTAATGGACAGTTTACGCGAAAATCCAATGTAAAGCTAAGACAAATTTTGCCGCGTAAATCAACGTCAGAATTCGTGTGTGGCATTCTGCGGGGCAAAATTTGCTTTTTCCGAAGGTTTAATGTATACTTTAAATTGTAATAATTATTTACAAGGAGAAACTGGGGCCATTTAGTTTTGCGAATCAAGTCTACAATTGAAAATAGACCAAGGTCGCGCTAAAAAGGTTAAGGAGAAATCGCATGGGAATGACGCGTAAAGAACTGGAATTTTATGAAGCAAACGGCTATTTCTTGAAAAAAGGGCTTGTTTCTTCAGAAGACATCACGCGAATCTGCGAAGAGGTCGAAGATATACACAATCGTATGGCAGAACAACCAACAGAAGGTATTGGGATTTCTTGGGAAGTCTACGATTCAGAAGATCATCCACCGCGTATCAAGCAGTTAATGCATAGTGAACTGGTGAGTCCAACGCTCAATCGTTTGCTTCGTTCCGATGAGGTGCTGAATATATTAGAAGCAACGATGGGCAAAAATATTTCATTGTATCACAGCAAATTGCTCCCGAAAGCGGGTGGGGACGGGACAGCCATCCCGTGGCACCAAGATTACGCGTACTGGAAAAATGACAATAACAAGCCGGTGATGATTAATTGCCAATTAGCCATAAGCGAGGCGAACCTGGAGAATGGGTGTATTCAGTTCGTGCCGGGAAGCCATGAGTGGGGCTTACAGGAGCATGAACGGAAGCAGCAAACTTTTGGCGTGTTTTTACCCGGTCATTATCAAGAACGTGAAGACGCGGTTGCTGTGGAAATGGAACCAGGGGATGGCGTATTCTTTAATGCGCTCATTATCCACGGTTCTGCCCCAAATAATTCAGAGAACGATCGATTGATGAACACGTTTGCCTACAACGTGACAGGAAATGGCGAGACCCAATGTCGGGAAGTCCTACGTGGAAAACCAATGTAAAGCAGAGACAAATTTTACCGCGTCAATCATTCTCACTGCGAAGCAAGAATGCGCGTAAAATGGTGACACCCCGGAGGTGAAGTGTGCGATTGATGCGCGATGTAATGATAGATGAGTAGTTTGCGACTATCAGCGTTTGCTTGACATTTACCTAATAACAACATCAGAATATCCACAGCCCGGCTCTTTTTTCACCCAATTCATGGACAGCGTTTGGAAGTGGACGGGTCTGGATATTTCTACGCAATCTTCCGACGTGGAGGTATCGGATTTTTTGTTGAGGCAAGGATTGAAGGTGATGTATAATTTAATCGAGTGTATGCTGGACGGCTTTGATTTCAAGCGTCTCGGAGTTTGGTGTGGGCGTACGCATATTTATTGTTAATTATACCAAAGAAGGAGAAACGTGTGAAACATATAGCAACACTTTTGATTTGTTTCTGCTGGGTAAGTCGAGTCGAATATAGTCAAGCTGGACTCGATGAAGCCGGTAAATTCAACGAGGTTATAGCTATCTATGAATTTGAAAACGCTTTGGATAGCGGACCGCGCGAACTCCACGGTGAACTTCTCGGTGATGCCTCTATTGTTAAACGAAAAAGGGGTAAAGTCATTAGGATAAAAGAATCAGATGCGTTTCAAGCAACAAGCGACACCTATCTTTCGCTTACTCCTGATTTTTCTATAGTTGCATGGGTCAGAATCAAAGAACCAAAATGCTGTTTCACGATAGGGATGCGTGGAACAGATGAAGATGATAATACGGTTGGACAGGCTCGCATCAGTATTTTAAAAGATGGCACGCTCGCGGGTTGGTTTGAGCAAGCAGAAAATGGTAGAAACCTTGCTCAGAATGTACATTTATTTTCTGAGAATAATGTGAGCGACTTTAGATGGCACCACATCGCATTTACAAGATACGGTGATATTTACACGCTCTTTGTAGATGGAGAGGTTGCAAAACGGAAATATGTTGATGACTATGTTTCTTTCTTTGGCGATCAAACCCATATCTTTATATTCGGTTCAGTGCAGGATACCGCATTTATTGATGATCTGCTTTTCCTTGAAATAGGACTTTCTGTGTATGAGATTAAAGCCATTATGAAAAATGGTCTGGACGCATTCATGCAGGCGATGCTGGTTGACTCAAAAGATAAAGTTGCAACAACATGGGGTGCTCTTAAACGTGGGTCCCATAAGTAGGACACAGATTCCCTCACGCTGATTTAATGGACAAACAGACACTCATCAAGGCGAACCTACCACCAAAATTATAGGTGCCGCGTGGAAATGGTCGTATATGGGGAGAAATATGAAAGTCAGAGAAGCAGTCAACGCATGGAAAATCCTCTATGTTTTGCTTATTGGCGTTGCAGCAGGTTGTGGGGAAAGTGACCCGAATGGCGCAAACCTCGCGCCGAGTATCTTAGTCTTTGAAGCCGAATCAGATATAATTGCACCTGGAACGGAGGTGCAAATCCGTTTGAAAGCTGCTGACCTTGAGAACGATGTTTTATCATACACATGGTCCGCGACAGACGGTGAATTAATAGAAACCGACTTTGGAGCCCTCTGGCGGGCACCACAAACTGAACAGAAATATCAGATCGAAGTTACAGTAAGTGACGGTGCAAACACCACAACGAGTACGATTGATATCCAAGTGTGGCGGACTCGCCCAGGAGACTATTATCCGTTGGCAGTGGGGAACACTTGGCACTACCGAGACCCAAGCGGTGCTGAAATCACATTTGAAATCGTGGACACCATCCAAATTCAACGAGCAGGTGGGGAAACCATTGAGAGTTTTGTCCTTCAGAAATCCAATAAAGCTGAGGGCTTGAAAAATGTTGTAAACTACTCCTATCTCGGTACAAGTGTTGATGAAAAAGGTGAAGTCTTAGCTATCCTACAACACGCGCAGAATACAACATCTGGTACGAGTGACACAATCCTATTCGTACCCTATCTGCCATTATATCAATTTCCACTCATCCCAGGTAATAAATGGGAAGCTAAATTTCAGGCACAATTAGTCCCCGAACTTTTTCCAATTGGCGAGGGACTTGACGAATTTGAAGTGCTTTCAGAAGAGACAGTGACTGTACCAGCTGGAACTTTTGAACATGTCTTTCAGGTTCAAGAGTCATTTCGGTGGGGATTTGACATAGAAAACCAAAATTTCCCACTTGACATTACTGTCGTGAAGAAATGGGTCGCGCCGGATATTGGCATTATTAAATTTACGCAAGCACAGACCCGTGGTGATGTTACAGTCGAAACTGTTTTTGAACTCGAATCCTTTGAACTGGTACAAAATTGAGATAAATCTGTGAAAAACCTACCGAAAAAACCAGAAATTTTGACCACAACTGTCGGCTCTTACCCTGTGCCGATGTGGCTTCTATCAATGCCTACGGAACAGACCCTTCTTGATGCAACACGCGTCGTTGTGGATACTCAACGACAACGGGGTATTGAACTACCAACGGATGGCGAACTCTACCGTTTTGATGCCAACCACCCAGACACCAATGGAATGATTGATTATTTCATCCGCCCACTCTCTGGTATTCGATCAGAGGTAGGACGGCAAGAATGGTATGAGTTTAGGCAGATGCAAACGATGTCTTTTCGGGCAAAACCTGCTGGCGTTGTCGAGCATACTTTAGGCGAAGGTACGCTAAACCTCGTTTCTGATTGTGAACGTGCTGTAAGCGTTGCCGGCAAGGATATTAAATTTACGGTGACAAGTCCTTACATGCTTGCGCGAACGCTACTGGATAAACACTACGGTGATTTCGATGCGCTGCTCATCGCTTTGGCGGAAGTATTAGCGGCACAGGTCCGAGATCTCAATTGTGCCTGTCTTCAAATTGATGAAGCGAATATACCGGGAAACCCACAAGACGGTCCCCGCGCTGCTGCAGCGATTAATGTTGTCCTTGATGCGTTTAGCGGAGAAAAGGCAGTTCATTTCTGTTTTGGTAACTACGGCGGTCAGGTTATCCAGAAAGGAAACTGGGCTGCTCTCATTGACTTCTTAAATATGCTTCGGTGCGACCATCTTGTTTTGGAAGTGAAACACCGGCCTGAGGCAGATTTAGAGGCACTCAAAGCAGTCTCGTCGGATATTGTCCTCGGTATCGGAGTGATTGATGTAAAAGTCAATCCGATTGAGACGGCTGATGACGTAGCGTCCACCATAGAAAAAGCAGAACAGATATTGGGGGCAGGACGGATCGGCTGGGTACATCCGGATTGCGGATTTTGGATGCTGCAACGCTCCGTAGTAGACCGGAAAATAGAGGCTTTAGTACAAGGACGAGATCGATACCTCGGTATCGCATAGATAGGCAAGGAACTTCCATGTTTGAAATGCAGCTTCCTGGCTTTAAAAAATTCCAGACGATTTCCGGTGTGGCTGCCGGTGTTGGTTTTATAATTGGCGTGCTAATTCCTGCCTGTGCTATCTTCATGAATAACTGGCAATGTCCATTTGGTAACGGGCTGATTCAGATTTTCGGTTTCTTGGGCATTGTCGGACTGGGAAGCGGAATCGTTGTAGGAAACCTTGTCGCTCTTATCTTGATTGGCATTGCGAAATATCGCCAGTCACCATCCGATTTAACGAAAAAAAGGAGGTAACAAAAACCTAAATGGAATTTAACCTTCTGCACGCCGTCCTGCTCTTTGGTACAGGTATTGCTGCGGGTTTTTTAAACACAGTCGCTGCCGGAGGATCGTTGTTGGCACTTCCAGTGCTTATTTTTCTTACCTCCAATCCAACATTAGCAAACGGTACGAATAGGGTCGCTATTTTTTTTCAAAACTTTAGTGCCATTATGGGCTTCCGTCGTAAAGGAGTCTCTAATTTTCGGTATGGTATCTTACTTGCTGTTCCTGCAGTTATTGGTGCAGGGATAGGTGCCAAAATTGCAATTGGTACGGATGCAGCACTATTCCAATTTATCCTTGCGGCCGTTATGATAGTTATGCTGGCTTTAACACTACTGAACCCAACAGCACGGTTAGGGGATAGGATTGAAAGCAGCAGTAGGGGTACTAAAATCATCGCAATGGTTGTATTTTTCTTTATTGGTATTTACGGCGGATTCATCCAAGCCGGTGTGGGCTTACTTATTATAACGGCGCTGCGTCTTCTCACGGGTATAGACTTAGTTCGGACAAATGCAATTAAAGTTTTAGTTATCTTTTTTTATACGGTAGTTGCACTTGGTATTTTTATTATGGACAAGCAGATCGATTGGACATTAGGCGTGACATTAGCAATAGGAAATGCTACTGGCGCGTGGCTGGGCAGCCATTGGGCAGTTGAAAAAGGGGACAAGTGGATTAAAGTGGTGCTCGTTGTAGCAGTTCTGCTCCTTTCGGTGAATCTGGTATTGGAGCCTTTTAACTTAGATATTAGATCGGTGCTTGGACTTGGTTAGCGGTTTAACTCTTGGTAGGAAAAAATGAGTCGATGGAGTGCGGTTACATGGGTTGTGAGCGTGAGTAACCCAAGCACACAGAGTAGAATCAGTGCATCAGCCTCGATGATAGGAAATTTTTGCCACAGTAGCCCTTGGAGTAGTGCACCAGCACCGAGTAAGACAATGCGTTCTGGACGCTGCATGATCCCAACCTTACAACTAATCTGAAGTCCTTCTGCTCTTGCCCTTACATAGCTTACTAAGATTGAACCGAACCAGGCACCAAATGCGAGAATTATTCCCATCAAACTTTCCAAAGTATAAAAATAGATGAGGGCTCCAAGAAAAAGAAAACCTTCCGAATAACGGTCAATCACAGAGTCTAAAAGTGCCCCTGATGGCCGAAGGTTTGTCTGGGCACGGGCAACCGCTCCATCTATCATATCAAAACTCCCGCCAAACAAAATCAGAATCCCACCCACAACGAGGCGTCCGGTCGCCACGTAAAAGGTTGCGACGAGGTTCACAATAAATCCAAAGAGCGTCACCATATTCGCCGTGATACCGAATGCAACCATTTTATTTGCAACAGCAGACAAAATAATCTCAAGACGAGGCTTCAATTTTGCTTCAAACATCGCAAGATTTCCTCACCGGGATGGCAATTTTGACGAAAATTCAGCTTCGGTTTTAGCAAATATATACAAAGATGTACTCCGATTCGCAATTAATTCTGAAGTCGGTATAGCCCGCGCTCGACGCAGGAGGTCCAAAATTGCTGAGGTGATTTCTGTTGGCTGTTGGATTATTTTGATTTTCCCAGACTCAGGAATTTGGGTATCCCAAGATCCCACAATTACCACCCCATCGTTCCAGATCCGTCCCAGAGACGGATCTGCGCCATCGTAACTTTCGTCAAAAACTGAAATAACAGGGTGGGGCAGCTTCAGCAGTGCCAATTCAGTATTCTGAATCGCCTGCGTGTTGGCTAACGAAGTTTTACGTTGCTCCATAGCAATATGTACAACAGGAAGATTCCACAAAATGATAGGCTTTCTAAGACGATGAGCGAGGTTAACCAGACGCGAGAGCTGTCTCCACTCTGGGGGGGTTTTCAGGCTTTGCACATCACCTTGCACAAGGATGGCTTTCGTGTCATATATCCAAGCGAAACCGGCAAATTGGAACATCCCTTTACTCCCGGTTCTATCACCAGAGAGTGCAATCGCCTGAGTGAAGGGAGGTTGAGGATATTTAAAGGTATTTGCTGACATACATCGAGTCCCTTTACACGATAGCAAAACCTATAAAAAAGGCAGGGAGGTGGGTAACACCTTCCCTGCCTAAAAAGGTGATGAGTTTTGTTTACTCGCCGCGACCACCCATAGAACCGATAATAAACAATCCGACACCCGCTGCGACTGTTGTCAGGAACACCAAAGCCCGCTTGGATGAGGAAAGCTCCTCGTGCACACCCTTGGCATTTTCAAGTATCATCTTGACTTCATTGATTGCCTTTTGATTGGTTTCAACGGCGGTCAAAAGCATCTTCACACTTTCTTGGATAGATTCAATCGACTCCTGTGTTGCTTTTGCTTCCATTTTCCGCGCTTCGTGCATTTTTTCCAACCCTGTAAGGTTTTCGTCAAGGCGAGCGATTTCGTGAAGGATAGCGGCTTTTTTCGCTGCGAGTGCTTCTTTGACGCTTGAAGCAATTGCCTCACCGGATTGACTCACGGCGTCCATTAACCGCTCTTGTGATTTCAGGCTGTCCTCAAGTGCCTTAAGTTGTGCCTTGAGTTCCGCCATACTCTCGTTGAGTCCGCTAATTTCTGCTTCCAGTTTATCCCGCGTCGCTTCAGATTCGGCTAATTCTGCTCTTAGCCTTTCCAGTTCTGCTTGGTATTCAGCGACCTCTTCCTCAGTAACTTCAACGATCTCCTTCGCCATAGCGACTGGAATCCGTAACTGTTCACCCGGATAAATGAGATGCGGATTAGTGAAGTCGTTGTATTTACTCAGTTCTCGCCACTGGAGCGGATCTTTGAGATGCTCTTGGCAGAGATCCCAGAGCGTATCGCCTTTTACAATAGTAATGAGCATGGTATCATCGTCGCCATCGTGCGGTGTGATTTTTGCCGAGGCGGATAATACATAAACACCACTGAGTGCTGTGCAGATGTACAGAATCAGTACTAACTTCAGCGTGCCTCTTATCATTTCCATTCATTTTCTCCTTTAATATCTATAAGAGAGGGAAGCAAAGTGAGTTGATCCGACGCCTTGGATTTCACTCGCCATACCATCTTGGATGGCATAATCAATCTGCAGCCCACCAATGTTCACACCAAACCCACCGAAGAGGTTTTGGACGTCGCGTGATGCTCTAACACCACCTCGAATGGACAGGGCAGTTGATTTGTAAGTGAGAATCGTATATTCAGCCCCGAGTCTTAGGCTCGTAGCACTTTCGTCAAGGTTCACGAATTCTTGTTCAAGATCTGCCGCGAATGTGACGACATTGCCCATATAAAGATTGTATGCCACACCGAGGTTGACAACCATCGGTACAGTATCTTCACCAAGGGCTGCCCCGAGGTATTTAGCAACGATACCATAATGGAAAGTCGGCACCTTTTCTTCACCTATATCTATGTGCAGGGCGTGTCCCATCAATCCGACATCTACGCCACCAAAGCCGCTCGCGCTTTCAACATCTGCTGCGCCGAAATTATCCATCAGCATACGACCCGTTAGACCGATGCTGAAGTTTCCGAGACCGATGCCGTAAGAAAGGGAATAGGCGTTTGTGCTGTAGTCGAATTCTCCACCATAGCGTTCGTTCGTATCATATTGCTGGATACCACTGACCCCTGCGTTTGTGACAGCGAGTCCAATGGATCCGGCTGAACCGAGAGCTTTTGTCAATGCGATGAAGTTATGGCTTCTATCGAGATCAAGCTGTTGTGTTGAAAGATTGATGCTTAAATCCGCTGCGGAGCCGAGTCCTGCTGGGTTCCAAACGGTTGCGGTGGCATCATCGGCGATTGCTGTGAAGGCACCACCTAAGCCAATCGAGCGTGCACCGGCACCAAGCCGCAGATGTGGCATGGCATCCACTCCGGCATAACTGACCGGCGACACCGCTAGGATAAGAAAGAAAAGGGGTATTAAACCGCATAACAATTTCGGGCCTTGTTTGGAAGCCCATTTAGCGATTTGCTCTGTCATTAACATTATATCCTCCTTCAGTGTCCACATCGGGAACTGGACATTCATCCAATTCCCGATATGCAGACTGCCATTTACTTAGCGCGTCAGTGCGAGTTTGAGAAGTGCATACTCTGGTTCAAAACCATCTGCCACCATAATCTGACAGAAGTAGACGCCTCGAGCTAAATCTTCACCAGATGAACTGGTTCCGTCCCAACCGATTGCGTTCCTACCAATGTACTCGCCAGCGTCCCAAACCTCGTTATCCACAAGCACTCGTACCGGTCGAAGGGTCATATCGTAAATGACGATACTCACCGTGGATTGTCGAGTCAGTGTGAAGGAGATACGAGTGTTCTCCTTGAACGGGTTAGGTGCATTAATTGGACGCGATGCCAATACTGGACCTTCCTCACTCTCAACAAAGAACGTAAACTCGTGGACTGCCATGTTCGCTTCGCGGGCACCACTGCTCTTCTCAGAGACGTTGCCCTCTTTCTGCGCCATGTCAGACACTTCAAGCTTGACTGTATGTTGTCCGAAAGCGAGATCGATATCTGGTGTGTACAGCACCTGCGATGCCGACTTCTGGTTCGACTTGAGGTTAATCAACCTGTCATCAAGAACGAAGCGGATTGAATCGACATCCACACCAGATTCAGCATCGGCGTAGGTTATCGAAATCTGCGGTCGGCGTTCGGTCAGACGTGCCTCATTTTGTGGTGATGACATTGTGATAACCGGAGCAGCAGTATCAAAGTCGATCGAGAAGGTGCCCTTCGCTGTGGCAGAATTGCCGATTGTATCAGTTGCGCGAACCTCAATCGTGTAAGTCCCTTCATCAAGGGGTACCTCAGGAATGAAATCCAAACGCGTGATACCTTCGACATCGTCTTCGCCATCATCTTCGGTATCGCCTTTCACCTCTTTACCGTCGCTATCCCACAGGACAATATCCATATCATCAACACCCGATTCATCGTTGGCACTCGCCGAGATTGTCGGGAGTCCACCACGGATGGTTCCTGTTGGAGTGATTGAGGTAATGGAAGGTGCGACATTATCGACCTCCAGTGTGAAAGTCCACGAATGTTGGGTTGTACCCCCTTCACTAATTGCGACGACCTTTACGGTGTGCGTGCCTGCTGTGAAGCTATCTGCTATCTCAACACGCCCTTGAGCGATTTGCGCGAGTGCGACGGAGCGGAACGGCTTATCGTTTACAGCAAACTTTGCACTGACAACCTTGGACTGCTCATCGGTAACAACCGCTGAGATTGTTACCCAACTATCACCCTTGACAACTCCAGACGGAGCAACTTCAGAGATGACAGGTGGCGTTGTGTCTGTGACCACTGTGAAAGAGGTAGACGCTTGTGCTGTCTGACCGTCACCATCGGTGACTTCAACAACAACGGTGTGCGCGCCACTGCTTAATGACGCAGTAGGTGTATGCGAGAATCGATTCCCATCTACCTCTGGTGTAGCATCTACACCGTCAACAGTAAACGTGGTTACCTCAAGATCGCCTGCTCCTGAAATCTCACCACTGATAAGCGGTTTGGTGTCCATGACGGATTGTCCGGAAGCCGGAGAGTGAATCACAACAGCGGGTAATGTGCCGCTGATAGCAAATTCAACAGAAGCCTCACCAATGTTACCGAGAACATCGGCAACTTGAACGGTTGCGCGGTATGCACCACCGGGAAGTTGATCGCTGCGGGTGTAAACCAACGTCGATTCACTGCTTTCAATGGCACCTTGGTCGACCATAATATCCTGGTCACCTTGCTCGGGTAGTATCCTTGTCAATATAACAGTTGGTCCATCAGGAAGTTCCGTTGTTGCCCAAGCCAAGACCTCCTGACCAGAACTGTCAGGACCACTTCCTGCACCATCTTCATAGGTAGCATGAACAGTTGGTAAACTATCCACTGTATGGTCCTCGATAGGGGTCTCAATCTTAATCATTGGACCAGTATTATCAAGGTTAATCATCGCCAACGGGAAGGATACATAACCGTTCCATTGCGTAACCATACCTTCTGGTGTATAAGCACCATCGGGCAGTGCTGAAATTTCCATTACCGTAAGTGAGAAAGTTGTTTCTGGATCTTCCGCACCTTCACTGGCTATTGCAGCTCCATTAATGCTGGCACTCAGTTGATCAGCGGCTAACGAGCCGTTAGCAACCATGAAACCTACAGTGAGTGAATCCCGGAGTGCGATCGGTTCAGCAGGGGATTCCGCTACATCTACACCGTCAACGGCTGTGACCGCCAAATCAGTGATATCAGCGAGTTGGAAGTTCACCACATGGACAGCGGTTTTCGGTGATTCATCAGTTTGAACATTACCAAATTCGTCAACTGCGAGCGCATGGAATATGTAAGTCCCATTTTCAAGCATTCCGACATCAACCGTAATGTCCAAAGCACCAACTTCACCTTCAATCACAGTTTCGTTACCATCAGCATCCGTTTGGATTAATCTCACAGATGCGTAGGTTTTCGGATCGGCTGTTGGCTCAGTGGTAAGCATATCCATCGGGGATGGAACCGTTTCATCAACAATTCCACCGACGATGTAACTTCCATCTTCATTTACTTCAACAGGTTGAGGAGCAACACCGTCGGCAACATTAGTGACAGCGACAATGTTTGTGGGACCTAACGGTGCCACATCGTCAACATTGTCAACCGATAAGTGGCTTTTGACGGTTTCAGGTGCCGGCATTTCGCTAGCCTCAGTTATTGCGGATGCGGTCACCACATGCTGATTTTCATCTTTAGTAGCATCGCGAGCTGCGGGACTATCAGCAGTGATAGTATCCTCAAGAGCGGTCGTATCTACCTCAACTGTCCATTTTGCAAAGTTACCTGGCGGGTACTCTCGATAGATTGAGGCTTCCGCCATTCCAGCTGCTACAGCGTCAGCTGCGGTATGAACGAGATCATCAAGAAAATCGGCATTTCCTTCGAGTTCACTTAATTCTTCTGCCGTGATAACTTCGTATTCGCTGGCCGCACCAATCACTTCGCCTGCAACCTTTAATTGGAAAGAAGTAGTTTCAGGGTATGTCCGTTCCGGCGTATACCCACTAATCGTGACTGTACCTTGCGGGCCACCACTATCCGGATTCTTCTTTGTAATGGACTCAGCATCAAGGACGAGCGCCAGCACATCGAAATCAACTGGGTGAACACCAGCATCCAATTCTATCGCGAATGGCTCTGATTCACTTGTGAGTTGAAGTCGATTTGTTGCCACGGCACGTACCATGACGGTGTCGCCTGCGGCTGCGAGTGCGTCAAAGTCAGTTACATCCCAACTGACTTCATACATCGCAACTTCTTCGTTTTCAGCCAATTCACGAGCTTCACCGATTGGTTGCCATGCGCCATCTGCGTCCATGTATTCCACACTGACGGATGCGGGGTGCACCGTGCGATTATCTACAGTGACAGTTAACATCACGCCATCCGTAGTATTTGCGAAGATGATCCCGCTTTCGTAAGGTTCATCAGCATCACCATCACCGTTCCGGTCCCCGATACTGACAGCTGTAATGCTCGCTGCATCAGCTTCTGGTGCGACAATTCTGAGCCGGGTAGGTTCAGTGTAGGATCCGAGGTTGAAGAGGGTATCAATTCCCATCGCCCGGACGCCGTAGTCTCCCATCATGAGGGGCATGTGGTCACCCTGAATAGGCATCGTTACATATCCAGATGGGTCAAAGGTTACCGGCACCAGATGATCGACGATGTCCACTGTAGCACCCAGCGCATCAACTATCAATTGGGCTTGGGATTCAGTGAGCTGAAAACGTCCTATAAAAGGCTCTAAACTCTTAAGGAACGGATTGGCAGACGTCTGAATTAAATCCGGTGTTAGCAGTGCCAAGAGACTCTGAGGCGTCATAGTCCCCAAAAGTCCCTGTATCGCAGCATTATCCAATCCACCGACGAGCTGCGGTGCTGCCTGTTTCAGGAGTGAAGCAATTTGTGCCCCTTGGCGTTCGAGGACCGCCGACCAAATCCTGGAGGTCAACATCGTAGATTCAACCGTTAATGGCATCCATGTACCTTGCGGAGTACTTTGTGGATTGCCATGGGCATCCAACCCGATTTGTTGATAAAACAGGTATCCCATGCCTGGACCGACATCAGCCCTCTTTGGCATACCCATAACATTGAGGGTTGCCGCACCAGCACCAGTAGCGGTTGCAACATAGACCCCTTCCGCATTCTCATAACCGGTAACGTTTGCACTGCCGGGCATAATCTGAATATCAGCCTCCGGCGCGCTCGTATCAACCGTGAAGGTCTCTTGTACCTGATCGAGAGGGTTCCCATCGGCATCGTGGACAACGGCACCTAAGTAGTAGTTGCCATCTGCGATATTATCAATCTGTGCGACCCAAAGCGACTCCGATTGTGGATTGATACGAGGCACAGTAAAGACAGAAGCCAACATTGGATCAAATGCGGTTTCAAATTTAGTTACAACCCTATTCGCATTACGTTCCAATATACGCTGTATTCTGCGCTGTTGCTTTGGCGTAGCAGCACTCAAGAATTCATTTATACTGATAGGTTGACCTGTTATGGCTTTTTGGATTATGTTGGTGACTTGCGGTGAAGTCAATACATCCGCAATTGCACGATTTAAATCAGGCGTAAACAGTGCATCAATAATACCACGATCCACCATCTGAAGGTTCCGCGGATCTGGCATCGCCCAACCCTCAATTGTGTATTCCTTTGTAGCACTGAGGAATTCTGCCAGGGTAACAGTAGTTGGATCCATAGCGGCGATTGCTTCGCGATCCAGGGTCATAAATGATACCGGTTCAGCGAGCATCACTTCAAAATAGTAATAGGTACTGCCCTTAGAGGGGATACCTATTTCTGCTTCCCAAACAACACCATGATCTCCAGATGCCGGCTGCATATCAACAGCTATATAGTCGCTTTTCGGACCTGTGTTTGAATACCGAAGTGTAACGCTGGAGAACAACAATTGCGAACCCAAGTTGGGCCATGCCGGTAAGTTGGTCGCAGCAAGCGTTTCATCCAAACTGAACGTATAGGGAATGGTCTCAGCCTGAAATTCATCGGATGTAATCTCGGTGCCTTCAACCGTTCTGCCACCTGTGAGATTAAATGTGACACCACCGACCTTCGCTGGAACACGCATATAAACCTGTAAGTTGTCCCGCGTTAGATGTTTTGTACTTCTTTCTGAATAGGCAAAATCAGTAAAGTCGGGCGTTATGGCATTTCCGAAGTTCTCATAATCTAAGTGCTTTGCTTCGTTTTCAAAGATAGAGAGACGCTTTGCCATTAAGATCTGGCGAATCTGCTTTTTCGGGAAAAACCCTTGTGGAACTATATCAACTATCGAGTCGACCAAGGCATCTGCTTCAAGGGGCAGTCCAGATGCTCGGATAATTTCCTCTATAAATCCTCTTCCAGAAGCAGCATTTAGTGAGAGTCCACCAAGCCTCGATTTGCCTAAAAGGTACTCATTTGTTGGCATTACTGGCTCGAATGGATCCGCCATTGATTCAGGCATAACTTCAGGGATAGTGACCTCTGGTTCAGGGGTGATAACTTCCGGCTCAGGAGTCGTGACCTCTGGCTCAGGAGTCGTAACTTCCGGCTCGGGTGTGGTGATCTCTGGTTCAGGAGTCGTAACTTCTGGCTCGGGTGTGGTAACTTCCGGCGTAGGTTCTGGTGCCCCAACGTCCAATAGTCCCGCGAGTGCGTCAATCTCTGCCGGATCCTGAAGTAATTCTTGTACTTGTGGATCACCGAGCAGCCCTTGGAGTTCAGCATCTTCTTTCAAAAGTGTCACAAATGCCTGATCTATATCTGGAGCAAATGATGTCAGGAGATCCGGATTTGCAACAACGAGAGTAATGGTTTGAGGGTTCAAAAGGGCTTGAATGTTTGGTGCCTTCAGTCCCTCAAGAACCTGTGGCAAAACCGCCTGAATATCTTCACGCTGAAGCGTCTCGCTGTGCTTGTCAAACACCTGTTGGGCGAGAGAAACTTCCTGCCCTAAAACAGTGTTCGGAATTGAAGTGTAAAAAACACACAATGTAAAAATCAAAAAACAAACGAGTGTTCGTTTTTTCATTAACTCATCCTCCTCGTTAAGCCTGCGCGCTCGCAAGACTAAGTACTGAGTTTCTCAGATGGGCAAGCGAGAATACGACAAAGACGACCAGGGTAGATGTCTGCCCATCCAAATAACATCCTACCAACGAGCATTAAAATTTCCCGATACCGATGTAGCCTTAGGATAGGGTTGGTATAACATAAGGCACAGGTCAAAAATAAGTGGAAAGCGACACCCAACTTCTGCGTTTGACCTTGCGGGAATTTTTCTGTTATTTTAACATAAAGTGGCGAAATTAAGCAAACATTTAATCGTTAACTGACAGATACACTTAGTCATTCAGACAAAACGCCCTGAACGCAATCAACCTGCAGTTACGTGATGTTTTTATGCAATCGGTGAGTATTTATTCCCGCCGCATCGGTATATCATCAGATTAAATTTCAGCCTGCTTATATATGATACCACAACTTCTAAATCATGTCAAATCAAAATCTCAATTTTATTCTGAAGGTTTCTGACTGTTTGCGCAAGAAACTTACAAACTAATTGACATATTACCATAAAACGCATAAACTGTCAAGAAAAAAAATGCACTGAGGGCAAATCTTATGTTGACCGACTCCCAAAAAAACCGACTTGATACGGAAGGTTTTCTGCTTCTGGAAAACCTGATACCGACCGATACAACTACGCAGCTTCGGGAACACGCTTTATCATTAGCCGCATCGGAACAACAAGCTGGTAAAAGCCATACATATCTTACTAATAACAGCGCGCAACGCGTCTGGAACCTCGTTGACAAAGGCGAGATCTTTGAAGAAGCCATTCAACAACCAAAGATGCTCGAGGCGATGGAGTATCTACTCGGTGCCGATTGCACACTAAGTTCCTTTACAGTGAACGTGCTTTATCCGGGTGCACCTGATGCAGGTCTCCACATCGATTACCCCTTATCTGCTCTACCGACACCGCGTCCAAGCTTCCCAATGGTTGCTAACAGCGTATGGTTTTTAGACGATTGGACGCTTGAAAATGGAGCAACCAGTTGTGTCCCCGGGAGCCATCGGAGACTTAAGGCATTACCTGAATCGGGTGTCGAATACGCCGATGAGTTACAAATTTGCGGACCGCGAGGGTCGGTCTTGATTGTCAATGGGGCAATATGGCACGGTTCTTCAGAAAATAAAACGAATGCTCCGCGTGTTGGGTTACTGGGTTTCTTCTGTCGTTCTATTCTGAAACCTCAACAAGCGCACATGAATCTTGTATCAAATGATGTTATTTCACGCGCAACGCCAACATTAAAACGGTTACTCGGGTTCGATTCCTTACCGAATATGAACGCTTAATCGGGACTGGGCAATTTCTACAGTGAAGAGTCGGGACTACAAGTCCCTCCTACAATCCTACAAGAGGAATATGAATGCTTAATCGGGATTGGGAAATCCCTCCTACAAAAATTCCCTCTGTATCAAGGCATAACATGAATCGCGTCTGCCATTAATATCCACGCAGACTCTGGTGTTTCAGGTGTCAATTGATACATCAATTGCGCTTTAATTGTGTCGCCGACTGTGGCGGGTGCAATATCAAAAAAGGAAGTTCTGTTTTTGTCTGGAGGAAGGCGATTCCTATTCTGGGCAGAAATTGAGATTTGCTGTTTCTGACGTTCCGTGCCATCTGGAGTGAGAAGGGCAACCTCAAGTATGATGGTGCGCAAAGCCCCACCTGGTAAGATGTGTCCGGTTTTATTTTGAATTTTCACACGCACCTTCCCAGATACATATTCAAGTTGAAGGCTGGCAGCACGCCTGAGTTGTGAGACACTTCGGCTACCGCGCCAAGTGTGTTTTCTACCTTTGATACTTTCATAACTCGCTGTGCTCTGTAGTCGGTTCACAATTGGCATGTGACACGTCGCGCAACCTTGGTCTTTTTCCGCAAATGTACTACTGAGAAAACTGGAGACTTGATCGTGTTCTGGAACACTGGGCTGACCATGGCAGGTTTCACAGAGTGCTGTTGGGTCCCTGTAGATAGGATTGGTTACGTTGGCATGAAAATAAGTTTCCGCGCTCGCCGGGGGTCCATGCATAGCACCTTGCGCATCAAGATGACAGACGAGACATGAAACACCTACTTCCCGCTGTCTGTTTCTCAACTTCGGCATTTCTCCAACGTCTGTAATGAGAATCGGTTGAGGGGCATGGCACTGATCACATTTCGTTTTCCTGTCCGGGACTTGGCTTGCGGCATCTTGATAGATCTCGTCAACCCATGCCTTCGCGTGCATGGAATTTTCCCATTCTCTCCAGATCGCCGGATGGCAGCTTTTACATTTTCCGCCCTGAAACCCTTGATACATCTCTAACACGCGATCTGTTTGATTTTCAGCCCGGAGCGCAAGACTACCGACTAACGCGACCAAGACGCACCCAAGAAACCCAAAACTGACCGCTATTATGCCTCGACGCTTTATCGTGAAGTTCATCGGTCTCCTCACAGCGCATCCAAGAGTGAAAGCGCTGCCATCTCCCCACTACGAATACAGTCTGGGATCCCTACGCCGTGGTAACCATTTCCTGCAATAGCAAATCCTTGCAATTCACCAGCAAGTCGTTCCACACTGCCGACGACCTCTTGATGCCCTACCTGATACTGCGCCATTGCCTGCGGATGCTTACTAACGACAGCAAACAACGGATCACTTTTGATTCCAAGGATCGGTGTCAGATCTGTTTGACATAATTCAATAAGTTCACTTTTAGACTTTTTAGACTTAGGCTCGCTGATGAAGACACGTAAAAGGACGTGTTCGGCTGGTGCCCGATCTTGAAATTTAACGCTGCTGAACGAACAACCGATGAGAGACAGGTTCTCGGTAGCAGGAACAACGAATCCCATACCGTCGAGTGGGTGTGCAACATCGGTGCGGCGAAACGCTAAATTAACAGTGGCAGAAGAGGCATATGGAATCTCACTAATTTGGGTGGCAAGCGGCATGGAGACGTTCTGAACAAGCGCACCTACCTGTAGTGCGGGCAGAGCAATGCAGAGAAGTTCCGCATTGAGTATTTCTCCGTTAGCCAGTGAAACATTCCACTCACCACAAGGAGTATTCTGGATACGTTCAACGCTGGCACCTAATCTAATACAGTCAGATACAGTTTCCGTGAGCGTATCAACCAAGGTCTGCATTCCGGATTTGAATGAGAGAAAAAGGCTATAGCGAGGACCACTTGTACCCTGACTGGTTTGGGCTGCCTGCTTCTTTTGTGCTCGGAGCGCCTTGATAATGCTCCCGTGTGCGTTCTCCATTTCCAAGAATCTTGGAAAGGTCGCCTTTAGGCTTAAGTTTTCGGCATCCGAGGTATAGATGCCTCCTATCATAGGCTGCGCTATCCGCGTGAAAGCTTCGGTCCCAAGCCGTCGTCTGACGAAGTGTGCTACGGCTTCATCTGTATCTCTTCCGCGGCGTGGAATAAAGAGTTCCATCGCCATTCGCAGCTTACCCCGCCAACTAAAGAGTGGACTTTTTAGAAACGGCTTGAAGGCCCCCGGCGCCATCATGTAAAAGCCCTCAGGAACAGGGTGTAATTCTCCATTTCGGATGACAAAACTTCGACGAACTTTGGGATTGGTTCCGATGAATTGATTTGCGATACCGAGTTCTTCACAGAGCGCTTTCGCCGCCGGTTTTGTTGAGAGAAAAGCGTCAGGACCGTGCTCAAGAAGAAATCCATCGCGATGCTCGGTACGGATAACACCACCAACGCGTTCAGTCGCCTCAAGGAGTGTAATATCAAGCGGAATATTGCGCTGTGCTGTCTCGCGTCGCAAGCGATAGCACGCTGCTAACCCTGTGATGCCCCCTCCGACGACAATAGCACGTTTTTTACCCGGGTTTTCCGACATAAGATTCCTCAATCCAGAGCTACTTCACTCGTGGTTTTCCATCTATATATTCTGCAAACGAGAGGTTGCCTCTACTCGTTTACAGATTTCTGATACACGAAGTCTGCTAACATGTTGATAAATTTAGGATGAGAACCGACAGTCCCTGCCCGAATGAAATCAACGCCGCACGCGGCAGCAGTTTCTGTTGCCTCTATGTCCAGATCGTAGAGAACTTCGACGTGGTCACAGAGGAAACCGATTGGCGAGGCGACAACTGTATCAACACCTTCCGCTTTTCGTGCTTTAATCCAGTGGTTGATATCAGGTTGTGTCCAAGGTATTGGGCTGTTTTCCACAGCACTCTGATACGCCAAGCCGAATCGGTTTTTTCCAATCTCTTGGGCGACTGCCTCACCGGTTTTTCCAAACTGTTGCGTGTAAGGAGAGGTATCCGCCGCTGGTTGCGGAATTGCGTGGGCTGTGAAAACAAGCTCAGCACGTTCTAACTTGTCACCACATGCGATTTTAATAATTTCAGAGATAGCACCGACATAGCCCATGTGTGTGTACCATGGGTCGAGATAATCGATCGTAGGTTTTTCACCATCAACTGCGTCTATCCCTTTTTTTACTGTTTGTTGATACCATTCCCAACTGACTTTGGATTGGTGTGGTGCCATGATGATACCGAGTATTTTGCGGTGTCCTTTTTGTGCCATTCGCGCGATAACTTCTTTTAAATACGGTGTCCAATGTCTAAACCCGGCATAAACAGGAAGGGATAAGTCTCGTTTTTGTAGTGCGATCTCTAATGCTGCAGCTTGCTCGAAAGTCAATTTGTTGAATGGCGAAAACCCACCTAATTTTACGTAATGTGCAGAGATGTCTTTTACACGTTCTCTTTGAGATTCGGCCTCCCCAGCAATTCCTTCAACAAAGCAGTAAGCTTCGCCCGGACAGGCATCTTTATTGTATTTTTGGCAGCATCCGGGTGTTGGTCCCCCAAATGCGACTAATAAAACGCTATCATACTTCATTTCAATCCACCTCCTATGCCATATTGGCGAGATGCGCTGGCATGAATCTGGCATCAGCGGCAATTGCGTTGGCAAAAGCTTCACGTGCCAGTGTTTCGTCTCCACCCGCGCGATGTGCGAGTCCTATGGAAAAGTACGCCTGTGCAAGTTGCGTTCCTTGGATCCCAGTGACCAAGGCTTTATAGATAGACTCAAGTCCGGATTTTGTTTCATCGCCGTTGCGGTAAGCAGAAAGAATACGGTTGTAACCACGCAGGAGATGCGCCGGTGCATGATCGGGATTCAGTTCGAGGGCAATATCTAAAGCCTTTTCTACCTCAGCGAAGAAATCGCCTTTTTCGAGCACACTTGACACCGTTCGGGATGCTTGTGTAAGCATATCAGCATAGGCTGTCCACACGTCAGGTAGATTCGGATATTTTTGGGTTGCGGCTTTTAAAATAGCGATGGCTAAACCGAGGTCGTTGCCCTCCGCCACCTCTTCAGCAGTTTCGTAATAGGCATGGAATTCTTCAAGTTCACGTGTCTGTTGGTGCAGCTTTTCGGGGTCGGCAGTAGGAATAGCTGAGGGCTTAAAATGCTGCCAACCCGGTTCCGGGTCATCAATCAAACCACGGTATACCCTTAAGATTGCATAACGCGGGGTTCCCCAGACTTCAGCAATATCCCGAACCCAGTTGGGTAAGTTGGCTTCCATGTCAACCAATAAAGTTGGCAAGGACATGCCCTGTTCAAAGCGTTTGCGTACCTCCGTTAAGAAATAGGTTTCAATCTGGAGAAGCAGATCTATTTCCGCGTCGTGTGCTAAGGGTCCGTGCCCGGGTAGTACGTGCCTCGGCTTATAAGTGCGGAGTTCCTGAATTGTGTTAATCCAATCGTGATTTGCCATAAGTCCTTCATTCATGACAGGTTGCCCAAAAATCGGAAAACTCCCTGTCATGACAGTATCGCCAGAGACGATGCACCCCTCTGCGGGGATCCTGATGGCAGTTGCGTCGTCCGTTTCTGCTTTTCCTAAGTGAACGAGGTGCAGAGGTTGATTGCCTAAATCGAGTTCGGTTTCGTGTTCAAACGTCTCCTGTGGAAGAAATGGGGCGTCCCCAAGGGCAAAACCGCGAGAACGCAGGAATGCCTCTTGCCGCGGTGATCTGTTCACCATAAAGTCTTTTGTCATTTCACGTGCGACCACAGTTGCCCCTACTCCATGAAAAATAGTATTTCCATTCGTATGATCCCAGTGATAGTGTGTGTTAATTGCGTACAGCAGAGGTTTATCTGTGATGGTGCGAATTGCGCTAAGGAGTCGCTGTGCCATCATCTGATTCACCTGTGTATCAATTACGGCGATCCCTTCATCTCCGATAATGATAGAGGAGTTGACAATATTACGAAACAGATACACGCGTTCTGTTACTTTAACGAGTTGTCCATATTGTCGTGGGGCAAAGGGATTTTCCAAAATATTCCTCATTAATTTTCCTACAGCGTTTTCGCGATATTTACGAAATGTTTAACATTTTCAAACGGCGTGTCCCTATGTAGCCCGTGGCTCAGATTCAAAATATGTCCAGTTTTCCCACCTTGTTTTAAACAGGTTTTGACAGATGCCGTGATGTCATCGAAGGTCCCGTCTCGGAGAATATCGTTATCAACGTTTCCCTGAAAAGCGACGGCACCATCTGTCAGGGCTCTGGCTTTGTCGAGCTCGACACACTTTCCAACGCTCAGCACATCTGCTCCACTCTGGTGCATTAAATCGAGATAGGAGCATTCTTTTGCGAAGAGTATCTGTGGTGTTTCTGAGTTTACTTCAGTGAAAATGCGTTTGTGATAAGGAACAGCGAAGTTTTCGTACATCTGCCGCGGTAAGACATCGGCGATTGACTCGAAGAGTTGTACCACTTGAGCCCCCTCGCTGATTTGGTAGTTTAAGTAGTGAATTGTCATATCTGTTAATTTATCCAGCAGGCAATGCAAGCGTTCAGGAGCTTCTTCCATCATTTGGAAAACCGGGGTTGCTTTCTCAGATACTCCAGCACCACGCTTGATGGGGCTTTCTCCTGCAATGAGAAAAAACGCCAGCGTTAAAGGCGCACCGGCAAAACCGATGAGCGGCAGTTCACCATTCAAGGTTTCACGCAGTTTGCGAATGACCTGTCCGGTAAATGCCAATTGTGTTGGCGGGTTATCGAGTGGCTGCAGGGCATTTATTTGTGCCTGCGTCCGAATCGGCGAGTTTAAGATAGGTCCAGGAGCAAATCGGAAATATGCCCCCATCGGTGCGAGGGGTGTAAGAATGTCCTTATAGACGATAATAGCATCCACACCGATGCGTTTAGGCAGAAGCGAGATTTTGACTGCCCATTCAATATCAGTCTCCGACACCGGTGTGGGACAGGTTCGGAAAAGCCGTTCCAAAGGGAGGTTAAGCTCTTGCCGAATTTGCCGATAAAGAGGATCTGATCTGCCAGCCTGCCGCATCATCCACACAGGCACGCGTTCGACCGGCAGGCATCTTGAAGCGCGAAGCAATAAGTCGTTTTTCAATACTTGTTTCATCTTGGCAAGATTTACCTTTTCAACGCGTCTTCAAATCGCCCCATGTTACTGCCAATTTGTCTGTGGGTTCTACTGGAGCAACGCCAAGGACTTTGCCGACTCCATCTTCCATAATCGTTTCCAGGTCCGCCTCGCTCAAGGCGTCACTAAACATCGCCACATCGTCGACAATGCCTTTGAAATAGCCGCCATCACATCCATGACCGGCTGGGCAGAGTCCACTTCCGATGAGTAAACCCTTTTCGGGGGCACCGACCTTATTAGGTCCTTTTGATTTAAATGTAGCATCAATGTAGAGCTCATATTCGGTGCCGTTGTAGATACCGGCGACAAAATACCATTTGTCCGCTTTATCCACGGGTGTTTTCGCGGCAGCGCAACCCGCTTGACAACTTTTGAACTCAAAGTTGTTACTATTCCAATATTCAAACCACCAATTCGCTCCGCCGCCATCCCCCGGATTACCGTTTGCGATAATAAGAGTCGCAGACCCTTTACCTGCCGGGTTGTTGCCCCCAATAGACGTTGGATACATCCAGAAAGTGACAGTGAACACCTCTGGGTTAAAATCGAGTGAAGGCGCGATTTCAACGTAATCATCCTTTCCGTCAAATATAACGGCTTTCCCGAATTGTCCGTCATCCCATTTCGTGCCTTCCATGAGTTCGCCATCGTGACCGTTTCCGGATAAATCTTCGGCAATTTTCCCGTTACCTTCATCAAAAAGCCAAATTCCAATAACCGTCTTTGGGTCAATTTTGGCACCGCTCGTCGTAGTAAAACATAGCGTGAAGCATGCCAACCCAAAACCTATTAACATCCAGTATCGCTTCGGTTTATTAACAAAGCATCTTATGAGAGAGTTCATTGTGAAAGGTCCTCCTTCTGACGTCGTTCAAGAAACTGTCGCAGTTTGGCGAAACTTTTAACATTCTTCATAATTCTGCCGCTTTCCCGTTCTTCGAGATAGAGGAAAAAGCCCATAAAATAAAGACTCACCAAAAACAGCAGAAATCCTATGAAGCACCGTGCGATTGCCCAATAATTGGGTTGAAAACTCAGGTAGGGGGTAACAGCCACGGCATCGCTGGCCACATCGGATGAATCCTGCTGATGCCACTGCACTGAAACAAAGCCCCCCCACCCCGTTATTCCAAGGGACAAAAAAGCGATTGAAAGGACAAAGACAATGAAAAATGGAATGCCCATGTTACCTACTAACTTAGGCAGAAACTTTTATTAAGCCTTTTGTACAACCGTCTTCGCGGTTGCGGACCTTCGTTATACCTTCAACAAGTGATTCAAGCGGGAATTCGTGGCTGATAATTTTGTCCATGTTGACATCACCACTCGAAATGAGTTGAACTGCTTCTTCCCATGTATCGGGTGCGAGCCAAGAGAATCTGATAGTCTTATCCATGAGGATCGTATCAAGGATTGGAACTTGCATCACATCTGTATCGCCTGGAAGCCCAAAAATAACAACGGTTGCGTGCCTTCCGGTGACTTCCAAGGCAGTGTGAATTGCGTCCAGAGAACTGGTTGCTGTAATTGCGCGATCTGCCAATTCCCCGTCATTAAGTTCCTGAATTGCAGCCCCTAAGTCTTCAACGTAATGTGGAGAGTTGGTATCGCTGACATTAACGACCACATCTGCGCCGAGCTCCTTACCGCAATCCAAGCGATAGTCGCGAGTTCCAACGAGCAGAACGTTTTTCAAACCGCGGCTCTTCAGTACTTGCACCATCATCAGACCGATAGGACCCGGTCCGAAGACGACAGCAGTTTGTCCCTCTTCAGCATTGAGATTGTTGACGGCGTAGAGTCCACATGCAAGCGGCTCTGTTAGCGCCCCTTGATCGTATGTAACGTTATCGGGGAGTTTAACCGTCCAGCGATAGTCAGAAACTGCGTATTCTGCGAAGCCGCCATCAACGCCGACGCCGAGGACACGCTTTTCCGGACACAAGTTTGACAACCCTTTCTGGCTCCAGAAGGAATTCGGATTCGATTGGACAGGGTTAACAACTACCCGATCGCCGACTTTAAACCCACCTGTTGCTCCAGCTTCACTACCAACTTCAACGACTTCGCCTGTGAATTCGTGTCCAAGGATAAGGGGTCCTTTGCCATCGTCGGTTTCAAGCGAACTGTTACCGAAATAGTATGCGACGTCCGAACCACAGATGCCCACCGAACGCACTTGAACTAACAAGTCGTTGTCGCCAGCTTGCGGTACGGCCCGGTCTTCAAGGGTCATTGATTCGGGTTCATAGAAAATTTGAGATTTCATTATGATGTGCCTCCTTAAGCTTCTAATGCATGTTTTTATTTTAGCATAGCTGAATTTAAATTACAACGAAATTCAACCCAAAACTCACGGCTTTATTAAAAAACGATACGTCCCAATTTCATCAAAAAACAGCGATCTCCCAGGAGACATACCATAAAGGTTAGAAGATAAATCGCATCTCTAAAAACAGCAATCGGCTGCAGAACTCCCCGAGAAAAACTGTGATGATAGCAATGAAAAGGAAACCGGTCGCAGCACGTGTCGCGCCAAGTTCGTCACGGGCAACAGATTTAGGACGCAAGCAATCCCATGTAATGAAATAGAGGAACAACGTGCCACCAATGCCTATAAGAAACCGCATGCTGAAAATAATCTGATAAAAGAGATTAAAAGGGACAATATCTGTAGACTGATGTCTAAAAAAGAGATTCAGGCAGAGCAGTAGGGTCATACCTAAAAGAGTATAGAGCAACCCGGTGTTAAATCTTTTGAGATAATTCACCGGCAAATCGGGCGTCACGAGGTACCAGTGTCCAAACCACATGCCAGTGTGAACAGCACCCAACAAGGCAGCAGCCGTCAAGAATTGGAGTGGTAATAGGAACATTTCACCAGGGATTTGAACAACTTGAAGGTAGCGTTGGGCACTCAAAACGATTGATGTTACACCGGAAATTACACCGCCAAAGAAAAAGATTTGCGTGAGTAGTGGTATTTTGAACCACCACAGCAATGTATACACAAGAACAATGAGAAAGAAGCTGATAACGGAAATGGACTCGGAGTTTTGCCAGTATCCGAAAAAGTTGCTAAATGTGACAGGTTGCTGATAAAGGGCGAGGTTCGCACATCGCGATAAACCGCTTACGAATAGATAAATACCACCCATTAAACGGTAGAAGTTTGCCCCTACTAACTCCTTCGGGACCAAAAAAAGAAGGACAAACCCACCAACTGCGAGCTGGCTAAAAACAAGATAAAAAACGTCGATTATACTGAACATCCGAATTGGCTGGTAATTTCTGGTAGGCATCGTTTGAAACCATGCCTACATTTGCAGAGATTATTTTTTTACGAAAAACGAAAACCCATTATAGTTCGCTGTAGGGCGATGGATTCGTGCATCGCTTGTTCAAGAACCATAACGGGTTTACCTGTCGTGTACGCTTTAAACACGCACTGTTTATCGTGCGAGATGATATGTCTACACTTAGAGAATCTCGACTGTAGCACCGAGTGCTTCGAGCTGCTCTTTTGTTTTCTCGGCGTCCTCTTTGGAGACAGCTTCCTGAATAACGACTGGTGCAGATTCGACTTTCTCTTTTGCTTCCTTTAAGCCGAGTCCAGTAATAGCGCGAACCTCTTTGATAACTGGAATTTTCTTTCCACCAAAATCCTTGAGCTGAACGTCAAATTCCGTTTTCTCTTCCGGTTCGGCAGCTTCTTCTGCGCCTGGAGCAGCAGCAGGCATCATCCCTGGCATAGCAATCGCCGGAGCAGCTGATGCGCTGACACCAAATTTATCTTCCAACGCTCTGACCAGTTCGGAAAGTTCCAAAACGGTCATATTACTGATTTCCTCAATCATTTTTTCCATATCTGCGGCCATGTTTGTATCCTTTCTGTAAATAGTACTAAATTAACTTGATTAGAAGGTTTCTGATCAAGCAATGCAGGGTCAAGTCATAAGGGCTCGGTTGCCCTGCGAGGTTTAGTATAGGCGCGGTATGCACCTTGTGTTAGGCGTCTTCCGCCTCTTTCTTTTGATCAGCAACCTGTGTTAGCACCGAGGTTACCTGACGTATTGTTCCACTGAGCACATTCACCATACCCGTGATTGGTGAGCCTTGATGTAAGACGTTGACGAATCCGGTGAGAGGTGCTCCGATAGTCCCAACGGTCTGGGCGATCATGACTTCGCGTGACGGCATATCTTGGAGTGCTTCAACACCTGCTGCATCGACTACCTGTATTCCAAGAATTCCGCCTTTAACCTTAAGATTTTCGTGTTCTTTGCCAAAGTCGATCAAAATTTTTGACGATGCCGCTGGATCTGTACTGGTGGCGAGGGCGGTATTTCCCTTAAGATAAGGTTCCAAGCCTTCGATACCTCTCTCCTGTGCGACGACATTTATCAATGTGTTCTTACAGACTTTGTATCGGACCTCTGCTGCCCGAAGTTGATTCCGAAGTTCATTCACTTCTTCGACAGTCAGCCCTTGAAAGTCTGTCAAAAGAACAACATCGGCACTGTCAAAAAGCTCACGAATTTGTTCTACTTGCTGAACGTTTGCCTGATTCGGCATGTGTCAGCTCCTTTCTAACCGTGTTTTATAATAGTTGAGACACGGTCTCCGATTCCCTACAAACCGTTTAATTCGGCCTACAATTACATGAAAAAAGCCCCCAGGCTGCTGGAGGCTCATCTAAAAAAGGAAGAAAAAGGCGAAGGAAGCAATTTCACGGACAGGTACCGAGAAAATCTCCTGTTATTTCCATCCCATTCAAGCCTCGGTAGGCAATTAAGCCAATAGCACCTACGGTCTACGACTCCATTCAGTTGTAGGGATATATTCCATATAGTCTTAGCAGTGTATGAGTTCTACGCAAATTGCTGCGGATCTATGCGGATACCCGCTCCCATTGTTGATGAGATCGCCACAGTCCGAATATATCTACCTTTCACGGCGGCCGGTCGAGCGGCAACAAGTGCACTCATCACTGCGTTGAGATTCCCTTTGATGCTTTCTTCTTCAAAAGAGACTTTTCCAATTGGGACATGAACAATACCAGAGGCTCGTTCTATCCTGTATTCGATCTGTCCTGATTTGATACTCTGAATGGTGTCCGTGACATCCATTGTGACGGTGCCTGCCTTGGCATTAGGCATTAAACCCCGCGGTCCAAGGATACGTCCGAGTTTTGGCATAATACTCCGCATCAAGTCCGGTGTTGCGATTGTTGCGTCAAACTCAAGCCATCCATCAACAATTTTATCCACCAATTCGTCTGTTCCGACAAAATCTGCCCCGGCCTCTTCGGCTTGGCGTGCTGGATCGCCTTGGGCAAAAACAACAACGCGGACAGACTTACCAGTTCCGTGTGGCAGCGTGACGGTACCGCGGATATTCTGGTCTGCCTGCCGTGCGTCTACACCGAGACGAGATGCCAAATCCACGGTCTCATCAAATTTTGCCGTACCGGTTTTTTTTAGGAGTGAGACAGCTTCATCAACCGTGTGAAGTTTGAATCTGTCGACCTGCTCTTTAATTTCGCGGTATCGCTTCCCTTTTTTTCCCATGTTGTTCTCCGATAATCACAAGGTGTTCCCTACACACCCATTTCAAAAGGTATTTCTCTTATAGGGTACGCTATTACTCACCCATACTAAAACGCGCTATTCAATCGTAAGCCCCATACTGCGAGCGGTCCCTGCTATCATCCGCGTTGCAGCCTCTAAGTCTGTGGTATTCAAATCAGGCAGCTTTGTCTGTGCAATATCACGAATCTGTTCCATTGTGACGGAAGCAACCTTGTTTCGATTGGGTTCGCCCGAACCTTTAACGATCTTCGCTGCGGATTTTAATAAGACTGCGGCGGGTGGTGATTTCACAGCGAACGCAAACGACCTATCACTATAACAAGTGATGACAGTTGTGACCACCATACCGGTTTGATGCTGCGTCTGGGCGTTAAAGGACTTGATAAACTCCTGTAAATTAATCATATAAGGTGCGAGGCTGGGTCCGACAGGCGGTTGTGGTGTTGCCTGTCCTGATACCAATTGGAGTTTAACTTCACCTGCCACTTTTTTTGCCATTGTTTTTCCTGTTCTGAATTTTGTGAATTCTACGGTGTATCCACTAAAGAACACCGTTTAGTTTTAGTTCAACTGCTCAACTTCAAGCATTCCCAAGTCAACAGATGTTGAGCGCCCGAAAAGCGAAATACTGAGACGTAAACGGTGATGCACCATGTCAACTTCTTCAATTTCGCCCGGAAATCCACTGAAGGGACCATTTATCACCTTCACCTTATCGCCAATCTCGTACTCGACCAGCGGTGTCGGTGGGACTTCCTCTTCCTCGGTTGACATCTGCAACATTGCCTCAACATCTTCAGGACTCAAGGGCGATGGATGTGCCGGGGGTCCCAAGAAATTCATAACCCCCGGGGTCTCTTGTATAAGTGCCCAACTTTTCTGTCCGATTTGACTATCGACATGCGGTCCGAGCTCATGGGTGGTGTTAATAAGGACATACCCCGGATAAGAAGGACGGACACTGACCTTGCGCTGACTGTCTTTTACCTCCACCACTTCGGTTTCTGGGACATTAACCTGCAAGATTTCGTCCTGTAACTCCTCCCTCGTAATCATATTATCGAGGCTGAGTTTAACCTTCTTTTCATGTCCTGTATATATCTGAACGACGTACCAGTATCCATCCATATTCCGATTCATGATCATGTCAATTACGCTGTTAAAAATCCAAAGCTGTTAGCGGATAAAAAGTGTTCTGAGAAATGCCATACCGAAACCTTGAAGAGAAGTGTTTAAGACATACTGACTTACAAGGACGGCAATTAAAGGAATACAAGCTATCGCTGTTGCTATCAGTTTTCGGTTTTTTTCGTTTCCGAAGAATGAGCCGTCAGAAGCAGCATTCGCTTCTCTACTGCTCTGAGGTTGGTTTTCCCAACTCCTCACGAAAAAGAAAACGACGATTGGAAGTGCTATCAAAACAATCCAACTTAAAGGGCTACTCCATTTAGGGAGGGCAGAGTTACCATCCACTAAACCGATGAAAAGCCCTAACAATGCGGAGGCGACAATGACTGTAATAGTGCTGCCTTGAACCTCCTTCGCGTCGGGTTTGGACACCTTCTGCCATTCCAGAGTAATTCCCTGAATGTAGTTTTTTAAACGAGCTATCATAGATTAAAGATTAAAAGGCAGGCCAGGAGGGATTCGAACCCCCAACATTCGGTTTTGGAGACCGACGCTCTAGCCGTTGGAGCTACTGGCCTGCAAGAGTTTCGTAGGGCAGCACACCCGTTTAAGCAAGAAATTTTCACACTTAAAGGGTTGCTGTCTGTGGCACCTACTAAATTATCGTGTTTCTTTATGGCTTGTATGCTTTCGGCAGAACCGACAGTATTTCTTCCGCTCGTACCGATTTTGCTGCGTTCGGCGATTGCGTGTTGTCACATAATTTCGCCGACTGCATGCATCACATGCTAATGTTACAACATCTCTTGGCATAATAGACGCTCTACTTTCCGTAAGTGGGGCCGACGACCGGGATTGAACCGGTGACCTCGTCCTTACCAAGGACGCGCTCTACCGACTGAGCTACGTCGGCACAAATAGAAACCCCAACAAGCGGGAGACGGGATTTGAACCCGCGACACATGGCTTGGAAGGCCAATGCTCTACCAGCTGAGCTACTCCCGCACATCTTTAACACATGAACAATAATAACGCTGTGGGCGACTCAGGAACACAGCCTTACCTATAGAGAAAAACCACTTTAGCGATACGGCAAATCTGTGAAATATCCTAAACCAAAACTCCCGATAATACTACTTTTTACAATAATAGATGGGGGCAGATGGATTCGAACCACCGTAGGCATAGCCAACAGATTTACAGTCTGCCCTTTTTGACCGCTCAAGCATGCCCCCACATATAAAGGCTGACGAGAGGAATCGAACCTCCAACCTAGTGATTACAAATCACTTGCTCTACCATTGAGCCACGTCAGCAAATACCTTATAATTATAACCAGTTTATCGTAGAATGTCAAGTGATTCTTCTTTTTTTCAAGAGGTGCTTCTAACAGAAGCCATCTCTGGCTTACCCCGGGTTAGAGCCCTTCTTCGGGTTCTTCTTCTTCAGTATTTTCCTCTCCCTCATGAACAACCTCTTCACCGAATATATCGCTTGCATCATCTGAATCCTGAGGATCCGTAAAAATTGATGGCGGACTGGAAACCGGCACCTTCGCTTCGCTCTGTTCATAACGAAGTTTCCCATCAATTAATTCCTGTGTAGCAATAGCGACCGGTTTCTGTTTTTTGTTCGCTACGCTTGAGGGAACAATAGGCAAACCGTCCGCATTTATTTGGCGTGCACGTTTTGCGACGACATTCACTGCAAGATATTTATTTTCCACTGTCTTCACCAAATCCTCATTATAGACCACTTCATTCATTTTGACTGCTCACACACCTAAAGGAGTAGGATTCCCATGGTAACCACCCTATTTCAGCGGTTGGGTATCTTTCTATTTTTTTATAGAGATATTCGGCATTACGCATGCAAAATTGCAGGCACCAACCGATTAGCCATTCACTCTCATCACAAACGACTGGAGGATAGCAGCCCCAGTAACTCATAAACCTGATTTGTGGGATTGTGAGAAACATCCGCATCCGTTCTATCCATGCAAGTGGACGGGCGAGACACGTGCAAGG
Source organism: Candidatus Poribacteria bacterium (assembly GCA_022826805.1). Lineage (GTDB taxonomy): Bacteria > Poribacteria > WGA-4E > WGA-4E > WGA-3G > WGA-3G. The sequence continues at coordinate 72,441 of JAJDUH010000012.1, forward strand.
TTGCACGTGCTTGCATTCTCACCCAACGGATATTACAATTATACCACAAATTTTTGTAGAATGCGAATGTTTTTTTGAGAAAGTACGATAGACGTATTTGAACCCAAATCTAAAGATTTGGATTTTTAAGAATTGCAGTTGCTTCCCTCATTAGGTAAGGATTCAGACCAAGAACAACTATTAATTATACCCAATTCTCCAGAAAAGTCAAATTAAAATGGCGGAAAAGTTGACAAGTTAACTTTAAAGTGGTAAAATTGAAATATTGAGTTGTGTATCTGTACATTTATGTATTAAAGGAACTTTAAATGGATACGAACATCCAGCCTATTCTCGAAAAATCGCTTGCGGGGGAACGGTTAGACTTTGACGATTGTCTCACGCTTTTCAAAAGCCACGATCTACTTGCTTTGGGGCACGCGGCGGATGTTATCCGGCAACGGAAGCACCCTGAAGGTCACGTTACCTATATTATCGACCGAAATATCAACTATACTAATTGGTGTTACGTTGATTGCGATTTCTGCGCCTTTTACCGCCATCGTCGCGATCCTGACGCCTATGTCATGGAACGGGACGAACTTGGGAAAAAAATTCAGGAGACCCTCGACCTTGGTGGTGAAATGATTCTCATGCAGGGCGGGCTACACCCGAAACTAAAACTGGATTGGTACGAAGACCTACTTCGGTGGATTAAAGCGAACTACCACATACACATCCATGGATTTTCACCACCAGAATTGGACTGGTTTGCCAAGATAAACCGCATGTCGTTGCGAGAAATGCTCATCCGCTTACGGGATGCTGGACTCGATTCGATTCCTGGCGGCGGTGCTGAGATCCTTACCGAACACGCCCGCAACGAAATTAGCCCCAAAAAATGCACTGCTGATGAATGGTTAGAAGTGATGCGTCAGGGACATCTGATCGGACTCAAATCGAGCGCAACGATGATGTATGGGCACGTAGAGAGTTACGCCGAACGTGTTGAACACCTCGTCCGTCTGCGTGACTTGCAAGACGAAACGGGCGGATTTACTGCTTTCATCTGTTGGTCCCTCCAACCTGCCAACACCCGCATGGAACACATACCCCCCGCGGGAAGCTTTGAATACCTTAAGACCCTTGCCATCTCCCGATTATTTTTAGATAATTTTGAAAATTTTCAATCTTCGTGGGTTACCCAAGGTCCCAAGATTGGGCAGTTGTCCCTCAAGTTCGGTGCAAACGACATGGGCGGTACAATGATAGAAGAAAACGTTGTTAGCCAAGCCGGAACCGTCTATTGCATGCCAATCGAGGAGATTGAAAGGACTATTAGTGAGTTGGGATATACGCCTAAGCGCCGTAACTTTTTCTACGAACTCCTTAATTAACTGCACACTGATTTGGCGTTTCCCCACCCGGAGTTTGAGATGCCTGATACCCGCCCCAACATTCTGTTAATCACTACCGATCAACAACGTGGCGACTGTTTGGGCCTGGATCCCGATGGTCCCGACTGCCTGCAAACACCAAACTTGGACTGGATCGGTCGCACTGGCACCCATTTTCGTCGCGGGTATGCTGAATGCCCGAGCTGTATTCCAGCACGGCGTAGTCTGATGACTGGTACCGCACCAGCGGCAAACGGTGCAGTTGGATTTAAAGGAGCGGAGTGGAATCCACCGCACACCCTGGCCGGCGAATTGTCTGCAGCAGGTTATCAAACCGAGATGATCGGCAAACTGCATCTGACCCCGTTGCGCAAGCGATACGGTTTCGATCACCTTCAGTTGGCTGATGCCACCCGAGGCAACCATAATGATTACGTCGATTGGCTTCAGGAACATTACCACCGCAACGATATTGATCCAGGCATGGCACACGGTGTCTCTGCCAACGGATGGGTTGGCCGTCCGCATTATTTACCTGAAGAGCAGATGCATACCTTCTGGTGCATTGATCGCGCCCTCAGCTTTCTGCAAAAACGCGACCCAACGGTGCCTTTTTTTCTCAACATCTCTTTTATAGATCCACACCCACCGCTCACACCACCGGTTCACTATTACCAGCGCTATATCCACCGGGATCTCCCCCCACCTGTGGTAGGCGACTGGGCACCCGAATTCGAGGGAACCCAAAAGGGACTGGATCCAAATGCTTGGGAAATCTGTCTTGATGACTACGACCTGCGCTGCGCCCGTGCCGCTTATTACGGGATGATTAATTTTATTGATGATCAGATCGGTCGTCTGATCCAATACACCGGTGGACTAAAGGACTGCCTTGTCATTTTCACATCCGACCACGGCGAGATGCTGGGCGATCACAACCTATATCGGAAAACCTGGCCCTACGAAGCCTCAGCACGAGTGCCCTTTCTAATCCGAGCACCGGCGAGCTGGGGATATCCGAAAGAATCCATCTGCTACAGTCCCGTCGGTCTACAGGACATCATGCCCACTATCTTGGACACCGTTGGGGTCGAGATTCCCATTACTTGTACTGGTAGGAGTTTGCTTCCTATCATGCGCGGAGACACCGACCGTGTGCGGGATTGCTTGCACGGTGAGCACTCTGGCTGTTATGAGTATAGTCATGGAAATCATTATGTGACCGACGGACACTATAAGTACGTGTGGTATTCTCAGACCGGTCGGGAACACTTTTTCAATCTGCAAGACGATCCTCATGAAACACACGATCTAGCGAATCGGAGCGGGGCTGAAAACCAATTGACGCCCTGGCGAAATCAATTGATTGATTTTCTCCATCACCGTCCCGAAGGCTTTACTGACGGCACAAACCTCATAGCGGGACAAACACATGATGCCTTGCTGCCAGACTATCAACCTGATGCCACCTATCCTTATCTATGAATCCACTTATCGTAGATTTTAGAATCCTTGGATACTGTGAACCGACAAGGTTTCCGAATCTTAGCAGTGGGCGCGAAAAAGGGCGAGGCATGGAACCTCGCCCAACACAGTTCATTAAGTACGATGTTAGGAAATTTTTGCTTCCCAGTATCAAATTTTGGCTCACTAATCACGCCATCTGAGCATCTAACGGTAATCCGGATGAATCCAGAGTTCGCTTACTTTTTTACGTGCAGCGAACCAATTCAAATACGCCTCTCGTTTTTTAGCCTGAATAAGTGTCTGAAGGTGTCGCGTCTTTTCAGCCGGATCCATCTGGAACGCTTCGACATCTGGCTCCTGTCGTTCAACAAGTTGAAGGATATACACGGAAGAATCACCTTTAAAGGGACCTGCGATTTCATCTATTTTCATCCGAAACGCGGCAAACATTGCTTCAGCGGAATTCCCCATACCAGAGATATAGTTGCTATTAGCACTAAGCGAGAACAGATTGCTTTCTTGTACCGAAAGTCGATCCGTCGTCAAATCTTCAGGTGCATTATACTTTTTAAGCAATTCCTCCAGCGATTCGTCACTGACGTGTTGATTAAACAGACTTTGTGCATCCGCCAAGGCAAGTGCTGCTGTCTTCTCTTCTTTTACTGCTTCAATCACCTCTGTTTTCACCTCAGCGAATGGTGGGATAGCCGCAGGTTTCTTCTCTAAGATGGTGGCAACAAAATAGGCTTCTACCTCACCAGTCCGTTTTTTCGCTTCAATTACCTTTATCACACCCACTTCCATATCAAAAACATCTTCGATTAACCCCTCATACCCCCACCTCGCGCCGATTTGTGGGATTGTTGTGGCATCGCGGCTAAAGAATCCCGTCTCCAAAACAGTGAGCGAGAGATTCTTGTAGTTCTCATGTGCGAGCGCAGCATCATAGTCTTGAATTTCGATTTCATACAACAAGTCGTCAGATATCCTTTTTGCCTCATCAACACCGCTGACTTGAACGAGTTTTTGTTGGATTTCGTATTGGACTTGGACGAAAGGTTGCGTTTCTGGCGCTTTTTTCTCTTCTAACTTGATTATATGATATCCGAATTGCGTCTCGACTAAACCACTCACTTCTCCGGGTTTCAGGACATCAAATGCAGTTTCTTCAAAAGGCTTCACCATTTCACCACGCGCGAAATAGTCTCCAGCGGGAAGTTTTGGATTCGAGCCTCTTAGTGCACCACCGCGTGCTGCGGACGGACCTTCCGAATGTACTTCCGCAAGCTTGGCGAAATCGGCACCCGCTGCAAGCTCTGTATTAACGCTTTTAAGTAGTTCCTCTGCAGCTGCTTTGGTTTCCGTCTTCTGTTCATCAGTTGCATTGTCAGGAAACTTCTTCAAGATATGGCGCGCTTTGACCGCTTCCGGAGTAGTAAATGTCGATTGATTCGCATCATAATATTCCTTAACCCCTGAATCAGAAACAAAATTGGCAGGATTTACCCTGATAAACTTAACGTTTACCTGTTCTTGGGATTTGTAGTCGTCCTTGTTCTTCTCATAATAGGCGTCTGCTTCCGCGTCGTCAACTTCAACTGTTGGGCTGTAATCGCTATGCTTCAATTCAATAAATTTGACTTTCGCCTTATTAGATTCAAGTCGATATGCCTGTTCTGCTTCGGTGTCGGTTACCAATTCCAAGGCTTGTATGCTGTCTCGGAGTGCGGCGGAACTAAGCTGCAAACGGATATTCTCCGTATAGACGTCGGCTGCTCCGAATTGTTCGTAAAGATTGTACTGCTGGACTCGATTTGCATCGCTTCTAATATAACGTCTTATGTCGGCATCAGCGATATCTACACTTCCAAGAATCGTTTGCTGTACCCAACGATCAATGACTGACTTTTGCGTCTGTTCTCGATCAGTGGTGCCGAATCTCTGATTTTGTCTCTCAGATTCCATGGCATTAGCGACTGCGTTTTCAAACTCACCACGTTTGACCTCAGTACCATCAATCCTGAGAACAACTTCTCCTTCCGGATCCTCGCCTCCACCTCGCGTGTTACTATAGAGGAATACAGTTCCGATTAAGAACACAATGGCGATTATCCACATAAAAAGTTGCGCAATAAATTTTTCGCGTAGAAAGATAATCATGTCTTATTAACGTATCTCCTGAATGTAATACAGGGAATGAATTTGGTCTATTCCCAGACCAAATTCGGTTGATGTCTAACAGACTTTCGTACATGAAGAGGTGTTAATATTATACATATAAACATAACGAATGTCAAATTGTAGTAGTTGGCAAACCCACAGCCTAAATCAGTGGAATTGTTAAGTAAGTCCGTTCATAGATAGCAAATCACAGCGAATTCTGATAAAAATTTGCTAATTTTTAAAATATATTATATACTAATTAGGAAACAACAAGGGTTTCAACGCCAAGTCTTTGTAGAAATCAGCAAGATATGCAATGCAAATTCAGAATGTAACAGATTTTAGTCTGAAATACACCCTGGAATCTGGACAATCATTTCGATGGAACAAGATAGATGATGCCTATTGTGGGGTCGTGGAGGGACGGATACTCAAAATTTCCCAACAAGGGACTACACTACACGTTGAGAGTTCCACCAACGAAGATGAGACGACTTTTTTGCCATATTTTCGTCACTATCTGGATCTGGAGCGCGATGTCCCGAAACTCCTTGGGGAAGTTGACAACGACGCCTACATTCATCGGACAATCCAGACCCTCTGGGGCATGCACATTCTGAACCAAGAACTCTGGGAAACAATAGCCTCCTTTATTTTATCACAAAACAACAATGTTTCTCGAATCCGTAGAATTATCCGTAGGCTTTCCGAGCGTTACGGGAAAAAATTAAGCATCGCAGCGTACGAGGATTATAGTTTTCCAAGTCCGCATGCCCTTGCGACAGCAACTGAGGCAGATCTTCTTGAATGCGGCACCGGTTATCGAGCTAGTTACCTCCAGGATACTGCGCGGGCAGTGGTTAATGGTGAACTTGCCCTCACCTCACTGAAACAATTGTCATATCCTGAAGCGAAACAAGAATTAATCCGTCGAAAAGGTATTGGTGAAAAAGTAGCGGATTGTATCTGTCTATTTTCGCTTGGACATCTCGCAGCACTACCGATTGATGTCTGGATAAAACGCATTTTTGAGACCCTTTATCTGCGCCGGCGTGCCACGCATCGCGAAATACGTGAATTCGCGTACAACTATTTCGGGGATGGCGTCGGATATGCCCAGCAGTATCTCTTCCACTACGTTCATGAATGTCCGGACTGGGCAGACACTGAGCACCTATCGCTTATTAATTTAAAGCAGAAACCGAACCCAGCAGTGGAGAGTTCCAAACCGGTAGGAACACGAACGCATAGACAATCCTGAAATTTTGAAAAGGAGACTCAATTATGGCTGAATCATTGGAACAAAGTATTGTATCACTCTTGGAAGAGCATGTTGAACTTGCAATTTCGACTGTTCAAGAGTTGAGAGCTGATAAACTTGAACTTGAGGCGGAAATTGCGAGGCTCAACAATGAGGTGGCACAACGCGATGCCCAGATTCACAGGCTTGAAGAGCGTAATCGCGACCTTGAAGAGGAACTGAATTTAGAACGGTTAGCTATTTCGCAAGAGCGTACCGACGTCCGAGAACGTCTTGAGGGTTTGATGAATGTCCTCGCCGCATCAAATGAAGCAGAAGCGGAAGCAGAAACAATTCCCGAAATGGATTTTACCATCCACAATCAGGAACCGAATACAGCGTTTGCTAGATCTACAGAGGATCCAGAGGAGGAATAATCAGTAACAGATTAAGAATACTCCTATTAAAACCGAAATAACAAACTGTTGTGCGTGTCTTAGTTCTCTCTCATTCCTACATTATGAAGCCGTACCGGCGAAAATTCGCGCTTATCGCTGAGCGTCCGAATGTCACGCTACGTGTTATTACGCCTACACGTTGGTATGAAAGCTTTCAAGATATTGTTTTTGAACGGGAACCAGACACATCATGTGAGGAATTTCCGTGTCCAATCCGTTTCTCCGGATATGGCAGCCGTTTCTATTACCGCCGTGGCGTGAAGCCCCACTTTCGGGACTTCCAACCGGATATTATTCACTTAGAGGAGGAGGCATGGAGCCTTAACGCGCTACAGACAGTTCACTTGAAACGCAAGTATTGTCCAAACAGTCGTTTTATCTTTCGTACCTCACTCAGTATACCAATCAAACAGCGATTTGGCGTACTGCCTGTGTGGATCGAACATCGCGTTTTCCGGGAAACCGATAGAGCCTTTCCGCTTAGTGCAAACGCTGGCGAAATTCTAACCAATCGAGGTTACACTGGACAACAAACGCCGTTTCCAAACGGCGTTGACGTGCGTCACTTCTATAAGATGGATGTCGGTGAACTGCGAAATGCCCTGCAACTCAAAGACTGTTTCGTCATCGGTTATGTTGGCAGACTGCTACGAATGAAGGGTATAGACACACTGCTTGAGGCACTTGCTTGCCTTGTAAGTCAAGATACCGCATACGCCTACAAACTCCTAATCGTCGGACAAGGAGAGGATAAATCTCATTTCCAGGAGATAACTCAAACGCTCGGTATTTCTGAACAGGTTGTGTGGATAGACGCGGTGCCACCTGAAGAGGTGCCCGCCTATATTAATTGTATGGACACTTTAGTCCTACCCTCTCGGACCACAGCAAAATGGGTAGAATTTTTTGGGAGGGTTCTCATAGAAGGAATGGCATGCGAAGTGCCTGTCATTGGTTCCGACTCTGGCGAAATTCCACACGTGATTGACGATGCCGGACTTGTTTTTCCTGAAGCAGACGCGGATTCCTTGGCAGAGCGTATACGTCAAATCGCACACAATGCCAGCCTTCGGAATACGCTGATGGCACGCGGACTCACTCGCATCGAAAATTTTACATGGGAGACAATTGCAGAACGGACGTATCAGGTATACCGAGAATTGCTGGGAAACGTTCGGTAGAGTGGACAGCAAAAAAGAGGAGTGATGCCCCCGACTGGACTCGAACCAGCATGCCAATTAAGGCACAGGCCCTCAACCTGCCGTGTATACCAATTCCACCACAGGGGCACTTTGTAAGTTAATTATACCTTACTCAGACGATGATGTCAAATTTTTCTGATTTTTTAATCGTTGTATAACCAAGCTGTAATTTGTGAGATATATCATCGTTTTTTTGGACAAAAAACATGAATACTTCCACCTCGGAAACCCTTGAACAACAATTATCCGACACGCTTGCCGGAGAGGTTCGCTTCGATCTGTATTCTAAAGCACTCTATAGCACAGACGCAAGCCTCTACCAGATCCAACCAATAGGTGTCGTAATTCCAAAAAACAAGCAGGACGTTATAAGAACAGTACAAATCGCGTCAGAACACAAGGTTCCGATCCTTCCGCGTGGTGGAGGCACAAGCCTTGCTGGGCAAAGTGTCGGTGAGGCTATCGTACTGGATATGTCCAAATACATGAATCAACTGCTTGAGGTAAACGTCGCTGAACATTGGGCACGTGTTCAGCCTGGTATCGTCTTAGATGAGTTGAACCATAAACTGAAACCACACGGCTTGATGTATGCCCCTGACGTTGCCACGAGCAGTCGAGCAAACGTCGGTGGCACCATCGGAAACAATTCTGCAGGCTCGCATTCGCTTATTTATGGCAAAACTATCGATCACGTCATGTCGATCGACTTAGTGCTTTCTAATGCCGACGAAATCACCGCAGCACCTATATCACTGCAGGAATTAGAGACTAAAAAGCGGGGAGACACGTTAGAAGCAAATATCTACCGAGAACTCTGTCGAATATGCGCAGATAACGAAGCAGAAATCCGTAAACGCTATCCCCGTATCTTACGCCGTGTTGCGGGTTATAATCTCGATGAATTTATTACAGATGCCGGCTCAAAAGAGGTTACGCCTTACCGTCGCGACGGATGCGATGAAAATCACCCATTTAGCCTGACCAAAATCCTCATCGGCTCTGAAGGAACACTCGCCACAACTGTTGAAGCAACAGTGAACCTCGTTCCAATTCCTAAGCTAACGGCTCTGTGTGTCGTTCATTTTGAATCACTTATCACCTCTATGGAGGCGATGCAACCCATCTTGGAATGTAACCCCACTGCCGTAGAACTTATAGACAAAACAATCCTTGATATGGCGCGAGGTTCATTAGAATTTTCACGCCTTACGACCTTCATACAAGGTGAACCTGCTGCGCTTCTTGCGGTCGAATTTTACGGTGAGACGCAGGCGGAATTAGAATCGCAGCTGGATAGGCTTGAAAAGACTTTGAAAAGTACAGGGTTCGGTTACGCGTTCGTGCGTTGTCTTACCGCTGAAGAAAAATCACGCGTCTGGGAAACACGAAAAGCCGGACTCGGATTGCTGATGGGCATGACAGGTGATCCAAAACCGGTTGGCTTCGTTGAAGACGCCGCAGTGCCTATAGAAAATCTACCAGAGTATGTCCGTCGATTTGACAAGATCGTTACATCTCACGACACCACTGCCGCCTACTACGCACATGCGAGTGTGGGATTATTGCACAACCGCCCTATTGTCAACCTCAAATCCGAAACTGATATTCAGAAGATGCATAACATCGCTCGCGAAGTCCGAGACTTACTCATAGAATTGGATGGTACGACGAGTGGGGAACACGGCGATGGTCTCGTCCGAAGTGAGTGGATAGAGAGCATGTTCGGTTCACAACTCTATCAGGCATTCACGGAGGTGAAAAAAGCTTTTGATCCAGAGGGTATTATGAATCCGGGCAAAATCGTTGATGCCCCGCCGATGACAGAAAACCTTCGCTTCGGTACAGAATACAATACCATTAAAGTTGACACCTACTTCGACTTTTCCAGTCAAGAAGGATTTGGTAGAGCAATTGAGATGTGTAATGGTGTCGGCGCATGCAGAAAAACACTAACTGGCACCATGTGTCCTTCCTTCATCGGCACACGTGAAGAGGAGCACTCCACGCGTGGTCGAGCAAATGCGCTCCGGTCTATTATTTCAGGAACATTACCACATACGGAACTTACAGGTGAACGGCTACAAGAAGTTTTGGATTTATGTCTCGGATGCAAAGCGTGTAAGGCAGAATGTCCATCCAACGTGGATATGGCGAAGATTAAGTATGAGGTAATGGCGCACTATCACAAAGCAAACGGCTTACCGTTGCCTCGACGGTTGTTTGGTGAAATCGGAGCACTCGCACCGCTCGGTTCAATGTTCTCGCCTCTTTCCAACTGGGCAGTCAACAATACGCTTTCCAAATGGATTGCTGAGAAAGTAATCGGTGTTGACCGACGAAGGGATATGCCCACCTTTGTACGTCCCACTTATGAACAATGGTTTCGGAAGCGTCGTTCCCGACGTACCTCAGACAAGAAAGTCGTCCTCTTTTCCGATACCTTTATGAACTACAGTGAACCTTCTATCGGCAAAGCTGCAGTGGAAGTGTTAGAAGCCTGCGGATTCGAAGTGCTTCTGCCTGAAAAGCGGTGCTGCGGTCGTCCGCTCATCTCAGAAGGAATGCTTGATCGAGCCATCGAGAATGCCAGTTACAACATCGACGCACTCCGCGTCTACGCTGACAAGGGAATCCCAATTATCGGATGTGAACCGAGTTGTACATCCGCGATCACCGATGACTACGTCGAGCTAATCGGCACACCAGATGCGAAACGTGTCGCTGAAGCAACCTATTCATTTGAAGAATTTTTTGCAGAGCTGGTTGAAAATGGTGAATTGCCCCTGGAATTCTCAACAGAACCGCGGGATATCTTGCTGCACGGGCATTGCCATCAACGCGCACTCGTCGGTATCCAACCAACTGTGAAGATGCTAAGTCTACCCTCAGAACACAAGGTCACAGTAATCGATTCGAGCTGTTGTGGTATGGCAGGTGCGTTCGGGTACGAAAAGAAACACTATGAACTCTCTATGAACATCGGCGAATTACGGCTCTTTGGGGCTGTTCGTGAGAAACTACCGGGAAGCTTCACGCTCAGCGCCGCTGGTTTCTCCTGTAGACACCAACTTGAGCATGGGACAGGCGTACAACCGAAGCATCCCATTGAAGTGTTAAGGAATGCCATAATGCAAGCTTAAACGCCACGCACTGGAGAAAATAAAATGTATCAACCGCTTGACGATTTTAAAATTGTTGAGTTACCTGAGAAGCAGTTGCCGTTTTGGAAAATTGCGGGTCCAGGGGCCATTTTAGTCGGTTTGTCCATCGGTGCGGGTGAGAGTGTGATTTGGCCCCTTATCGCCGCTGAGTATGGCGGGAGCATGATCTGGGCGGCGGCCCTTGGTGTATTCCTCCAACTTTGGATTAACTTTGAGGTAGGACGCTGGACAATCGCTACAGGCGAAACGGTGTATACAGGCTACAGTCGTATCTGGCGCGGTTTTGCACCGTTGTTCATTCTACTCACTGTAGTGGGCTGGATAGCACCAGGATGGGCCCGAACATCAGGGCTTGCCCTGAAAGCACTCATGCTTGGACCTGGCGGTTGGGGCTCTGACACTTTTTGGACAATCGTGACGTTTGCAGGAGTTGCGCTCATTCTCTTCGGACCGAAAATGATCTATCAGTCTGTTGAAAACACTGTTGAGGTGCTCGTCGCTATCGTAACGATAGGATTAATTCTTGTTGCTATCGCTGTCGGTTCAATGGATACATGGAAAGAACTCGGTGCAGGCTTGATGAACGTTGGGCACATAGACCCAGGTATGTCTGTGAAAAAATTGTTTAGCGCCTTAGTCTTCGCAGGGGCAGGCGGGACGGCAAACCTCTTTTATACATTTTATCTGCGGGATAAAAACATCGGTATGGGGGCACAGTTACCCGGACTACAGAATCCACTTCGCGGCAGGAGCGAGAAGGTGCCTGCAACTGGGTTTCTCTTTGAGGTTACAGAGGAAAACCGCAAACGTTTTACTGAATGGTGGCAATATGTTAAAAACGATCAGATACTTTTCTTTTGGGCACTCAATACATTCACCATTCTGCTTTTTATTTTCGGTGCACTCGCGGTTTTGCATCCACAAGGGATTGTCCCAGAACAAGGCAGACTTATTTACGATGAAGCACAAATATTAGGTGAAATTTGGGGGGTAGCGGGGCAGAAGATCTTCTTACTCGTTGGTGTTGCAACGCTTTTTGGAACCCAACTTGCCTTGGTTGATGGAGTGTCGCGTTCCATTTCTGACATTATCTACACCAACTTTCAGGGAGCGCAAAAACGTAGTTTGAGTTGGTGGTACCTCCTCATCGCAGGTATCTGGATCGTCGGTGGGTGTGTGATCACCTTCGTAATGGAGCAATTGAATGTCAGTGAATTAGGGTTCCTCTTTAATGCAGCATACATGGGCGGTTTTGCTATGGCAATTTACGTGCCACTCACACTTTACATGAACTACCGCTTCCTACCCGACTTCGCAAAACCGAAACGGTTTTCTACTTTTATGATGCTTGTTGCTTCATGCGTCTATATAGGCTTTGCGATTTCAAGCATTATCTGGGAAATTAAACAATTGATTGGAGGCTAAAATGGAACTGAAGGCACGAAAAACCCTTTTTGAAAAAGAAGGCTATCTTGTTGTTGAAAATCTGTTATCGGCAAAAGAAATAGCAGAATGCCAAGCAGAAATTCACCGGTTGCATCAGTTTGCTGCGGGACACGAGTCGGATGCAGATAGAGAGCGAGCGGATGTCGCGCGTCAACACGTACAACGAGAACCGTTTGCAGAAGGCGAAACGCAGGGAGACGACTTGCCGGTGCTACGGAAAGCAGAAAACACACGGCAGTACTCCGATGTATTTCACAATCTTGCACAACACCCGAAACTCATCGCGGTTGTCCAAGAACTCATCGGACAGGATCTGTTACTTTTTAGAAGCACATTGATGTTCAAGCCTGCTTTCCACGGCTCTTCACATGGATTACATCAGGACTCGGCGTATTGGCCCATGGAGCCACCCAACCTTGTTACGGTGAGCATCGCGCTCAACGACGCTACCCCGGAAAACGGATGTTTTAAAGTGATCCCGAGAAGTCACCTATGGGGCATGCAGTCCTGGGGACACATTGCTCGTCAGCAAGATGCCGAACTCACTGCTCGGAAAGAGGTGGCAAAGCAACAGATGGATGTTCCGCTTTCCGCGGGAAGTGCCCTGTTTTTCCATAGTTTGATGGTACACGGCTCGGGTCCAAACGCGACGCCAAATCCTCGGAATACGGCGTTGTATGCTTACTTTTCACCACAGGTGCGATATGTCCCACAAGGTGGAAAGCCAGTAGAGAAAACATTTCCTGTTGTCGCTGGGCTTGGTGGCAAAAGAGAGTTGACACTCGTCGCTCAAACATAGACTCCAACGTGAAGGTATTCGCAGAATTCTGAAATTGTGGCGTTTGATTTCCTTTTTACAGCAGACAGATACGCATGGATGTCCATCGTTTAGGGAGAAAATACAATGATGCCTGGATTCAGGAACCGTGTGGAAACTTTACATCTTACGGAGGGTTATACGACATGGCAGGCAAAAACGACCAGACCTCTGTTCATAGACAGCAAGATAATGCGAACATAGAGTTGTCTAAATCTAATACACTTGCTGTTTACGACAAGCAGCAAGGAGTTAAGGTTCGTAAGCAAGGATTCTTTGGAAACTTGGGACAGAAAAAGACGCTATCTGGCGTGCAACTTGAGGAATTACTCCTGGGGAACATTGAGGCGTTCTCAGAACACGAAGCACAACTGTTACGCGCCGTCTTCGATTTGAGAATATTGACAGCACAAGAAGTAATGATGCCTTTATCAGAAATAACGCCATTGATAGTGGGATCACCGCCCTCTGAAGTTCTCAGGCTCTGTCGTTCTTCCAACTATCGTTACATCCCCGTCTATAGTGAACGCGTCGATTGGTTACTCGGGGTCGTCGATGGCATGGATGTACTTACAAGCGAACACGACCAAACTGATTTATCGTCATTTGTGAAAGATGTATATTACGCACCCGCACTGAAGTCAGCAATGGATTTAATGGGTGAACTGCGACAAGCCGAAATACCTGCTGCGATTGTGGTTAACGAGCATGGCAGTTGCATCGGAGTTGTAGAATTGATGGATATTTTAGAAAAGGTTATAGGCGAAGTAAGGGCTAATCGCAAACGGTCTACACCTTATATTGAGAAACTCGGAATACACGACTGGCGTATTGATGCTCGCATGTTAATTGCTGATGTTAATAAAGCATTAGATACCCGAATCCCAACAGATCAGTGCGATACCATCGGGGGCTTCATCCTCTTGCTGCTCGGGCGGTTCCCACAAAAAGGTGAAACAATCGAGTATGAAGATTTTGAATTTAATATAGATGCTGCTGTCAAGTACAATATCTCTCAGATTCGGGTTATGAAAAAAACCAGGCGATAAAGACCTGGTGTCCAATATCATATTCCAAGGGCCCCATTCGTGACGAGGGTGCGTAGTTTCCAAAGAAGGAGCCACCATGAAATTGAGACGTTCTCGCAATCGAATTTTTAAAGGCACACGCATTAGAATGTTAATTGTATGGTATCTCATTTTGCTTGGCAGTATCATCATCCTTGTCTGGAAAATGCCAGCGATCGTTTCGCGCATGTAAAACACATTAAATCATAGACGCGCAGTCTCTTGAACAAACAGTCAATGCCAATTAGACTCTTCACATTTAATTAATTTGACCTACTTAGTCAACCATGGTATAATTATCATATAACGTTTGGGTAATTTGTGAGATATCCAACGCCTGCGGACGAATTATAAGGGAAATATAACATGTCTTGGAGATCCAAAAAACACATTTGGATTCGGTTTTAAATTGTGAAGGAGAATTTATTGAATGTACACTGTTATTCTTTTATCAGCCCGTAAAAATTCAGTCCGCCAGCATGCAGTTAGCCAAGGGCACTTACTGCTTTTCTCCTGCCTCATCCTTGCGCTATTTTTGACAGCGATCATCGGAATCGGCTACGGGATTTTTCAAAGGTATCAGAGAACCAAATCTGAGACAGAATTACAGGCAAACACAGAGGAAATGAAAAAATTAGTGCATGCCAAACTCCAAGTCGAATTGGAATTTGCTGCAGTTAATGAAGAGATGAATAGTATCCGCCACATGGCAGAAAAGATTCGGGAGGCTTTAGGAATTCTTGGACAAGGTGGCGGCGACAGTAGTATTCAGTGGAACCCCGAAGACGCCGAAAAACAAGCCAATCCCGAACAGGAAGATACTTCAGCAATCACTGATGGTGAGCCTGATGTGCATGAGATGCCGGGATCAATAACACCCAGTATCCTAAAACAAGAGGTGCGGCCTCTCTACAATTACGTCGGCGAACACCAAAAACAGATTGATGGATATCCTTCGATCCTACCGGTGGAACTCCAAAAGCCGGACGGAGAAAAACACGCTTTTTGGTATTCCTCTCCGTTCGGGTGGCGCACACATCCATTAACAAGGAAACGCGAATTCCACCAAGGGTTGGATATTAAAACTCACGCAGGAGTCCCCGTTATCGCTGCCGCTGATGGAACAATCTTGAAGGCTAAAAGGAGCGGTTACTTGGGAAAGACAATCGAGATCTCCCATGATGGACGCCAGTTCAAAACGTTGTATGCGCACTTGAAAGATTATGCAGATGGGATCAAAGTCGGGCAAAGAGTGACGCGTGGACAGATTATAGGTTACGTTGGAAACACGGGACGTAGCACTGGGGCACATTTGCATTATAGTGTTTACGATGTCAGAAAAAAAAGGTGGGTGAACCCACTGGCGTACATCTTCGATCAGCAACCCACATTTTCACCTTAAGTGCCTATCTTCGATTTTAGTGCCTTGCGAACGTACCGCACATCAACACGACGCAAAAACAGTAAACATCACGGGTAATTGGGTATTACCACACGTATGAAAAAAGGAGCCTTGAAAAATGTCCTACTTTAAGCCCCTACTTTGGGGGGCAGTCTTATGTCTTCTTGCACTTTCCCATCTCTCATTTGCCCAAGACGAACTCATCATTATCTCCCCACATCCAGAAGGCATCGAAACAGAATTCGGCACAAGTTTTGAGAAATGGTACCAAGAACAGACCGGTAGAACAGTCAAGACCGACTGGCGAGATGTGGGTGGTACCTCCTCTAATTACCGGTTTATCGAATCGGAGTTTAAAAGGGTGCCAGACGGTATTGGTATTGACATCTTTTTTGGTGGAGGCACTGACAACTACCTCCGTCTCTCAAATATGGGCTGGCTGCACGCTTACAAGCTGCCTGATGCACAACTCAAGCAGATGATGCAATCCTTCCAAGGAATCCCGCTCTATGACGCTGAACATCAATGGTACGGCGCAGCACTGTCCAGCTTCGGTATCATGTACAACGATGAACTTCGTGAAATGCTCCAACTCCCCAAAGCCACAGCATGGCAGGATTTAGGCGACTTTGCCTTACTCGGTAAAATTGGTGCAGCCGATCCGAGAGAAAGCGGTTCTGCACACATGGTGTACGAGATTATCCTTCAAACCGTCGGCTGGGAAGAAGGCTTTGCACTCCTGACCAAAATCGGTGGCAATGTCCGAGGCTTCTCCGCTGGTGCTAATGCTATTCCGACAGACGTCGTCGCTGGACAGGTCATTTATGGACTGGCGATTGATTTTTACGCATACGGACAAATTGCTGTTATTGGTGCGGACAAAATTAAATACACCGTGCCAGCCGATGGTGCGGTTGTCACCGCAGATCCAATTGCTATCCTTAAAGGCGCACCGAATCTTCCAGTTGCGCAAAAGTTTCTTGAATTTGTTCTGTCGGGCGATGCGCAGAAACTCTGGATGCTCCGAAATGACGATCCGGAGGGACCTAAGTGGAAAGGTGGTTTGAACCGAGCGAGTGTCCTGCCAACACTCTATGATAAACTCGGCGAACGATGCATCGTTCCAAATCCGTTTGCTATGGAAGGAACACCATTTCAATACGACTCAGATAAAGGCGGTAATCGGTGGAATATTGTCAACGATCTCTTCGGTGTGCTCATTATCGATTCCCATAAAGATCTCGTCAACGCTTGGAAAGCGATCCGAAAGTGTAAAGATCCGGCGAAGCGCGAAGCGGCGATTGCGGTTCTCACGAAGATGCCTATTACCGAAGAAGAAGCGATGCAGATGGCAACCGCCGCCTGGAAAGATCCGAGCATTCGTAACGAAAAAATCAAGGAATGGGGACAATTCGCCAAAGAGAAGTTCAAAGAGGCACGGAATCTGGCAAAATAGTGCAAAGTGTGGCTGAGAAGCCCGCCTCTGGTTTGGCGCGGAGGTCCCCAAAATCACATCTCTTATGCCCAAGCCGTATCCAAAAGCAACGGCATGACGAGGAAAACATATCCATCATCCCCTACGGGTTTAATAAGGACAGGTTCCAATTCCTTTGTCAATTCGATAGACACGAACTCGGTATCAACGTGATCCAATGCCTCTATCAACAAGCGAGCATCAAAACCGATCCTCACACTTCCGATACCAGACACCACAGGCACTGTTTCATGTACTTCCGCTAATTCTGGGGTCCTTGTGGATACCCGAATGCGTTCTGTATCAATCTCTAAACAGATCGCATGGTTTTTCGGATTTGACCGCAGCGCTATGCGCCGCGTTACACTCAAAATCTGGTCTTTTGAAACGACCGTTTTGCCTGTACTCGTCTTCGGTATGATTTTCTGATAGTTTGGATACTCCCTATCCACAAGTTGGGTCGTTAAGGTAGCATTTCCATCGGTAAAGCAGATTTCATTCTCAAAAATAGAGATGTCTACTTCAATAGATTCTGGGAAAGTTCTCGGAATCTCTTTGACTGCCTTGAGTGGAACGATAAACCCGTTGATTTCCGCTCGTGCGTTGAGTGAGTCGCACTGTGTGAGAGCAAGACGTTTGCCATCAGTAGCGACGACTTCTGTTCTGTCTTTAAGGAAGTTAAAGTAGAGACCGCTTAGGAAAGGGCGAGCCTTCTCCGTAGATGCAGCATACGCCGTTTTTTGGATGACATCACGCAAGGTTTCTCCTGCAATCGACAGGATCTCACCCTCAGCAGAAGGCAGTTGTGTGGACTCTTCACCAGGCCTCCCGATAATTTTGTAAACACCATCGCCGCAGGTAATCTCAATGCTGTCTTTGGCTGCCACTACTAAATCTATCGGTTTATCCGCTGGCAACTTTTTAAGAACATCCACCAATTTCTTGGAGGGGACAGTAATTGTCCCTTCGGTTTTCACTGTCCCTTCAACGTTCATTTTCACGTTGACTTCCAAATCAATTGTATCCCCTTCGGCACGGATGAGAACATCTGAGAGGATAGGCGAAGTATTCTGTCCATCCCTAACCCCTTGCAGTGCTTGCAAAAACAGCAAAAGTTCATCTCTTTCAAAGGTAAATTCCATTCCATAATCCTCCTTAATTTTCTCTGGTGATGGCTCGGATATTTTTTCCCCACGCGCCATAACTCTTCTAGACCCAACTTCTTCAACACCGAATTCCTCGCGCAGAAGTGTACGAATATCTCTGAGCCTTGTCTTAACGGTGCCGACCGCCAAGTCAAGTTCTTCCGCAATTTCTTTGACTGTCCACATCTCCAAATAGTACCGGACTGCGACAGTGCGTACCTTTTCTGGAAGGTGATGGACTGCCGCTGTTACCTCGGCGCGAAGTTCCGCTTCTCGAAAATGGGCAATGACATCCCGATCAATAGTCTCAGCAAGTTTCTCCGTGCTCTGAAGAATTTCACCTCCGGTGTGCGACTTGGGAGTGTAGTATCTTCTACAAGCCGTGTACGCTATCTTGCTGAGCCACGCACCGAAACTGCTAACTTCGCGTAAAGTTCCGATGTTCTCCCAAACCGACACCCAAATGTCTTGAAAGATCTCTTCGGCATCCCGTGTCTGGCGAGAGTTTAATACAACCAACTGCCAGATCCGGAAACTATGGCGTGCTGCCAATTGCGCAAATGCCAACTCATCTTCTGTTTGCACAAGCTGAATGAGTTCCTCATCTGTCAGATCAGTGTGTGTTGATGAATCGTATCGCATAGAAAATTCCCAATTAGATTTCGGTTATAAAGAGGGGGGTTTTTGGAGAAAAGGTTTAAAAAAAGGAAAATAATTAGCACTTATCGCCGCCGTGATGCCATGTCAAACCCTACTGCTGCAACCAGCACGACACCCTTGATAATATCCTGCCACGAGGCATCCATGTTCGCCATGCTCATCCCGTTATTGAGACTCTCCATGACGAATGCCCCTAAAATCGCACCGAAGATACTCCCGCGTCCACCCATCAAACTGGCACCGCCGATGACACACGCAGCGATGGCATCCAACTCCAGCAATCGTCCGGCTTCTGGACTTGCGCTCCCAACGCGTGCCGTTAGCACAACACCAGCAACCGCCATTAATACTCCCATCGTTGCAAATACCCGTAACGTGATGCCACGCACGTTGACCCCGGAGAGGTAAGCCGCTTCGGCGTTTCCCCCGACTGCATAGACATAACGTCCAAAACGGGTGTGGTTGGCGATGAAATGAAATACGAATGCCAGTCCAAATAGAATGCATACCGGAAATGGCACACCTTTATGGGCATTCATTACGGTGATGAACGCTACAATCAGTGCCGATATGCCAACTATTTTCCACAGAAAGATGCTTGGCGATGTTTTTTCGGTGCCATATTGTAGTTGAGCAGCGCGCTGTCGGTAAAAACGGTACCCACTGACACCAAGTCCAGCAATCATGAGTCCCCATCCGAGTGTCGGGGAGAGGTAGGCGTTTCCGATTGCTTTGAGCCAATTGTCTGGAAGCAGGATGGTTTCGCCTTTGGTAAAGGCTAACATTAAACCGCGATACACTAAAAACCCACCTAATGTGACAATAAATGCTGGGATCCGTTGGTATGCCACGAGATAACCCTGCATCAATCCCATCAGAATCCCGACGCAAATGACAACGATGAGTGTTAGGAGGATCGGTTGGCCCCACCAGACGTGTACAATCGCGGCAATGGCACCGAGCAATCCGGCACCATAACCGACAGACAGATCAATATTAGCAGAGACAATAACCAGCGTCATGCCGACGGCGAGGATGGCTGTGACCGCCGCTTGGCGGGAGAGGTTGGACAGATTCCGAGTGCTGAGGAAGGTGCCGCCGGTCAGGAGTGTAAAAATCACCCAGACACAGACGAGGGCAAGCACCATTGCATACATGCGAAGATTCAGGTGCTTCATGCTTGTGCGAACAGAATCTCAAAATTTCTTGTTGTTGCTTCGCCAATTGTTTCTATAGAGGTGCTACGGAGTTCGGCAATCTTTTCCGCAACGGCACGCACATAAGCAGGCTCGTTCCGCTTGCCGCGGCGAAATTGCGGTGTCAACCATGGGCAATCGGTCTCTATGAGGAGTCGATCCTCAGGCACTTCCTGCGCGACGGCTTGGATGTCTTTGGCATTCGGATAGGTCACAATTCCACCGATGCCGATATGGAATCCGATCGCAAGGCTTCTATGCATCAACGCTACATCACCGGTAAAGCAGTGCAGCACACCTCGAATTCTCCCGTGACGTGCCTCTAAGATGGGTAGGATGTCCACATACGCGTCACGGTTGTGGATAATAATAGGCATCCGCAGCTCTTCGGCGAGATCCAATTGCTTTTCAAACGCCTCTTTTTGTAGCGGACGCGGTGAGAGGTCCCGGTAGTAATCTAACCCCATTTCGCCGAGCGCAATTACCTTTGGATGTGTAGCGAGTTCGCGAAAAGTTTTAAGGGCATCCGGTGTTAGATATTTTGCGTCGTGCGGATGCATCCCGACGGTGGCGTAGATTTGTGTATATTCCTCCGCTAATTCCACTGCACCGAGACTGGTCTCCATATCAAATCCGATGACGAGGATAGCAGAGATTCCTACTTCCTGTGCGCGTTTTAGCACCGCATCACGGTCACCATCGAATTGGGAAAGTTGAATGTGCGCATGCGAGTCAATAAACATTTTTTTTATTAAAAGTGGACAGGTTGCTTATTATTGCTCACGAAAAAATTTCAATACTGATAAAATCTCATTCGCTATCATCTGCTAATTTTAACTTTAAAAGTAACCACTTTGCACACCACGCTTCATCAATTGCACCACCTATTGATGTCTTATCAGCATAGAAGAGCAATTGTCTCATCTCTTCATTAGTCGGTATTACTGCTTTGTGAATTGGAAGTCCGGTGATGTCTTCAATCGCGTTAATATACATCGCATGGTGCGGATACATGTTATTTCGCAGTAAGGTTTTCTCTAGAGTATAATCAGCACCATCACCGCCAGATTCACCATTAGGGCCACGAAGACTGAATAGCATTACACGGAGAATTGGAAGGCAAGATTCCAATTTCAGATATCCCGCGACAAGAACCGCGGGGGTAGAATAGTCACCGATAAAGTCAGCAATATCATTCTCAACTGATCGCTTATTGGTTTCCAGCCACTTTAATTCCTGTGCAGTAAAATAACGTTCAACCGGATCGATGGCCCAATCATAATATGCAAACTGTCTCGCGATTTGAAAGCCTTTTGCTACGTCAGATGATTCAGTTGGTTTTGAGGGGTGTGAACATCCGCTTAACAATAGCCAAAAAATGGGAAATACAAACACTATAAACTTCATTTATTTTCCCTACATCAAAGGTGTTCGGATAACGGTTTCAAGCGTATGGGCGCGCGGGGGTTGTGTTACCAAAAATAGAATCAGATCCGCGACATCCTCTGGGAGTGTGAGATGTTCAATCACATCGTCTGGATGGTTATCACGACGCATTTTGGTATCCACAGGACCGGGACAAACAACTGAGGCTTTTACGCCGTGTGGTCTACCTTCATTATTCGTCGTCTCAGTGAAACCGACAACGGCGAATTTAGAGGCACAATACGCGCCACCGTTGACATGCCCAGATTTGCCAGAAACCGAGGAGACATTGACGATATGCCCATATTTCTGCTTGCACATGTGGCTGAAAACGGCTTGCGTGCCGAGAAATACGCCCTTGAGGTTGACTGCCATCGTCAGATCCCAATCCTCTTCTCGAATTTTGGGAATTGGGTTGTGGATCGCCACGCCTGCGTTATTAACGAGAATGTCCACTTTACCAAAGGTGTCAAGCGTTTGGGCAACCATCGCATCAACATCCGCTTTCAACTGAATATCGGTTTTAATGGCGAGGGCACGTCTGCCGAGTTGCTTTACCTCTTCGGCGACAGCATTTATTTCGGTATCGGTCCGTGCGGCAAGGACGATATCGGCACCCTCTCTGGCGAATGCTAAAGCGGTTGAATGACCGATGCCGCGCCCGCCCCCTGTGATAATCGCAATACGGTTTTCAAGTTTCACAAATTGCTCCTAAAGATAACCTAAGTTGCTACCTACAAGATTTTAGAGATGAGGACTGGATTTTTGTACCGTAAACTGTTAGTTTGCGGACACTCAGGCACAGACTAACAGTCTATGCTACAAAGTGGCAACCTGCGTTAAAGATAATAAGCACACGCCATGGGTTCTCCGTTCACCTACGATATTTGATACTGGGTGAGTTTCTGTTTGTCGAACAGAATGCCATGCCCCGGACGATCTGGTGGTGAGAAGTGGCCATCTTTGAGCGTCAAGGTATCCATCAGTACCGGGTCAAGCGATGGGATGTATTCCACAAAGAGCGAGTGCGGTACCGCGGCTGAAAGATGTACGTGCAGATCCATCAGGAAGTGTGGCGATACGGACAATCCAAAGCATTCTGCCGTATGTGCAACCTTCATCCATTCAGAGATACCGCCAACGCGGACTGCATCGGGTTGAAGGATATCCGCTGCGCCTTGTGCGATGTATTCCTTAAAGACATATTTATTGTAAATTGTCTCGCCAATGGCGATCGGAATTGTCGTCTTTTCTCGCAACGCCACGTGGCTATCTACATCGTCTGCCTCAATCGGCTCCTCAAACCAGAAGAGTCCTGCTTCCTCAACACGACATGCGAGTTGAATGGCTTCTCGGGCGTTCCATTTCATATTGGCATCAACCATAAGGTAGGGTTCCTGTCCAATCGCCTTTCTGACAGCGAAGATCCGTGCCACGTCCTCGTGAAGGCTGTCGCGTCCCACCTTAATCTTGATGCCTTTGAAGCCTTGCTCCACGAATTCCACGGACTGCCTGACCAATTCGTCCTCGGAGAGATGAAGCCAACCGCCGTCTGTGTTGTAAACAGGAAGAGCAGCTCTCGAACCGCCGAGAAGTTGATAGAGCGGTAACTCGGCGCGCTTCGCCATGAGATCCCAGAGGGCAATATCTACCGCTGCCATACCTAAGGTGACAATACCGCCTCTCCCTATCCAGTGTGTATCCATCCACATCCGATTCCAGATTCTGTCGATGTTGGAAGCGTCTTCCTCGAGGAGGATAGGTGTGAGATAGGCATCCATAATTTGTTTGATCGCTTCTCCACCTGTGCCGATGGTGTAGGAAAATCCGGTCCCTACAACCCCATCTGCATCTTCAATCTCAATGAAGGGGAACTCCATAGAGACGAAGGTCTGGATGGCATCAACGCGTTCAACTTCAGGTGGGATGTCGTAAAGGGATGTCCGAACTGCTTTAATTTTCATTGGAGTTTGCTTATGACTCGGTTACGGCACACGGCGTGTGCCTACTACTGTTCTGTCCATTTTCAAATGATGCGGTCTTTTTTTTAGTTTGTAGTAGGGCAATTCATTGCCCGTTCTTGACGTAGGAACGTGTGATAATGCACGTCGCATGAATCAACACGGAATGCGCGTGTGGCATTCCAAATCAACGCCAAGTGCGCGTGTGGCACTTGTCGGGGACTTTACACCACAAAATCGCACTACTACGAACGGACCTTCAAGTTCAGGTTGACAGAACACTATTTTAGGTCCTCGATCATCGTCAGTAAGTTTTGGGTACAGATACGCGAGGCTTCCTCACCGGCTTCAGAGAATGCTTGTCCTGCTGGACGGTTGAGAATAGCTTCGTCAATTTTGAGTGACGGACGCCAATGCGTTTCAAGACAGAGATGCCCTTCATACCCATCATCAATAAAGGCTTGCAGCTGCCCTTGCCAGTCGATAATACCATCGCCGACCGGAACGGATTCGATTTCGCCGGTATCTGGGTTCGGACCCGCGTCCTTGAGATGGGCGTGGATCATCGTTGATTTCATACGGTTGTAGGCGTCAGGATACGGGGTTTCGCCACCTTTCGCGTGTGCCTCGTTGGCAGGATCCCAGATGCCGCGGATATTTGGAGAATCAATTTGCTCGATAAATTCCGCCGTGAGTTTGGCGGTGCGGAGCGAGGTAGTGGACTCGTTTTCCATACCGAGAACGATCCCTTCACCGTCTATCATTCTACGCGGTTCGTCATAAGAGGCGATAATTTCGTCCCAGCGTTCCTCGGTTTCACCGGTGTCCCAAAAGACGAAGGTGCGGATGAGGCTGGTATCAAATGCTTTTGCCGTCCGGATGCACCCTTTGAGTATATCAAGATGCTCTTTCCGTTCTGCAGCGTTGTCTATATCGCACTTAAAGAACGGGGATGCGACGCCGATAATCTCAATGTCGGTCCCGTCGAGTAAACGTTTCATCTCGTCGATATCAGCATCGGTAAGTTCGTTGGGGAGTTTGTCCCAGACCGAGCGAATTTCGATGGAGTGTAGGTTGAATTCTTTTACAAAATTAACAACGGTGGCGAAGTCTTGCGAAACTTCGTCGTTGATGACGCCGAGTTTGAACATAGTCGTAGTCTCCTTTGAAACTTTTACGATATGTTAGCATAGCGCGGTGTTAATGGCAATCAATTTAGTTATCAAAGTCGGGACATTCAGTTTTCGGTGGAATGTTAGAAGATATGAAATTTACCCCATCCCGAAACGACTCATTGCGTAGTTCTTAGTCGGTGGCGAGCAACCGTCAGTGGAATCAGGATTATATTTTAACAGATTTTAACAGGCGAATTCACGGAGGTTTCACGGAGGTTTTTTTGGAGCCTTGATTTCACTGGGTTTCTGAATTTGAATTTGTGCCTTCTCCGTGAAAACGATATAAACGGGTTTTTAGTTTTATTTTATTTAACGAATAGATATTTTTCAGAAAACTGCTACACCACTGGTAATTTTTTTACAATTTCCCCCGTATTCAAACTGACAGCAACAACACGCGCAATTAAGTCCACAATATACCGCGGTTGATCCGCACGGTTCGGATCGTTCACAATCCCACTTCGTTTGTCTGTTTTGACGCGATACTGATCCACGACCCACTCCAACGCAGAACGGTTGCCTAACCGATAGTCAAACGCTTCTGCAGGGATGCCATCCAGCGTCAAGTAGTCGTTATATTTCAGTTGCGTCTTGTCTTTGGACAATCGCATTTTCTCGACGCGCCAATCTATCGGCATACCGGGGGTTTCAATGTGTCTCAGTTTGTCGTATTTCGGCGCGGACTCATAATTGACGTGGAGGTCTGCTAAGGCTGTCCCTGCGTTAGCGAATCCCCAGAAGTCTTCGGTGAAAGGTATATGCGGCAGATCGCGCTTAAGGTTCGCCTGATATTTTTCACGGTAATTCGGATGGTGTAAAAGTCCATAGATATAGTGGAAGATGTCCCATTTGGTGATGGTGTCGTCGTTATAGTGAGTTTGGAATTCTGCCAATGCCCAATCGGTGATGTTCTCTTGGCGGTTGGTACCCTCTTCATCGTAGGTGTAGAAAGGGAAGCACTGAGAATCGCCAGTAAGATGAACATCTGTTAGGTGCTTTGTCATCAAACAATGAAACGACTTTTTACTTCCAAGAGCCGTGAGGCAAATTACCCTATTTTCCGTCTCTGTTTCCAGTATAGGGAAAATGGATGGAAAAACATATACACGTTCAATCAGCGTTCGGTCAAAATAGAGATATGATTTGGTAAAGGGGCGATAGAGAGATGTCCTAACGTTTTCTTTGGAAAAATCGCTGATTTTTCCCCTTTGTAAATTCCGTTTCAGTGCTTCACTCCAACTAATCTTTGTGTGATCAGACACAACAAAATCGTCAAGATTTGCATTCCAATTTGTCCGTTGGGACCATCGCGCAACTTCTACATTATAGGTTTGGCTCATCTGCTGAACGTTTGCGTCAAGCCTGTTTCGATTGAAGTTGTAAACCCATGCGTCCCGGCTTGTGTTAATACCACGGCTATAATTTTTGAAGACTACATCAATTGCTGGGCCTTTTATTGCCTTTGTTTCCTTAGTTCCCATCGGAATAAAAGTGTCAAATTCCGGATGAAGTCCTTCTGTGAGCCATGTATGCTTGGCGTCAACCTTCGCCTTTTTCATCGGGACATTTGTATAGTCACTGAATTGCGTTAAAAGAGTCTGTTTCTCGCGGGCTTTTAGGTAGTCATCAACGGAATAGATCCATACCTCAGTAGGTTGAGATTTCGCGTCTGCTTTTTTGACGAAGAAACTAATCCCGACTCCAACCCGAATCTGATCATCAAAAACGTTTCCTCCTTCTTTT
This sequence comes from Candidatus Poribacteria bacterium, assembly GCA_022826805.1. Lineage (GTDB taxonomy): Bacteria > Poribacteria > WGA-4E > WGA-4E > WGA-3G > WGA-3G. The sequence goes on from JAJDUH010000012.1 coordinate 99,022, forward strand.
CGACGCCGTTCACCAGAAGTGCGTGCATTCCCTTTCAGATCAATATGATAAATTTTAGTGAAATCCTGTTCCAGATACTTCCGCATCCCATCAAACGCGATACCGTCGAGAAAACCGTTGTTCGTCACGAAAGCGACAACGCCTTCCGCTCCAACCCGCTTTGATGCCCACAACATTGCCTTCACATACGGATCTGAAAGCGCGTTTTTATTTCTCGCTTTTGAGTCTCTCGAATATGTCTCACGCACCAAAGTGTCCATCGTCTCATACTTCCGATTTCTGTTGTTGTCGTTCTCATTGACCTGACCGACGTTGTAAGGCGGGTTGCCGATAACGACAAACATATCCGCAGCTTTCTGTCGCTCCACCCGCTCCGTGTTTTCCCGCGTGAAGAGTTGCGTCTGGCGTTCCTCAAGGAGCTCGAAAGTATCCGCAAGCGTAATGCCCTCAAACGGTTGATACGCTCTTGTACGTTGAAAGAATTCATGCTCAATATTTAGACTTGCAATGTAGTAGGGCAGCAACAAAATCTCGTTGCAGTGCAGCTCATTTTTATACTTTTCCTCCAACGTTGCACCTTGGATATCCTGCATCAGTCGGACGATAAAGTTCCCTGTGCCGACAAACGCAATGATGTGGACCCCGGTATCTGACAGCGATCGGTTGAACTCGTTCTTTAAGATCTGTTCAACGCTGTTCACCATGAAATCGACGATCGGCTGCGGTGTGTAGACAATGCCATGTGTATCTGCGACCTCTACAGAGAAGCCTTGAAAAAACTGTTCATAGACGGTGTTGAGGAAGTGCTGCTTTTGGGAGAAGTCTTTGCAGAGGGTTGCGGCGTTCTCAATAGCGGTATAGAATGGGTTCAGCGGTTTGAGAAATTCGTCACGACTAAAGGCGTTCTGGATGAGTACCTCAATAACATTTTCAATCTCGCGTGCGATGATATTTCGGCGAGTGAAATCGGGGTTGTCGAAGATTGTCCGAAAAATGCGCTCTGTTAGCAGATGTTGGATAAGCATCTCCTCAACCGCAGCTGCAGAGAGGTTCGGATTGATCGCAGCGCGACACTGTTCGTAAAAGTCCGTAAAAGCCGCGACAAACCGCGAGTTCGTCTCATGCTGTTCCGCTATCAGCTCGGCAAGTCTCCTACCGAGCGCGGGAACCATTTCCTTGAATTCCGCGACGGCAGCGTGCCAATTTTCAAGCGCAGCGGGAGGCGCAGCGAATAGGTATTGCAGTGCATCAATCAGACGGGATGGGTCAGTGATGTCTACATCAAAAACCATTTCTCCATTTTGATAGAGGATACCGCGCTGCGGGTTCTGAAACAGGATATTATCGAACGGATAGCCGGCATCCCGTTTCTGCTCTACGGCTCTGCGGAGATTATCGTCCATATCCTTCGCTTCCCAGTAGGCGAAGGGGAGCCCATAAGCGTCGAGTATCACACCATCGATGACAATACGGTTGCCCGCTGGGGTACGCATGGGATATTGGGGAATGAGGGTAGCATCCGCCTGCTTTGCACAGGCTTCAAGTAGAAAGGCAAAGGGATTACTGACCGCGCCTTCGTGTGTGATGTTGTGCTTACCGTATTGTTGCAATGTAGCGTAGTAATTGCGTATGGCTTTATGAGTAGGTTTGAGATTCAGTTGCGGCATGCTGATATGATACTAAAGTTTGGACAATTGGTGTTGGGTGTGGGTTGAACTTTCAAGAGTTTGTAAGGGATCTTTAAGTTCTCTATGGCGGGGAACTGGCTGAGAAACGCGCGTCTTTGGATTTTGATACCAATCATGTTTCGCACCATGACGAATGAGCACATATCCTATCTTCTTCAACTCACGAATTACGTCTCGTCTCTTCATGCAATCTGTAATTCTGCAACCTTTCTGACACATGGAATAGTGCCGCTTGTGAGTTCCATGTAAATGTCAAGAAGATTTTCCTCTAATTCCGCTAATGTTTCACCCTCCGTCCAATAATCGGGGTATGTCTCAAGGTAGCCAAGAAACATGTCCTCATCTTGCCAGTAAATGTACTTTTGCGTTTTCATAGATAACCTCAAATTATACCAACCCAATAGGGAGTGAACCTATCCAGACATTTATCCTTGTGTGTTGATTGTAATTATACCACTCAAATTGCCATAAATCAAGGTCTATTTTCAAAAAAATAAGGCGATTTCGTTTAATTTTGATCTTCCGCCTAAGCACTCTTCGCTGTAGGAGCGAGTGTTTTTGCGAATCAGAATCAACGGTATTCAGGTTCTCCTTATAGGTATTCAGAATCAGAATCAAAATCAACGGTATGAATGTCTTATGGGCATTCACCGGGTATGAAGTGCTTATGCACTTCAGAATCAACGGTATGAATGCCTTAGGGCATTCACCGGGGTATAAAGCCTATAAAGGCTTTACCGGGGTATGAATGCCGTGTAGCATTCCCCGGGGTGTTTCTTCATGCTCGCGATGTGTACTGCCATCGGAACTTTGGGGCACTCTCTAAACCAAGATTGTGGTATAATAAGGTGAGTTTGATAAATAATTCAAACGTTGCTATGAAAACTATGAATCACGACTCCGATAGTGCTGAGATACACTTCGCTCAAAGCCTCAGAGAAGTGATAGGTGTATAGACATAACATAGAACACCGAATCCGCGAAATCTGGGTAATCCGCGAAAATCCGCGATTCAGACGAAAAAACCCTGAAAATTCTATAACCTTGATTTTGACAATTAACAAATTTTGACACACTCCTCCTTAGGAAAATAGGTTTGCAATGAAGGCGAAAAACGTGATAGAATAACATTAATCGTAGTGTTGCTTATCATCTTCTTCATTTTCAAAACTCCATGCTTTAGCTTGGAGATGTAGAAAATGCAGAGCCATTCAATTGTCGGTTTTTTGAGTATTTTCGCGAAAGCATCGCGAGCCGGAGCTCGCTCCTACAGCGAAGAGTCTTCAAGTAGAAAATCGGAATTATGAGAGAATTGAATGCCTCTGGTAGAAAATGTCTTTTCTATTGACATTTTTTGTAGGTGCTGCTATACTATCTATTGCATTGCTGGTAGGGAATTCCAGCGTGTCGCAAGACACGTCCCTACCGCAACCGACTGGAATCGGGAGCAATGCAGGAGTGAGCAATGCGCACCTACAAATACAAGATACAACACCAAGCTAATACGATGCGGCTTGGTAATCTGATAGATGATATGCATCAGGTTCATGAGTATTTCTTGAACTACCAGCGTCAACGCTATAAAGAGGAACTGCCATATGCAAACTACAATGCTATGGCGGCACACTTGACTGAACTCAAGCGAACTACGCATCCACACTACAATATGCTGCCAAGTCAAGCCATCCAAATGGAACTTAAGCGTATTGATGCAGCCTATCAAAGATTCTTTGACTGGACGAAAACTCGCAAAGGAAACCCTAAAGTCGGTCGACCGCATATTAAACCCAAGCACAAGTTCAAATCTTTCACCTTTCCCGGCGAGTCGGGATGGAAAATTGAAAACAATCGCATTTCTATCACTTTTCGCAAATACAAGAATGGCAAATGGAAGCGCGATCCCATATGGTTTACATTCTTCAAACATCGTGACTGGATAGGAAAAATCTGCCGCATTACTATCAAGCGCGACACCTGTGGAGCCTATTGGCTGTGCATTACGACAGATGCGTCTGATACCACAGATTTGCCCCAAACAGGTCAGAGTGTTGGGTGTGACTTCGGTATGAAAGACGCTTTCTTGACACTTAGCACAAGCGAGAAAATACAATCTCCTCAGTTTCTCAAGCGTGATATAGCCAAACTTCGGTCTTTGAACAAGTCGCTTGCCCGTAAGCAAAAAGGTTCTGGTAATTGGTGGCGTGCCGTGCGTGCGCTTGCCCGTTTCTATCGGGACCTTCAGAACAGGCGTGCCGATTGGCAGTGGAAACTCGCACACAGACTTGTGACCGAGTTTGATACCATAGCAATTGAAGACTTGAACATTAACGCTATGAAGCGTCTCTGGGGTCGGAAGATCTCTGACCTCGCGTTCAGTGCTTTTGTTGCTAAACTTTCCCACAAGTGTGTTAAACATAATAGAGAACTCCGAACTGCTGGTCGTTGGACTGCCACTACAAAACCTTGTTCTAAGTGCGGTCATAGCTCCGAAAGTCTTTCGCTTGCTGATAGAGTTTGGACGTGTTCTCATTGCGATACGACTCATGATCGCGATGTCAATGCCGCCATTAATATATTGCGGTTCTCCGCGCCGGCTTAGCGGTGCCTGTGGAGTAGGCGTAAGTCCAATCCTCACGATTGGCAATCTACGATGAAGCACAAGCCTCAGCATTTATGCTGTGGGTACTATGACGGAGGAAAAAGTGATGAATTACACCGAATTACCGCTTCCACAACGTCAGAAAGAAGAAATTCATCGGATTTTATCCAATGCTTCCAATAGAGCCGGTAGCATAGACAGCGAATCTATATTGCGAAGCCTACAAGCACTCGCCACTGACGATGCAGATACCCAAGCCTGCTTTTCAGATATCGTCATCCGCTTGTTAGAAACTTCCATAGACTCACCGAATCCTGAAGCCGCCTTAAATCATTTCTCACGCTTTGCACAGATAGCCCTTAATCGTACAGCGATCTATCAACTGCTACGTGACGCCCCGTTTCTCATACGTGCCGTTATCCTAACTTTTGGTGCCTCTATCTATTTGTCTGAAATCCTAATTCGCAATTCTGAATACTTTTATGACATCATTGATACAAATGTAACAGGCATACAAAAAACTTCCGAGATAATGTATCAGGAACTCGCGCAATCAATTTCTCGGTTCGCTTCAGTCGAGCAGAAACTCCGCATCCTGCGGCGATACAAGCGGCGAGAGACACTCCGTATCGGGATACGCGATCTTCTCAAAATAGCAGATGTCGAAACAACGACGCTGGAGTTGAGTAATTTGGCTGAAGCAGCGTTACAACATTGCTACGAAATTGGGCGCGACCAGATAATGAAACCGAAATTCGGCACACCACTCACTGAAGAGGGCGACGCGCCCTGCCGTTTCGCCGTCATTGGGATGGGGAAATTAGGTGGCTATGAACTCAACTTTAGTTCCGACATCGACCTTATGTTTGTGTATTCAGACGAGGCAAGCACTGATATGGGGAGTGAGAATAGCGAATATTTCTCACGTCTCTGCGAATTCATAATCAAGGCAATGAGTGAGATAACATCAGATGGTTACGTTTTCCGGGTTGACATCCGTTTGCGTCCTGAAAGTAGCGCAGGTGTTATTATCCGGTCTATGGAGAGTTACGAAAGCTACTATGAAGGATGGGGCGATCTGTGGGAACGTCAGGCTTTGATTAAGGCGCGCCCTGTCGCTGGAGATATGGCGTTTGGCGATGAGTTCATCCGTATGATTCAGCCATTTGTCTATCAACGCTACTTAGATGGTGTAACACTCAGCGAAATAAAGGCAGACATCCGACGCACCAAAGCGCGAATAGAGGGGCGACTCGTCGGTGAAGGCGCGAATCTTGAAAAGCATGTGAAATTAGGTCCTGGCGGTATTCGAGATATTGAATTCACCGTCCAATGTCTCCAGATGATCCACGGTGCCAAGCGAAAATCGTTATGTTCACACAACACATTAGAAACGCTCGCTGCGTTGAAGGAAAACGCACTGCTCAATCCGAAAGATGCGGACACCCTCATGACTGCCTACAAGTTTTTACGCACCGTTGAGAATGGCATTCAAATTGAAGCCGATCAGCAGCGTTACTCTGTTCCAGAGGGAGAAGCTGAAGAACGCGAGCTCGCCCGGCGCATCGGTTACCAACACACTCCAGAAGTCGATGCCCTCGTGCTATTTCGGAAAGACTATCGCACACACACCGAACAGGTGCGCGCTATTTTTCAGAAAATCACCACAACTTCAATCGAATCTGAAGGCGAGATTGACATTGCCGTTCTGCTTTCCGAAGAGGATCCGGAGCAGCTGGAGAATCTCCTGAGAGCGTTCCGTTTTGAAAATGTGAGAGAGGCACAGCGTCTGCTAAAACAACTCGCGAACGGTGGCGACGGCGTCCAATTCTCGCCAGGTGTCAGACGTACCTTCTTTAAACTCGCACCGACGCTTCTAAAAGTTTTACGCGATTCTCCAAATCCAGACATGGCACTCCGTTACCTCTCAGCGTTTACAGATAGAGTTGGTGCGCGAAGCAGCTACTACACAATGTTTGCGGAAAAACCGTCAACGCTTGAAGTCCTGACCCGTGTTTGTGGAAGTAGCCTATACCTCGCAGATATGCTCATCACAAGTCCTGAACTTTTCGATCTGTTGACGGTACCTACATTATTAGAACGTTCCAAGACGATCCTTGAGAAACAAGAAGAGGCGTTGCAAATCGCTACACAGGCACCAGAGGAAAGAATGCTGTCCATGTTGCGGCGGTATAAAAACGACGAGATCTGGCGTGTCGCCTTACGGAATATCCTCGGTAACGCCACACTGCCGGACACGACGCAAGAACTCTCTGATTTAGCTGAGGCAATCTTGCAAGCCATCTATCCAGAGGTCGACGCAGAGATGCGCGAGGCACACGGTACACCGCTCGCCTCAGATGGAACGCCAGCAACGTTCGCTATTATTGCAATGGGTAAGTTTGGCGGTCGCGAATTGAACTTCAGTTCGGATTTGGATGTTATGTATGTCTACTCAGCAGTTGGTGAGACGACACAGGGTATGTCAAATTCGGACTACTTTTCAGCTGTGGGTTTAGAGTTAGTGAAACGGCTTGCTGGAAATCAAGGAATGGGCATCTACGAAATTGATCTGCGGCTCCGTCCACACGGGACAGGGGGAGCAATTGCACTGCCGTTAGTGGGGTATCAGAATTACTACGACAACACTGCGGAAGTTTGGGAACGTCAGGCGTTGACGCGAGGCCGCGTTGTTGCTGGAGATATAGAACAACTCGGAAACAAATTCATGGAAATCGCCCACGCTTTCTGTTATGCGGATCCCTTGACATCTGAGGAGATCGCCGAGATTGTGCATACACGCCAACGGAAAGAGGCACAAGCAACTCGGCGGCCCTCCACGCGTCGCGGACGCCGGATTAAAACACAGATTCCTGCTGCCAATGTTAAATCAGGATACGGTGGACTTGTGGACATTGAATTTGTTGTGCAAACCCTCCAATTGGTGCATGGCGGCGAAGAACCCTCTGTCCGTATGCAAAACACACCGCTCGCGATTGACATGTTGCACAAGATCGGTGTGTTGACCAAATCACAACGCGATGGATTGTCCGAGGCGTATCAATTTCTGAGAACTGTCGAAAATGCCTTACGGATTGTCCATGACCGAGCCTTAGATGCCTTACCGACAAATCGTCTGGAACTCACGCAACTGGCACGACGACTCGGATACACAGACACCGAAAACACATCTACAGCGGAGGCTTTTTTGCAGGATTATGGAAAGTGGACGGAGACAACTCGCTCACTTTTTAATCAAATCCTTGTCGATTAAACAACACCTATCAAACACATCTATGTGGCAAACTACCCGCCAAACCAGACTTACCCATTAGATTCAAACACACCCAAGGCTATTTATGGTAGATTTTAGAATTAATTAGACACTTCTACAGACACATATCGCCCCGCTGGGGCTATTTCCGTGTCTGGAGCTGCTGCTATACACATTCCGCCCCGCTGGGGCTAAAAACACATAGGAGTAGCAAAACTCAACGCTCGGAGAACGCTTTTTTGTATTAATGTCCATGGTTCAAATGTCTACTTATTTTTAGAATTCACCATAGTTTTAAGAAACAGGCTTATCTATGTGAAGGATTCCTGTCTCTGGATGTCCGAATTTATTCGGGTTGCACACTTTTCCCGAACAAGTTCGGGCATCCTGGGGGAAATTGCAGGAAAACTAAATGACCCTAAACGGACACTAGGGTCATTTAGTTTTAAAAATTATTTTTCAAAAGTTTCATAGCCTGTTTAGGATGTGCGGCGAAATATCGCATTGTTTTAGCGATAGCCTTGTATCCTGCTAAGCGTAATATGGAAAGTGCGGTGTTGCGCAAAGCCG
>JAJDUH010000035.1 GCA_022826805.1 Candidatus Poribacteria bacterium
CGGCTTTGCGCAACACCGCACTTTCCATATTACGCTTAGCAGGATACAAGGCTATCGCTAAAACAATGCGATATTTCGCCGCACATCCTAAACAGGCTATGAAACTTTTGAAAAATAATTTTTAAAACTAAATGACCCTAAGGGTAAATGGAGAAAAAATTGGGTAGGATTGATGGTTATTAATTGTCAGAATCAGGATTTTCAGGATTCAAGGATTTTCAGGATGAGTTGGTGATTGGTAAGAGTCGCGAGCAGAGCTCGCTCCTACAAGAAGAGGCGAGGTTGAGAACCTCGCCAACGGGAACGAGTTATGGATAGGCTTCTAATGCGGCTTGCCACTTCGTGAGTTGCGCGACGCGCTCGGTAGAATTTGTGGGGATTTCAAGCGGTCTGCCACGCGTATCAATAACCAATCCGACAACGCCTCCCATGACTTCTGCTTCGACTGCATTGCCGCGTCCTGCACCGAAATCAAATCGGCGCGAGGGCTGGAGTTTCACTGCAGCCTTTTCACCTAATTCCAACGGGTAGAGACGGAGTTCGCCGCACGGTACTTCCTGTGTGACAATCGGGCTGCCGGGGAGATGCAGTTCAACAGAGAGACACTGATCACCCGCATTGCCGACGCCTACCGGGGAAATGCAAGTACCTAAATGAATGAGGCAGTCTCGTTCAAAGACATGGGTAGCGGCTTCTGGGTTGACCTGAGCGAGTACGCCGAGTTGTGGCATCATGAAGATGCTGTCTACGGCGAGATGGGTTACACCTTCGGGTTGAAATGCGTCTATCATCATGAGCATGGCTTGCTGCCGACGGGGTGCGTGCGATAAGACGCCACCGCTGCCGACGATCATATCCAAATTGAGCATGTTCACGAGGGTCTGACCGCTTTCCGCTTGATCGAAGGCTTCAGAGATTGTGCGTTGCTGCTGGACCCCGCGCAATTCGACAGCCAACTGTTTATGCTGTTCAAAAGCAAGTCGGAGTGCTTCCCGCGCAATTGCCTGTTCGAGAATCAATTCCTGCAAGGTTTGCGGGATGGTTGTCGGACGAATCATCTTGTTCTTGATTCGGTTGCGGAGATCACCCACCTCGATGTCAAAGGGTACCCAACGGAGGACGTTTTCCAATCCTGCTTCAGCGAGGACATTGGAGACGCTGTAGCTCATGCCGAGGTTGGCACTGACGGTTCGGTTAAAGATTGCTTCCGCTTCTCTGTTCTTAAAAACAGAGAAAACGTCGGTCGTTGCACCGCCGATATCGACCCCAACGACTGCGATGTCCTGTTGGGCAGCGACGGTCTGGATGATCTCGCCGACTGCCCCAGGCGTCGGCATAATGGGTGCATCCGTCCAATCAATGAGTTTTCTGTAACCGGGGGCGTGTGCCATAACGTGTTCGAGGAATTGATCCTGAATCTTATGGCGAGTCGGCATGAGGTTTTCACGTTCCAAAACTGGACGGAGGTTGTCTACCATCTCCAGGGCCATTACATTCTGTAATCGCTCTTGAATCGCTTCGCGTGCGTCTGTGTTTCCGGCATAGATAAGCGGGAGTTCATAGGCGATGCCCAATCGGGGTTTGGGCCGTGCGGCGGCGATGATCTCTGCTAACTCAACGACGTGCGAAGTTGTACCACCATCAACGCCACCTGATAGGAGCAGCATGTCAGGTCGGAGGTGTCGGATGCGTTCAATTTTTTCGTGAGGGAGGCGTTTATCGTTAGATGCGATGACATCCATGACAATTGCGCCTGCCCCGAGTGCGGCGCGCTCTGCGCTTTCTGCCGTTAGATTACGGACAACCCCTGCTACCATCATCTGGAGTCCACCGCCGGCACTACTGGTCGATATGTAGATATCGACGCCTTCGTCCCCGCGCTGTGGTTTGAGAACGGTGCCATTATCGAGGAGTTTACGCCCAGCGAGTTCCTCTACCTCGGTAATGGCGTTGATAACGCCGGCTGTTACATCTTCAACGGGTGCCTCAACAGTGGTAGGTGCCTCACCCCGCACAATGAGTTGATATTCGTCACCCCGCTTCTCAATAAGAATTGCTTTTGTCGTCGTGCTACCGCAGTCGGTAGCGAGTATAGAGCGGATCTCGCCCGCTGGTTTGTTCATACGTTTGCTTGGTCTCCAATCTGAAATATCGTAGGAGTTGGTACTGGGAGATCAAAAATTTGCAAGTGTTCTAAAGTTGCGAAATCCGTAAAGTTGTGCATGATGACACAGCAACTTTAAAACTTTAAAATACTTTAGATACACTTTGAAACTTTCTTTTCTGTGGCTGCTGACGACCATTTAATAGCCTAATTGCTGCAGGTATTTGCGGTTGACAGTCATACGTTCGACATCCGAACGATCTTCGACCTGTCCGGGACATGCCGTGACCCAGCGGTCATATTTGAGTTCCTCAAGTGTGGACATGATGCCCGGAAAATCCATGACGGTACCTGCCCCAACGTCGACCCAACCGACATCGTACGGCGTGCCGTCGTCGCCACCGGTGACACTGCAATAGTCCTGAAGGTGGACGTAGACGAGTGAATCGCTATAACGGCGGATGGATTCAATCGGATCGAAGCCCCAAAGTGCGGAATGCGATACGTCTATGCAAAGCTTGCACTTTCGGAGGAGGCTCATGTATTTCGCCCAATCGTCAATGGAATCGACCGTGGTGTTGGTGTGGATGTGGTAACAGACCTCCAAATCGTATTGTGCAGCGTATTCTGCCCAGTCTTCGGAGACATCGGCGAGTGCCGCAAGGTCTTCATTATTAACCGGACGGTCCTGTGGTTTGCCTGCACCCATGAACATGAAACAGTCGGCTTCAACTTCTGCAGCGAAGTCGATGCGCCGTTTATTAAGTTCCATCTGATCGGTGTCTTTGTCGATCGGTAGTCCGCGTGCTGTGACAGCAGCGACGGGAAGATCTACATTACTACATACCTGTCGGATGCGTTGTGGTGTACCGACCCAATCTAAGGACTGGCGCATCTCCCAACCGTCCCAACCCGCGCTTTTCAGTTGGGTTAATAGTTCCTCGAAATCAGGCGTTTGCCAGCGTAACGTGCTATATCCAAATTTGAAACCCATAGTATCCTCCTTGTTTTTGGCAGTTAGCGGTTAGGGCGTTCCGCTGCGCTCCACTGTTAGCGGTTGGTGATTAGTGGTTAGTTATAAGATTAAGGGGCTTTGATTACCAGAAACCTCTTAACTAACAACTAAAACGAAGTGTTACTAATAACCAATGACTCATCGCTAAAATATTATAGCACAATCAGAAAAAAATTACTTGCTATATAACATCGGCATTTGTTAGACTATATCCGTAAAATTCAGGGATTCGCCCTGAGTATGCTTTTTTTGAAGGAGAAAACATGGATAAAGTGAAACTCGGTTTTATCGGAACCGGTGGGATGGCTGGCGCGCACATGCGCAATCTAAAAGATAATTTTGAGGACGTTGAATTTTCTGCGATGTGCGACATTTCCGAGGACCGTGCGAAAGAGCGTGCTGAAGAATTCGGCGGCAACGCTTATGCCGACTATCGCGTGATGTACGACAAAGAGGATCTGGATGCGGTTTATATCTGCACACCTCCTTTTGCACACGGCGAACAGGAACGGATTGCCTGCGAACAAGGCATTGCGATGTTTATTGAGAAGCCGATCCATAGCGAATTAGAGCCAGCAATCATTATCAACGAAGATATTGAGCGGAGCGGTGTGATTACGAGTGTTGGTTATCACTGGCGTTATGGTGGCAACGCCCAGAATGCGAAAGAGATGCTTGACGCGCAGCCACAAATTCTCGGCGCGCTTGGATATTGGATAGGTGGTATGCCCGGCACGCCGTGGTGGCGCGTGCGTGCAGAATCTGGTGGTCAACACGTAGAACAGACGACGCATATCTTCGATCTCGCTCGTTTCCTCGTTGGCAGTGACGGTAAAACTGTACATGGTGTTGCAGCGAGCGGTAGCATGGAGCATATTGAGAACTATGATATCGATGACATCAGCATGGTGAACATTGAGTTTAAGAACGGTGCTGTTGCCAACATCGTCTCCAGTTGCGCCATGGAAGGATTCGGTCGCGTTCATCTTGAGGTGTTCACGCGTGGACTGGTTGTCACCGTTGGCGGCGCGAACGAAGTAAATAAAGGTGGAGAGACAGAATCGCTTTCAAACGAAGGTGGACAGGATCGGGATCGTGTCTTCATTGACGCTGTGAAAAGTGGGGATAGCTCAAAGATTCTATCACCCTACAGCGATGCGTTAGAGACCTTGCGGATTATGCTCGCCGCGAGCACCTCCTTCCGCACCGGTAAAGCGGTAGACCTATAAAAAATATTGTTACGGCACAACGGGGAGAAAAGCGCGTATGGCTTTTCTAAAGACCCTACTACTTTAAGAAAGAGAGAATTATGCCAATTAATCAATCCATCTGTTTCGGCGGTTTCAGTCGTGGCAGAGACCCGGTAGACGTTATTAAAAAAGCCGCTGAAATCGGTTATAAATCTGTTGAAATGCTTCCTGCAGAATACTGGTCTGTTGTTAAGGACCACGGGATGCGTGTCGGGATTATTGTCGGACACGCCTCGCTCCCATCTGGCTTAAACGATCCGAGCAACCACGACCGGATTGAAGATGAAATCCTGCAAAATATCGACGTTGCGGCAGCAAATGACATCCCTGGACTCATCTGTTTCTCTGGAAATCGGGAAGGTAGGTCAGAAGAAGAGGGACGCGACAACACGATAGCAGGTCTTTCGCGCGTTACCAAAGCCGCTGAAGAGAAAGGGATCAACCTCTGTGTTGAACTCCTCAATAGTAAAGTGAACCATCCCGACTATCAATGCGACACGACGGCGTGGGGCGTTGAGGTATGCAAAGGGGTCGGTTCACCGAGAGCACAGTTGCTCTACGACATCTACCACATGCAGATCATGGAAGGCGATCTCATCCGGAATATCACCGACTATAGCGAATATATTGGGCATTACCATACCGCTGGGAACCCGGGACGTCACGATCTCGATGACGAGCAGGAGATCTACTATCCTGCCGTGATGCGCGCTATTGTCAATACTGGCTACGAACTCTATGTCGGTCATGAGTTTGGACCCAAAGGTGATGCGTTTGACGCGATGCAACACGCGTATGACGTGTGTAACGTCTAAACGCACCTAAGACAAATTAGAGGGCAGGTCTTAGCATCTGCCCATCTCCCTTCCCTTCAACATCGGACACCACTATAAAGGACACAGCACATCTTCTACACAAATAAGTAACTCGAAAAACAGATGATTCGGCGGCAAGCCTCCAGCAAAAAGATGCTGGATGAAATCGGATGTGAAACCACAGCAATTGATAATAGGACGACCACCTAAAACCTATACAGGTTATAAGGAGGAAGTAAAAATGCAGAACGTGATTAAGGGATTACTCTTCACTGTCATCGTTTCTATTGCGTTGAGTTCTATCGCTGTTGCGAGTCTTAAAGATGGGTTGCTTGGGTATTGGCCCCTTGATGAGGCAGACGGAAAAACCGCAGCGGATGCGAGCGGAAACGGGAACGATGCAGCACTTAAAGGGAACGGTGTTTCTTGGAAACCGAATGGTGGAAAACTCGGGGGTGCTGCGGAATTTGACGGTGGTGGTGAGGCTATAGAAGACGACAACGGCGCGGATTACATCAATGACCTCACCGCTATTACGGTTTCGGTTTGGATTAAGTCGGCTGAAACCTTATCTGACCGAGGATTCATTGATGGACGCGACCCGGGTGGCGATGATACTGTTCTCTCACTACGCTATGATGCCGCTGGTTTTGAGGCGGGTGGTAAAGACCTTCTTAAAGCCGGTATCACGACGACAGGCGGGATTCAGCGACTTGAGACTGCAAGTGATATACAGACGAAATCATGGCAACACATTGTTTTGACATGGAGTAGTGGCAACGAGTTAGCACTCTACATTGATGGTGAACTGGATACGCCAACCTTTAACAGCCCAGAGACTAAGGGTAAACTGACGGGTGCCACGAAACTGGTCATAGGGAAAGGTGAAAAGGACGCAGCGCGTTCATGGAACGGACTCATCGACGATGTCCGTATCTACGACAGAGTGCTGGATGACAACGAGATTGCAGACCTTGCTGCGGGTGTGCTTGCGGTTGAAGCTGATGGAAAGTTATCGACTGTTTGGGCACGTCTTAAGCAAAAACGCTCACATTAGGGACTGTAATTACCTGAAAGTGAAACCTAACATCGGCGCATACGAATGCACTTGGGACACAATGTTGGGTTTCACTCGTTTTTAAGTTTTCAAAAGGAGCTATCCATGGCAAAAGCAGCAGTCAGAACTCAATTCACATCACTTCTCAATGAGATTACAATACAACATAAAGTTAATGCGAAGCACAGAACGAGAGAAGTTTTTGTGCTTGACCGTCTTCACCAAGGGAACATTAGCCCTAAGAGGGCAGCAAGACTTCTCAACGTTTCGCGAGAAGATCTTTCGGAATTTATGTATAAAATAAAGCCGAAATTTCCACTTTTGGTTAGGAACGCTAGCTCGCCCAGCTCCCCTCAAAAATAGGTAGGCGAGGTTTCCAAATTTTGCCCCGGGGAATGCCATACAGCATTCATACCGTTGATTTACGCGGCAAAATTTGTCGTAGCCTAACATTCCTCGTCGAATCTCCAAAAAAGGGGTCAACGGTCTCCAATAAATTATTAAAATTAAATAGCCCTGACGCAATGCCTACTTTTATTTATTAACGAATAATGACTCCTGAACGTAAAGCGAGACAAAACATAGATAGTATGCTTCAAGCAGCAGGGTGGCACGTCCAAAATCACGCTGGACATGACACTGCTGCTGCGCTTGGTGTTGCTGTTCGCGAATATCCGTTGAAATTTGATCAGCGTGCAGATTATCTTCTCTTTATCAACGGGACTGCAGTTGGTGTTATAGAAGCCAAACCTGAAGGAACAACGCTTGGTGGTGCTCTCCAACAGGCAGAACGGTATCGCGCCAGTTTGCCGGACAACTTACGTCGCCACCCCAGATTTCCCTTTTCCTATGCGTCAACAGGGGTTGAGACTTACTTTCGAGATATTCGGGATCCTGACTCTCGCTCAAGGAAAGTCTTCACATTTCATACACCTGATTCTCTATTAGATCAAGGTAATGAACTAACCACTCTTCGGGAAAATCTAAAGAACAATTTACCTATATTAAAAAAAGGTGACCTGAGAGACTGTCAATTCGAGGCGATAACCAATCTCGAAGAATCTTTGAAAGAAGCGCGCCTACGCGCTTTAATCCAGATGGCGACAGGCAGTGGAAAAACTTATGTCGCTGTAAGTAGTGTATACCGACTCATCAAATTTGCTAATATCAAACGGGTTCTTTTTCTGGTAGACCGCAATAATCTCGGTAGACAAGCCCTACGTGAGTTTCAAGCTTACACCACTCCCGATGACGGCAGAAAATTTACTGACCTTTATAACGTTCAGCATCTCACCAGCAACCATATTGACGAAACAAGTTCGGTTTGTATTACGACTATCCAACGTCTTTACTCAATGCTAAAGGGTGAGCCTGTCTATGAATCGGACGATGAGGAAAGCTCTGTTTTTGAACAAGAAACAGCGGATACAACGCCACAAACAGTCATCTATAACCGAAGCATTCCCTTGATACGTTTGATCTCATCATCGTGGATGAATGTCACCGATCTATCTACGGCAAATGGCGGCATGTATTAGAATACTTCGACGCTTTCATTATCGGACTCACCGCAACACCGTATGGACAAACGCGCAATTTTTTCACTCAAAATCTTATCTATGAATACCGCCACGAACAAGCCGTTGAGGACAATGTAAACGTCGGCTATTACGTCTATAAGATTGAAACCGAAATAACACAAAGCGGCAGCAGTCTTGAGGCGGGCAGCTATGTTGCAAGACGAAGTAGACAAAATCGGCGACTGAACTGGGAAGAGTTAGATACTGATGTAGAATATTCTCAGAGAGAGTTGGATCGCGATGTTGTTGCCGTGGACCAGATCCGAAAAGTGATTCAAACATTCAAGGAAAAACTTTTCACAGACCTATTTCCTTACAGACGTATTGTCCCCAAAACGCTTATCTTTGCGAAAGACGATTCTCACGCCGAGGATATTGTCCATATTGTCCGAGAGGTATTTGCTAAAGGCGACGAATTCTGTCAAAAGATTACTTATCAGAGCGATAGACCGGAAGAACTTATCGCAAAATTTCGCAATGATCCGATTTTTCGGATCGCCGTGACCGTTGACATGATTTCTACCGGGACCGATATAAAACCGCTTGAGTGTTTAGTCTTTATGCGTGCTGTTCGGTCAAGTGGGTATTTTGAGCAGATGAAGGGACGCGGCGTGCGTACGATTAATCCTGATGATTTACGCGCTATCACTGGCGATGCGACTGCCAAAACCCACTTTATTATCGTTGATGCCGTCGGGGTCTGTGAATCCGTTAAAACTGATTCGCAATCACTCCCGGGGGAACCGTCCTCTACGGATCCAAATGCCCCGCCAGGAAGAGATCCTAACCAGATTATTGATACTATAAGCGAAGATCGAGTTATTGAAACTGGTTTCAGCGATCAAAGTTTCACACAAGCCAGAACAGTCATTCACGCCTTTAAACAGTTTATTAATGAAAACATGAGTGAATTATCAGCGTTGCAAATTCTCTGTAGAGTGCCAGAGGCGCACGGCACACTAAGTGAAGACAACTTGAAAGCGTTACAAGAAGCCTTGTTACAACATCCAAACAGTCTGAGTCGCGAGTCATTATGGCTGGCTTACAAAAAACGGTCACCAGAGAGTGTTCGCGGAGACACGGAACAACCTACAGACCTCATATCACTGGTGCGATTTGCTATGGGTTATAGTTTATTTTTGGAGCCTTTTAATGCAACTGTCAAACGTTACTTTGAAGAATGGATAACTGATAAAGACTTCACGCTGGAACAACATGAATGGTTTGAAATGATACGAAACCACATTGCTACTTCACTTGATATTCGAATGTCTGATTTTGAGTACGCGCCTTTTGCTGAACTTGGGAATGGCGCGAAAGTATATGAACTTTTCGGTGATGAGTTGGAGAGTCTACTAAAGGATCTTACAGAAAAATTGGTTTCCTAATTTCCCTTCTTTGTAGGAGCGAGCTCTGCTCGCGACAGAAAAACGGCTGGCATTCAAGTAGGGCTTATGGTATACTTATAGAATAGTAAGATATTGACTAAAAAAACAAATGAACTGAAACCAAACAATAGGATATTACAATGAATCCAATGGGATTTCCAGCGAATTGGCAAATGGTAAAATTTGAGAAGGTTGTTACATTTACAAAGAAACCGAGAAATTTACGATATTCTGACTATAATGAAATCCCGTTCGTGCCGATGAATTTGATTCCAATTGCCACGTTATTTTCAAAGGAGTTTATACTCAAACGAACCGCTGAACTCAGTAGCGGAACTTATTTTGAACCAGGGGATATTCTTCTGGCTAAAATTACACCATCTTTTGAAAATGGAAAACAGTGTATCATTCAGGAATTACCAGCACCTTTTGGCATCGCAACCACCGAAGTAATTCCAATACGTGAAGTTGCAGGTGTCAGTGACAAATTCTATATCTTCTATTATTTGTTACTTTCCGATACTCGTTCTTTGCTTACATCGAAAATGAAAGGAACAACCGGAAGACTGCGATTAGGGACAGAAGCACTTGCTGAAATGGAAATTCCGCTGCCACCGTTAGCAGAACAAAAGCATATCGTAAGCAAGTTAGAGACCTTGTTCGCACAATTAGGCGTGGCTGTTGATAGTCTACAAAAAGCATATGCACAGTTGCAATGGTATCGCCAATCAATCCTTAAAGCGGCTTTTGAAGGAGAGTTAACAAAGGAATGGCGCGCAGGAAAATCAGGTGAACTTGAATCGATGTCGATTTCAGAAATTTCTACGCTGGAAGGTTTACCGGAGCTGCCTGATGGTTGGGTGTGGACGACCCTGGAGGAAATTAGCGAAATTATACTGGGGCAATCCCCTCCATCCTCAACCTATAATACTAATGGAGAAGGACTCCCTTTTTACCAAGGCAAACTTGAATTTGGAAAACTCTATCCTACACCCCGAAAGTGGTGTGCCAAACCAAAGAAAATTGCCCAAAAAGGTGATGTATTTATTTCTATTCGCGCGCCTGTTGGACCAACAAATATTTGTCCTGAAAAATCTGCAGTGGGGCGCGGACTTGCAGCAATCCGAGGCTTGAATGGAATTCAGCCGTTTTTTATTCTTTATTTGATGCGTAGATTTGAGAATAAAATCGCCAGTCGAGGGACAGGAACAACTTTCGAGGCAATAACTGGAAATCAACTTAAAACTTTTGAAATTCCGTTACCATCGCTTACCGAACAGAAACAAATCGTTTCTGCACTTGAGCGGCACTTTTCCATCGCTGATGAGGTAGAAAGGAAAATTATATCTGAACTGAGACGCGCCGAAAGTTTACAACAGTCTATCCTAAAGCAGGCGTTTTCTGGTAAACTCGTTCCACAAGATTCGAACGATGAACCAGTAGAGATGCTTCTGGCACGAATTAAATCGGAGAATTAACATGGCATTGAATCAAAATCTGTGGTAAACTTAAAAATTACGTGACAGTGCTATTCGTTTGTTAAACGTATTGATTAAGATATTGAGCTTCTCTTGCTCAATTGTTTCTAAGTGAATACGTTGAACCTTTTGGCGAAATTTCGGAAGGGAAGTAAGATGAATCAGATACAAACAGAAAATTCTTTCTACACGCCCCCTTCTATAGCAAACTCTCCTTCTGATACTGACATTCCGGTTGAAGAATGGCGATCAACACGCCTTGACCTTATGCTCATGTTCAACAATGAATTCAACGAAGACTACGAAGAAGCTACGGAGTTTCTAAAAGGAAAGGAAGACTTCAATGTAGAAAAACATATAGGATTCATTGACGAATATCCGCTATCAATAGACTATATAGAACCTAATGTCAATGACACCCCACCACATTGGCAGTATCTAATTTCATACGGCGGCCCCGGATCCGAAATCCGATTTTTCGTTGACGACAAAAGCTCTACTAAACCTTACAAAGTAGAATTCTGGCTTTTAGAGTGGTTCAACAATAGGAAACAAGATGTAACAGGCGAAGATGTTATTGAACACCTATGGGAGCAAATTCTGCTCCCGCTAACGGAACAAATAGAGAAACAAAACGAGGAACCATCCATAGGGGCACAGGAGACCGATCCACTCATTGCCCTTGCAGGGACGCTTAAATGGGACGATATAAGTGGTCCCAACACTATATTACCACCGGAAATACGAGTAGTTAAAGGAGCACACGAAGATTATCCAGATCCACTCATTGCGTCGCTCGGCACGTTGGAATCTGATGTTACTGACATCGGTGAACGCCACGATGACTACATTGCAGCTGCTTTGCTTGCAGAGTTAAGAGGAGATGAGGATGAATGAAGTTTTCGCAGACACCTCTGGGTGGGCGAATGCTTTTGTTAAGACAGAACGTTATCATACAGAAGCCTTTACACTAGTGCTGTGTCACTGACTATCAGACGGATATAATTTTTTGAGTTTAATGCGTGCGTCTTGTGTGGTAAACCTCCAGTTGACCGTGGCACGCTGCTGATTTCTTCGATCCTGCCACGCCTGAACCTCGCGCTTGAGTG
>JAJDUH010000073.1 GCA_022826805.1 Candidatus Poribacteria bacterium
TCTCGTCATCGTCTTCACCTCAAAGTCGTTGTGGATTTTTAGGGTGAAGTATAGCATGTATTGCGTGAAAACTCACGCAATACATGCCCATATAAAATCATAACTCTACAAATCAAATCTTAAAACTAAATGACCCTAATTTACCCTTGACAAATTTTTGTAATTAATTTACAGTATATACAATGTGTAAATTCTATGGTGAATCCAAATTACGATAGATTCACCCAACTTTTGGCAGAACACGCAGGTTTCTAAAACCTGCCCTTAAATTACAATGTTTATAAGGAGAAAAACTTCAATGCGTAGAACCTATCTATTCATGCTCGCCGTAGCGATTATATTCGCACTCGGCATGAGCATATCGCACCTCGCATTCGCGCAGGGGAAAGTCAACATCAAAGGCGGTCCTTTAAAAGAGGGAGATTGGCTGAAAGATCCAGCCGGAGAATTGAACGAAGACCATTCAAAGAACAAAAACTGGATCACCCTGTGGTACGGACCCGACGGCAACTATGAAAACAGCGGTGGATTCGGGGCATCCGCACCCAAAGACCTTATCGAAGAAGGCACGGGTGGCAAACTGACCCAACCTGAACTCTCGACCGTTGAGGGTTTGAATAAGACGCAAACTATTGATGTCAATTGGAAAAAAGGTAATGGCGGACCACGGGGTTGGACGGTCTTTGAACTCGATCCCGCTGATGCACACCACATGAACCGCGACGGTCCCATCGATAACATTGATACTTATACGATTTGTGTTATTGACGCACCGCAGGACATGAAGGCCGTGATGTCACCCGCACACGATGACCACGCACAGATCTGGATTAACGGCGAAAAATGGTACAACAATTCCAGGTGGACAGGCGCAGCACTCCAGGTTGACTTCAATATTGAAGTCGAGTTGGTCAAGGGTGCGAACATCGTCCTTTATCGGTGTGGCGAATCTGGCGGACACGCCTACATGAATCTGCACTTTGACGATAAAACCCACAACGCTGTCGAAATCTACCCTCAGAAGTCGAATGATCAGAAAAGCTTTTTTAGTGAGGTCGCAGGGGTGCTAGCTGTCGATCCTACCGGGAAGGCAACGACGACGTGGGCGGACATTAAACGGAACGACTAAACCAAAGTCCCTGCCTCTCTACCTTGAGGCAGGGATTCTTCTTTTATCCTACCCCTACCCTTAACTTATAACCCAAAACTCAGGGCTATTCAATTTTAAGAAATAGGTTTGCTTATGTGAAGGATATTTCTTACTGGACGCCCCAACTTGTTGGGGATAGCACATTTTTCCCGAACAAGTTCGGGCATCCTGGGGAAATTATTGGAAAACTAAATGACCCTAACCCAAAACTAAAATTCTCTTGACAAATCTCTGTCAAGATGGTAAAATAATTAAAATTGTAATGTTGGACGCTTTTAAGCGTTATATAATCTATAGAGAAGCCTGGGAAGTGCTACTATGCAACCCAGTTATTTTCAACTCTTAACTAATCTATCAAAGAGGATATAGAACAAGAATGAAAAAGTTTTACACTCTTAGTCTGGCGGTAGTTATTCTTTTCGCCTTAGGTATGTGTTACTCCCACTTCGCATTTGCGCAGGCTAACGCAATTACCGGTGGTCCCCTCGCAGAAGACGTACTCTTAGAGGATCCAGAACCCAACACTGATGCCCTGAGAGAAGATCACAGTGATGTAGAGTCTTGGATCTCCCTGTGGTATGGACCCGACGGTAACTATGAAGTCAACGGTGGTTTCGCAGCTTCTGCTCCAATCGATCTTATTAGTGAAGGCTCCGGCGGCGCGCTGGACCAAGTCTCACTCTCAACGATTGAAGGCTTGCTTATGACGGAAGACATTGATATGGAGTGGGGCGACGACCACGGCGGAACCCGCGGATGGACCGTCTTTGAATTAGACCCTGTAGACAACAACCACATGAATAGAGACGGACCCGCTGATAACATTGATACCTACGTCATTGCTCTTATTGATGCGCCGAGTGATATGTCAGCCGTGATGTCACCCGCACATGATGACTATGCGCAAATCTGGATTAACGGCGAGAAATGGTACAACAATTCCAGATGGACAGGTGCCCCCCTAACGATTCTTCATACCGTTGAAGTTGATTTGCAAAAAGGCGGCAACGTCCTCCTTTACCGGTGTGGTGAATCCGGTGGTTCCGCATATCTCAACTTGCACTTTGACGATGCAACCAACGATGCTGTTACTATCTATCCGACAGAGGGCATGGATGCGGCGTCATTCCTCGATACAGTCCGTATGACTGTTGATGTCGAACCCGCTGGAAAGTTAGCTACTACCTGGGCGGACATCAAACAGAGCCGCTAAATCTAACGAAGCCCTTGTCCCTCCATTCGACAAGGGCTTTTTCTTTGTCTCACCACCTTACCGCTGACGAGGTTTCCCAACCTCGCTATCTTCCACCTATAAATTGGTAGGCGATGTTTCTAACTTCGCCGGGGCACAGTATCCAAGTAACTGCAAAATCTACTATAAAGTGAGTTGGATAAAAAAGTGTTGTGCCGCAATGCATTTTATGCACCCTTTTCACCCTAAAATTGTGTCTTTAATAACAGAAGATTTCTCTTTCTGGTGTATCTTTTGATAAATTGTCTGTTATCTATATTGGCAAGGAGACATTCCATGTTTATGCTTAATCGCCGAAACTTCCAATCCCTTCTTGTTATCCTGTTGGTTGTTATAGCAGTAGAAGGTAGTGATGCTAACTTTTGGGTGCAGCAGACCGAAGTGCCAACCTCAAGAAATGGAGTCGCGAGGGCTGTTGTTAGCGGCAAAATTTATATCATCGGCGGTGTGCCTTATAGCAACAAGGGAGGACCGGGTTGGTCTGCACTTCCGACAGTAGAGATTTATGACACACGAACCAAGACATGGCGCAAGGGTGCAGATCTACCGACGCCACGAATCGCTGCGCAGGCTGCGGTTTTTGCTGGTGAAATCTATGTATTTGGCGGATACAGTCGAGGAAAGATTCGGGGGACGAAGCAACACAAAATCGTTGAAGTCTACGATCCACAAACTGATACATGGACCCGAACGCGGGATATGCCAACACTTCGCAGCGGATTTAAGACGGCGGTTCTTGATGGAAAAATATACGCTATCGGTGGGGCAATTTATGATAAACGGCGCGATGTCAAAGTCGCCACTGACCTTGTTGAAGCCTACGACCCGTTAGCGAATCGGTGGGAAAAGCGCGCCAGTATGCCGACAAAGCGATACTGGATTAATGCAGAAGTTATTGATGGAAAAATTTATGCGATTGGCGGAGAGGTTTTACCTCGGCACGGCATTCCGCTTGCTGACCAGTTTTTTACAAGAATTGAGGAATACAACCCAAGAACTAACCAATGGCGTAAACTCCGTGATATGCCAATGTCCAGATTCGCTTTTGACACCGTTGCCGTTGATAAGAAAGTCTATCTGATAGGTGGTTACGCGCTGAACAATGGGTTTAAAAGGGTTACATCAGTAGATGTCTATGAACCGAGTCTAAATAGATGGACAGTCATACCACCAATTCCCGTAGGAAAAGTCGCGCCAGCAGTCGCCGTCAATGGCGTAATCTATGTTCTTGGAGGGTTCGTGGGCGGGACCAGGTTTTCGCAAGCAGTCGAAGCGTTCGATACCGGATTCCGGGCGGTTAACCCGAAAGACAAACTTCCAACCCACTGGGGGGAACTAAAGAAATCGGATTAACGTCTATTTATACCAACTTTAGAACCATCTGTTTGCACCCAAACATGTAGGGCAGCCCTTGTGGCTGCCCTCACTACTTATAACTCAAATATTTTCTTGACAAAAATTTGTCAAAATGCCATAATGAAACGCAATATCGTCCATTGAAGTCAATTTGCAGTATTTTTACACTGCGAACCGATACAGCAGCTAAGTTACACATCTATTCAACTTAGTGCCTTCAATCTTTAACCTATCAGGAGGTAGACTCAAATGAAAAGGTTTTATCGGTTTACACTCGCAATCGCGATTATGTTCGCACTCGTTGTGAGTATCTCACATCTCGCACTCGCACAGAAGCACAAAGTCAATATCAAGGGCGGTCCCTTGAAAGAGAAAGATTGGCTGGCAGAAGCACCCGCCGCACAGTTAAAAGAAAACCACGCGAATGTTAAGACCTGGATCAGTAAGTGGTACGGACCCGACGGGAACTACGAAAACAACGGGGGTTTCCAAGGTTCTGCCCCCAAGGATCTCATCGATATGGGAACCAAAGGCAAACTCGATCAGCCCAAACTTTCGACGATTGAGGGTTTGAAGATGACACAGACCGTCAAAATGAACTGGGATAAGAAGAACGGTGGTCCCAGAGAGTGGACAGTCTTTGAACTCGAAGTGGCGAACCAAGATAATATGAACCGCGAAGGTCCTGGCGACAATATCGATACCTATGTGATGTGCGTTATCAAGGCACCCAAGGATATGAAAGCAATTATGTCCCCGGCGCACGATGATTACGCACAAATTTGGATTAACGGGGAGAAGTGGTATAACGATTCCACATGGACAGGTGGCGCGCAGATCGTTGATTACAACATCGAAGTCGAGCTCGTAAAAGGTGGAAATGTCGTCCTCTACCGATGTGGCGAATCCGGCGGTGCTGCGTATCTCAACTTGCACTTTGACGATAACACGCACAAAGTCTGCGACATCTATCCTGACAAGGCGAAAGATCAGAAAAGTTTCTTCGCCGAAGCCGCCAGTGCTCTGGCTATTGATCCGGTAGGTAAGTTATCAACTGTTTGGGCAGACCTCAAACGCGAATAGACTTCTCACGGTTTCTATAGGCGCGCTTGCAAAGCGCGCCTTTTTTATTTTTATATTTCATTTGTAGGAGAAGTTTGTAACTCCGAATGATTGTCAGTAGTAAACGTAGGTTGGGTTGAGCGGTAAAGGGCAAGAACCCTTTCCTGTATACCGAAGATTCTTATTTTCAATCTAACGTTGGCGTAAACAGAGATAGCGAAACCCAACGTTCCAAAGGAGCCGCTGTATAAGAATATGTTGGGTTTCACTCATATTTTGGTAATTTCAGGTTTCTCAGTAACTTGAAATTCATTTTTATGTGTCAGACTTTTTAGTAAATTCCCGTTCAACCCAACCTACATGTATCCAATGTGCATCTTCCAACCGCTGCTCGCTTGCAAATCACAAAACTATCTGATATAATAATAGCATGCGAAACAAAATGCTTTGTTGCTTACTAATGGCTGTTTTCGTTTGCGTCCTCGTCGGATGGGTGGGCAGTTGGAAGCGCACGCTAAACACTGGACATGCGGCGTATTCGCTCGGAAATTACGATGAAGCGCACGCTGCATTTCAGCAGGCGACCTTTGAAAACATGGACACGCCAGTTGCACCCTATAACCTCGGCACCGCACTCTATAGAAAGGGCAGATTTAACGAAGCGATGCGCGCATTTCAGGAGTCGCTCTCAAGACATAGCAAACAGACCGAAGATCTCCCGGATCTCGCACATATCCACTACAATTTGGGAAACGCACAATTCAAAACCGGAGACCTTGAAAGTGCTATTGAATCTTACAAACACGCACTCCGCTTGAACCCGCAAGATGCCGATGCGCAATACAACCTCGCATTGGCGCAGCAACTTCTGAAACAGCAAGCAAACTTCGCACAGCAACCGCAGCCGAACAAAGATGCTGCACCACAAGCCGAACCGAACAATATTGGCGAATCAGAAGCACTTCGCCTCTTGGAACGTTTGAGTAAGAATGAGAATAGGCTACGACAAGCGTTATTACAGAAACACCGCAAAAGCGGGTATCGGCGTGAAAAAGATTGGTAAACTTCGTAAGATAGCACCTAAAGCTACTTGGTGCGTTTTTCTTTTCACAATCTTTCCTCTCTTTGTCTCTGCCCAAGAGCCGAGCGAGTTGAAGACGACACCGCCTGTTGTCAACGTCGCTGCCGTCGTGAAACCCCGGCATATCCAATTTGGAGAGAAGGCACGGTTGGAACTCACCATCTCCGGGGACACCTTCATCAAACACATTAAGTCCCCGAAATTCAATTTTCTGCCTGCTTTTCTCGCCGTCCCGTTGCATTCCGATACCGTGCCACGGCTTAAATCAGACAAAATTGCGGTTTCAATGGCGTGGGTCTATGAACTAATTCCGCAAGCCATCGGCGACTTTTCGCTATCTGACATCCAATTCGACTATCAAGGCAACTTCTATTTCGCAAATCCGGGTTCGATCCGGGTCAGCGGTGCTGATACTTATCAGGAAAACCTAACAGGAGGAGTCCATCAAGTTGAAGCCGAGGTTGATACAGCAAACCCGTACCTCAATGCACCGTTGACGTACACCTTCAGCTACCGCTACACCGCAGTCCTTCCTACTCGGCAATCTCCAATCCCACAGCTGCCGGCGTTTCCTGATTTTATAGTTGAGGAGCTCCCGACAGTCCCACCGTACACCCAACAAATTCAAGGAAAAACGTTTTGGGTTGAGGAACACGTCCGCAAATTGTATCCACAAAAAACCGGGAGGATTGTGCTTGACCCCGCTGCGTTGGAACTTCCACTTCGCCAAGGACACAAAACTTTAAAAACAGCACCCTTGACGTTGACTGTGCAACCGCTCCCCGATATAGGCAAACCCCCTCACTTCAACGGTGCCATCGGTGAATACCAAATCTCCGCCCAACTTGAGCGGAGCTGGGTCCAAGTCGGAAGTGCATTGACGCTTATCGTTCGAGTCTCTGGACGTGGGAACATGCGGACGGTCACACCTCCCACGCTGCCAGCACTGACTGGGGTTATTGTGAATGGACCGAATATCACCAACGACGCTACATCGACACATCAAGCTTACGCTTACACCCTAACCCCCGCCTTGACAGGCACCCTCCGTATTCCTTCGATTTCGTATGCCTACTTCGATCCGAGCCGCGCAGTTTACGCAACAATCCGGACAGACCCTATTCCGCTCTCCGTCCGTCCAAACCCGAACGATGCCGTTGATCTTGAAACCGAGGACGCATCTTGGAAATTCTGGGTGATTTTAGCGTTAGCAGTCCTGATAGTAGGCGTGCTGATAGCGGGATTTATCTGGTATCGTGGCGGATTTTCTAATCCATTCGCAAGCATCGCATCACGCGCAGCGACACGTGCTGAAGGTGTCCCTGATAACGGAGAAATGCATCCCGAAACACCCGTTTCCCAAGCACACACAGCACTTGCAGAACTCGTACATAACGTTCCTGCTAACGGGGCAACCCCGTTCGCCAATGCACTCGCGCAAATACTCTACCAATATCTGGAGGGCACACTTGCACTATCACAACGTAGTATTGACGCAGCACGCGAGGTCTGCACTCAGGCAGAAGTTTCTGAACACACCCGTGAGGAATTGATTGATATCCTCACAAAGTGTGATTACCACCGATTCGCACCCGTACCTCTCAGCACTGACGAACAAAAAGCACTCATCGCTCGTGCTGAGGCAGTTATCAATGACATTGAAAACCTTCAGAATGCTCGGACAAAGTGAGATGGAGGTTAGTAGTAGGCTGTTGGCTGTTGGTAAAGCCTGTAGGTTGGGTTGAATGGGATTTTACTGAAAGCTGCATAGATAAAACGATTTTCAAGATCATTAAGGTATCTGAAATTACCAAAACACAAGTGAAACCCAACATATTATTACATCTACAGCGTTTGGTTCGTTGGGTTTCGCTGTATCTATCTATACGAATGGAGGGCTAAAAAGCGGTATTCTCTGGTGGAAATGGATAGATTTTGATCATTACCGCTCAACCCAACCTACGTCTGATAAGTCCCCCTGATAAGGGGGATTTAGGGGGTTAGGGATAAATACCTAATACCTATAGTGAAATTTGAAACTTCAATGACAGTATAAAGGAATCTCAAAAATGGACATATTCTCACTCTTAGTTCTCTGGCTACACGTCATCGCCGCCGTTATATGGGTCGGTGGCAACCTCATCTTAGCGATGGTGATTGTCCCACACTTCAAACAGCACCTACCACCCGTTCAGCGCATTCAACTGCTAACGCAGATAGGCAAACGTTTTGAACCTATCGTATGGGGATGTGTCGGCGTGCTGTTTTTCACGGGCATCATTAACCTCTTCTTCGCTGTAGACCTCACCACCTCTACGCCACTCGCCTTCGCCTTCATGCGGACACTCCTTATCAAAATCGGGCTTTTCTTCGTACTCATGATGCTTACAGCACTGCACGGCATGTTCTTCGGACCCCGACTCGCAGCGGCAATTGAAACATTGGATCCGAACTTAGAAGAACTCCCACCCGAGGTCGATAAACTCCGTTCCCGGATGGCAATGGTATCCAGTCTCATGGGTGTTGTCTCTCTGCTAATCCTCCTTGCAGCAGTCGCCCTCCGCATGGGGATTTGATAGTTAGCAATTTAGCAGTTAGCAATTAGCAGTTAGCAATTAGCAACAGGAACTCACAATTCCGTTGGCGAGGTGTTTTTGCTTGGGTGTTTCCCTCCTAACCTCGCTTGTTAATTTGTCTGAATCAGGATTTATGGGATTTATGGATTTGCAGGATTATGGACTTCAGCCCCCGGGGAATGCCATACGGCATTCATACCGTTGATTTCGGGGCGAAATGTGTATAGCATCGCGACACCCACACAGATCTAAGCCCCCGGGGAATGCCATACGGCATTCATACCGTTGATTTCGGGGCGAAATGTGTTGATGGAATTATTAATTGTCTGAATGCACGTCGCATTTGGGCGAGTACGCCGCAAATCGCGGATTTTCACGGATTATGCGGATTGCGCAGATTTTGGGTTTCTGTGTATCCAACGCTTTATGGTGAATTATAGGAATATGCTGACACATTAGTAGATACGGATTAGCGCAGAACCCTAACCCAGTAGGCGCGGTTTCCAAATTTTGCCCCCGGTGAAGCCCATACGGGCTTCATACCATTGATTTGGAATGCCACACGGCATTCATACCCCGGTCTATGCTCCGGTGAATGCCACACGGCATTCATACCGTTGATTTTGATTATGATTTCGGGGCGATAGGTGTTGATGGGATTGTTAATTGTCTGAATCGCGGATTTTCACGGATTGCGCGGATTTTGGGGTTCTGTGTATTCAAAGCGTTTCGTCAGGTGTTGGGTTTCATTGGATATGCCCATTATAGTGGGTGTGTTGGTGGCGTTGTTAATTGTCTGAATCGCGGATTTTCACGGATTAGGCGGATGACGCAGATTAGACGCTTTCTCAACAACGCTTTTTTTACGCAGTTAGCAGTTTGGGGATCGGTTAAGTTTTGTATCACGATTTTGGACTGAAGATAGTATAGCATATTGCTGGCGTATTAACAAGAAAAAACCTCGCCGCTGGTGAAGCTATCGCGGTTATAGATTTCTTAACTTACCTCTAAAGCTATTCTCCAAACAGTTTTGAGAACCACTTGAAAATAGATGTCATATTCCCAAGAAAGAAAGTAGCCAGAGCAGTAAGGATAGCTACAAACCAAGTGGGGTATTTTTCCACAAACTTTGCAGCTTTAGAAAGTTTATCTAATAAATTCCTTCCTAATTTCTTTCCCTTCGCCTTCCATTTATCGTTGCGCTGCTTTTTATGATAAAGAACCATTTTGTCAGTCATTTCCTTTGAGATTGGCGTTCCTCCTCCAACAAAATCGTCTATAGTATCTCTATTTAATAAGGAAACTTTAAAAGACCATGGGTTATAGAACCATTTGTGCCTATCAAACATTGATTCTACAGTACTTGGACGCTTATATTGCTCGTTGGGATCTACGGCATAACCACTAAAAACACACAATTGCCCTTTATGTATAGCATCGTACATGCGAAAACGTGCTTGTAGTCTTTCATATTGCATGGCATGCTTTACGATGTATCGTCTATCAGTCTTAACCCAAATATATCCCCATCTGGATTCTTTCAGTCCAGACTCTTTTGGTCCCCATTCACACTTATAATAGCATTTTTCTCGTGTATTATAGTAAATTAGCCTATCACTTCCTTCAGGATGATCTGCTTGAGGTTCTAATAGCGAATAGGTATCCCAATACTCTCTAGAAACATCTTCGTCACACTCCATGTGAATTTCCTCAACAAAGGGGCTTGTCACTGAAATAACTATTCCATTTCCATAGGGATTATGGCTAAATTTTCCTTTCATTTCTTCGCCATACTTGCTGAGATTTTCATAAATTTTTTCCATAGGTTTTCCCCTTTTCTGAAGAAGTTGAATAAAATTGTTCGTAGGTTCGCATATACTTTATCAGATGGAGTGCAAGATTAGATAACCTGCCCTTTTCTATTCTCACTGTGAAGCAATATTGCTTCGCTGGAGCAAAGAGACTTACCCCCTCATTTCGATAATCCTGAAAAGCCTGATTCTGACAATAAAAAATCGGCGCGGTGTTGGGGTTACTGACAATGCTTGTCTACTAAAGCCCCAGCGGGGCGATAGGTGTATAGCACGCCCGGATCCCCAACCACAAAAGCCCCAGCGGGGCGATAGGTGTATCATGAACCAGATGCATCATCCGTATCAAAAACGTATTTCGGATTGTAGGGAACATCAAAACGTTTCAGAAACGCGAGATATTCCTCCCTAAATGTCTGACGTGAATGATGGACCTCCTGATTTTTAATGTAACGAACGACAGTATCTAACTGTGAGTGAGAATATGAGAACGCTCCAAAGCCCGTCTGCCATTGGAATTTTCCGAGAACCCATCTCTTTTTGTTAATGAATTTTGATGAATTTGCCTTGATGTCCCTCACTAAATCGGAGAGTGCCATATCGGGTGTCATCCCGACAAGGATATGGATATGATCGGGCATTGAATTAATCCGAACGACTGTTTGCTTTTTGTTGGTGATAATGCGGGTAATGTATTGGTGTAAGGCTTCTTTGTGCTGTTTTGGAATGAGGGATTGTCTCCCTTTGACAGCGAAGACAATATGCATGTAAATTTGGGTATAGGTATCTGCCATAGTTCTATGCACCTTTCGCCCCGCTGGGGCTTGGGGGTTGGTGCGGTTCCCATATTCTATACACCTATCGCCCCGCTGGGGCTTGTAAATTGCGTGTATCTCTTTTCTACAAAAAGGAGGCACAAGCTAACGGTTTCCTATGCCACAAATGTTATACGCCTTCGCACTGCTGGGGCTTAAAAAGTCACCTCCGCAGGCAGCCCGTCAATAATCCGTGCGGACTCCACACTGACATACACAATCCGCTCAATTGCTGTAACAAGATCATGAGGATCGGCAAACCAACCGTTGGGATCGTTGACAATCCCGCTGTCTTTGTCCTTTGTTATCTTGTAACGGTCAACAAACCACTCTAACGGGGTCCTGCCGTTGACGACGTACCGATGTGCTGCTTCTGGGATGCCGGATAGACGGATATGTTCGTTGATGATAAGGGTTGTCTTGGTTTCTTTATCAACGAAACGCATTGCTTTTTCGGTCAACCGAAAATGGATCGATTGCGGCTCGCCTTGGTGAGGAAAGATAACTTCTAACGGGTATTGTTCGCAGGTCTCGTAATTGAGGTGGAGGTTTGCGAGGGACGCGCCGGCTTCGGCGAAGGTGTGGAAGTCCGCGGCATAAGGGATACGCGGTATCATCTTGGATAAGTCGTTTGCGAATTCTTCCCGGTAACTCGGGGCGTGCAGGATACCGTAAACGTAGTCAAAGATGGCATCCTTAGTAATAGTATCGTCGTTGTAGTGGGCACGAAAGGCGTGGAGTGCGGTGTCTGATATGTTGTCAATGCGATCAGGTGCCTTGTCAATGCCGTCAAATGTGCCTGTCGTGTCTGATGTGTCTGTTGGTTTGGGGTATCGGTAGCGGGGAAAGCATTGCGAGGCCTCATTGAAACCGAGATCGGGCATTGTATCGGTGATAAGCGCGGAAAATGCTTTTTTCGATCCGATACCAGGTACGCAGATTACACGGTTTTCACTGGAACCGTCTGGGAAGATTATATCCATCTGGTACTTCATCTGCATGAATATGTAGTCTGCGTAACAATTCATAGCAACAAATGGGCGGTATGCGACTTTTCGGATATAACCCCAATCAAATTGGGGCTTTTTCTTCCGCCTCAGATTATTTTCAAGTTCACGATCCCATTTGATACCTGAGACATGCTGACGGACTATCTCCTCCACTGCAAGTTCTGGATTGTCTGTTAGTTCTTGTAAGGCACTAAGATAAATCTGGGTCATTTGCTTCGCATTCTTCGCACAAACCTCGCGTGAGGAATTGTACATGTATACATCTTTACCAGTTGCTGATCCTCTTGAATACAGTCTAAATATAGTATCATCCACTTTACCAGCCTTTGCCTTTTTTGATCCCATTGGGTAGAACTGTTGAAAGACGTCACTGCGTTGTCTTATCCAATCGTAATGTTCATTCGGTGTAATTGCCCGCCAATTGCTGAAACCTTTTATAGACCCTGCTTTGCTAAGTGCCTCTAATTTCTCCTCGCGCGTGAGATAGTCGCCTATGTCGCGGTAGTAGATGTTGCAATCCTCGTGTGTCGCGTTCGGATTCTTGACGAGAATTGTAATGGTGACGGGGGTCCGTGTACCACTTCCGAATACGTTTCCCGCTTCAGAACGCCTCCGCTCGCCAGATGTTCTGGCATTCCCGCGCAAGTGCAGGACGTAAATTGAACTAAATTCCTCTGCTAAACACGCCCGAATCCCTGCGTCCACATTCCCATCAATCCATGAGCCGTTAGTGACAAAGGCAATAATACCTTGTTTTTCAATTCTATCAGATGCCCAGCGGATCGCCATCTTATAGGTGTCATAGAGACTATTTTTATTTGTCACTGTAGAGTATTCAGCGTAAGTTTCACTGATGCGCTTCTCAAGTTCAGGGTACTCTACGTTTGGATTGTCGTCTGCTGCACTCCGCTGTCCTGCTGACCACGGGGGATTGCCGACAATAACACCGATCGGGAGCTGCTGTTGACGCTCGGCGCGCTCGTTGTTGTCGGGCAGCCAGTCTTTGGGGAAAAGATTTCTCTCTCTGTTCAGGTTGAAGGTATCGGTCAAAACAATACCGTTGAAGGGTTCGTAGGTGCTGGCTTCGCTGCGTTCTCCGCGAAAGGCTTCTTCAATATTGACGGCAGCAATGTAATAGGCAAGGAGGACGATCTCGTTGGCGTGAAGTTCGGCGCGATATTTCCGTTCAAGGTCATCAGGTTGGATAAGTCCGGATTGCAGGAGACGCGTGAGAAAGATACCCGCACCCGTAAACGGATCTAAAATATGGACACCTTCGTCGCTGAGACTTTTTCCGAATTCGTCTTGTAGCACTTCATTGACACTGTGCAAAATAAAGTCCACGACTTCAACGGGCGTATAGACGATACCGAGGCGTTCAGCGTCCTTTTTCAAGGCGGTGGCGAAGAACTTCTCATAGAGTTCTAACAGGACGCGTTGTCTGCCTTCGCTGTTGTCAATACCGCGGGCGCGCATCCGTACGCTTTCGTAGAACTTCTCTAAGTCCCGCGTTTCGTCCTCAAGACCGAATTCCGCAAAATCGTTGCGGAGTTTGTCGAGTGCGATAGCGACCGGATTGCCAGATGCGAAGTCATAATTCTCAAAGAGTGCTTCAAAGACGGGACGGGTCAAGATGTGCTGCGCCATCATATCAATCGCATTGTCCCGCGTGATTGCGTCGTTTATAGAACTTTTCAACTCCGAGTGGAAATCGTCAAACCATTCGCGAAGTGCCTCGTTTTCGGGGGTGTCCAATAGGTTTTCAATGCGTCCGACAACCCGTAGGAAAATATCAGCGACATCTTTTGCCCAGCTCTCCCAGTATTTTCTATCGCCGCACTTCTCCACAATCTTAGCGAATATCGCGTCGGGTGGGAGATCCATCGGTAAAAGGAGTTGTTGACCGTTCCAAGAGGGTGTTCCATCTTCATTGATGCTGTCGGCTCCTGTGAAGATAATCCGATCAGGCGTTGAGGTATTGAGATCAATTCTGTTGATTTCAGCGTTGAGTCTGTCGTCGTGAGAGCGGAGTGCGCGGAGGACATTCCACACGGACGCAAAGCGTTCATTGTCGTTGAGAATGTCGGCGGGGTCAGCACCTGCGGGGATCGCGACAGGAAGAACGATATAACCGTACTGTTTGCCTTCCGCTTTACGCATGACGCGTCCGACTGCCTGAACGATGTCAACGTGTGAGTTGCGCGGACTCATGAAAAGGACGGCATCCAGTGCGGGGACATCAATCCCTTCAGAGAGACATCGGGCATTCGAGAGGATACGACAAACACCGTCAGAATTGCCCTTCAACCATTCAATACGCTTTTTGCGGTTGAGTGCGTTTGTCTTTCCGTCAACGTGATCGGTTTCGCATTTAAAATCAGAGGGACGTTGGTCTTCCGGCATCCGTTCGACTGCACTTTCGATAACACCGTTCCAGTGATTCACAAGGTTCTTTGAGGCTGCGATAGTGTTCGTGAATGCGATGGCGCGGGTCAACGGTTTTATCTCTGGATCGTCAGCAGATTTCCTTTCAGGATTTTGGAGGGCACGCCAGCACCCGACAATCTTTGTGGCATCATTGATACTAATCTCTTTTCCGCTGTTCGTACGATAGGTCTGTAGTGCAGCGTCCGCGCTCTGTTCGGACATGGCGAGTACGACAACCTTGTAGTCAGAAAGAAGGTCTTGCTCGACGGCTTTGGAGAATGGGAGTCGGTGAAATTCGGGTCCGTAGGTGTCGGGATCGTCCATCGAAAAGACTTCGATGTCGTGGCGTGCTGCTTTTGCCTTCGCGCCCTCCGTATAGAGTCGCGAAGTCGCTGTCATGTAGAGGCGTTTTTTGGCGCGGATGCGATCAGCATTATGGACGAGAACGAATGGGGATGTTTTGTCATCATTGTCTTCAATACCGGTGGTTCTGTGTGCTTCGTCACAGAGGACAATATCAAAGGATGGCGCGCCCGCGTCTTGTGCTGCTTCGACGATTGGGAGGGAGTGATAGGTGCAGAAGACGACCTTCATACTATTTTCGTCGGTTTTCTGGAGTGCTTCGGAGATGTCGGTGTGGTCAGTGGTAACAGGAATTTCGAGTTCCAAAATGGATGCGTCTTCAGAGGTTTTACCCGCTTTTGTATCAGAGCAAATGCCGATATAACGGTGTGGCACGCTCTGTTGTTCTGACCATTCACGCATCGCTTGTGCAAAGAGTCCGATAGAAGGGACGAGGTATAGTACCCTGCCTCCGATACCGGCGATGTGCTCAGCGATACGGAGTGCGGCAAAGGTCTTACCCGTACCACATGCCATGATGAGCTTGCCGCGATCGGATTCTCTAAAGCCGTTGATAACGTCGTTAAACGCCTCTTTTTGATGTTCTCGTAGGTTAAAGGTTTCTTGTTGATAGTCGAGTTGCTCGGCTTCTTCAATGCTTAGATCGGGCCATTTCACTGGCCGGCTTGCAAGGTCAGGGGCACTAATGCGTTGGCATGGCGGTTGTAATCCGTCAAGGGTTTTGTAGAGGTTAGCACTCCAGTCGCTACCGGTATCAACGAACATTCGCGCTGTGAAGGGTTGGCGTGCTGAGGCGGAGATGAAGGTATCAAGATGTCCCTTTGCAATGCGTGTATTTTCCGCGTAGCATTTACACTGAATCGCGCAGTATCCACCGTCGCGTTCTTCTGCGACGAGATCGATGCCTATATCAACGCCGTCGAATTCTGGACGGAGCTCTGCCCATTCTGACCAGAGGTAGACTTCGGAAAATCGTTTTTGATAGAAAGGGTCTTCAAGGAGGTATGTTCTGATGAGTCGCTCGAAAAGTTTGCCTTTTCCGTATTGTGTATTGGCGTTTTCGCGGATGTAGTTGAGTGCAGTGTAGAATCCGTTATCTGTTTCTTCGTTTTCGGTTCCCAAGGCAAAATAGGTTTGTGCAGTCTCTGTCATATTCATCTCCTTGATAAGCTGGGGCTGTAGGCATGGGATTTATCGGATTTTATGATGACTACCTACTTTAGTTATGATACCTGAGGGTGAGGTAAAAGTCAAATTTTTAACGAATCGTCGAAATCCTCCTCTAAGCCTACCAGCTGCCGCAAGGGTGGGTAGATATTTTGTGGTTTGGGTAGAGAAGACCGGCGAGGTTAGAACCTCGCCTACCAATTTAGTGGTCGGTAGAAGTAGTCTGAATTCTGACAATCCGCTGTCAAAATATTTACACACCTGTCTTTCTTATTCACTTGATATATCTCATAAGGATCGCGTATGATATACTCGTGATTTTCAGACAAGTCGTATTTTCACTTGACAAGAACTCTCTAAAACGGCTATACTATTTGAAATCACGCTGGGCGGGTATATCAAGACTTACCACTCGATAAGTTGTCCACCTACCCACTTGATAGGACAAAGCGTGAGGTGTGATAACCTGTAGGGAGTTCATTATGAAAACCGTTCTGCTTTTCTCAATATTGTTCTGTGGGATTGCTATGCCATCTTTCGCTGAACTAACAGATGCCGACTTGGATAAGATTCGATTGATCGTCAAGGAGGAGGTCAAGACAGAAGTCACCAGTTCCGAGGCGCGAATGAAGCAGTACGTTGACTTGAAAATCGAGAGTGTTAACGGACGCCTCGCTGGTATCGAAGGGCGTTTCACCGGTATCGAAGGGCGTTTCATCGGTATCGAAGGGCGTTTCACCGGTATGGAGAAACAGCTCGCAACTCTCACATATCTTGTCTATGCTCTTATTGCCCCTATTGTCATGGCCGTGGGTATACCACAAGTTATCATGACCTTACGCGACAATAGCAATCGCGATCGAGACCGAAAAATCGAAACTCTCACCAAAGAAATCGAAACCCTCAAACAGCAGCGGATCGCCAATCCTTAACGCCTTGCCTTCCTTTTTTACAGCCAACAACCATTTCGTTAAATAAAATATAACCAAAATCCGCTTTCACGGAGAAGCGGCAAATCCAAGTTCAGGAACCCAATGAAATCAAGGCTCCAAAAATACCTCCGTGAAGCCTCCGTGAATTCCGTCTTTTGCAAGGCATCGGGAATCGGCATAAAAAGTTGGGAAAAGGTTTTGTGATAGGTGATAATTAGAAGAACCTGCGGAGGAAAAATGTGGCGAGGAACAGCACATTGATGGCTATCAGAACGACACGTCCAAATCGAGTTTTCAGACGCGGAAACAGATAGATAGAGGCAGCGAGTATAACCACGCGTTCTATGGGTTCAACAATCTCGGCGTGATGGTTTCGATCCCAATACGAGACAGGACTCGCAAAGATAAAATCGGAGAGCGGAAAGAAGTGGCGGTGCCCATCGTCATGATGCGTCAGGAAGTCAAAAGCGCAGTGGATCAGCATACTCCAAGCAACAATCGTCATCCGCTCGGAATGCATCAGATAATACCCAACCCCCAACAGAATCAGAATCAGCGGGACAGCGTTGAAAATATCAAAAAAGTTCTGCCACGCCTCCATGAAGTATCGTGAATCCCACATTTCACGCTGCGATGTCCTGAGGATAAAGGTTTCCACTGCGAAGAAGATGAATATCGGCACGTCGGGAATCACGGCGCCGAGGCAGGCGTAGGAGTGGAGGTAAGACTTGTACCGCTTTGAGAGGATGGCTATGTTGAGAATAGCGTGGGCTTGGGTTGTCATTTTTTTGTAGCGATTAGCAATTAGCGGTTAGCAGATAGAAGTTGAAAACCAAGTGCAAATGCATAATTGCGAAAAGCGAACGTAGTGAGCGACCTAACGACTAATTGCCGACTAAAGATGCCAAATCTCACTTGTGAATTCTGGGAACAGACAATCAAGGAGTGTCGCGGAAGCCGTATCATTCGTCCAACAATCAATGAAACTTGCTGTCAACGCTTCTGTCCGACACCGTCCGCAGAGCAGCTGCAAAAAGGTTAAGTCGGGGAACGCCGCGTCCCCGGCTTCAACGTCCATCGGTGTCCAATCTGTGAGATTCGTTACGCGACCATTTTTAAAAGTAAAGTGAATTCCTGTTCGATAGAAGTTGAGTTTGAGTTCCCCGGTGTACCCTTCCGCGACTGTCCCGATGAGATGTTTTTCCAATGCGGGTTGGATATGTCGTAGGAACGCTATCAGATTCGGCACCCGGATATACCACGCATACGGAGGATCCTTACGGACAACAGATTTGGGGAGTCCGCTATAGACGGGATGCTCACGCCCCAACATGAACTGGATCGCTGATGCTTCTGGCTTGGCACTTTCAGCAGCTACCGGCGTCTCCTTCGCCTTTTTCCACAACGCTCGCAATATTGAGGGAATCAAGTGTAAATATCCGACCCCCGGTTTCAGCTCCATACGTCCGACAATGAAATTAGCACCAGTATCCGTGCCTTCGTAATAACCCGCGTAGCACCACGGCAGATGTTGCACATATCCGAGTCGTGTCCCTTGCATATCTTCGATGAGTAGCCATTGGTGTCGTGCGTCACTCTTCGGAGACCGTCCGTTGAATTCATACTCCCACACCTCAGGGCTTCGATGGCAGTCAAAAACCTGTGATTGAATCGAGTGGGTGTAGACTTCTTGAATAAAAGTGTTGTCTGCATCCGTTCGCGGTCGGAGCCGACACGTTTCAGTTTGCCCTTTTTTTAAGCTTGGCATGTGAAACCCATCAATGACATGCCCGGCTTCCATGTCCAGTGCCATCTCATATCCGAAGAGCCGATAATACCACGGTATACCCGTAATGCCTTGCATCAGTTCCCCGCGTGTCTCGCTCAATGCATGGATCACTTCAAATTGCTTGCGGACAAGTCCTCTTCTACGATACTCAGATTCAGTAGCGACGAATTCAGGTTGTCCAAACTTGAATGGGATCCCGCTGTACGTCCAGGTCTGTGAGATAAGACACATTGACGACACGATCTTCCCGGTCTTGGTATCTTCCACGACAGTGAAATCGCTCGCCTTACAGGTAGGGTGATCTCCTAACATAAGATCTCGTATGTTTGGATCTATGTTCACATCTTCGTGGAGTCGGGCGTTGAACTCAGCAAGAGCGTCTACATCGTCTAAGGTGGCGAATCGGAGTTTCAGGTTATCGCCCAAATCTATGGGCATTTGTGAGAGTATGTTATTTTTTGACAATTTACGTTTCCTTATTATCGTAGTTAACAGTTGTCAGTTGTCAGTTAAGAGGTGTTTATTGTATCATAGTATGGGTAAAAAATGTAAGACAAAGACAAATTTTACTGCGTATGGGTAAAATTTGATATAATAACAGGAAGATGAAAATCATACCACGTCCCGCACTCTACTTTCTTATCCCGTTTCTTCTCGGTATTCTTGTTGGAAGCTGGACCTCTATTCCTCTTTTATGGCTCTGGCTCTCCATCTTATTCAGTTTCATCGGCAGCATTGTAACCAGAAACCGGAGGCGTTATCTTTCTTACGGACTGCTCCATCTTGCCATTTTTGCAGGCGGTATGCTACGCTTAGAAACTGCCTCCCATTCGCCAATTCCAGAACACTTCTACGGTGAACCCGTCGGTTTTTCAGGGACTACGACGTATCAGCCCGAACGCGGCACCGAATGGGAAGCGTGTTATGCCGTTGGTGAACTCCGGTTGTTATCGGATCCATCACAACAGGTGCGAGCGAAATTTCTTATCAAATTCCAGGAGTTGGTACCGCTCGGCTACGGCAAACAGATAACCCTCACGGGTGTCCTTAGGCAGCCACAAGGCAAACGGAACCCAGGCGGATTTGATTACAATGCCTATCTTGCACGGCAGAATGTCGTCGGCATCGTTGATGTCGTAGGACCGCTACGCATAGGCGAACAAGGCGGTTTCCCGCCCGGACGCTGGATAGAGGCACTTCGTATCCGCACGGAACGGACGATCGATCTCATTTATACCGAACCTTCACTCCACGCCCAGCTCCTCAAAGGCGTTTTACTCGGCAAACGCGCCGACCTCCCTACAGAGACGTTGGACATCTTCCGAAATAGCGGCACCTTTCACGTACTTGCAGTTTCCGGTTTACATGTTGGACTCATCGCCATGTTCTGCTACCTCGGTTTTTCAATCTTTCGATTTCCACAGAAGATTTGCTGCCTACTGACGATTATAGTCGTGCTGATTTACGCCTGTCTGATTGGTTTTCGACCCTCTGTTTTTCGTGCGGTGTTGATGGCAATCCTATTCCTTGTCGCCACGCTCATTGACCGGGATGCCGATTTATTTAATCTATTGGCGTTCGCTGCTTTGGTGTTACTCCTTTTGAACCCATTACAACTGTGGGATGTCGGGTTTCTACTCTCATTCGTTGCTGTAACGGCAATCGTCTATTTCGTGCCAAAGATGGAGGCACCCTTGGGTTGGCTGTGGGCAGATAGCGGTAATTCACTCTTAAGGAACAGTGGGGTCTTGACGTGGTTTCGGAAAGTCCCGGTTAAATGGCTTGTGCTCTCTTATCTCGTGACGATCGCAGCCCAAATCGGAACGGGACCGTTGATAGCCGTCTCCTTTTTCCGGGCATATCCGATGGGTATCCTTATCGGTCCATTTGCGGTTGGACTTGTATCGCTCATTGTCGCAGTCGGTATGATGTCTGTGTGTGTCGGTTTGATATGGCTTCCCTTGGCGAAGTTGGTCGCGCTACTCAATCACGCTATCATCTCTGTTTTCTTGGCACTCATCGAGACGTTTGGGCAGACATGGGGAGTTGTGAAACTAATGCCACCGACATTCGGCATTTTCGTCCTCTACATCGCCGTCTGTTTAGGGGTCGCACACTGGCGATTTGTCTATAAGGAATTCCGAATCGCGGCGCTCATTGGTTTATCAGTCGTCGCAATTTGGGTCTGGGACACGGCGTTTCATGAGAAGGGCAGGCTTCTGGAAGTCGTAACACTCGATGTCGGACAAGGCGACGCCGCTGTCGTCAGGTTTCCAGACAATCGGACAGTCCTAATAGACGGTGGTATTCGGCGTAGGTATTACAACCCCCAGAAACAGGAGATGGCTGACTACGACGTGGGGCAACGGATTATTGAACCCTACTTTGACGCTCACGGCATTCGGAAACTCGATATGGTTGTACTGACGCACCCAGACCTCGATCACGGCGGCGGACTCGGGTATATCTTAGAGAACTTTGAAGTCTCGCGTGTCCTCGGTGTATCGGATATATCACTTGATTCTCAGACGCATCAGCGACTGCAAAATATTGCCAAGGCACGCGATATTCCTTACGCCTTCCCGTACGCTGGGGAGATTCCGCTAACACCGACCGCTTCACTGGATTTACTACACCCTATCGATCCTGCATCTACAAATCTACTGGATGACGACAAAAACGATGATTCTCTTGTCATAAAGCTCACTTACGGCGAGATAGATATTCTCTTTACAGGTGACATCGGTAAAAAAGCGGAGAATAGACTCATCGCATCTGGACAAGATCTCCGTTCAGAAATCCTGAAAGTCCCGCATCACGGAAGTCGTACGTCCAGTAGTGAACCGTTTTTAGATGCAGTCCAACCGGTTTGCGCGATCTTTTCACTCGGCGAGGGGAATCGGTATAATCTTCCGCATGCGGATGTGGTTGCCCGGTATCAGGCGCGAGGTTGTCTCCAGTGGCGAACCGACCAAGTCGGAGCGATTACCATTCGTACTGATGGGACGCGGTGTTGGATCGATGGGTTAAAATAACGTGCGTTCGATAAAGAGGTTTTGTACTACAAACATTTCCCAGTCTATAGTAGTAGGTTGGGTAGAGCGTAGCGAAACCCAACGTGTTACTGAATCCTTAATCGTAGGTTGGGTTGAACGGTTGATTCTCGAACGCTATCGATTCAAGTATAGCTGGTGTTTAGCCCATAACATAGTCTACCAAACGATATGGAGTGAAACCCAACGCTTTTTTCGGTCTCTGGAGTTATGGTGGTATAGCGTTGGGTTTCACTGGCGAGGTTAGAAACCTTGAAGAAACACCCCGATGAATGCCCGGTGAAGCCTTTATGGGCTTCATACCGTTGATTTGATTCTGATTTACGGCATGAATACCCGGTCTATGCCCGGGGAATGCCATAAGGCATTCATACCCCGGTCTATGCCCACAGGCATAGATACCGTTGATTCTGAAGTGCATAAGCACTTCATACCGTTGATTTGATTCTGATTCAAGGCATAGATACCGTTGATTCTGATTTACGCGCATTCAGCGTTGATTCGCAAAAACCCTACCGATTTAGCAGTTAGCAGTCAGTAGGTGTCGCGATTAAGGAATCGCTCCTACAGAAAGCTGGAAATTATAGAGAGGGTGCGATAGCGATACGCAGCGCCTCCTGATCCATGGCGTCC
Source organism: Candidatus Poribacteria bacterium (assembly GCA_022826805.1). Classification (GTDB taxonomy): domain Bacteria; phylum Poribacteria; class WGA-4E; order WGA-4E; family WGA-3G; genus WGA-3G. Next base: position 22,478 of record JAJDUH010000073.1, read on the forward strand.
ACAAATGCAGTGTTAATATCTGATAGTGGATATGTTTTTCCGATAAGGTCTCCAAACCGATAACGCGTCCGGTTTTCTTCTATAAAGTCGAGTGCTGTGCCAAGAGCCGTATGATGATAGTTATGCACCCCTCGGAGCGTTATGCATTTTGTGACGAGCTGGTGGGCATCAACAGAGATATGCGCATCAGGATAGACGTAACCGAGCGTCAAACACCGTCCACCGATAGCCAACCACGTAACCAGATTCGGGATCCCGATTGTGGCACCACTCACTTCTACACCGAGGTCAGCCCCCCGTCCATCTGTGAGTCCTTTCAATGCTTCATCAATCTCAGAGACAGATATTTTGTCTGGATTGAAAGTGTGTGTCGCCCCAAAACGCTTGGCAATCGCTAAGCGTTCTTCGTTGAGGTCCACAACAACAACCCGCTTATATCCGTTTTCGCGGAGGTAACACGCCGCATAGATACCGAGCATGCCGGCTCCGTGGATAACGGCTGTTTCACCCGGTTGTATACCAATAACCTCTAAGCCGTTTACTACAGTCGTAAGCGCGCAGTTGATAGGCACAGCCTCACTGTCCGTTACGGCATCTGGGATACGGTAAATCGCTGTCCCAGGACGCAACAGAATATGTGTGGCAAATCCACCCGATAGGGACGCATCCCCTTCATTGCGGGCATGTCCGTATTTGAACATCGTTTCACATTTCTGCGGAAGATTATGATTTACACAATAGTCGCATGTTCCGCAAGCGGTCGTCATGCTCCACGTAACCCGATCACCTTCCTGTAGTGTATTTCCGGTCGCTGATTGCAGGTACGTTGGTGCTACAAGTGTGCCGATAATCTCATGTCCGAGTATGCATGGGGTCTCTGCGCCGCGACGACCTGATACCGTGTGGAGATCAGACCCACAGATCGTTGAAAGTGAAACGGCGACAAGCACATCGTCCGAGGTGGCGTGGACAGGCATCTCGCAAACCTCAAAAGGTGTCCCTATCCCGTGAAATTGTGAAATTTGTGCGGATATTTGCATTATGTTTGTGTTCCTTGAACTATAATCCTTGGTAAGTTGAGTTTCCCAACCTCGGTCTACTGTAGGAGGGATCTCCGAATCCCGATAACCAACTGATAACGCATAACTTATAACTGACAACCACATTTAATTTGACAAACAGAGGCGTGTCTCGTATCATAGTATATTATACACTATACAAAAAAATAAAGGACGAAACTAAAAAACATGAACAGAACTGCTGAAGTTCTTATTGAAGCCTTACCTTATATTCGCCGCTTTTATGATCGTCGGATTGTAATCAAATATGGCGGTGCCGCAATGGAGGATGAGACGCTTATCCACTCTGTTATGGAGGACATCGTTTTAATGAAATACGTCGGTATCCGTCCAATCATAGTTCATGGTGGCGGACCACGAATCACTGAGTGGATGGATAAACTCGGAAAGGTTCCAGAATTTGTGCAGGGACTCCGTGTAACCGATGCGGAAACGGTTGAAATCGCTGAGATGGTGCTCGGTTCTATCAATAAAGAAATCGTTGCTCGTATTAACCAACACGGTGGGAAAGCCATTGGTCTCTCTGGAAAAGACGCCAACCTAATTCTCGCTGAGAAGCAACAGACGCAGGCCACGGATGAAACCGGACAGCAGATTGATGTCGACTTAGGGTACGTGGGGAAAATTATCGGTGTTAGCACCGAAGCGATTACCGCACTCGATCAGGCAGGTTATATTCCTGTTATCTCGCCAATTGGGGTTGGTGTTAATGGTCAAACCTATAATATTAATGCCGACACAATGGCGGGTGAGATTGCATCGGCGTTCCAAGCGGAGAAGTTGATTCTCCTGACGGATACGCGCGGTATTCTCAAAGATCTATCGGATATGTCGTCTCTGATTCCGACGATTCATATAAGAGAGGTAGACACATTCATCACGGACGGTTTCATCGGGGGTGGTATGCTCCCGAAAGTAGAGGCATGCACAACAGCACTCATGGGTGGTGTCTACAAGACCCATATTATTGATGGCAGAATCCCGCACTCACTGCTCCTTGAAATCTTCACAGAAGGTGGCATCGGTACCGAAATCGTTCGATAATCCTGTAGGCCGGATCTCTAAACCTACGGGTTAAATGGCTGTGATGTTAAGTGACCAAGGGAGATAAAAAATGGCGGAATCTAAAAAAATTGCTGCGATCATCACCACATATTATCAACACTCACATGCTGACGTGATTGCTACAAAGTACATGCAGGGGTTCCCGACAGATACCGGACATCAGATGCCTCGCGTCGAATTGGTATCCATCTATCTGGATCAGGTAGATGATCGAGACATCGGCGTCGGTCTGGCAGCTGCGCACAACATCCCTATCTATCCAAGTATCCGTCAAGCACTTACGCTCGGTGGGAATGAACTGGCTGTCGATGGTGTGATACTGATTGGTGAACACGGCGACTATCCGTATAACGAAATAGGGCAGCACATGTATCCGCGCCGCTATATGTTCGAGCAGATTTGTGGTGTGTTCGCCTCGAGCGGCAGATCAGTCCCTGTCTTCTGTGATAAACACCTCTCCTACAATTGGGACGACGCAATCTGGATGTATAACCGCGCAAAAGCACTAAATGTGCCGTTTATGGCGGGTTCCTCGTTACCTCTCTCTTGGCGGAAACCTTTTTTAGAACACCCGCTTGACACGGAGTTAGAATCGGCTATCGGTATCGGTTATGCGGGCGTAGAGTCCTACGGTTTTCATTCGCTTGAGACGTTACAATGTATGATTGAGCGTCGTCAGGGCGGCGAGTCGGGGATTGTGGCAATTCAGTGTCTCGAAGGCGAGGCGGTCTGGGAAGCGGGCAAGGCAGGAAAATGGTCTCTCGAATTAGCCGAAATGGCATGTGAACAAATCGAGAATCGTCCCGATAGTACGTTTATAGAGGGATGCCCCAATCCAACAGTGTTCCTGTTAGAGCATCAAGATGGGTTTCAATCTGCGGTTCTCATGCTGACTGGCTATGTTTCTGATTTTGCTTACGCAGCGAGCGCAGGTGACACGTACTATGCTACGGAGTTTTACCTACAGAATGGACCGCCGCATGCGCATTTTAGCTACTTAAGCCTTAATATTGAAGAGATGTTCGTGACGGGTGAGCCGCAGTATCCTGTGGAGCGGACACTGCTCGTGACGGGTGTGCTTGATGCGCTCATGCACTCGCGAGCGGAAGGACATGTCCGAATCGAGACGCCACACTTGGCTGAATTGGCGTATCGTTCTTACGAAAAGATTCCTATCCGACCGGTAGCCCCGCGCCCTGAAGGCGCGACGTTAAAGACCGAATTCTAAATAATTTTCTTCCACAGTTTGAATCGTTTTATCGAAACCGTTTAAGAAAATCGGTGGCGGTTACAATATGAATGCCTTGATAGTTCCGCAGTGGGAGTAGGTGTCTTTTATCACCGGTAACAATGTGGGTGGCATCACCTACAAGTGCACATTCAATTATTTTGTTGTCGTCAGGGTCTGTGGTAACATCCTTAAGTTGATTTGTAATCTTAACCATTAAGTTGATTTGTAATCTTAACCATTCGGAGAAAGCCAAGAAGTCTCGTAACAATCCTTGAAGTCCGGAACCGTGGATATTCAAGCTTAGTGGTTAATTTCTCATCAAACTCAGCGAGTATTTCGATACAAGTTACACCATCAACTCTATCTGTCATCGCGAGTTCGATGCAGTCGTATGGAATTCCACCCCAAACCATGCCGGAGATCAAGATATTTGTATCGTAGACGACTATCGGCTGCATTCCCGGTCCTCATGGACAATATCGTCAATAAAATCTATGCGTTCCTCTTCAGTCATGGTATCCCAATCTAACCCGCGTGCTGCACATAACTTGCGCATTTTTGTTTCACCGTACTTTATCTGTTCAGCGTGTTCAGCGTGTGCCTGTTCAGCAAGCGTAGTGAGGACAACGAGCTTCTCTTCCGGCGGGATTTGTTGAATAAAATCAATAACCTGTTCGGTTGTTAATTTAATAGTCAAATCCATTTCAACCTTTTCCTTTCAGAGAGATAATAAAAGCGCGGTTGAAAAACCGCGCTTGAAATCCTAACGTTCCGGACGTGCCGGGACGCCTGATTCTGCGGACTCGTAGATGAGATCCATCAATTCGGATTGGATAATCCCGTTCATCGGACTGGTACGCGGTTCTGATCTGCCCAAGATAGTATCAATGAAGTTGTCATCGGGGCTCCCAGCGGACATATCATCTGAAATCGGAGGCGGATCCAACGCTTCTCCACCTTTCCAGACGCGAATCCAACCGCCACCCCAGCCGTCAACCTCAATCCTACCGTTCTCAAAGACCAGTGCCATGTGTGTGCCACCTGGACTTGGGCAATTACCACTCACTGCCATCGCAGCGAGCACGCCATTTTCAAACTTGACGTTAATTGAGGAATTAATGTCAACATCCCGGTCCTGGTTATCTGTATAGGCGTAGACTTCAGCGACTTTCGACTCGACTGCCCAGCAGAGGCTATTCAAAAGGTGCGCCCCACTATCATAAGCTTGTCCGCCACCAGAGAGTTTCGGATTCTGCCGCCACGTTCCCGTTGTGCCGCCTTTCCAGCCTTGTGTGATGTAGCCGATGACCAGTTCCAGCTTGCCGAATTCGCCGCTACGTATAATTTCTCGCGTATAATAGAAGTTCGGCGTACAAGGGGTATTGTAACCGATGGTGAGGGTTAGCCCGGTCTCTTGTACCTTCTCAGCGAGGGTATACGCATCTTTGGAAGACGTAACCATCGGCTTTTCCATCAAAACGTGGCATCCGGCTTCAAGTGCCTGCATGCCTTGTTCAAAATGGAGCGTATGCGGTGTAGAGATAACCACTGCGTCCGGTGATGTCTCTTCGAACAATTTGCTGATGTCGTCGTAAGCACCGGGACGTGGGCTGAGGTCGGACAGGTTCCGATCGATATAGCCGTTAGCGATGTCTGTATTCACATCACAGGTGCCGACGATTTGCACGTCGGGGTTTGCATTCATGCGTCTGGCGTGACCGGAGGAATTCCCACCACACCCAATCATGGCAAGTCGAATCTTCGCCATATTATTCTCCTTTTTTTATTTTTTCTTATCCAAGTTGCTACTTAAAAGATTTTAGTAATGGAACCTGCGTTTTTGTACCGTAAACTGTTAGTTTGCGGACGCGGATGCACAGACTAACAAATCAGAATCAAATCAACGGTATGAAGCCTATAAAGGCTTCACCGGGTATGAAGTCCGTATGGACTTCACCGTATGCTACAAACTGGCAATTCGGGTTTCCCTTGCGGACAATTAAAAACCTAAACGATTGGGCTTTCATACTTAAACTTCGATAAATCGTCAACACTGATCGCACCGTCGCCGAATACTCGCGTAAAGTTATGCCCGCGGTCCGACCTTGTCTCACCGTGCATATAGCAGACACTGAATGCCCGTCGCGGAATATCTGAATCGTTCGTACCGGAACTGTGCAACATCCAATTGTGGAGCAGGACGACTTCTCCCGCCTTTAGTTCCAGCGGTTCAGGTGTAGCCTTCGCCACGATGTCGTCGATGTGTTCCTGTGTGAGAAAGCCGGATCCATTTTCAGGATTAATAAGTCTATTGTGCGACTGTGGGATAATATGCACGCAGCCGTTCGCAAGGGTTGCTGGATCCAGGGCGGTATAGATGGTAATTTGCGGGTCGCGATCGAGGTCTCTCCATCTGTCTTGATGCCACGTGAGTCGAGTGCCTTCATGTGCCGGTTTGTTCATAAACATTGCACGGAAACAGGCAACAGGGGTGTCATCTCCGTAAATCTTTGCGCAAACCTCTTGGAAAATCGGTTTCTGGAGGTATTCCAAAAAAATCGGATCGAGTTCAAGATTCTGAATTTTCCGATACAGCAATGTCGGTCCCTTGTGCCCTTTAGACTGAGGTCCCGGTGAGTCCTTACCGGGTTCTCGATCGAGTTGCATCATGATCTGGTCATAATCCAAGGGTGCTTTACCGAGCATGATGTCGTCCATCTGCTGCTGCAGCGTAGCGAGTTCGGCATCTGTTGCAACTTGTCCGATACGCACATAGCCGTTTTCCCAATAATGTTCCCACTGTTCATCAGATATATGGTGTTCCATGTTGAGCCTCCCAATTGAACCTGTCGCGGTTCTAACTTTTGTATAGCGAGTTTTAACTTGCAAGCTGCACCAAAAGTCTATATGCTAAAGTATAACACATATCTCAAGAAAACAAAAGAAATTCAAAATTCTGAAAATTATGGATAGGAAAAAGACGTAAATGGCTTCAGAAAATACTCACACCTCCAGTATAGAATCAGCATCGCGTCCGTCTGCTATGAAGACGTTGCGGCGGTTTGTCTTCGTCGCATGGCGGGTGAGTCCATTCGGCGCGATTATGCAGGCGCTCATAACACTCATCTACGGGTGTGTTCCTGTTGGCATACTCTGGGCAAGTCGGGGACTCGTGAACCTCATTGCGGCAATTCTCGCTGACGAAACAGAGCCGAGTTTGCAGACGGCAGCACCGTGGGTAATCGCATTAGCCCTTCTGGCGATTCTCAGAAATGTTACGGGGACGTATGATAGTTACCTGCGATGGAAGATGCAGAACCGCATTAGGCTCTACCAGCAGCGCGCATTGATTGAAGCCGCAACACATATTAATTTTGCGCTTTTTGATCAGCCGCATACCTACGATTTGATACAACGGGCGCGGCAGGCACTCGACCATCGGCTCACCAATGTGCTGCGATTCCTCACAGAGATCGGACAACTCTGTGTAACGCTCGTGGGGTATGGTGTGCTGCTGTGGATTGCTGATCCTCTCCTCGTGCTTGTCGTGGTGCTACCCGCTATCCCTTCCGCTTGGCTCAAAGTGAGGTCCGCCGAGAGTGGATATATACACGATTACGATGCGACGCCTATCCGTCGTATGATGGCTTACATGCTGAGTTTATTGCTCGGTTCATCTTCTGGGCAGGAAGTGCGGCTCTATGGACTGTCCGATCGCCTTTTCGGACGCTGGCGGACGAATCACCAAAAATGGCGTAAAGAATCACTCGCTAAGGCTTGGGTAGAAGCGAGAGCCTCCATCGGTACCACTATCGCTGAAGTGCTTGCCTATTCAATTGCGATTTTCATACTTGCGGCTCGGATTGTGGATGGGCAGCTAACACTTGGAGATTATGTCGTCCTCATCGGCGCAGCAGCGACCTTTCAAAGTAATCTTGAGAGTTTGCTCGGTGCCGTCCAAAATGTGCTGGTAGATTTACCCTTGCTACAAGATTTGCATGCGTTCCTTGAACGAGCGAAAACCGATCAGAGCGAATCAGGCACCGAAACATTTCCACAACCGCTACAGGATGGGTTGGATGTCCGCAATCTTCGGTTCCGATACCCAGAAGGGACCGAAGATGTGTTACGAGACATAAATTTTCATGCGCGTCCGGGCGAGATCGTCAGCATCGTGGGTGTTAACGGCGCAGGGAAGTCAACACTTATTAAATTACTCCTCGGCTTGTACCAACCCGATGAAGGGACAGTTTGCTACGATGGCACACAGGTTGCTGCAATCGCCCCCGAACAGATTGCCCAAAACTGTGCCTCTGTTTTTCAAGATTTCGCACGGTTTCGTAGGCCCGTCCGGGAAGAATTGAATCCAGGGCCTCCCAACTTTCACATTGACGACGAAACCCTTCGGCGCGTCATTGATGCAGTGGGACTTACCGATCGTTTTCAAACCTTTCCTCGTGGGTTAGATACATTTCTGGATCCATCGCTCGGTGAGGAAAGGACGGGTGTTGAACTATCTGGTGGGGAATGGCAAAAAATCGCGCTTGCACGGGCTTTGGTCCGTAATCCGCAAGTGCTTGTGCTTGACGAACCGACTGCTGCGCTTGATCCACAAGCCGAAGTCGAACTCTATCAACAGTTCGTTGAACTCGCAGCAGGACGCATGACGTTCCTGATTTCGCACCGTATTGGATCGGCACGTCTCGCAGACCGTATCTTGGTATTAGACGCGGGGCGTATTGTTGAAGATGGTACGCATGAGGCACTCCTTGATAGAGATGGGCTTTATGCGCAATTTTTCAGAGCACAGGCACATTGGTATCAGTAGAAAGAGGGACCGCCAATGCGAAACGATAAAGGAAAATTGAAAACTTGGGGATCGGCGGCTAAGGAAAGTTTCCTCGCCTATATCCGAACGCTGATTATTATTTGGCAGAGCGGTCCTTTTGCTGTTTTGGGCATGATGCTTCTTACCTTATCGCTCGGTGTTGTCCCGGCTTGCCAGTTCTTCGTGACAGAGCATCTCGTTAATGCCATCACGGCTGCGATAGGCGACGCCAACTGGTGGCGGAGTGTCCTGCCTTGGCTCATTGGGTTGGTGGGTTTACGGATCCTGAGCACCGCCGTTGACTTACTTCGAGAACCGCTGTATATCCACTTAGGCGAAAACATTGAAATCTGGATTAACGAGGGGGTTGCTCGGAAGGTCAATACAACTGAACTTGTTGAATTACAGACGGGAGAATTTCAAAACGCCCTTGGTCGGGCACGTGAGGTATCCGGGCTTGCGCTTCAGGACATTCTCTGGTATTTCGTTGATAGTGTCCAACAATTCATTAGTATTGCGACACTTGGGATTGTGCTCTGGCGGTATCATCCCTTGTTAGCGCTGCTCCCTGCTTTAACGGGTCTCGCTTCTTGGTGGAGCGATACGCGTTTCTCGGCAGATCTTTACGATTTTGATGTCGCGCAGACGCCGCAACGACGAGAGCAAGATGCGTTAGAAGGAACGTTGACCGACCGTGGCGCAGGTAAAGAGGTGCGGTTATACCAAGCGCGGGACTTATGGATAGACCGTTGGCATCAGTTAGGGCAAGCGTTGATAGACGGACAAATGGGAATCCGACGGCGTAAATTCTCAGTCTGTCTCGCCCTCGACATCACCCGCGGATTGTTATACGCTTGTTCACTGATCCTTTTATTGTTTGAGGTCTTTCGTGCTGATTTGACTGTCGGTACTTATATTGCTGTTGCCGCTGCGCTGGTTCAATTGGATGGTATCTGGAACGAAATCGCGGGGCACTTCCAAGGAATGGTAGACGTGATGCGTCCGCTGTTCGGGGATCTGTATCAGTTTTTAGATAGGAAGTCCACTACAACGGCTCAGGACGCTCCTGATCCAATGGATAAAAATAAAAATGAATTGAATGGAAACAGAACGGTTCAAGACCTTGAAATAGAAAACGTTTCATTTTCGTATCCAAATTCCCAAGAACCCGTGCTAAACCACATAAACTTAACATTAAAAAAAGGGGAACGCGTCGCACTTGTTGGACCTAATGGTGCTGGGAAAACCACACTGGCGCGCATACTGTTGGGACTTTACCGTCCGCAGACAGGTATAATCCGTATAGGAGATGTCCCACTCACTGACGAAAACCGTCAAGCGTGGTTGACGCATTGCAGCGCGGTTTTCCAAGACTTTACACAATATCACCTCACCGCGCGCGAGAATATTATATTTGGCGACTTGGAACATCCCGATCGCATGGAAACGGCGTCTATCGCAGGAGGTGCCGCTTCGGTTGTTGACGGGCTCTCGGAGGGTTATGAGACAATCCTCGGTCCCACCTTTGGTGGACGCGATCTCTCCGGTGGTGAATGGCAACGTCTCGCAACTGCCCGAAGCCTCATGCGGGAAATGCCGTGGTTGGTTGTTCTCGATGAACCGACTGCTGCCTTGGACCCCTTAGCTGAACAAGCCGTCTATGAACGATTTATTGAACGGAGTGCAGGACGTACATCGGTGTTAATCTCACACCGACTCTCTTCTGTCCGCACCTGTGACAGGATTCTCGTCCTTGATAACGGTAAGGTTGTTGAAGATGGAGACCATGAAACGTTATTAGCAAAAGACGGACTTTATGCGCAGTTCTTCAGAGCACAGGCACAATGGTATGTTTGATAATAGGCGAGGTTAGAAACCTCGCCAGCGATACTGGGGAAAAATAATTCGGTAATTGACGGGCAATGAAGTGCCCTACTACGAACGGACTGCTTGTAGTAGTGCGATTTATCGCACGTTCGGAAATTACCGATTTAAATACTTAAACTTCATACGGTTTGTCCTGCAATACATTTGTCTTTAATAAGAGGTAACGCGCCTGCAAGGGGAACGGAATATTGAAATTCTACGAGGGATTTTCAACAGGAATCTCTGTCATCCTACAAGACAAAATGCGCTCGGCACTCACAATACTGGGTATCATCATTGGTATTGCTGCCGTTCTTGCCATGCTCGCTATCGGTGATGGCGCGAAGCGTATCGTCATGCAAGAATTTGAAAAATACGGTAGACACTTTATCGTGCGGCGGAATCCTTGGATCTGGCGCGGCGACCGCGTGTTTCCAAACCGTAGTGGAGAACACTTAAAGTATGGAGATGTCTTGGCGATTGAGGCAGAATGTCCTTCTGTTGAATCGGTGATGCCGAGCGTTTCAAATGAAATTCTCGCACAGGCTGAAGAGGGCGCGACAAAGTGGACGGAATATGACGGGGTCAATTCTTACTTCCCTGTTGGGATGAAGTGGCAGATTCAGCAGGGACGCTTCTTCTCCGAAGAAGAGTTCAACAACCGCAAAAAAGTCTGTGTACTCGGTATAGAAGTCGCAACAGAACTCTATGGAAGTCTGAATCCCATTGGTCAAGAAATCAAGCTCTCACTTCAAGGCGGGAGACCTGACCGTTTCCGCATCTTGGGCGTAATGGCTAAACGTGGCACAAGCCTCCAATACGGATTTAGTTGGGACGACATCGTGTTCATGCCTTTGACGACCGCACAAGACAGATTTAAAGGGACACACCATGTTAATTATCTCAGTGTCAGAGCGGTAAACGTAGATGCTATTGAGAAAGCTGTGGAGGAGGTGAAAGCCGTTTTAAGAAAACGTCATCGGAACCGAGACGATTTTTTTGATATTGCTTATGCGACGGCAGCAGTAAAAGAACTCGATAAAATTAGTCGCATTATCAAAATTATGTTGAGCAGTATTGCAGGATTCTCACTGTTCGTCGGAAGTGTCGGGATTATGAACATGATGCTGGTGTCAGTGAACCAACGCACCCGTGAAATTGGCATCCGTCGAGCGATTGGGGCAAAACGGCGAGACATTCTCTTGCAGTTCCTCATTGAAGCGGTTGTGATGTGCAGTGTCGGCGGTTTATTGGGTATCGGACTCGGTATAGGTATCGGCTATGGATGTTCCCATATTGCTGTTAAAATCGTTAAGGTAATTCCGCAGTGGCCCGTTGTAATCTCACTCCAATGGATGGCAGTCTCTGTTAGTATTTCAGCCGGTATTGGTATTCTCTTTGGACTCTATCCAGCCGTAAGTGCCTCACAAATCTCACCTATTGAAGCGCTGAGAGCTAAATAGTCTAAACGCCATCTTACGCGTCAGCAGATTTTTCCCGTCTTACCCTTTTTCTATCCACATCGGTATCTACTATCCTGATGATTTAATAAAATAATGCAACCTTTTGACACCTAAGTTACGTCACCTCAATCAATGGATGTTAATTTTATTGGAAAATGAAATGCCTCTATAATTCTGGAGGAAGCTTGCGATGGAACTAACGATGCTCAACTGATCCAGCGGATACTACAAGGTGACCAGGAAGCTTTCAGCCCTTTGGTCAAGAAATATCAGAAAGGGGTTCACACGCTTGTGTGGCGGAAGATCGGTGATTTTCACATTGCTCAAGAGATTACACAGGACGCATTTCTTACTGCGTATCGAAAACTCAGAACGTTGAAAAACCCTAATCAGTTCCCGGGATGGCTTTATGTTATCGCATCGAATTTATGTCGCGATTGGCTCCGAAGGAATCGCTTGCCGATGGATTCCTTAGATGCTGACAATACGAGTGAGGTGGACAAGGTGTCATATTCCAAATACTTATCTGAAAAACAAGAGGCGGATGCCGATGAAGCACGTCGCGAAGTCGTCAAGAAACTCCTCCGAAGGTTGCCGGAAAGTGAACGAACAGTGATGATGCTGCATTACCTCGGCGAGATGACTATTAAAGCCATCAGCGAGTTTCTCGGCGTATCCCAGAATACCGTCAAAAGTCGACTCAGCCGCGCTCGCAACCGTTTGCGGAAAGAAGAGGAGATACTTCAAGAAAACCTTGGGAGCTTCCAACTTCCGGATCACCTAACGGAAGACATCATGCGCGAGGTTTCGCGTATCACACCTGTTGCGCCGACACCGAGTAAACCGGTGGCGCCCTTGGCACTTTCTGCTGCCTCTGCCGTCTTGATTTTCCTACTGATGGGTGTCGGTACACAGTACCTCTCCCGTTTTCAGAAAGCCTACAGTTTGGACGCAACCGCAGAACCGACGGTGGAAATTATTGACGCTGTTTTTGTCTTGGATTCACCGGCTAAGCCGGCGATCCGGAATCAGGCAGGCAGCTCGGTTACACCCGGTAAAAGTCCCGGGGCAGGTCAGAAACCCGATGAATCTCTTTTTGCCACACTGCCCTTTGATACGACAGAGGTCTCAACGCCAAAACCGCAGTGGACCCAGACCAAAGGACCTGAAGGCGCTGCGATTAACGGTCTCTTCACAGCATCCAACGGCGATCTTTACGCCAGAACAGACACCGATCTCTATAGATTAACAGACGATAGAAGCATGTGGCAACGTATCAATGCTGATATGTCCGTTAGCGGATCTTGGCATATAACAGAGCATGATAACCTCCTTTATGTTGTTTCTGATACGGAAGTTCTTACTTCAATAGATAGAGGTGAGACATGGGATGTGCTGGCAACACGTCCGGAAGGCGAGTTGGTTGACATTGTAATAATAGATGAGGCCCCTGGGACGCAAGCCAATATTGTAATGTATTTAGGGCTTGCTGATGGCGTATTCCGATCTGTAGATGCCGGTAAATCGTGGACATCTGTGAACAACGAAAATCTGATAGGTAAGAAGATTCAAGCAATCACCGCTATTGAAAATAATCTGTTTGTCGGGACTGATAATGGACTCTATCGCCATAATTCAGAAGGCTGGGAACAAGTACCGGTAGGCGGGGTTTCCAAGAATATCCGAGCATTGGCGAGTGCTGAGCACCGACTCTATGTTGTCATAGACAGTCGGGTTAAGAATCAGAACACTTTGGGCATCATGTCAATATCGATGCGAATAATAGACGACCACTCTCCGCTACTTTATCGCTCAACGGATTTAGGGGATTCGTGGCAAGAATTAGATTTTATGGAAACCGTTACTTCGAACAGTGTGGAACCAGCCACTTCGGACACTTCGCCGGCAATTAAAGTCACAATTGGTGGTCCATCTAACCCTCCAAAAACGGAAGTAACTTCGTACCTCAAAATGGTAGCCGCCCAAGAAAACCTTTGGGTTATAGACATCGCGAATGGTTATTACTCAAATGACTCCGGTGAAACTTGGGTTACTTGGGATTCAGATTCCGCAGATGTAGACGTTGTTTCCGCACTTGTGTCTTTAGATGCCGGGACACTCTATAAGAGCGGAGCGTCTGGGATTTCTCGTACGACCGATGCAGGCAAAACATGGCATCAATTTAACACCGGATTAGTAAAAACGACTGTGTTGAACGTAGTTGCCACGCATGAGGGGCTTTACGCGAACACAATACGAGCGCTTGTTACCTCATCCGATGGTGGGGAATCGTGGGTGCCTGTTGCTGGAACCTCCAAGAACCTCACGAGTTTTGCGAAATTCAACGATGCTATCTACGCCAGAGGTCTCGAAGGAATGTCGCCGCAACTTTTCCTTCTATCTGCTGAAGACAACGGGGTAATCCGTGTGCCCGAAATGCCGATTTTAACACCGGGAACGGGTGAGGAAATTAAGAACACGCTTTTAGAGGCAGTTTCAGAGGACGCTAAAGAAGACGCTGAAGAGAACGAGAAGCTAAGCCTCGAAGATTTGGATATAGATGATTACAGCGAAGTCATAGAGGATAGCATAACGAAGTTTTTGAGATCCCTCTTCGGGAGTTTCGCCGTCAGCGGTTCTACTTACTATATGGAATGTGAAGGCAAACTCTTCAGATGGAAACTCGGCACGGCGCAATGGGTTGATACCGGACTCGTAGATGAGGGTCCGTCAATTGATTCTTTTGACAAACTCACTGATTACGCTGCTGTCCACGCCAATCTCGCTGTGTCAGGGAGAACCGTCTACGTCGGTAAACGGGATGGACACCTCTTCCAATCCTTTGACGAGGGAGACACTTGGAACGATATTACGGGAGAACTTCCGTTTTCTTTTGCGCATTTCAAGGCGGTAAAATTCGCTGGATCCACTATCTACGTGGCAACCGATAAAGGGGTGGCATATTCAAACGACGGCACCCACTGGTACACTGCAACCGATCTGGAAGGCACACCCATCGTTATAGAAAGATTTGCGGTGGACGGGACAACGCTGTATGGAACCAGCGAGCGACGGGTGTATCAATTGAATGAGAATTTTGGAATGTGGCAACAGGTTGCCTCGGAAATTCCAATGTCTATTACCTCTCTTGCTGTTGATGATAATGTGCTTTATGTCGGTACCGATGGCAGCGGTGTGCTACGTTTTAAACTTAAATTAGACGACGACCGATAACCAAAAAAATAAAAAAGGAGATCTTAAAAATGTTAAAAACGATTGAACGATCCACACCCTTTATGAAATTCGTATTGCTGTTAGCGGCTTTATCCGTAGTAGGTTTCCAACCGCCGCTCCACGCAGGTACACATCAGTTCCTTTTTGATGAGGATGCGATTAAAGACCCGGGCAGTTTGATCGTAAAACTTCAAGACCCACGTGCACCGGTATCCCAATTTATTGCATCCCAATTGCCCGAAGACATGCAGTGGGTGTTAATCGGATACAATGGCGCAAGCAAACCAACATCTCAGCAGCAGAAGGTGCTACTGTCAGACCTAAATCAACTGCTTCAAATGGGTTCTCTCTACGATACGCAACGGTTCGCTGATATTGAACTCAGTGAACAGACGCGGGCACTCATCGCCGAAAATCCACAAAGTGGGGAAGCGTTGATTCGCCTAAACCGTTCCCTCTTAGCAGATGTCTATCCTTATGAATTAGCGGCACTTTCGGAAGCGCAAACCACTAAGGATTTTAAAGGTATTGAGACGTGCAGAGAAAATTTAAGACAGATAAAAATAGCGCTGGACAACTATCGGGCTTCCAATGCAGATACATATCCGCAGTGGCTTTCCGAGCTTTCACCACAATACATAGATAAGAAAATGCTTCTCTGCCCTGCAGATGCGACAGCAGGCGTACCTGGCGTTCTCACCGAAGGCGCGTCGGACCCAACGCTGCCGTGCAGTTATCTCTACGAGATTCGGCCCTCTGAGAAAGGCGGCCAACAAATGCTATGGACACACGAAGGTGGAATGATACCGATTGTTCGGTGTGAACACCACCGTCTCAACCTAAGTCTCAGCGGGAAACTTTATCGTAACGGTCCGCAAAGAGCTATCTATAATAGCAATAAGATGGGGTTTTCCGCGCTTGGTGACGTTGTACGTGACTTACGTAAACAGCACGGTGAGGCGTTTCTCAAGACCCAAGAAAGTAGAGAACGCCTCAAACAAGCAACTGAAGCATTAGTCTTCAAACAATTTGTGCCCAAACTGCTGAATGCTTTGGAGGATGAGATTTACACCCAACTTGAAGCACAACTCGGAAAAGATATGCTCAAGACCCCAATGGGGATGGATTTTCTCAAACAAATCATCCCACAGGTGGAGAATCAAATTAGGGAACAACTACAGGCACAACTTGAAGCACAACTCGGATCCGAATTTTTTAAGACGGAAGAAGGGAAAGACATACTTCGGCAGCTATCGGAGTTGACGTTGCCTGATGGTACAAACTAAATGAAGTCTAAAAAATACCGATTTAAACTCCATACAGTTTGTGCTACAAACACCGAAGCAAAATAAAAAAACAGAGGAGAAATTACCATGCTAACGACATTGATTCAAAAAGAGATGATGCATCATATTCTCAGCGTCCGATTCGTCGCGCTCCTGCTGATGTGTGTTTTGCTTATCCCATTGACCCTTTCTATCAATTACCGTAGGTATAACCAGAATTTCGTTGACTATCAGGAAGCCGTGAAGCGGACACAGACAGAAGCGAAAGAGAATCCACCGAGTGCACCGGATCCAAACACGGAAGTTTCCAAGCTTTTCCTCAAACCCACGCCGCTGAGTGTCTTCGCAAACGGTTTAGAAGACGCACTGCCGACCTATCTTGGGATGACCCGTAATGGTGTGCGGCAAGGTTCAGCAGGCGTTTCTCAGGCATCCGTGGCGTATGCACTCGGGAACCTCGATTTCCTGTTTATTGTCGGGACTGTTTTTAGTCTGCTCGCGCTTCTGTTTACGTGTGATGCGGTTGCAGGAGAGAGAGAGGCAGGAACACTTCGGATAAACCTGTCAAATCCGCTTCCGCGAGATGTGTTTTTATGGAGCAAGCTGATCGGTGGATACATTGTGTTTGTTGTTCCATTTTTGGTATCTTTCCTTCTCGGGTTACTTCTAATCGTCGGACAAGGGTTTCCGCTGGGTGAGCCCAAAGTTGCACTGTCAGTGTTGGGGCTCACGTTTATTTCGTTACTCTATATTGCTGTATTTTTTGCGATAGGCGTGGTCATTTCGACCTATCTTGACAACGCCAAGACAGCACTGATTATCGCTTTTACGTTTTGGGTATTCGCAGTCCTGATTGCGCCACGCGGGGCGTTTGTCGTCGCGAAACTCGTCGCACCCACTCGGACACAGCAGGCTGTTTATATGGAAAAAACCGCACTTCGCAACAATCTGAATAAAGATAAGGAAGAGAAGCTCAGTGAAAAAATGGCGCTGGCTTTCAGTACCGGCGGGGATTCCATCGGTCTTAACCTAAGTGACCCAGAGACGCAAAAAAAATTGGATAAACTCAGAGGACCGATTGATGAACAGTTTCGACTGGAGTTCCAGAATCGATCAGGCAAGATTGATAGAGACTATCAACGCGAGAAAGAGCGGCAAGAGCAGGTGGGTGAGATGCTTTCTCGGATCACGCCGACCGCCTCGCTCACTTATTTTGCAATGAACCTTACACAAACAGGCAAGTTAAAAAGAGACACCTACTTTCAAACGGGTGAGCGGTACTACGACCAACTTGAAGATTCGTATTTCAGTGAAATTTCAGATGACATGCTTGCGCAATTTATGCAAATTGCGAATCAGGCGAATGCTGCTTCTGAATCCGAAACAGATAAAATCCTGCCGCCACCAATGTTGACAGAATCTTCTTTATCGGACACATTGCGTCGGTCTGCGATAGATGTGTTTTTGCTCGGTTTTTTCGCGCTGGCGTTCACGGTGGTGGCGTTTCTAAAATTCTTCCGCTCTGATATTTAAAGCACTCTATTGTCACGGATGGATGGAACATGAAGGAAAACTTTAGGTGCCACGCTCTTTGCAACTTTTTTCAGCGGCGTGTGTGACCACATATAATGAATCCCAAAAAATATATATGTTCGTAGCATAAACTGTTAGTTTGTGCCGGTCTGAATGCCCGTTAGCGGCATTCGGACTGTTTAAGAGTGTTCAATTACATAATACTAGATGTTTGCGAATTGGCCGTCTTGTCAATAACAAAAATCCTATGGAGGAATTCACCATGAAATTGATTGTTTCCGCGCTCAGTGCGCTATTCGTTCTCGGTATCTTGTCCGCGGCTCTCGCAAAAGCACCAGCGACCGCTAAAATCGTATTTACATCAACCCGTACGGGCAATTCCGAAATTTATGTCATGAATCCAGATGGGTCTGAACAGGTAAATTTAACCCAACACCGCGCTGCTGATCGCGAACCCATCTGGTCCCCAACAGGTGAGCAGATCCTTTTCGTTTCTGATCGATCTGGAACAGGGGATCTCTATCTGATGAATGCAGATGGAGCAAATGTGCGTAAAGTATTCCGAAAAGTAGTAGGTAGAGAGTCCCCAACTTGGTCGCCTGATGGAAAACAGTTGGCTTATCATCGATTTAACAAACTGGCTATCTACGTCGCCTCAAAGGACGGAAGAAACGAAGAAAAACTGGCGGATGGCTTGTGGCCCACATGGTCACCCGATGGTGCTGAGATAGCCTTTGTGGGAGATGAAGCGTTTGCTTTTGGTGCTGGTGGCGTACTCAATGCCGCGAATCCGAGGATTCAGTTTATCAATCTACAGACCCATGTGGAAGATGATCCTTTTATACGGAAGAACTTGATGTTTGCTCCTGCTTGGTCACCTAATAGTACCAAGATAGCCTTTTCTTGGATAGATCTGGATGCTATTCCCGTGGAAGATCTCATAGCAGGTGTAGATGCTGCGAAAACCGAAACTATCTACCTTGCGAATCGGGATGGCAGCGAACTTGATAAGATTGTTGAGGCACATACGCACAGCCCTGTCTGGGCACCGCGAGGAGATGCAATCATTTACACAAAGTGGGCCCGTGGTACCCAGCAACTCTTCAAAATCGACTTAGACGGAGGTATTCCGAAACAACTCACACGCCGGGGTAATAACTACGACGCGGATTGGTTTGATCCAGCGTATGCCTTACCGGTTTCACCCCAACCACATCTCTTGACAACGGCGTGGGGGGAAATCAAAATACGGGACTAACGTTTAAAAGAAAATTTCATCGTAGGGAATCAACGGCTTCATACCGTTGATTCCCTACAATAATCTGTCTTTTTATCAAACCCGCGTTTTTAAAATTATGCACCCTTTCCGCATCAAAATTGTATCTTTAAGTAAAATGAAACAATCCCTTCGAGTTTTTATTCTCAAACTCACGTTTCCTCTTTTTTTCCTTCCATTGCTTCTAACGACATCAATTTCCTGTTCTGATGTCAACTCCCGAAAAATAATGCAACTTTCCGACATCTAAAATCCGTCACTTAAATTAAAAGATGATACGATTTCGGGAGATGATTGTGATGAAACAAAGCGATGCTGAACTCATTCAATGCGTATTAGAAGGCAATCAAGACGCTTTCACGCCTTTAGTTAATAAGTACCAGAAAGGGGTTCACGCACTTGTATGGCGAAAAATTGGTGATTTTCACATTGCTCAGGAAATTACACAAGACGCATTTCTCAAGGCCTACCAGAATCTCAGAACATTGAAAAACCATAACCGGTTTTTAGGATGGCTGTATGTCATCGCTGCAAACCTGTGTTCTGACTGGTTCCGAAAGAATCCTCCACCGGAACAATCCTTGGAGATTACAGACGCGAATGAGGTGGTTCAGGTGTCATATTCTCGATATGTAGCAGAGAAACAGAAGACCGATGCGGATGAAACACGTCGCGAGGTTGTTAAGAAGTTGCTCCAAAAACTACCGGAAAGTGAACGCACTGTGATGACGCTCTATTATCTCGGGGAGATGACGATCAAAGCTATCAGTGAGTTTCTTGGTGTGTCCCAGAATACCGTTAAAAGCCGGCTCAGCCGCGCTCGTAACCGATTAAAGAAAGAGGAAAACATGCTTCGACAGAATCTCGGCAGCTTCCAGCTGCCTGCTCAGCTAACAGAAAATATTATGCGGGAAGTCTCGCGTATCAGTCCTACTGCATCCACTGGAAATAAACCGATGATACCTTGGATGGTTTCTGCTGCCTCTACCGTCTTAATTCTTCTGCTGATGGGTGTAGGCACACAATACCTTTCACGTTTTCAGAAACCCTATAATTTAAATGCAACATCCGAAAGAACTGTTGATATTATTGAGGCACTCTTTGTCTTAGACACTCCGGCGAAACCTGATGTGCGAAATCAGCCTGGAAGTTCGGCTGTCCCGGGTAAAAGTGCTGGGACAGGTCAAAAACCCGATGCTCTGCTTTTCGCCGCGCTGCCGGTAGATGAAGCGGAAGTCTCAACACCCAAACCGGAGTGGACACAAACAAAGGGACCTGAAGGTGGACATGTCAACACGCTTAATGTAGCATCCAATGGAGATCTTTACGCTGGAGCAGGCACAGATCTCTATAGGATATCAGAAGATGGAGGTGTATGGAACCGAATCGCTTCCACTATATCCTTTAAGGGTTCGTGGCAACTGACAGAAGAAGGAGATACCCTCTATGTCGTCTCCGATACAGAAATGCTCGCTTCCACAGATAGGGGTGAGACTTGGAATTCACTCGGCGCGCGTCCAGAAGGACAGTTGATTGGCATTGTAATAACAGATGACACCTTTTACTTGGGGCTTGTTGATGGTGTATTTCGATCTGTAGATGCCGGTAAATCTTGGACATCTCTGAACGATGGAGACCTGAAGGATAGAAAAATTCGCACACTCACTGCTATTGAAAATACCCTGTTTGTCGGCACTGATTCTGGGCTCTATCGCAGCAGTTCGGAAGGATGGGACCTATTACGGGTAAGCGGTGAAGTTGAGAATATTCGAGCGTTGACAAATAGTGGGCATCGTCTCTATGTTATCGTGGGAGAAGAAACTAAAAATGACTTAACTTCGCAGTTCATGTCAGTAATGACAAAGCGTAAGGCATCGTTATCACTTTATCGCTCGGAAGATTTGGGTGCTTCGTGGCAAGCGATAGATCCTGGGAAGGACCTTCCAGTACAAACAAGTGGATTTACCTTTAGTACACCTGTCGGTTCTAAAACTGGGGCAGCTTCCAGCATCAAATTGGTAGCACTCAAAGAAAGTCTTTTGGTTCTGGACAGTGGGCGCAGTTACTACTCAAGTGATGCAGGCAAAACTTGGGTTGTCTTGCATTCAAGTTTTTCTGACATGGACAAGCCGCCGGTTGTCGTGATGGTTGACGAAAACACCTTCTACAGAAGTGGGCGAGATGGCGTCCATCGCTCAACCGATGCAGGTAAAACATGGCAGCAATTTAACACCGGATTGGTAAATACTTCTATTATGAATTTGGTTACTGTCCGTGATATCCTCTACGCGAATATAGAAAACAACCTTTTTTCTTCATCTAACGGCGGCGAATCATGGTTGCCTGTTCCAGGGGCTCGGGGAAATATATGGAATTTACACGAAAATGGCGGTGTTCTCTATGCCAGGGGTGCTGAAGGAATGAGCCTTCGCCTTTTTCGTTTGTCTGTTGAGGATAACAGGTTAACTCCTGTCCCCGGAATGCCCAGTTTAGCAGGCAATGGATTCAATGAGAGATTGAGTGAAGAAATCAGTTTAGCACTTATTGATACACTTCAAGAGGAGGGAAGGAACAGCATTGAAGGAGGTGAGAAACTAAATCCTGACCATTTCGATGCGGACAAATTCAATGAAGCGTACAGTAAGATTATGGAAAAGACTATGGCTGATTCTCTTCAAATGCTTTTCGGAAGTTTCGCCATCAGCGATGAAACCTACTATATCGAATCCAGGCAGAGACTCTTAAGATGGAAACCTGGAACCACTGAATGGTATGACACAGGATTGGTCGATGAAAGCGCACCTTATACCCTGAGCGGACTTAACAACCGTAGCCATATAGCCTCCCTTGGTTTTAAAGTGGCTGCATCAGGAGATACCGTTTATGTCGGTAAGCGGAATGGACACCTCTTTCAGTCTTATGATGCAGGCAACACTTGGAGCGATGTTACCGCGGATCTTCCATTTGCTATTTCTGATTTCAATGTAATCGCTTTCGCGGGGTCAACCGTTTATATAGCAACCGACCAAGGGGTTGCGTATTCAAGCGATGGGAAACAGTGGCACACCGCAACCGATGTTGAAGGGACACCGGTCGTTGTGGAGCGGCTCGCTGCAGACGGTACAACGGTATATGGCGCAACTGAACAACGCGTGTATCAATTGAGAGAGAATTCTAACACGTGGAAACAGATTACGCCGGACGTTTCGGGTTCTGTTACGTCTCTTGCTATTGATGGTGACATACTTTATGTTGGAACTCTTGGTCGTGGTGTGCTCCGTTTCACGCTTGACGGAATTTAGGTAAAATTGCCCCGAAAAAGGGATAGGGTTGTGAATATTATAATGATCGTTAAGACGAAATGTAGTGGCAGTCGGCGTGTCAGTACGCTATCACAGCGGTGCTTTATCTCACCGATACTATTTCTCGCCATCGTTGTTTTGAGTCTCATTTTTGTAATAGAAACGCCAGCTCAGAAAATACTCATACAGACTGGGTTTGAGGACTATACTGCAGTCAACAAAGAGGACGCATTTCAAGCGGCTACTGATCCTGTCAAAACGGGTAAAAAATCGCTTGGAATTTTCTTTGAAGCACAGAACCAACTCCATATATCCGGACACAAACTTGAGACCGATAAATCTGTCGTCTCAGTCGAATTCTGGGTCTATATTGAGAGAGGTAAGCAGTCTTTCGCTGTTAGTGTCCATGCTGCTGGACAAGCGTTTGATAATAATGCTGGGGGTCCTTATGTTGATTGGTACGCAGGTGATGTCCGCCACCACGTCCATCGTGGGGATCCTTGGCGCGAGATTACCGCCTATCCAGTCAATGAATGGCGTTACGTTCGGATTGTTGCTAACTTTGAGGAAGATTCGTTTGATTTTTACATGGGAGAAAGCAGGGCAGCGGCTTTAGCTTCGCCTCCTAAAAGAGATCTTCCATTTCAGGATCCTGCCATTGTTCCCCATCCGAAGTGGTTTATGATTTTGGCATGGGGAATGACTGCTCCGGGTTATATGGATGATTTGCTAATCTATGAAGGTGATAAACCCATAAACCTCGCTGTTGAACCGACTGGGAAACTTACTACGCTCTGGGGACGGCTTAAGCGAAGAAAGCAGAACCAATTCTGGAATCCGCACTCCCGACCAGTAAACACCGTTTATACATTAGATGTCCGATAACCCAGTCTTATTCCTATCAGAATATTCGTAGGCACGCGTCAAGCGTGCCTTTCCTATGCCCGCCTAAAATAACCCAAGTTGCTACCTACAAGATTTTAGAGATGAGGACTGGATTTTTGTACCGTAAACTGTTAGTTTGCGGACACTCAGGCACAACCTAACAAATCAGAATCAGAATCAACGGTATAAAGCCTATAAAGGCTTTACTGGGGTATGAATGCCGTATGGTATTCCCCGTATGCTACAAAGGTGGCAACTTGGGTTAAAATAATGCAACCTTTTGACACCTGAGCTGCGTCTCTTAAATTAATCGTGGATACTTGGGTTGAAAACAAGATGTCTCTCAATCAATATTTGACAAGAAATTCTCCTCCTGTTACAATACTCTGTGCCAGAGCACAGCGACTGCAATCGCTCCTGCCGAGACTATAGGAGATCCCGTGTGAAAGAGAATATATTTGTTTGTTGAGGAATAGTAAAATGCAAAAGCGTACAAACCGTGCCTTAGCAATATCCCTTGGTCTTCATATCGTTGCGATGTTAGTAGTTTCTCCCTTTCTTATCCATCATTTCAATATAGAAAAAGAGCGTATCTCAGCTGAGATACTGGCGCCAGAATTTCCAAGGTCCCCGATACAGTATCGCGCTCCAATGGTTTTATCAGCCCCCAAACAGGCACAGGCAAATCGTCCTTCCAGATATTATCTATCGTCCCGGCAAGCCAAAGGTTCCAGAAGCATTGAAAAAACTACAACAACGGTTGAAGCGCATTGAAAATATAGGGAACGTTAATGAATAATGCCGCTATGAAAATGTATATCGTGCTTCTACTTCTCATTAGTGCTATAGGGTATTCACAGACAGAAAACGGACAGGTACTTTTCAATGCGCCGGACATGCCGTCTCCAGCGTTTCAATTCGATTTGGATCAGCGTGTTATCACACTCGTGATGGAGGATCCTAACACCCGTCTCGCGCCATTGTTTAAGGCTGTTGACAATTTACGTCTCGATAATTACCGAAACCGATCTGTCAATTTTAAGGAACTCGTTCAATATTACAGCAAGACTTTAAATAAACGCGGTTGGGATACATTAGGACAAGACTCGCTCGATATTGAGAAAGACAATCTGCATCTCTACACCTTCAAAGAAAATGAAATTATTAAAGGTATCTTCGCGATCATCAAAAGTAGTGGTGATGTATATCTGATAAACATCACCGGTAAAATCCCAGAAAAGCGGCTCGGTGAATTGCTACTAAATCTCAATCAGCTCGGTATTGAGATCCTTGAGTTGATGTCTCTGAGACCACGTGATTTGGAGGTCACGGTGCCTTTACTTCCGCCAGAACCTGAGCCTGTCAAATCAGTGCCAGCACCTTCCGTTACAACTTATATCCCTGAAGAGGTAAAACCTTTATTAGAGAAACTACCTAAACCCATAGTGCCTAAGGATTGGCAGATTGATGATAAACCTAAACCGACAGGGTCTCAGAAATGGCAATTTGATGGTAAGCAGATTCATGAATTTCGGATACAGAGCAGTCTATCAATGCCTAAAGGATCTGACCCAAAGTCGATGGAAGAAGCAATGGCATCTGAAAAAGCCAATATTATGAAAGTTCTCAAAAACGGTTCTGGCGACATCGCAGATGTTATGCCTATTCTTACGAGCGCGCTCCTCAATCGTTCCAGAACAGTATCTCTACGTGTTGAAGAAGAGGGGCCCAAACATATCGCAGTAATTACGGTAAAAGATATACCGAGAACGCAAAAAATCTCTGTGCTGAAATCTCTAACGATTTCTGGTCCCCGGGGAGATCGAACCCAAAGATCCATACTCGATAAGTCGGTTCTACCGATCACAAACACTGCAGCCATACCGACACGTTTTTTGGCTGCGGATGCCCCTATCCACGAAATACGCATCCGAGGGAATCGGAAGATTCCAGAGGCACGTATTCGGCAAACACTTGAAAATGGTTCTGAAGACCTTGAACAGGCACTCAAGTCTCTGTTTAAGGTCATGCCCTATTTTGAAGAAATAAGTCTACAAGTCGATGAGGAAAATTCAAAGTACATCGCCACAATTACTGTTGATGAAAAACCGCTATCTACGAATGCCTATCTCGGTCTTAATCCAGTATTCCGTCTCGGATTTACCCGCGTTACTGGCTGGGAAATCGGGACTGGCTTTGAAGTCGGTAGGCGAAAAGAGATCGGACCGCTTTGGATGTGGAATATCAGGAATTCAGGGCTTAACGAGGGTTCACATCTCTTTGGGAAAGTGAGTTATGCATTCGGAAACCCTCATCTTCATTATCGTGTAGGGGGCACGGCGAATTGGGGAACACGATATGTATGGAATCTCGGACTAACAGCACAAATTCATCGATTGACAGATGTAGTTGCTCCTGAACTTTTCCAGGACTACAACAGGGGTGTATCAATCTTTCAACGCATCCTTGGTGTGCCAGACTTTCAAAATTACTATTTGCGACAAGGTGCTGAGATTGCATTGCAGTGGGCACCCATTATGCCGATCCATTGGTTCAAATTGGCAATGGTTGCCGAATCACACGCCAGTCTGGAGAAAAGTACAGATTGGTTTGTTGCTAATTGGACCTCCAGCCTCCGTCTAAGGGAAAATCCACCGATAACTCCGGGTCGAATGCGTGGCATTGCTTTCCAGTACGATTTTTATAATCGAAAGAATTCTCTCGGATGGCACAATACGCTGTTCGTTGAGCATAGCAATCCTGCTGTTGGTTCCGACTATGATTTCACACGCCTGCAATTACACCTACGCTATGCCTTTCCCTTGGGGAATAATCGGATCCGAACTCGGTTTCTATTTGGATTTTCCGACGCACCGCTCCCGATCCAACGCCAATTTGTGATCGGTGGGATGGGCGGACTCAGAGGATACCCTTGGCGTAGACAAGAAAACGAGTCTGATGGTATAATAACCTATAAGGGCGGACATCAGGCTTCTCCTTATGCATTTGCAGGTGATCGAGGGTTTCTGATCAATGTTGAGTATCATTACCGCCTGTCGAATTTATTCGATTGGCGTATTTACGAAAATATGTTTCTCATTGCTTTCCTTGACGAAGGACAGGTCTGGAACGTT
This sequence comes from Candidatus Poribacteria bacterium, assembly GCA_022826805.1. Classification (GTDB taxonomy): domain Bacteria; phylum Poribacteria; class WGA-4E; order WGA-4E; family WGA-3G; genus WGA-3G. The sequence continues at coordinate 48,660 of JAJDUH010000073.1, forward strand.
TCCGATGGTGCGTATACCTTTGATCCGAAGGGAAATATTGGTATAGGTTTGCAGTTTGGAAGAAGTAATTCTGTTACTGTAGTTAACATTAGAGGTCTACAGTCTGGGAGAGACGACTTTATTGTGAGATTTAACATTGCAAAAGCACTTGAAGCCGGTACAGGTGTCCAAATTACGACGACTTGGTATCATAGTTTCTAACCGAAATTACCCGCTCAATTGTCTCAGTCCTTGACGAAAAACATGCGAATCCTTTGGTTATTAGTTATCTTTGTTATGCTGTCTGCACCTACTGTCTTGTTGAATTCGGACACGGATGGCAACCAATTCACCTTTGTCCGATTAGAATATGGTGGACAACTCACCTGGCGCAGTAGTTGGCGTGTGGATTGGCCTGCCTCTGATCGGAACTTCATCTGGCAACTCCGCAAGCAGACGAATATTAATGTCGCCCCGCGTGAGAAAATCATAAAGGTCGGCTCATCGGAGTTATTTGATTACCCGTTTGCTTATATGTTGGAGGTGGGGAGTCTCAGGCTAAGCCAGCGTGATGCGGAGAATCTACGCGAATATCTCCTACGGGGCGGTTTTATTTTCATTGACGATTTTCACGGCGAGCGGGAGTGGCGGCGGTTCTATAATGAGTTTAAAAAGATTTTTCCAAAACGCGAACCCATAGATATCCCTATATCACATCCCATTTTCCGATGTTTTTTCAAAATCGACGAACTCATCCAGATCCCTGGACTCCGTTCGATTTTCAGTGGACGCACGTATGAACGCTTCGACGGTTATCCTGCCTACTGTCGAGGAGTGTATGACGACAGAGGTCGCCTCATGATGATGATTAACTTCAATACCGATCTGGGAGATGCATGGGAGCATGCCGCTGAGGATTACTATCCGCGTGAGTACTCGGATATGGCACTGAAGATGGGCATCAACGCCGTTATTTACGCCTTGACCCACTAATGGGTAATCACTCTCTTTGGATGCCGTATCTTCCAGTTGATTCCCTTAAACTTTTTACGCGAATCCGAGTCTAAACCACAACATCTTTTAACGGATTTTTATATCTACCCGACAGATGCGCGGAACATTCGAGCAATAAAATCTCTACTACCTAAAAACAGGGGAGGCAACGAAGATATGCTGACGCAGAAGCAGAAGTTAGAGTTCTATGAAAACGGCTATATTTCTATTCCTGGTGTTGTACCACAGTTGATGGTAGACGCAGCACGTCAGGCGATTAATCATTCGATCGGTCAAGTCGGGATGCACCCAGAAGATTTAGAGCGGTTCCGAGCGCAATCCTACTGCAACGAGATTCGTGAAGCCCCGCAGGTCGTCGATCTTTTCAACAAAACCCCGGTTCGTGAAATTGCCGAATCTTTGATGGGTGAGGGCAACGTCCAGACGCCAAGTTCAGGGCAGATAGCTCTCCGGTTCCCAGGACCGTTACACACAGATCCGAACGAACCGAGTGGACATCTTGATGGATTGGGCAGCGGGAAAAATGGAATGGAGAAAGGGATCTATCGGCGTGGTTTTACGGCGCTCGCTGTTATCTATCTCGCTGATGTACCAGAACCCTATAGCGGGAACTTCACTGTCTGGCCCAAGTCCCATAGTTTCTTCGCAAACTATTTTGAAAAGGAAGGGCATGAGATATTGGCGAACGGGATGCCGAGACAGGCGCTTCCTGAAGGACCGCAGCAGATAGTCGGTAAAGCGGGTGATGTTGTGCTAACGCATCATCAACTTGTCCACACTGCGGCACCCAACGCAGGAGCAAATATCCGTTATGCTGTGATCTTCCGTTTGCGGCACGTTGATGTTGAGGAAATCGGTTATGATGCTTACACCGATATATGGAGAGAGTGGCCCGGCATTCAGGAAGCGATTACGGCAGCTGATGCCTAAATTACTTCTTCAGAAGATAAAAAAAATGGGCGATGCTTTTTCGGCACCGCCCGTTTTGCTCTATCGAACGTCTTTCATGTGTCCCCAAGTTGTACTCACTTTGTCTCTGGGGTCAACATCAAACGGGTTCTCGGGTCCGTCAGCAAGGTATTCAATCTCTTTCTCAGTGAGCGGCCGATGGTACAGCATAAACTCGTCCATGATACCTTTATATGCCCATGTCGGTCCGGTCGCTGCATCAAACGCCCCTGCTTCGGAGCCGATTCCGATGAACCCAAACCGTGCCAGCCCTGCGCCAATCACTTTAGCCGGTGCCCCTATCTTTTCATCTAATTCGCCATCAACGTAGATACGTTTCTCTTTGCCGTCAAACCAAGCAACAAGGTGATGCCATTTGTCATCGCCTACATCCGTTTTACCAAACCAATCGTGGCAACACGGACAGCAGGTGTCAAACGCAGTAAAGGTTTGTCCGTTGTTTCCACCTACGTCATCACCCACAGCGAACCGAAAGAATTCACTCCGATCCCAAGAAGCAATCATACCTCTTGCAGGAGCTTTCACCCATGCGACGATCGTAAATTCTTCAATCGGGTCCTCGTACATGTGATTCCGCACAGAAATGTAATCTGTAGCGACACCCGGAAACTCCAGTGCTTCGCCGACCTTACCTGCCACTGGATCGATATTACCGCCCTTGATGAGTCCATCGTTTTTGTTGCCAGACACATCAATAACATCATCACCCTTGATCGTATCCTTGTTGTAACTGTAGTAAATCATAAGCTCGTCTTCGCTGACTTGTGCGTTGACGACCAACACGGGTCCCATTAAAATCAACCCTATCATCATCAGTCTGAACGTATGAGCAGTTTTCATTGTAAGTCTCCTTCAATAGTTGGCGCGCGTCATAAGTGCCTCAGAACATAAGGAATTCCTATACAAACCTATCGACAAAAAATGAAAAGTGATATTCTCAGCAAAATTTTAAGAAAAAACGAACCTTATCCGAATAGATTCGTCAAAATAAATGAGAGCAAAACAGGAATGTCCACTTGAGAATTTACAAAATTACATTTCCAATAACCCAGATTGCTATCTAAATAGGTATACGCACTTGGGCGTTTTGCTCGTAAATCCATGGGCACCTTTTTATACTGTTTCTATCCTACCACAGACCAAAACAGTAAAAAGGGGCTCGTGGATTTAACTATTGTCGCAACTTAAAGGCTCTGGACCTACTTATTCATCACGGACGTTTGCAAGTACAATCCGAGATGTTAAATGTCTGACCAAAGTTAACAATAATCATCCTATTTTGCTAAATAATAAATTAAGTCACTATCTTTGTCAAGCAAAAATTCAGTCTATTCAGTTTTTGGTTATGGGTTGTCGGGGTGGAGATTGATGGTGTTAGTCAGTAGAAAGCATCTCGGAAAATAAAAAGAGGCGGTGCCATAGCACCGCCCACTGATTTCTTACTTAGCCGTCTTAATATTACCCCAAGTTGTGCTCAGTTTACCATTGGGGTCAACCGCAGTCAGATCTGCGAACGGGTCCGTGGGACCACTTGCAAGGTGTTCAATCTCATCTTCAGAGAGAGGACGATGAAACATTAGATACTCATCCATGATACCGTTATATGCCCATGTCGGTCCTGTCGCCGCATCAAATGAGCCGGCTTCTGAGCCAATGCCGATGAATCCAAAGCGTGACTGTCCTGCCCCGATAACTTCGGTCGTAGCATCTACACTCGCATCGAGCTCGCCGTCGACATAGATACGTTTCTCGTTTCCGTCAAACCAGGCGACAAGGTGATGCCATTCGTCATCCGCAACATCCGTTTCACCAAACCAATCGTGTACCGGGCAACAGTGGTCAAAGGCAACAAATGTTGTTGCGGCATTGCCACCCACGTCATCACCGACAGCAAAACGGAAGAATTCACTCCGATCCCATGAAGCAATCATACCTCTTGCTGGGGCTTTCACCCATGCTGCGATGGTAAGTGCCGGAAACGGGTCAACGTACATGTGGTTCCGCACTGAAATATAATCTGTCGCTGCACCAGGAAAAGACAATCCTTCCCCAACTGCGCCATCTACTGCTTCGATATCGCTGCCTTTAATGAGTCCGTCATTTCCGTTCCCGGAGACATCAGTTACATCAGCACCGTTGAGCGTGTCTTGATTGAAACTGTAGTAGATGATGAGGTCGTCCTCACTGACTTGAGCGTTGACGACCAACACGGGGCCTATTAAAATCAACCCTAACATTAATAGTCTGAGCGTGTGAATAGTTTTCATTGTTAATTCCTTTCTATGATCAAGGCATTTCATTAGCGTATGCTTTTAAAACCGTTTGCATTCCCAAAAACAGAAGATTGCCTTGGTACAGATTGCAGTGTATAAAAATTAGAATTAAAACGCAACAATTATTATTTCATCAGACGAAGGCGTTTGCCTTGGGTTAAAGAGAAAAAGATCTATCACTACACTAATTCTTGGAACATATAAGTGGTTTCACCCGTCAATAAACCCAGTATTGCCCATATACATCCCAGAACGAAGTCGCCCAGAACCAACCCAAGAAATAGTGGAACAGCCTCACGATAGCCTCGAATGCCACCATATTTCAAGACTATCCATTTTACTAACCAACATAACAAGAATGGAAACCAGAGGTAGCTGAAATAGGAATACCCCGCCAATGGATATGCAAGTGGATAGAGTGGCCACCATAAGAACCGTAAACGCAGCGCGGTCCCGACAACAACAAACACCAGACCGAAGCCAGTCGCACCGAGTTGTGCGAAATCTGGATCCGTTGGCTGTTGTAACACTCGTGCAATGGCGTTATAGGCGAGATTACCTCGCCACGCCCCGGGTGCGCCCCATTTATATCCGAGTTCAAGGAACACCCAGAGTGTGACAGCAATAGACAGGAATGTTGCCAACAGACACGCCTTCCAAAGCTTTCGGGTATCTATTGCGATGCTGTCTTTTGCAACATTCACACGTTCCGCCAGTTTGAAACTTTCCAGATAGGCAGGCATAGGCTTGTTCAGAAACTCCTTCGTGTGGGTCCAATAGGGTGCAGCGACGGTCAATGTTTGTGGTGAGATGCGACGACTTCCGGTTATCGCAACAATGAGTTGAAAGGGACCAAAGAAGTGAATGCCGTGCATGAGGGGTCCGAGTTCGGCGCGCATCCGCGTAAATCCGAATAGGATAAGGTAGTAGATACCGAAAAAAGCAACAGCGAAACCGAGGGACATCCCAGCACGATAACAGAAACCGATTATGAAGATACTGCCTAACACTGTGCCCCAAACTGCTGTGCGATAACGCATCGGTTCATTTGTATCTTCGATAACCGGAGGCGTCCTCACTGCCGCTTTTAGAACACGCAGTAGATGCTTTCTCGCGAGCCAGAGCGTTACCACAACGATCCCTAAATAACCGCCCAGTACCTGCTGATCTGCGAAAGGATAGTGTGGCACATTTATGCCCATCAGACTTCCGAGAATGTATTGCAGCTTCCAGATAAAATAGAAGAACCAGCAGGAAAAGAGCAAACCGAGCGGAATCAAAAAGGTGAGTCCAATGATAAAAGGATTCGCTTGAATTCGCACCCCTGGCCAACCTCGGAGTGTGTTCCAAGGACGTTCCACAAGATGCGGCGCAAGATTATAAGAGAGTGGGATTTTAGGGAGTACGGGGAAAAGGGCGTTCAAACCGTTAAGAAGACTAATAGCAGCTGCAATACCGAAGCCGAGCCATAAAAGGCGATTCTTGAAAAAACCTACCCGTGTCATCTCGAAAGGCAAGTAGACTAACGGATACGTCAATCGTTCCTGTTCTATCCATTGTTTGCGAATGATGCTGTTGATGCAAATCATCACAAAGCAGAGCACTGTCAGGAATAACGTCCACCAAACAAGCGGCTGGATCCAACCATTTATGCGAGTAGATACATAAAAGGAAGACTCACCTAAAAAGTAAGCCTCCAGCACTTTTTCGGAAGGCTCAAGCCATTGCGGGATGTAACTCAGAAACAGCGTCGCCCATTCGTTTTCAGGTGTAGCAAACCATCGCGCATTTCCTAATGTGCCGAAAATGGTATGCGTAAAATCTTGACCACTCACCGACACAGACACCATCAAAATGCTGTAAATTGTCAGCAATTCTCCCTGATTTAAAACATTTTTCGGCAGCCATCGGGTCAGAGACTGGTTCACAACAATGACGAGACAGAGACAGAAAACAGCATTGAAAAATATCGTCATTGTCGTGGGATCGCCGAGGTTCAACACGGTTTCTAACTGTACGACAAGATAGGCATTGAGGGGAATGAACGCTATACCTATCAGCACCGCGCGAAAGGTCACACCACGTTTAGGCATCATCTGTTAGGAATTTTTCCAAATAGCATACATCACAGCATCTATCCTCAAATTTCACATGTTTTTTGGCGACACCAATTTCCTCAAAGCCAAGGGTGCCATAAAATCGCAGCGCTCGCGTATTGTCCGCTATAACTTGGATGGATATTTTCTCATAGTTGTGCGCCTTGGCAAATGTGAAAGACGCTTCAGCGAGCGCCCGCCCAATCTTATACCCGCGAAAATTCACATCTATCCAGGTTCCAATTGTTGCTATATGCTGCATTGCATCGGTGTAACGTGCTAAACCATCTGGTTCGATAACCTGGATACCGACGATCTTATCATCTACCTCAGCGGCAAACATCGCACTCCGCTTGCATAATCCTTCGATAAATGCCCGTTCTTGATCTTCTGTGAAAGTGTTCGTTAGCGCAGTATATCTCCCTTCGAGGATAACCGAGTTAATCACTGATGTGACGGCTTTGGCATCATCAGGTGTCGCTTTTCTTATGATGACTTCCATTTAAGAATATCCACCCATGCCCAATAACATCCGTTCTTCCAGATCTGCATCTTCGAGAAAAGCGTGGGTTAATCCGTCTTCAGGTTGTGCGCCACCGTGTGGCGATTTTCGTAGCCATGTCGGCGTGTAACTTAAAATCAACATTCTCCGTTTAGCATTTAGCGTCGGCAAACCCCGATGCCATAGGTTGCCATGAATCAGAACACCGCCACCGGCTTTCACCCGTAGTTCGATTTCACTCTTCATCGGTTCGTAACTATTCGGTGTTGCCTTGTCTAACCAATTGTGTGAGTTTGGCACAACGGCAACTGCGCCAGTGTCTTCGTTCAAATCGTCGAGATAGATGAGGCAGTCGATACAGTGTGGACGTGAGAACCACGGCGGCAGTGGATTAGAGATTACCCGCATGTGTTGATGCCACGGGGTTTGCTGCTCCCGATCTTCACCGGGATAAGTAATGCGCGCACTCAAACCGCGCAGACGTACCAACGGTCCCATCATCGCACGCGCAATTGATAAAGTTGGTTGAAACTTCAAGAGTTCTAAAAATGTTTCATCCTTGTCCATCAAGTGGCGCGGAATGAACCCCCAACCTTTTTTGCCCGCCATGGCACCGTCTCGTTTTTCCCATTCTCGTTCTTCCAAGCGTTCAAGGGCATCTTGCAATTTTTGGAGAGACTCACCTTGAAAAAGTCCTTCACGCACAAGGTAACCTGTCTCGGCAAATGTTAGCAGCTCTTCTGGTGTGGCATCCACCTCCACCTCCCAGTGTTGCCCTGTTTCTCCATTCGGATTGTGCTGATTCAGGACTTCATACTGGAGTTTATGTCGTTCCATATTTTCCTCAATTGATTTTATATTGGGACTTTAGGTATGCCCATGTGATAGTTGCTTTCCCTGTCGCTTCCACTGAGAGTTGTATACCGTTGTTCATATCACTCTGAATCTCATCGGCTGAGAGTGCAACGCTCAAAATCTGGAGTTCGTCTATAATTCCGTCTATACCGTTGCCGATTCGGAGGGGGGCATCGTTCGTTTCGGGATCTTTCGCGTAGTCGCCAGCAGCTTCTTCTTTGCCGTTAACGTATAACTTGAAGGCGCTTTTATCGTAGGTAATCGCGGCGTGATGCCACTTTTCGTCAACAACATTGGTCGCGCTCTCCAACTCAACGGCATCTGTATTTCCGCCGCTGGCAAAAATGCCGTAGATTTTACCGCCCCACATCTTCAATGTGTAATTTCGAGTCTTTCGATCGTCCCCAACCTGTTTGTATGCAATGTTCTGCTCACCGCCCCCTGTATCGCTCAAAAATTTTATCCACGCCGCAACCGTGAACGTTGTGAGATTCAATGTGTCTGTGTGTTCTACCTCAAGAGAAGTGCCCGGCTTAAAACCGACCGCCTTGCCGAACTTTCCGTCCCCCCATTCTAATTTTCCAGCGGCGACTTTAGCAGTATGTCCATTTCCAGAGCTATCCTCAGCGACATCTCCTGATCCTTCATCAAAAAACCAGATACCAACGGCATCCGGATGCTGAGCGTCTGCTTGTGGACAGACTACCAATAAAGACAATATGCCGAATATAAAAAACAAGGAAAAAAATAAATTAATTTTCACCTGTCTACTCCTTATGCTTTAATGATATTCCTTCGCACCCAAAAGTATCCGTTCCTCAAAATCTGCTTCTTTGAGAAACCGCTTCGTTAAACCGTTTTTAGGTCTTGGTCCACTATTCGGAGATTTTCGCAACCATGCGGGTGTATAACTCAAGATTAGCATCCGACGTTTCGTTTTCAGAGTCGGCAAGGCACGGTGCCACAGATTGCCGTGGATTAACACACCGCCACCGGCTTTAACTCGGAGTTCCACCTCACCCTCTACGACTTCATGCGTTTGTGGCGCCGTTTTATCTAACCAGTTGTGGGATCCGGGCACAACGGCGACTGCGCCGGTATCTTCGTTCAAATCATCAAGATAGATGAGACAGTCGATACAGTGTGGATGTGAAAACCACGGCGGCAGTGGATCAGAAATTACCCGCATGTGTTGATGCCACGGGGTCTGGTGTTGGAGATCGTCGCCGGGATAGCCGATACGGGCACTCAAGCCGCGTAATCGAACTAAGGGTCCCATCATTGCCCGCGCAATTGACAAGGTCGGTTGGAACTTCAGAAGATCCAAAAACACCTTATCTTTATCCATTAGGTTGCGTGGAATAAACCCCCAACTCCCTTTCCCAGCTATCTCCTTATCGCGCGCTTCCGCTTCCTGTGTCTCTAAGTGGTCTAAGGCATCTCGTAACCGTTCAAGTGCCTCGCCTTGGAAAAGCCCTTCGCGAATCAGATAACCCGTTTCAGCGAATGTTTGCAACTCTTCAGTGCTGGCGTGTACCGCAACTTCCCAGTGTCGTACGGTGTCGTCAGTCAGGTTACGGTTATTCAGCACTTCATACTCGACTATATGGCGTTCCATGTTCACCTCGATGGCAGCGTGTATTAAATCGTTGGCATCACATTCCCACCACATACAGGAATATACGCACCCGTGATATAGCTGGCGAGATCTGACGCAAGGAAAAGCACGGTATTAGCGATTTCTTGAGCAGTTCCTCGACGTTGCATCGGTACCTTACTCCAATAATGTTCGTCTGACGCACTCGCTTCGCTCTTTTCACTGATAGTCCATCCCGGTGCTACCTGGTTGACAGTGATGCCGTGTTCTCCTACCTCTTTAGCAAGTACCCGTAGGACGCCGTCCATACCCCGCTTACCAGACGTATACGCACTCTGTCTGGGGAAGTTTTGCATAGAACATTCGGTATTAATGCTGATAACACGTCCCCAACCTGATTCAATCATTCCAGGTACAAATGCTTGCGCCATATATACGTTGTGCAGGACACATGACTGAAACTGGCTTTCGTAGTCTTCTGGAGACTGCTCTAAAACGGAAGTCCAGGTATACTGAATAACAGCATTGTTAACGATGATGCCTGGAGCATCTAATTTCTCCAAAACAACATCGCGCATACTGTTTATCGAATCTTGGTTCGTGACATCTGCTTGCACGGTAATGGCTTGCACACCCCTCGCCGTGATTTCATCTTGTAGCCGGATCGCCGTTGCCTTGTCTTTGTAGTAGCAGATAGCAATATCCGCGCCTGCTTGCGCCAAGGTTCTTGCCATAACCCGTCCTAATGCGCCTGAACCACCTGTGATGACCGCTACTTTCTTGCTGAGATCAATAGGAATCATTTTTGCCTCTGTCTTATGGCTGTAAAAAATCACCGGGAATACGAGACATTGGGTACTCTGCATTCTCATCCCGATTCGCAACGACCTCTGGAATGTCGCGATCCCAATAGTCGGGAACAGTATTCGGACGACTGTGCCATGCGAGGATGAGTGTGCGTCGCACATCGGTATGGTTTTGGTGGGCAGAGTGTAAAATTCGCGCGTCTGCCATTACCAACGAACCCGCTTTCGCGCAGACATCTACCTGATCTGGATGATCGCTGAACATAATTGGATGATCCTCATCAATGAATCGTGCGCCCTGTTCATGTGCGGGCACTAATATGTCGTGCAAGTCAATACGCTTCCGGTGTGTGCCTGGAATTACCTTTAAACAACCATTTTCCCGCGATGTATCGGTGAGATAATAATTGAGAAAAATCGTCTGAGGCCACGGCGAGCAGCTGAGTGGATCGTTCCAGCGCATCCAGTCTTGGTGCCAATAGAGTGGGGGACCCCCGGATTCCTTTGTTAGAATAATGATCCCGCCGGATGTGGTGAAATCTCCGAACCCGATCTGTTCAAGGGCATCACGTGATGGCTCCCATTCCAACAATTTTTGAATATACGGGTTATCTTCACCGCGGACGTTGACGTGCTGTCCTTGATAGATAACATCCTCCGGTTCCACGTGTCCTGCAATAAGCCGTTCTGACTCATCTCGGAGCTCCTGCAAGAACGCTTCAGTCAAAATATCATCAACGATGCAGAACCCCTCTTCAATCATCTGCTCCCGTTTTTGTAATGCGACTTCAGGGGTCATCACTTACTCCTTTGCGTTAAATGCCGTTTTGAAATTAATTTCATCCGATAGCCTGCTGTATGCCAGTCCATGTTGTTCTTATTATTCTATACAAATTCGTAGGAGAAAACAACAATTTTTTCTCGAATCCTATCTGCCCATTATGGAAGTATGAACCTTGACCTATTTCACGGATTATGTTATGCTTTCAAAAAAACAGCAGCACTTTACATGAGCTGGTTCATTATTCACAACGTTTTCATGCCGCAAACTGTTAGTTTGCGAGCTGCCAGACGCAACATAGTTGATTGGTCCCATATACAAGACGCAATCTAATAAATTGTGCTACAAAGGTAGCAACTTAGGTTATCTTACATAGAGACTCTAAAAATATGAATGTAGTACCAAAAGAATTTATCCGCGTTATGCCAGATGTAATGCAAAGTTTCATCAGTGAGGCTTTCCAAAAGGGGGGTGCCTCAGAGGAGGACGCTGCGCACATTGCGCATCTGCTGGTTCTCACTGATCTGCGGGGTGTGTTCAGTCATGGCACACGCCAAACGCCGGGATATGTGGGCATGATGCTTGACGGCAAAGTAAATCCACGTCCAAACGTCCGCTGCATCGATGAGTCCCCGACAACAGCGGTTTACGACGGCGATGGCGGTATGGGACATTTTGCCTCGTACCACGCTGCAAAAGCAGCAGTCAAAAAAGCCAAAGAGATGGGACTCGGTGCCGCAACGAGTCGGAACCACTTCCACTTTGGGAGTGCTGGCAAGTATTCACGCCTCGCGCTCGAAGCGGATTGTGCTGGGTTTGCGGTCTCTTGCCACCGTTTCCGACACACACCCGAAGGTGCAATTGCGACCGCAACTGGTGCTTCGCCCATGAGTTTTGCGATCCCAGCGGGCAGCCAACCACCCATAGTCGTCGATATGGCAACCGGTATTGATGCCAAATTGCCGTTTGAACAGGCGTTTGAACAGAGTCCAGCTGCGTTCTTCAAGATGTTAGGTTTGAGTCACGTGAGTCATGCCCTCGGTGGGTTTATGGCGGGCATCTGGCTATTCGATAAGCCCCCGGATCCTCCAGAAATCTGGGAAGGCGCCAATCAAGGGGCTTTCATTGCAGCTATTGACATTTCCCGGTTCCGACCGATTGACGCGTATAAAGCAGAGATTGACCAGCATATCCACGATGCACGACAGATGCAACCGGCACCCGGTTATGAGCGATCGGATCTGCCCGGGGGCTTAGAATGCGAGCGCGAACGGGAATGGGCTGAAATCGGCATCCCGGTTGGTGAAGAACATCAGGAACAGTTGAAAATAATTGCTGAACGCGTTGGCATTCCGCTTCCATTTTAAAAAAGCTAACTTCAATAAAACCAGTCAGAAAGGCAGGTGTGGCAGATGAAAACCACAGGAAAAACGGTGAACATTCCTAAACTGGAAATCTCAGATAAGGAACGGTCTGAAAATAAACTTACACCAGAAAGCATTGAGGCCGGGGCACGCCTCTTGCGCGAAGCAGGGTTGGTGGTCATTGAAAGCGTTCTACCGCGTGATTGGATAGCGGAACTCAACGTCGCTATGCAAACCGTGCTTGATAATGAAAATGAAGAGGATAGCCAAAATGGTGAGCATCCGATGCTAAAAATGCCTTTCATGGACCCACGCGTCATTGACAATCCGTTCGCAATGCCAATCCTCAAGGCAGCAATGGGTGAAAAGATTTTCGCTTATCTGCCCTATGGTTGTAATTCCACACAGCCGGGGTGTGATATCCAGTGGATTCATCGTGACTCTGGTCAGCTTTTCCCTGAATTGCCGTTTGCGCTACCTGTATCAACGATTGTTGTTAATATTCCACTCGTCGATTTTACAGTGGAAAATGGAGCAACAGAAGTCTGGCCGGGTTCGCATCTCATTATTGATGACCCAGCGGTACGGAATTCCCCATATAACGTCTGTGATGAGGATCGCGCTGCACGCCTCCCTTCTTTTCAGTTAGAAATGCCAGCAGGTTCAGTCGTCGTTCGCGATATGCGGTGCTGGCACCGAGCAATGCCAAATCGGACGCAAACTATTAGACACATGCTTGCGCTTGTCTATTTTCGACGGTTTCATCATTCCCCCGATGCCCCCGGAATCTTCTCACGTCGGATCCCAGAAGAGATATGGACGGACATGTCCGAAGAGACACAAGAGGTATATCGGTTTCAGACCCACGATTGAGGAACCATCAAGAGGAGGAATATGGAACGTACATTGTTAATTCATCCAGAAATGTCTGAGCTTGACAGAGAACACGGATTCTCCAATATTAATGGACCGTCCCTCGTCCGAGTGCCAGAATGGGTAGAAAATCCATTAGGACAATACTATCTCTACTTCGCGCATCACCGCGGTGCCTATATTCGCTTGGCTTATGCTGACGCGATTGAGGGACCTTACACTGTACATCGTCCAGGGGCATTGCATCGCGACAGGACTGTTTTTCGAGGGTGTGACCACATTGCTTCGCCGGACGTACACATAGACGAAGAGAACCGCCGTTTCTTTATGTACTTCCACGGAAATCCGCGTGGGGGGCAAGTAACCAGTTGGGCAACTTCTACTGATGGTGTGAATTATACGCCCTCCGATACAATGGATAGGCGAAACAGTGCCTACTTTCGCGTCTTTTGGTGGCAGGGACACCCCTATGCGACGTATCACGGTTGGATCAGTCGCGCTGAAACACCTGAATGGACAGCGTCGTTCATTGAGCGAGACACACCTCTCTTTCCGCGCAAGTCGCCTGACGACAATACTGGCTTTCCGCGCCACACAGCGAATCTTTTGGAAGGAGATGTCTTAACTGTCTATTATTCACTGTATGGGGATAGTCCAGAGCGCATCAAAAAAAGCACAGTACAGTTGACAGACGATTGGAATGACTGGCATCCGTCTGAACCTATAGAGGTTATCGCCCCAAAATACGATTTTGAGGGTGTGGATCTGCCGATTAAGCGATCAACGGGAGGGTTAGATCGGGAGCGTGTGCATGAACTTCGGGATCCGGCTATCTATTGTGAGGATGGGAACACATGGCTACTTTATTCTGTCGCCGGGGAACAGGGAATTGCGATTATACAAATAGCTGATTAGCCAATCCTATGGTTTAAAATGGGTATTTCATGACAAAGAATTTAACAATTCGTTCCAATAGTCTAAATGAGTTGCTTTGATGTCTGTGTTTTGGTTAAAATCCAACTGAAGATTTTTTGAATAGCAATCTAAAAACAGTTTTGGATTGCTCAACAACCGCAGATAGTATTTTAGTGAGGGAAGGATGCCGTTAACAATTACTTCACAACCATGCTGCCTATGGATTTGCTGAATTAATTGGTCTACTGTTTCTGACTCGTTAACGTTTGGTTCTGCTGTGGTGAGTAGGTAGTACCGACGGACAGGTGTCTCATAAAACTTTTCGTAACCATCCTTAACAAGTTGTGGTGAAATTGGAATGTTGTGTTTAATTTCGACCGATTCGAAAAAATTCCCATTTTCGTCCAGCACTTCAATATCCCCAATCCCACCAGATTTGATGTCCGATGTAGTGTGGCTTTTCAGTGGAGAGAGCGTTTTACCTTTATATCGCTCGATTGCCATCAGCATTTCATAAGCGGAATAGACTGCTAATACAGGGAGTCGTGAGGCACCGGCAACACGATAGTTAAACGAAAAGTGATACTTCAGAGAATTTACGATGGTATTGATTGTTATCGGGTCTGATTGTGAGGATTGAATAGAATCTTCATCAGTATTTTCAAACAGACTGAGACTAACTTGGGGTCTTGCTATCACATCAATCAGAGAAGCGAATATCGCTTGAAGATATTTTCTTGGATCGGCTTGGTTTTCCTCAACATCATTGAGAATCTGAAGAAATGAGTTCTTCACTGCTGTATCACGAATCTTGCCAAGATACTCTAAAGTATATGGGTGAGCTTGCTCAAGCGAGCGTGTTAACCAGCCACTACCACCTTTCATAGCAAATCTCTGAAACTTCTCCCGGATAAAAGGAGTCACGTGCCGAGTGTCAAAGCCTCTTCCTGAATAACCATTCAGTAATTCCTTTTTGTGATATCGAATGTCTTGAGTTGGTGTTTCTATCTTTTTTGTAACAGATGTAATCAGAACTGCCAGTACCGCTTTTTGGGACTCTGCTTTTTCGGTGATAATCTTAACCCAATTTTCTTGAGTTTCTGAGAGATCGAAGTGAGTATTGTCCTTTGACTTTGCCAGTTGATAGGCATCTTCCAAAATTGAACGTGCCTTATTCATCATTTACCCTCAAATAGACGGGACGAGGCATTCGGCGTTTCTGAAATACGTTGTTGAGCATCTTCACAGTATTCAGCATTAATATCATAGCCGATATAATGTCTACCCAGTTTTTTGCAAGCAACTGCAGTTGAACCGGAACCCATGAACGGATCTAAAACCAAGGCACCAATAGGCGTGAGGAGATGTAAAAACTCTTCCACGACTTCCACCGGATAGATTGCTGGATGTTTATTTCCTTTGACTGTAGCTACTGATGTTTCAATTACATCTCGTTTGATTTTATTACCATGCATCCGAATGATTGTAAATCCTTTGTTTTTTAATTGGAGTGTGCGTCCACCTGCCTGTCCACCAAAAGGTTCCGAATGAATACCTCGAATTTTCATACGAAAGCTATGCGTCTGTCCTTGGATCACTTCTTGGATGACTTCCATTAGTTCGCGGCGTGCGACGGTTTTCTCTGCTTCAGACAGCTCAGATTCCGCAATAAGTTCAAAATATCGCTGTCCAATCTTAGTATTAGTTTTCTTTCTTGATTTTTTTTTGGTATTTTTCTCTGTTAAGAAGGCATTGAGATCATAGAAATAGTCGTCTGACTTGACAAAGTGAAAGAATGGCTCTGTGCTACTAACAAGGCGACGACGAAACTGACGCGGGGTTGGATTCCGTTTAACCCATGTAATTTCGTTCACGAGTTTAACCAAACCTATATTCGTCGCCTCAATCGCAAATCGGTAGGGAACAAGAAGTAGGTTGCTATCCTCATATTTGTCGCCTACATTGAAAATGATACTGCCGTCATCTCTGACAACGCGGACGCATTCGCGGAAAATACGGAGTAGAGTATCAACGTATGCATCAACATTCTTTTCGTTGCCCATACCGCCGCCATAGTCGCGCTGCTGAAAATAGGGGGGAGATGTAATTACTAAATGAATACTGCGATCCGGTAACTTCTGGATAAGTTCAAAATTGTCGCCGCACAGAATTTGATCAATTGGGAGGGATTTATCAGCATTTTGAGCATTTTCAGGTATGTATAGCATGTTTTAATTAAGCTTTAAGAACGTTTTTCAATGAGCCTGCCGACAAAGAAAATCAAAACACCGAGTGTCAAGAAACCCATCTCAGCACCCATCGCTTTGGATTCACTGTAATCGAAGGGATTGACACAACCCAGGTAGAGTCCTGCACCTAAGCAGGCTATCCCCATCAGTTCCAAAGTCTTTCCGATATAATACACAAATTCTCCGATGCTATCTATTGAGTCGCGTTCTGTGTGATTATAGGGTGAGGTGCTATCCTCACCCTATAGCAATACATTAGTAGAGACCTTTAATGTGTCCCCACTGAATCAATTTTTGTTGTCTACTCGGTTCAATCTTGGCAGTAAAAATGAGATCGGGGAGATAATCATTGTCCTCCGTGTAACCTTCTGGAACCCAACCGATTTTATTTTGTAAGTGTCCACTATCAACATCGTGGTAAGCGATCCAGAATCCGATACTATTCCCTTTTCTCGCAAGATTGTCAAGCCGGAAACTTAACTCGCACGTCTGTCCATCATTTCCCCATGCCACTCGCGTCAATGGATATTTTAACGTATCCATCTCCTTGTGAATCGGAATTTCGTAACGGTAAAGGTCTTCCATACGTCCAGAGTGGTGTGGATCTATATAAAGAATAATGTGATCTTCACGCAGCAGTTTTGCTTGACGCGTTTCGAGTTGATCGTCCGTTATTTTAATGGCTACATAAAGAAATCCGTTACGCCAAACCGCTGCGAACGAACCGCTGAAATCAGGGGATTCGGGCAAGTGTTTTCCATTAATTAAATCTTGATTCATTTTTCCTGGGATCACTTTCTCCCAAACTGGATCATCGAGGTAACCATCTACGATCGGAGCGACAGCAACGAGATCTGCGTTGTATTGGAAATTTTGAAGATTTGATCCCGTGACATGCCCTAATGCATAAGGCACCACGGTTAGTAGAAGGCTCATTGTTACAAATACATATCTGTTAAGGTTCATGAGTTCCTCCTTTTTAGGATAACTCGCAGGTCGGACTTCTTTATGGTGAAATCCGTATCCTTCATTTCCTGTCCTCTTTTTTTTAAGAGTTCAATAGATTTAATTTTGTATATTTTATATTCTCTGATGCGTGCCGTGAGTGTCTATTTTGATGCTGATTAAAAAACTCTGTTGCCTCTACTTTACAGTTACTTCATTATAAAGTATACCTTAAAAAGCATTATTGATCCAGTTAAATTTACACGTATGATTTATAAATTAGTCGTTTTTTTTGAATTCGGTTGAAATTTGGAAAAAAATTTGTTATACTTTTAAACAGGTTTTAAATCACAGGTTTTAAAATCACATTTTTGTCTTAATAAGAATTTAACAGAGAGGCAATGGGTTGTGAATAAAAATACAAGACAGAGAGGCAATGGGTTGTGAATAAAAATACAAGAAGCATGGTGATTTGGTGGATGATTATTGCCGGAATCGTGGTCTTTGGCATCTATCAGTTATTCAACCGCAGAGACCCGGTTTACCAGTTGGCAACCTCTGATTTTCACCAATACATAAAGCTTGGACCAGATTTGTTTGATGGGTATCTGGTTTTAGATGAGGAATGGGTTGAGGGACGATTTCACGCAGAAAGTCTGAACCAAGTTCGCGCTGAAATTTTAAAAAATGTACCACCTCAGGAGCAGGAAACCCATCTTCCTCCTAAATGGGAAGGCGAATTTAGAGCAAGCCGCGATGCAATCGATGACTACGACATTCAGGCAAAACTCGATGAAGCTGGTATTGACTATAACGTCAAACCGCCATCCAAGTTTCCGCAAGGATTGCTTATCTTCGGGACAACCGTCGTACCGCTTCTCATCTTTTTAGGACTGATGATCTTTCTCTCGCGTCAGATGCAGGGAAGTGGGAATCGAGCCCTCTCTTTTGGTAAAAGCCGCGCACGCCTCCATTCCGAAAATCAAAAGAAAATAACATTTGAAGATGTTGCTGGGGTTGATGAAGCAAAAGATGCCCTTGAGGAAGTTATTGAGTTCCTCAAAGCACCGAAAAAGTTTGAGCGTCTCGGCGGTAGAATTCCTAAGGGTGTTCTACTGATGGGACCTCCGGGCACCGGTAAAACAATGCTTGCCCAAGCTGTTGCTGGCGAGGCAGATGTGCCATTTTATAGCATCAGCGGTTCTGATTTCGTCGAAATGTTCGTCGGTGTAGGGGCATCCCGTGTCCGGGACCTCTTTGAAACTGGAAAGAAAAACGCACCTTGTATTATCTTTATTGATGAATTGGATGCTGTCGGTAGGCACCGCGGTGCAGGTATCGGCGGCGGACACGATGAACGTGAGCAGACGCTAAACCAACTCCTCGTTGAAATGCAGGGGTTTGATGCCTCTGAAGGTGTGATTCTCATCGCCGCAACAAACCGTCCGGACGTCCTCGACCCAGCACTTCTCCGTCCCGGTAGATTCGACCGGCAAATCGTCGTTGATCTGCCTGATGTTCGCGGGCGGGAAGCGATACTCATGGTCCATACAAAAGAGCCTTATAAACTTGCTGAAGATGTCAATTTAGGAATCTTGGCAAAGGCAACCCCGGGGTTCTCTGGTGCAGACCTTGAGAATATGGCAAACGAAGCCGCACTCCTTGCCGCAAGGACCAATAAAGAAAATATTGACATGCTCTGCTTTGACGAGGCAAAAGACCGAGTCCTGATGGGACCCGAACGACGGAGCCTTGTTATTAGTGAGGAAGAAAGGCGTGTCACCGCCTATCACGAGGCAGGCCACGCGCTTATGTTACACTTCGTGCCCGAAAGCGATCCTAATTATAAGTGTACAATTGTCCCACGCGGTAGAGCGCTCGGTGTCACAGCAAAACTCCCACTTGAAGAACGCCATAATATGAGCAGAGATCGGTTACTCGCTCACATTATTTTCGCACTCGGCGGTCGTGTCGCTGAGGAGATCATCTTTGGCGAGCAAACGACGGGCGCGCAAAATGATTTTGAGCAGGCTACAAGCCTCGCACGCCGAATGGTTACCCAATGGGGAATGAGCCACATGGGACCCCTCACCTTTGGGAGACGAGATGAGCAAGTTTTCCTCGGCAAGGAATTGGCTGTGCATCAGGATTATAGCGAAAAAACTGCCATTGAAATCGACAAGGCTGTCCACGATATCGTCATGGAGTGCTATAAAAAGGCACGAGATATTTTGGAAACCAACTTAGACGGTTTGAAATTGTTGGCGGACGCATTGTTGGAACGTGAAACCCTTGTTACCGAAGAGATTGACGAAATCCTCGGACCCCGACCCCAACTGCCCGCAAAACAAATCGTATGAATTGTCGCGGGAAAACACTCACTTTCGGCACACAAACACATGTAATGGGCATCTTGAACGTTACACCAGATTCCTTTTCTGATGGCGGACGCTACCTTGATGTCCAACAGGCAATCACACACGCTGAAACGATGGTCACTGAAGGTGCTACGCTCATCGATATCGGTGGCGAATCTTCACGTCCTGGAGCATCGCCTGTCTCGGTTGATGAAGAACTCGCACGGGTAGTTCCAGTTATTCGTGGGCTTGCTGATGCTGTTGATGTTCTCATTTCTGTTGATACATCCAAGGCAAAGGTAGCGAAGCACGCACTTGAGGCTGGCGCCCATATTGTTAATGACATCACCGCACTATGTGGCGATCCAGAAATGGCGACAGTCGTTGCTGAGATGAAAGCCGGTGTTGTGCTGATGCACATGAAAGGAACACCACGGACGATGCAGCAAGCACCAGAATATGATGATGTCGTTACCGAGATCTGCTCGTGGCTCAAGGAAAAGACGCAAAATGCTGAAGCACAAGGTATAGCCGCTGAGCGCATTATCGTTGACCCCGGCATCGGATTTGGTAAAACGACGAAACATAACCTTGATATCTTGAAGCGTCTTTCGGAATTTCGAGAGTTGAAGAAACCTCTGCTCGTGGGGACTTCTCGTAAGTCATTTATCGGAAATGTCTTAGAAGTACCGATAACGGCGCGCGTTGAAGGTACAGCTGCAACAGTATGTTGGGCGATCGCACACGGCGCGGATATTGTGCGTGTTCATGATGTCAAAGCAAATGTTCGTGCTGCACAGATGACAGATGCGCTCTGTAGATAAATCAATGCACCAGCAAAAAATTCAGGGAATCGGTATTGATATTGTTGAGGTTGAACGGATTCGGGAGGCATCCCGTCGATGGGGCGCGCGCTTTGAACAGCGGGTTTACACGCAACAGGAACTCGCATATTGTGGCGACGCTCCCACGCGATATTGGCGACTCGCTGCCCGTTTTGCCGCTAAAGAAGCGGCACTTAAAGCACTCGGCACAGGATTAATCACGGGGATGCGCTGGCAAGACGTGGAAGTCCAAGCAAATGCTGTCGGAAAACCTGAACTCGTCTTACACGGTGAAGTCCAGCGTTACGCCAATAAATGTAATATCAGTTCGATATTTGTCTCTATGTCCCATACAAACGCCTATGCTGTAGCACAGGTAACCCTCTGTTCTGCTTGACGCGTGTACATTCCTATTCCCAACTCCCATATTTTTACAAAATTGATGTTTTGTGTGAGGTAAAATGAAGCACGTTCACGGTTCGATTGTCATTGTATTCTGTTTTTTGGTGTGGAGCGCGACTGCGTCAGCAGCAAACACAACGGCAGCCGCAGATGGATTTCTCAAACAACTGATTGGTGCCGAGCATCACGGAATGGGCGGTAGTTTTGTTGGGGTGACCCGCGGGGCAGATGCCCTTGGTAGCAACCCCGCCGGTATCGACGCAGCAGGCGGAAATAAATTTGTTGTTCACGCAATCCGATTTCCACGGACTGTTGCTTTTCTCTCTAAGCCGAATGTCGATTCAAATTACGAGGATTACAGTCGGTTTGAACAACCAGCATCTGGCATTGAAATATTAAATTGGGCATTCCCAATGGGTAGATTTGGCACGCTTGGATTAGCAATCGCTTTTGGACAGGAGGGGCCCTTTCGTCGCGTAGATTACTTGGGAAAAGCGGTTAACAGTTTTCCAGAAAATAACCTCGCCGCCGGTTTCGGTTATGGAGTAAATCTCCTTCGCAATACCATCATCGGATTTGACGCCAAATGGCTCCGTTCTAAAGTAGCAGATACAGATGCTCAGGAAGACATTGGACACGGCTACGCCTATAACATTGGTATTATTCAGTATTTTGATAATGGGATTCAGATTGGTATTGCAGCCCGAAACTTAAGTAATGGGCTTTCCTTTTCTAACGTTTCTATTCCTGATAGAATAGAAACCTCCTATGTTGCTGGTATCGCTTATCAACGTGATATATCAGACATAACGTTGCGTATCGGTTTAGATGCGCATCCACCGTTCCGAGATGGCATTCAGGCAAACGTTGGAGCAGAAGTATGGTATCGAAATCGGATTGGTGGTAGAATAGGCTATCTTAGACACACTGAAAAACGGTATGGCTCAGTTTTTATACTCCAAGATGCTACATTTGAAATGGATGAACGGCTCTGGAAGGCAGACGGGGTGTCCTTTGGGTTCGGTTTCCGATTCGGAAACATGATCCTAAACGGTGCTTATACCCCACAATTCAAACCTATAGTAGAAGAAGCCGACCGTCTTCATGTTGTACAAGGAGAAGCCATTTATACCTTTTCAATCGGACAAGCTTTTTAGACCGCAAGGATGCGATGCTGACCTATGTCTGACCAATATAGAACAGTGGCAGGAACTGCTCAAGCGCATCATGTTGTGAAAAAGTCGAGATTTTTTGGTGAAGCAACTGCTGTACATACGCAGGAGGCTGTGAAAAGTTTTCTCGCCGAGGTTCAAGAGCGTAACCCCCGTGCTTCGCACTACTGTTATGCCTACAGCATTGGTAGGGACACAACTCTGCGCGAATATGCTACGGATGCAGGAGAACCGACACACTCCGCCGGACCTCCTATCCTCGCTGCACTTCGCGCTTTTGACTTGTGTAATACGATCTGTGTTGTCGTCCGGTATTATGGCGGCATTAACCTTGGCGTAGGGGGATTAATTCGCGCTTATGGACGATGTGCAAGGGAATGCCTCAAAAACGCCACAATCAAGACACAGATTTTTTATCAAAATTTATACTTGAAAGTTAATTATTCAGAGATTGGCACGGTTGTTACGCTGTGCAAACGATCGGGTGGAAAGGTAATTGACATCAAATATAACCCGGATCCAATTATTGAAATTCAGATTCGGGAGAATGCTCTTGAAACTTTCCAGTCGCAACTCCAAGGTATTGGAATCGTAACGGAATAGCCCTATTATGTTCGGATTCAAGTCTGAACTTATCGGAGGGATTCGTGATGAGTAAAATTGAGATAAAATATACAGCAACACATGAGTGGGCTGAGATCTTTGATTCACAAGAGTGTACCATCGGAATCACCGAGCGTGCACAGGAAATCTATAGTAACGTCATTTTTATCGAATTACCGTCCCTTGGTGAGTTTGAGCAAGACGAAATTATGGGAGGTCTTGAAACCTCTGATGGCAGAAATTTCTATATCCATGCTCCCGTAAGCGGAGAGGTATATGAAGTTAATACTGCTCTTGAGGAGGATATTGATCTTCTCAACCGTTTCCCGGAAGGCGATGGCTGGATTTGCAAACTCCGCATTGAAAACCCCAGCGAAATAGAGGCACTCCTCACACTACCTGAGTATGAGGCGTATGAAGAGGAAGAACTCAATGAAGAGGAGTATCTCCCGGAAACCGATTTTTACGAAAATAGTGAGGATTATTAAATCCAGAATTATCTTATCAATACAAACTATTTAATTGTTTGAAGAAAACCTGCGATTAAATCCTGAGAAGGAGTGTTATGTCACAAACAGAAAAGATTCGAATCGGACACAGTCCTGATTCTGACGATGCGTTTATGTTCTATGCCTTGGCAAAAGGACTAATTTCAACGGAACCTTTTGAAATCGTTCATGTTATTGAGGATATTGAGACCTTGAATCAACGAGCACTCGCTGCTGAACTTGAAGTTACTGCGATTTCGGTGCATGCTTATGCTTATGTTGCCCGGGATTATGCCCTCATGCCCTGCGGCGCGAGTATCGGAGACCGCTACGGACCGCTTGTTGTTTCTAAAACACCGATGGATACCCTGGCAGGTAAACGCATCGCTATCCCCGGCAAGATGACGACTGCCTACCTTACATTGAGTCTCTTTCAACCAAATTTTGAGGCAGAAACTCGTCCTTTTGATAAAATATTAGATGCCGTTCAAGAAGATGAAGTAGACGCTGGGCTTATTATTCATGAAGGACAGTTGACTTATGCCCGTGAGGGACTTCACAAAGTCATTGATTTAGGGGAGTGGTGGTATGAGGAAACGGGACTGCCCCTACCGCTTGGTGCTAATGTTATACGCCGTAATCTTGGTCCCGAGAAAATTCAGAAAATAACCACTTTGCTCAAAGGCAGTATCCAATACTCGCTTGAACATCGAGCACGCGGATTGGAATACGCGATGACGTATGCTCGCGACATGGAGACCGCACTCGCCGATAAATTCGTTGGAATGTACGTGAACGATTACACCCTTGATTATGGTGAGAAGGGTAGAACTGGTGTCCGTGAGTTGCTGCACCGCGGTAATGCTGCAGGTATCATTCCGCATCGTGTGGATGCCGACTTCGTCACGCTTGAATAGTATTTACTTTATTCTTCGTCAGGCGCGGTTATGTGCCTCGCCACTTCGTCCACAGAAGAGAAAACTATGGATGAAAAACGCCGCAGATATTTCCATTTGGAAAATACTGAAGGTGAGAGACTTGCCTATGGGGTGCTCTATAACGAGGGAAATGTACAAGTCTTATGGCGAGCCGACCACGGCTACGCCGCAGAGCAGTATTCGTCTCTCACACCCGTCTTGGGGCTGATGCCGAACATTGCTCTTCTTCGTTTTGAAGATACGGACGAGTAGGTATTAGAAAAATAGGCGTACGGTAAAAATAGGAACAAGCGTTCTAACGTAGCCTTCGATCTGCTAATTTGATAATCTCTCCACTCTCCTGTGCGATGTACATATAGCCCAATCCATCTAACACGACGCCTTCTTGTTCATCACCTGGTAGGAGATATTGACCCAGAATTGTACCTTCCCGTTTGAGTTCCACCAGTAAATTGCTCATATCGCTAATCAAGATCAGAACATCGCCTTGTGCGTCGTAGGTTAACCCAGAAATATCAATGAAGTTCATCCGATAGGCGTGAATAATAGTACCTGATGCCTTACGTGTCGTGCCTGAACGGAGTGGCACAGTTACTTCACACACCACGGAAGGTTCATCGTTTTCTTTCAGACTAAAAGATTGATTGCCAACCCAAAAAGTGCCACCTTCTGGATGCGAAGCATCAGGGACAAAAGCGATCGCTTCAATACCCATACCACCTTTTTTCAAGATTTGTTCGCCTTCAAAATCCCTTTCAATCTTGAATTCTCTTTGAATAGCCAAAGTATCGGGCTCCAGTTCTAAGATTGATTCGTCGTCTTCCACAGCAGCATACAGAAACCCCGTCTCTGGGTTTACCGTTATTCCTTCGATATCACGTTCCTTCAAACCTTTTGCCTGAATGATGTTCCCGTCTAATTCAACTTCGTAAATACTACCTGAGTCGTCGGCGATGAATAGACTTTTCCGTGCCGAGTGATAAGCAATACCGGAAGGCTCAGCGATCCTGGATTTTGCAATATTACCGATCCAGTTATAGGGAAGTGCTACGGGGCGTGATTCCGCTTGCTCTCTCATTGCAGATCTTTCCATCTGGAGAAGCAAGTAGACGACCGCAGCACCAATACCTGTAATAAAAATGATTAGGAGTAATCTTTTATAGGACATTCGGTTTCCCCTATTATCTATTTATAGTGAATTACCGAAAAAATGGACAGTGTATCTCGCAAATACCATTTTGTGGCGCGTAGTCATGGACAAAAGACCCCAGCAGCTCTACTATAGAAATTGTTGAATGCCGCTGGAAAAATTCTCAATCACGTCCTCAAAGTATCATTGATTGTAAGTTTTACTATAAAAGTGTTTTTTACAAATTTTATGGTATAATATCATAATTCTATGTTATTAATCAACAAAAAACGTCGAATTTGAGATATACTTAGTTCGCAGAGTGAAGCAAGTGATTTTTGCTTGACAAACTGTCTATACTAATTGTATCTTAATTTTAACTTGAGAATTGGTTCACAAGCGATGCGTTAGCGCAAGCTGTTTCAGTTGGGGTTGTAAGTGCCTTCTAATAGAACTTGTGCGTCGAACCCCTATGCCTTAGTATATGGGTGATACCACAGACAAGGATCGGTTATGACTAACATGCCGAGGCTCGTCGTTGAAGTTTACGAACACGTGAATTTTCAGGGACGCAAAGTGACACTCATCGAATCGATACCGAATACAGGGGAAATCGGGGCACAAGATATTATCTCCTCAATTAAGATTTACAAAGGTCCCGGATTCAACGCGTCCCCTAACTATAAAGCTATATTTCATGAACATGAGAACTACAGAGGACGCCGACTGGTACTTTCTCCTGGGTTCTATCCAAATATTCATAATATTCCCTACAACTTTGGGGATGCAATCACGGCTATAAGTTTTAGTCCATCGGCACATCCAACGCCTCCTGAATATGGAGCAGTCCCTGTTATCATTGAGGTGTTTCAGAACGTAGATTATAGTGGGCAGCGAAGCGTTATCATGCGTGATGTCAGTTCGATGCTTGACATCGGTATGAATGATGCAGTTTCATCCATTCGCATCCAGCGCGGACCCAGTTTCCCATTCAGCGGATGTCACGTTATTTTTTATGAACACGTAAATTTTGAAGGGCGTCGGTTGGACCTGAGTTTAAGTTCTCGAGAATTCCAATTGTCACTCCGCAATCTTAGGGCACTCCCACACTCGCAATCATTTTCGGACATTATTTCTTCCATAAAGATTGTGCCTTTAGGTGTATTCCGGGTCTTGGTTGTTGTTGGTGATAATAGGTCCGGGGAACCAGCAATATTAGAATCGCTCACCAAAATTGAGGGGTTAGAATTCCAATTCACTACGGTACATATCAACGACAATCCTGACAATCGTGGTGATGCCAATAATGCCATTAAGCTGTCAAGTATTGTGCTTTCAGACTACGACATCATCTGGTTTACATGGAACGCCCCGGGACATGACGGTGTATATTTTCTTGAAGATGCCGATCGCGCAATTCGAGACTTTGTACACAAGGGCGGCATCGTCTGGGCTTCGGCAATGGACAACAATGTTACACCGCCCGATGGTGTACATACCACCGAGCCACAGTGGCGCGGAGACTGGATGCCTGTTAATCGGCATCCTGTACGTGTTATTAACTCCAAAGATAGCAACGTCAGGGTTACGGATGACGGACAGAAAACCGGATTGTTTACCTGGCCCCATGGCGTTAATGTTGATACGTTGGTAACCGATGACCATTGGGTAACAAACGACGCAAGCTACCGAAAATTAGCTATCAGAGAGGATAACGGTGATGCTGTGAGTCTCCAGTTACAGTGGGGGGACGGCTATTATGTCACTTTTGCTGTCGATACTCGTGACTCACATCGTACGACAATGGCCAGACCGCTCATTGAGAACGCGCTATGTTACTTAGCGAACCTCGCTTGGCAAACTTCGCCGCGTCAACCGCTCAAAGGGCGATACCGGACGCACCTCAACGGCGACACTATCTTCCGGTGAAATCTCGTAGGAGTGTTTGCACACGGCGCACCTGTGCCTCCGTTTTATTCCATATTTTATAGGAGAGTTGAATGCGTTTTATTGCTGTTATTGTCTTCTTGATTGCCGTAGCCATTACTGTTGGATGGTTTGCTCTCCAAAATCTTGAGAGTTTTGGGCAGAGCGGCGTAATGCGAGTGCTGACGTTTGTTGTACTCGTCCTGTTTGCTATTTTGGCAGCCTTCGTCGCTATGGTAATCCGATACCGGATACCTAAAGCTGATGTTGCACTCGTCCGAACCGGTGGTTCCAAAGAAAAAATCAGTATCACTGGTGGACTCTGGGTTAATACAATCATCCATGAAATTAAGGAAATCTCTCTTAACACCATGCGGATTGAGGTAATCCGTGAGGGACCAGAGGCGTTAATTACGTATGATTTCAACCGTGGTGATGTTGAGGTTGTTTTCTACCTTAAAGTTGAGCCTAACCAAACCGATATTTTGCGCGCCGCACAGGCACTCGGTGACAAATCTATGACACCGGAAACCGTCCGGGAACTGATTGAACCTAAGCTTGAAGGTGCTTTGCGCAGCGTCGCAGCCGAAAGTGATATCCAAGACCTCCTGCAGAAACGCCAGGAGTTTGCCGATAAAGTCCTATCGGCATGCGGAGAGGACTTGGAAGTTCAAAATGGCTTGACACTTGAAACCGTCTCAATTATCCGAGTAGACCAGACGCCTGTTGAAACGCTGGATGCTGAAAACCGTTTTGATGCCGTTGGTATTCGTGAAATTACTGAAATCACAGCAGAGCAAGAACGGGAAAAGGAACGCATCGTTCAGGAAAAAGAAGTTGCTATCGTTCAGATCGAGGTCGACGCGCGTATACAGAAACTCGAAGCAGAGCAACAACAGGCATGGGCAGAGTCCGACCAGCAGAAAAATATCGCGATCTACGCCGCTGAACGAGAAGCGGAAACTCTTAAATTCCAATTTGAAATGGAGCAGGGTGTCCAAGAACGCGAATACGAGATGAAGCAAGAGGTTGAGCGTGCCCGTATTACCCAAGAGCAGATCGTCCAAGAACGTGAAATTGAGATGGGGCGCGACATCCAAGTCGCCCGTGTCCAACAAGAACAGGTGGTCGCTGAACGTGAAATTGAGAAAAACCTCATCGTTGAAACGCAACAAATCGAACAATCCAGAGTCGTTCAGCTTGCAGAAATACAGCAGTATCTCACCGTTCAGATGCAGAGAATTGCCCAAGAGCAGACAATTGCCGTTCGTGAAATAGAGAAGGAATTGGCAATAGAAAAGGCGCGCATTGCTCAAGAAGAAGGTGTGTCTTTACGGGATATTGAACGTCAACTGTCGGTGCAGACAGCACGCTACAGCCAAGAACAGCAGGTCCAACAACGTGAAATTGAGAAAAATCTTGTTGTAGAAACTGCTCAAATTGACCAGATGCGACAGGTCGAAATCGCTGAAATTTCTAAGACATTAGCGGTAGAGTTAACGCGAATTGCGAGAGAGCAACAGGAACAACTCCGCGATATCGAAAAGGATCTCATAGTAGAGAAAGCACGCATTGCGCAAGAAGAGGGTGTGTCTTTACGGGATATCGAGCGCCAATTATCAGTTCAAACAACACGTTTTAGTCAAGAACAACAGGTTCAACAGCGTGAAATCGAAAAGAATCTGGTCGTAGAAAGTGCACAAATCGATCAGATGCGGCAGGTCGAGCTCGCTGAAATCGCTAAAACTTTGACAGTGGAGCAATCCCGTATTGGTCAGGAATTAGCTGTTGCCTTGAGCGATGAAGATCGGAAGATCGGTATTGCCAATAAGCAGCAAGTGACCGCGCTCGCCGAGAAGGAGCAGTTAGTCGTCGAAGCCGAACGTATGGGAGCGGAAGTAAATGTAACCGCCACAGAACAGGTGAAAGAGGCTGAATGGCAGCGTGAGGTCGCTATTATCGGTGCTGAGGCACAAGCACAACCCATTGAACGGCTCGCTGATGCGGTCCTTGCCGAAGCACGCGCGAAAGCACAAGGCGAGATGGCTGAGTATGAAGCCCGAAATGTCGCTGAACAACGCGTCCTCGTCCAAGAGGCGATTATGGAACTCATCGACGAATTCCCAGACATTGTTGAACAATTGATGCGACCTGTTGAGAAGATTGATAGCATCAAAATTTTGGATATGGGAAACAACGATGGACAAGGCGGGATCAATCGAAGCAATATGGGCAGGCTCGCAAATGCCTTACTCGATACAGGTGCTATTTCCCCGATGCTAAAAGAGCTCTTTAATTTCGCCGACGTTGATGCGCAGCAGATTACGGATAAAATTGCCGAGTATCTGGCTGACCTTGTTAATCGTCCGAGTTGATTTTCTATTCATGCCGGTGGCACCAACCTCTCATGAAATCCCTTTAGTACGATTTCCCAGTCTCGGCACTTTCTTAGGAAAAAGACATGCGATATCAGAAGCAGCAGACCTCAAAAAGGCGACCCAGACGTCAGCGATGTCGCACCTGCCGCTCCGATAATGGCAAACGGATATGTCCGGCGCTTAACGGTATGTTGATTTGTCCAGAGTGCTGTAGAGCCAAAAGAGCAAAAATTCCGGGGTGCGATGAGAGATGCCAATACTACTCATCCCTTATTGTATCCAGTCAGACCCATCAATCTCCCGATTTTCCAGTCCACCGCTGTTTTGTAAGCCGTTCTAAGGACACTGGGATGTTAATAGTGGTTGGTACGCGAAAGCGTCCAGATGGAAACCTAAAGGCGATGTTTGTCCTCTTGGATTTATGGAAGAAAGGCATCCGAGACTGCTTTTTTGATGCTAACCTTTCCGAGAAACAGTTTGAACGGATCTCGCAGAAAATCGCTAAGCACTATAATCTCTTAGAACCTACTGATCCTGAAGGGACAGACGAGCTCGAAGAACTGGTGCGCTTGCCGAAAGATACACTTGTTGTTGAGGCAGATACCGCTGTCCATTTAGATGCAGGTGTGGAAATTGTAGCGCATGAAGAAGCTTCAAGAGGCCGCGCAATCGACAGTCAGTACGGCGCACGAGCCATTCATGAGATTTACATACCAAAAACTGGAAAGTGGTACGTTTGGCTTCGCGTTTTCTTTGGAAGAGGTGATGATTCGTACTGGATCGGTATGGATGACGCCTCTCCGTATCCTTGGGATCGAGACGGTGGTCAAGGAGCAATCAGAATTTGTCCGGAACCAGATGACACTACCAAGTGGGGACGCTGGCTCTGGCATACCGGTCTCGAAAGTGTGGTTGGTAGAAGACCGGGTACGGCACCAGCTTTTTTTCAAGTTAAACGTCCAGGCTACTATCATCTCTGGTCAAAAGGGAGAGAACACGGTTCGCGCCTTGACCAGATTTTGCTCACACGCGACCGCAATTTTGACCCTGAAGTCGAGACCAACGGAAGGCTACTCCCGGTTCGGCATTCACAACAACTTTACGAACCGGTTTCTCTTCAGTATTGTCAGAAATTAATTCGCCATGCCGTCCAAATTGCAACTGCCGTTGAGACAGAATTACCTTGGGAATTTAAATACGCACTCCACGATGTTTGGGGCGATATTACGCAATTTCCTGAGACAGAAGGATCGCTTTACAAATGTCCCAAATGCGAAGCAGATTTGCCACAGCAGGCGGTCGATCTCATGATACAACATGCCCAATCCGATGACATCCAGTTCTATATCCTATGTCGCAAGTGCGGAGGCGAATTTGATTAAACCTCTTTGGGCACACGCTTCCGACGCCATCCAAATCACATCAATGAAAATCTTTAATATCCTAATCGTTAGTCTTACGGTTCTTGTTTTGTTGTCTATACCTTCTCTCGCAGCACCACCGAACCCTTACCTCTTTTTCGATGAGGATTCCACAAGCGGCCAATTGATACCCAAGGCACCGCAAAGTAGGGAGGCGTTTCTTGAGGCACTGGATGGATGTTGTCTCATCAGGGAGCAGGGCGTCTTACAATCCGATGGCATAGAATATGTCCTCGCATTAAAGGTGGATTTCGATGACATGCCCGGACGCAGAGAGGGTGCGGCGTTTAATACCTATCTCTTCGGGACAACGGGTGTTTCCCTCAAAACATACTATCTCGAAAACTCTTACGGACAGATGGATGTCCAGCCGGGTCCAATGGGAGGCGTTCTTCCTGCTGGCAACACATGGATTCGTGCCAAAAAACCGATGACCTATTACGGTGAAGGTGCCAGAATTCAGGAACGCTACCGTGAATTGGTGCGGGAAGCGTGCGAAGCAGTAGATCCAATCGTCGATTTTTCTCGATATGACAGGGACGGCGACGGCATCGTTGACCACATTATCCTGATTCATGCTGGCAATAATCAAGCTGCATCCGGCGTTGTTGATGACATCTGGTCAATTTTAACAAAAACTATTGATGGTGTTTACGATGGGGTCCTTGTAGATACAGCCGCAGTTGTTGCGGAGGAACCAGACCTTGAGCACCCACACTTGGGAATCTACTTTCACGAGTTTTTCCATGATTTCGGGGCACCCGATGTCTACGGATTCGGCTTCACAGATGCTCGCGACCACAAATGGGGATTAATGGGGGCTTTCGGACCTTATCAAGGACCCGATGGTTTAGGGATCAGACCAAGCCATATCACAGGATACCTCAAGTGGGATTTCGATGCCAGACCTCAAAACGGGCGCCTCGGTTGGATTCAACCCGTGCAGATAGCCGAAAATCAAAAAATTGATGTGCCAAGTTTTGAACTCGCCCCCAAAACCAATAAACTTTTTAAAATTGATATCCATTCATCAGCTGACCTTTTTAGTGGTGAGGCTACGGAATTCTTTCTAATAGAGAATCGATACAAAGATTCTGGCGCGACTTTCGATACCCATTTGCCTGAGTCGGGTATACTGATATGGCACATTGACGAAACAGATCCGTACCCACTTGGCAGCGTTGATGCCTCACAACAGATATGGCTTGAAGACCCAACAGACCCTGAGCACCTCGGCATCTTTCAGCAGGATGGTGATGCGTTTATAGACATACAATTGATTACCGAAGGTGCTGCTTACTCCGCAGACGATGGACAAACAGCCTTTACGCCGGGCACCCTCCCGAATAGCAATGCTAACGACGGTTCTGTTACAGGTGTCTCAATCACGAACATTGGAGCGGAGGGGTTGACGATTCCGATTTTGGTCTCATTTGGGGACACTTACGAGCCCAACGATACGTTGGCGACGGCGTTTCCAATCACATACGGGGAAATCTACGAGTCTTTCCTTTTCAGTTTAACCGATGCCCGCGATGTATACAAGCTGGAGGCTGTTCGAGGTATTACTATTTTGGTAACCCTCGCCGACATTCCGCCAGATCAGAATTACCGTTTATCCTTTCAGACAGAGACGGGTGAGACGCTCGCTACAGCGGAAAATGCCACTGACATCGCTGGATTGAGACTCCTTTATCAGCCAGATACGACAGGATTTTTTTATCTTGTTGTGGCATCGGATGGTGGTTTTAGCAGTGTTGATTCCTACCGACTCCGTGTAGAACAACTCCAAGCCGAGGCGTTTACCTTTGAGGATATGCGAGTGTATCCTAATCCATTCTACTCAAGTGAAAGTGTAGTGACGTTTGCCTATCGCCTCTCTGCGTCCCAGGTTGCGGATAATATCAATCTTGAGGTATATGTCCCGACAGGTGATCTTATTTTTAGTGAAACGCGCGAGAATGTGTCACCACAGGGAAAGTTCGAGTGGCGTGCCGAAACCTATAACGGTACACCTGTCGCATCAGGCATCTATATTTACCGCGTTTCTGCGAAGCAAGCGGACGTACTTATTCAAGAAATCGGAAAGTTAAGTGTTGTCAGGTAAGCGTCACAAATTCTTTAGAGATATTTCTTGACTAAAAATTGCAGTTATGTTAATTTAGTAAATAAAATCAGTTTTAGGCACATCGTTCGTGTCTTACCCGGGTGTTCTACAATCAGCCGTAGATGTTTCGCACTATGATATTTTGAACGCCCCGCAGAATTTTTGAACGCCCTGCAGGATAGGAAACGAAAAAATGAACTTGCCATTCTATGAATGGCAGCCAAGGAGGCAATATTATCAATGAAATGGTTGAATAAATTCACAGCACTCAATCTCGTCTTGCTATTTGCACTCGCTTTTAGCATCGCAGGTTGTGGAACATCTCTCTACAACTTGTCACCCATCCAACCTGTGCATAATATAGCAGACGCCTTGACGGAACAAGCTGCAAAACCGGACGAAGAGGTGATCGTTCCTGCTGTTCCTTCTGAGGAACTTGCTAAGCCGGTGCTGGATAAGTACGGTATGGAGACAGTCGGATTCCGTGTTGGAAAAGCACGTGATGCCAATATGGAAGCGATAACCTACATCTTCGCATTTGATGAATACGCACATGCTGTTGAGCAGTGGGATAGTTTTCTCAATGAATGGACGGAAACCCAAACCATAATTGAAACAGGGAGCGGTGAAGATCGGAAGGTTGTTGATGTCGTTATGATGTCTGACCATCCCGAATTGTTTGATGTTAATTCAAGACAACCGATCCTGACAAAGACTGCAGATGGAATTACCGTTTCTATTGCATACTGGCGGCGGGCGGACCTCGACCGGAAGTACAATCGTGGTAATGCCTTCTCACCTTTTTATGAGACTGAGGCACTCCACCAAGGCGACAAAACTGATGTGTTTTATGTCAAGATTACTAACAATCGGGAGCATAACATCATCTTTAATGTCAAGAAGTGTCGTATTGTCGACCAAGGTGAGAATATCTACAACGGTATGGATTATGATGATTTAGAGGAGCGTTTCACATACATGGCACGCGCAACGGGACTCTATGTAAAAAATGGACTCGAAACTGCGCGACGCATCTTGATCGAGAGACGGATGCCTATTGTTGAGAAACAGGTCGGAACACGCCGGACTGGTGTTCCTCCAGGTGAAAGTGCTGAGGGGTTCGTGCCATTCACGCAAACAAAGTTGAATGCTCTTGAATTAAAGGTCATCCTACCGATTGAAAAGGCACCGCCTCCCGGGGCTGCACAGCGTTATCAAACGATTGAATTTGAGTTCCCTTTCACGCATGACAGAGGGATTCGCAACGCACAACCATCGCCGAAGCGTTATTAATGATGAGATCCGTTGTGCTATGCGTTATTTAGACGTTTTAAGATGCTCGTGGCATTTTGTGCCGCGAGCATTTTTTGTTGTTTATTCTTCAACAATTTCGCATTCTGGCAGTGAATCCAAAAATTGCTTTCCGTAATTTCGCGTCCTAATCCGTGGATCAAGTATTGCAACAATCCCGTTGTCTGTTTGCGTACGGATAAGCCTCCCAAATCCCTGTTTCAGTCGTAATATCGCTTCCGGTAAACTGAACTCAAAAAACTCGTTCCCGCCGCTCTCTTTTATCTGTTTTACGCGTGCCTCCATTACTGGATGCGTCGGGACCTCAAACGGAAGCCTTGTGATAATAACATTACTGAGTGCTTCGCCGCGAACATCAACACCTTCCCAGAAACTGGATGTCCCAAACAAAACCGAATCGGTATCCTCTCGAAACGCTTGAAGCATATCTGTCCGTGAGAGTTCGCCACCCTGTTTGAAGGTGCCAAGTCCAATTGCCTCAAGGTAGGGCGCTACGGCATCGTACACCTCGTCCATCATCTTGTAACTGGTAAATAAGACAAATGCTTTGCCATGGGTTAATTTCAAGTAGTGTTTGATTTTTTCTGTTACTGCTGGCACAAATTCGCTACTGTTCGGGTCTGGCATATACCGCGGTATGTGGATTTCTACCTGTTTCTTGAAATCAAATGGCGAATGCGCAAGTAATTCACGACATTCATCTATTCCAACCCGGTTTTTAAAGTAAGCAAAGTTGCGGTTAGTAGAAAGCGTAGCACTCGTCATCACAACGCTATTTTTTACTGCGAAGAGGTGATCTTCCAGCATCTGGTTGACGTTTGCCGGCGTAGCATTTAGAAGGATGCGTGGTGTCCGTCCCCGCGTCGAGATTTCAGCCCAATAGACGTAATCTGAATCACTCTGCTCAATGATCATATCTAATTCATCGCGGAGCCGTTCGCAATAGCGGTGGTGCGCCGTAATTTCTTGTTCTTCGTCTTCTGTTGAGGTATTGTCACGAAGCTGTTTCAAGGTCTGTGCAATATTCCCAAGCGGCGTGTCTAATACATTCCTGACGAAATTCCTTGTGTGGATGCGCTGTGTAAGGGTAGGACCGTGCCCTTTGTCATTGACTTCTTCCATGGCGTCAATAATCGTGCGAAAAAGGGTATTTGCTTGGTCACGCGCTTCGTCGACTTCCGTCGTCAATTGCCGTGATTCAAATACTTTCGCCAGATTGGAAAGCGAGTCAAGAAGCCATTTGACGCGAGTATTACTAAAGTCGATACTTGCGTGATTGGTTGCTGTCGCCTCTAAATGATGGGCTTCATCAATAATCAGGTAGTCGTAATCGGGTAAGACACCGAGTGCTTCCTCACTGTCTTTTCGGATGGCGAGGTCACTAAAGAGAAGATGGTGGTTCACGATAAGGAGATCTGCATCCTGCATCTCCCTACGGATTTTGAAATAGAAACAGGTATCGTAAGTTTCACACTGGCGTCCGAGACAATTATCTCTGTCAGATGCCACTTTATCCCAAACCTGGGGGTTCGGCTGCCACGGCAGATCAGCTGTGCTACCATCTGCTGTCAAATTTACCCATTCCTCAATTTCGGCGACCTCTTCAACTTCTTCTAATGTATCAAACAAGCCTCGCTCATAATTGAGCAAATTTTTGAGCCGTCTTCGCGAGAGGTAGTTGCGCCGTCCCTTTGCCAGCACTACGTTGAAATCGCGAGGGAGTATACGCTGCAGAAACGGAATATCTTTCGTAACAAGCTGCTCTTGTAAGCTGATAGTATTCGTTGAAATAACGACCTTCTGCTCTGCTTTAAGCGCGAGGGAAATTGCCGGAATTAGATACGCAAAACTTTTGCCAACACCCGTCCCAGCCTCAACAATCAAATGTTCAGCATCTATCAACGCACGAGCCACTTCGTGTGCCATCTGTAGTTGTTCTTGGCGGAACTCATATCCATCAAGATGTTGCGATATGAGACCGCCATGACTAAAGATTTCTCTGAGCGTAAGGGAAGGTGATGATTTCATATCTTATGTTCTACTAAATCCATCTCGGTTGTTGGTGAGGGCAGGAGAAAATTAAACCGTATCAAGTGAGATTTTTCTCCTCCCTTTAATCATTTAACTTCACAGTTATCTTTTCTATGCCGTGACTACTTTTCACC
This sequence comes from Candidatus Poribacteria bacterium, assembly GCA_022826805.1. GTDB lineage: Bacteria > Poribacteria > WGA-4E > WGA-4E > WGA-3G > WGA-3G. The sequence continues at coordinate 85,099 of JAJDUH010000073.1, forward strand.
TCAAGGATAATCTCTCCAAGTTCCTGCCCCATCTGCAGAAGCGCATCAAAATCCTGAGCACTCCTAACACTTTTTCCATCAACTGTAATAATGAGGGCACCGCGCGGAATAGGGCTCCTTTCTGTGACCATGTCAACAATGACGCCACGATCTTCGTCGGTCAAGTATGTATATCTTTCAGAGTCCCCCTTTTCCAACTTGCGAACCGTCAATCCAAGCCGCTTCCACGCCACTGAGTCGTTGCCAACCGATCTGCCTGCTTGTAGCGAAGGCATTTCAGCTATTGTTACAGTAAAGGTCCGTTCATGACCCTTCCGGAGGACTGTTATCTGTGAGTCCTTACCGACTTGAGAATCAGCAATCCACATTTTGAATTCGTTGACATCGCTTACTCTCTGCCCATTGTATTTGACAATGATGTCGTCTCTCTGCAGTCCGCCAAGGTGTGCAGGCATATTTTTTAAAACACTCCGAACTCGAATGCCTTGTGTGATTTCTTCCATACGAATTCCAAGAAAACCTCGTATGATTTTTCCGTGTGTGAGCAGTTGGGTCCCAATCTTTACAACAAGGTTGCTGGCAATGGCAAATCCGGCACCGGCTCTAACCGCTTGGGTTGCCGGTGTATTATCGGCTCGTCGTATTAACGCGTTGATCCCAATCACTTCACCATGGATGTTCAACAGCGGACCGCCGCTGTTTCCAGTGTTAATCCAAGCATCCGTTTGAATAAAATCTTGATACCGAATAATACCCGCATCTGGAAGGAGTGTGCGTCCTTTCCCACTCACAATACCGGTTGTCACCGTGTGATTGAGTTGAAACGGATTTCCAATAGCAATAGCGAATTGTCCAACCTGAACCTGTTCTGAATCTGCTAACCTAAGCACCGGCAGCTCTTCCTCTGAATTAATTTTTAAAACAGCAATATCTGTAGGTGGGTCTGTCCCAATTAACTTTGCTTCAAACTCGCGTCCGCCTAATAATTGCACCTTGATTGCTGCTGCCCCTTTCACGACGTGGTCGTTCGTGAAAATAAAGCCAGCTTTCTGAAAGATAAATCCAGAACCTTCTTGCCGGGTAGGCTTTCCTTCGTCCCAGCGTACAGCGCTCACACCAACGATAGCGGGCGTGCTCCGTTTTGCAACGTTTACAAACGCATTTTCGATCGAATCTAACAGTTGGACATCCGTCGGTTGAGTGTGTCTGATGCCACACGAGGAAAAGATAACACTCACACTAACAAGAAAAATTATCAAACGAGAGCAGACATAGATATTTTTTTTCATTAGATTTCCTTTGCGCGTAGGTAGCGATATAGAGCGACCTATCGTGTTTCTTTACAGTTCCGCGATGTATTGATATGGCGCGGTTTCCAACCGCGCCTACGCATGATAAATTGTACTTTGGGGCTTTTAGTCCACTGCTTCGTCTGGATTATCAGCTGAAAGATCCTCACCACGATGTAAACGGAGCGCAAGGTTCGCTGTCTGCCGGCGTGCCCGTGCTGTGGGAGCATGTGCAGCAAGATAACGTGATGCCGCTACAAGGGTCAGCTGCGCCCGGGCTTCGTCTAACTCATCCGCTTGCTGGAAAGCCGCCTCTAACATCTGGAAGGAATGGAATTCGGCATCTTCTCGTAGAAGAATATGACCCAGTTTTTCTAACAGCGCCTCGCGTGGATGTCCAAGGGATAAGTATCTATAGATGTACATGCCAGCCTTATCCGCTTGTGCTTGTGTGTCAAGAAGCATGACAAACTCTTCCAAGAGCGCATCAGCATCTGTCGGAAGCGTCTCGGTGTCCCGACGATGTTGTGGTAAACGCGCCGCTGGCATGTTAAACCAGCGATCGAAGTAGATAGCTATTGCCCCGTGGAAAATACCTCTAATAATCTCTACTGAAGGTGCGCGCTTAGCACACTGATGGAGCGCGTTACAGTAAGTGTAAGTGTGCAAAACCGCAATCCAGTCCCCGAATTCGTTTTTCGTATGAAATTGTGCGATACGCAGTGCTGCTGCGTAAGTGAGTGTCTGCGTCAACTCCGTTAATGTCGCCCCATCTTGAATAGCGGATTTGAGGGTATCTATTGTTTCAAGTGGGTCATCAGCAAGCAGCATCTTGACCAAGGCATCGCTACCAGTCCATGTCTGGTCTTTGCCTTCTGCCACAAGTGCTTCGAGTTCGTCAAATGTTTCTCTTAGCACTGGAACGAAGTCGATAGGACTCCGCCATCGGTTCTGTTCTTCAGCACGTGATGAGCTGGCTAACATCCCGACGAGCGTCGGTATAACTTCGTCGGCTTTTTCCCAACCGATGCGTTCGAGAAGCTCAAAGGCTTTATTGATGAAATCGAGTGTATGACCACCATCTCGATAAAAGTGGTCTGTCGCCGCTGCTACCATCATATCACAAACTTGTGTTTCCGTCGCGCCATTGGCAATCGCTGTTAGAATCGTGCGTTCAGCACCATCGGCGTTCCGTACCTCAATGAAATAGCGAAACCATGTCTTCAATTGTGGTAGCGAGTGGGTATCAGTTTCGAGTTCTGAAAGGGCAATGCGTGGTGCCGATGCCGAAGTTTCATCAGATACATGGAGCAAGCCTTGATAAAGAGCGAGCACCTTATCGGCATCCGATAGTTTTCCCGCGACATTCGCCATGCAAGTGAGAATTGTCATGGCAGGTCCCCAGCCGGCGCGCCTGCCCCGCGCCCCATAAAGTGCTCCGACTTCAACAATAGCGTCAGGGGCGGTGCCGAGTGAACGGAGCGCAATAACGGATTTCGCAAGAATAAGGTTAATGCTCTGCTCAAGACCTTCGCCGAGCCGTTCTTTCCATCGCTCAATAGCATTTGCACCATTCGCACTCACAGCGACGTAGACTTTGCCATCTCGGACTTCGATAGGATAAGGCTGCACATCGTCTGCGAACGGGTGAAAGGTACAACCACTCGCCAAGTCAAACATTGCATGATGCCAATGGCAAATCAGGATACCATCGTGGACGCTGCCGCGGTTGAGGGGATACCCCATGTGCGGGCAACGGTTGTCCACTGCGAAAATTTTGCCATCACTTTTTGCGAGTGCAATGGACTGCCCAGAAACGTTTACAGCAATAATCCCGTCGTCAGGAATCTCTGCAACTTTTGCGCATTCAATAAACTCAGCCTTACTATCATCGGCTTGCCAGCTGTGCGCTAAGTGTTCAGCCATTGTTCCGTCCTCCTGCATTATCTTTGTTTCCGTGTAGCCTATTTTAGCACAGTTTTAGGGAATATGTCAACCCTTTTTCACTACCGCAGTAGGATCATTTAGTTTTCGAGTAAAAGGGACAAAAAGTCCCCCTGATAAGGGGGATTTAGGGGGTTAAAAATGAGAAATTTCATACTCCATGCTAAATTGGCACAAAAAATATCTACATACATAAAGTAAATATATAAACTAAATAGCCCTATCCGCAATCGTTGGTGTCTTGACTTGGAAGCCGATTTATGGTATAATACTCCCAATCTCACAAGCAAAGGATTTAGGTATGGCAATAAAGAAATCACAACTCTACGCATCGCTCTGGCAAAGCTGCGACGAACTCCGAGGCGGGATGGATGCCTCACAATACAAAGACTACATTCTGACCCTCCTCTTCATGAAATACGTTTCTGACAAAGCCGACAGCGATCCCGACTCACTCATTATTGTTCCCGATGGCGGCGGATTCATCGATATGGTCAATCTCAAAGGTGATAAAGAGATTGGAGATAAAATCAACAAAATTATCAGCAAACTCGCCGAAGAAAATGACCTCAAAGGCGTTATTGATCAGGCGGATTTCAACGATGACAGCAAACTCGGCAGAGGCAAAGAGATGCAGGATCGACTCTCAAAATTAGTCGCTATATTTGAGAGCCTCGATTTCCGAGCGAACCGAGCTGAAGGAGACGACCTCTTAGGCGATGCGTATGCATACCTCATGCGGCACTTCGCCACCGAATCCGGCAAAAGCAAGGGGCAATTCTACACACCCGCTGAAGTCTCCCGCATCATGGCGCAGGTTATTGGCATCGGTACTGACACCCAGCAGGATGAAACGATTTACGATCCCGCTTGCGGCTCCGGTTCGTTACTAATCCGGGCTGCGGACGCGGCACCGCGTGGGCTGAGTATCTATGGACAGGAAAAGGACAATGCCACTTACGCACTGGCGCGGATGAACATGATCCTTCACGGCGATGAGACGGCAGAACTGAAACATGGCAATACGCTGTCTGCACCGGAATTTAAAGACGAACATGGACTGAAAACGTTCGACTTTGCTGTTGCCAATCCACCTTTTTCTGACAAAGCCTGGACCAACGGGCTGAATTCAGATAACGACATTTATAACCGTTTTGAATACGGCGTTCCGCCCGCCAAAAATGGCGATTATGCGTTCCTGCTCCACTTCATCACCTCCCTTAAGAGCAGAGGCAAAGGCGCAATCATCTTACCCCATGGAGTGCTGTTCCGCGGCAACAGAGAGGCAGACATCCGCCGAGAACTCATTCGCCGCCGTTATATCAAAGGCATCATCGGTCTACCCGCAAATCTGTTTTACGGCACGGGTATCCCCGCGTGTATCCTCGTGATTGACAAGGAGAACGCCCACGTCCGCACGGGTATCTTCATGATAGATGCGAGCAAGTGGTTCCTCAAGGATGGCAACAAAAACCGACTCCGCGCCCAAGACATTCATAAAATCGTCTCCGTATTCAATGCTCAAAAGGAACTATCGCGCTACTCGCGCATGGTGCCACTCTCTGAAATCGCTGACCCAGCGAACGACTATAACCTCAATATCCCGCGCTATATTGATACCAGCGAACCCGAAGACCTCCACAACCTCAGCGCACATCTCAACGGCGGTATCCCCGATACCGACATCGACGCACTCAACAACTATTGGACTGTCTTTCCGACACTCCGTAACGCCTTGTTTAAAGCCAACGGTAGACCCGGATACAGCGATCCGCTGGTAGAAACACAGGAGATAAAAATGACGATTCTCACCCATGGCGAGTTTGTATCTTACCAGCAGCGCGTTGATGCTGTCTTTCAGGCATGGCGTGAGGCACACGAACCGCTCCTGTTCGGTATTGATGACGATACGGTTCCAAGAAAGATTGTTGAGACGTTATCGGAGGACCTTCTCACCTGTTTCAGAGATCTGCCGCTCCTTGACCCGTATGATGTCTATCAAAAACTCATGGATTATTGGGACGAAGTTATGCAGGACGATGTCTACCTCATCGCTGCCGATGGATGGATCGAAGCATCGAAACCGCGCGAGGTTATTCAGGACAGACAGGTAAAGGAGACACCCGACCTCACCATCAAAAAGAACAAGTACAAGATGGACCTAATTCCGCCAGCGTTGATCGTTGCACGCTATTTCGCTGCTGAGCAAGCTGCTATTGAGATGTTACAAACCAAGCAAGCGACTGCGGAGAGTGAATTGGCGGAATACATCGAGGAACACGCCGGTGAGGACGGATTGCTCGCCGAGGCTACTACCGATAGATAAAGGCAGCATCACGAAGTCCAGTGTGCAGGCACGGCTCAAAGCACTCACACCCGATTTGACAACGCTTCACGAGGCACAAGACGGCAACGACGCTGAATGGGATGCCCTTCAACACTGCCTATCGCTAATTGATGCGAAGTCCAAAGTAGATAAAGTGGTAAAAGATGCCCAACTCGATCTCGATAAGCAGGTGCTGGCTCACTATGCTAAGCTCACCGAGGGCGAAATCAAGACGCTTGTGGTTGAGGATAAATGGTTTGCCAGTATCCAATCGGCGATTGAAAGTGAAGTCCAGCGAGTGATCCAGGCATTGGCAGGGCGTGTAAGAGAACTTGAGAAACGCTATGCACATCGTTTGCCGGACTTGGAGCAGGAGGTGGAAGCGTTTAGCGCGAAGGTAACGGCACATTTACGAGAGATGGGAGTTGATTGGGAATGACCATCGAAAGAACAGGTGGCAACACTCCAGAATGGAAAACGAAGCTGTTAGGGGATATTGTCTCAATTCGTAACCAGAAAGTCCTGCCTTCAAACGTTAGTGCTGATACGCCTTGTGTAGAACTTGAGCACATCGGATCAAACGATGGACGGTTGTTGGAAAGATCAACTGCGGAATACTCAACATCATCAAAATATCGTTTCTTGGCTGGCGATGTTCTTTTCGGTCGTTTACGTTCATATCTTCGGAAATTCTGGTTAGCTGACTGCGACGGTATATGTACGACTGAGATATGGCCATTGATGGTAGATACTGAGCAGATAGACAGTAGATTTCTACATGCCATCGTTCAAAGCGAGCAATTCTTTGCAATGGCGAATCTTTCTTACGGAACGCATATGCCGCGCGCTGATTGGGCGATAATGCGTAACTTCACGGTTATGCTACCTGAAATCCAAGAACAACATGCTATCGCCGAGGCATTGTCCGATGTGGATGGATTGCTCAACGCCTTGGAGGCACTGATCGCGAAGACGCAGGCGATCAAACAAGCCGCTATGCAGCAACTCCTGACGGGTAAAACTCGCCTGCCAGGGTTTAGTCGGGCGTGGGAAACAGTACAGATGGGACAAATGGGTTCAATTTATGGCGGATTATCTGGTAAAACCAAGAAAGATTTTGAAGGTGGAAATGCGCGTTATGTGACGTTTCTGGGTGTATTGGAAAATGTTATTCTCGATATACGCCATACAGAGCGTGTCCATGTAGGTCCAAGGGATTCACAAAACTGTGTTATGAAAGGGGATTTACTATTCAACGCTTCATCGGAAACGCCAGAGGACCTCGCAATAAGTGCGGTTATGGGGGAACAATTAGATAACATGTATCTAAACAGTTTTTGTTTTGGTTTCCGAATTCATGATAAGGACAAATATGTTCCGTTGTTCTTTGCTTACTTTTTCAGAGGAAATGTAGGGCGAGACATTATGAATGCATTAGCACAAGGTGCCACGCGATACAATATGTCAAAGAGCCACTTCCGCGCTTTAGAGCTTTCCATTCCATCTGGTGCCGAACAATATGCAATTGCCTCTGTTCTCTCCGACATGGATGCCGAGATTGCCGCGTTGGAACAGCGTCGGGACAAAACCCGCGCCATCAAACAGGGGATGATGCAGCAGCTCCTCACAGGACGGGTGCGGTTGTCTGAATCGCGGATTTGCACGGATGACACGGATTAACGCGGATTGGCCGGACTTGGTGTTTGTTACGTCTTTTGTCTGAATCGGGATTTACAGGATTAGAGGATTTTCAGGATTTGTTGGGTTTCGCTTCGCTCTACCCAACCTACGAGTTTGCTTAAATTAGAATAGATAAATTAAAAAATAACCTGTGCCAAAGGACGTTCCGGCACTTTATGAAAAGGGATTATTATATGCATTTTGACTCGTCTTTTGATCCAGAAAAAACTCCCGGTATCGGTCAATTAATCTTAGTTAGTATGAATTCGAGTGAAGATTCCCGTAAAAAGTACGATGAAATATTTGCAGACGTGGAAGGATTATCACGCGTTTATTGTGCTGTACGCGATGAACTTGTAGACGCTTATAGAATATGGAGCATTTATGGACGTCCTTATACAAGTAATTTCACCCTTATGAATAGTAGAGAACGGGAAGAACGTATTGATTTATTAGCTCTCTGGACAGAAGTTCTGACCTTAAGAGCAGTTAGACTCACAGACAAATCTAAATCTCACGAACCCGTATCTGTTGTTCAATTTCTCGAACTTGATTTAGATGCTAATCTAAAAAAGAAGGTAGAAGATTTAATAAAAATTGCCAGAGATAAAACTAAACCGCTACGTACAGTAAGAGATAAATTTATAGGGCACAAAGATTTTGATGTAGTGGATGAAAAAATAAATATTGGATATACCATACATGACATAGCGGATATTTTGGAATCAATTGGGGAATATTTTAAGATGTATCCGGGACCATTACGCTAATGACGACACTCACATAAGTTTTGAACTTGGGTATAGCCCTCTTGAGAAAATCAGGTATTAATAAAATAATAAGGAAGAAGGCAGTGAATAAAGCACGCCCAAGCTCTCTTGAAGGGTCAGGCGTGCTTTTTTCTTGCGAAAGCACATTTTTTAGGGTATCATAAATGAGCGGATTGCAACATACGGCATAGTTGAACGTCAAGAAACCACATCTATTATGAACACCCGGACTGCCGTCCTGAAACTTCACTCGGGCAAAATCTATACCATTAAACAAGGGATGATGCAGCAGCTTCTCATAGGTCAGGTGCGGCTGGTGAAACCAGAATAATTTATGGAACCTATTTTTTCAGATCAGGAAATCGCAGCGTTAATACGAGAACACAAGGTCCTACCAAACAATAGGCGTAACAAATTTAGAAAAAGAATGAATCGCGGAAGCAATGAATATCTCCTGAATGTAACTGGGGAAGAGGGGAACAAATTTCGAGTTATTGTTAGAATGAGCGTTTCCGACGAATTGAACTTTTCAGTTGTCTTAGGTATTAAAGTTCCACCGCCGAAGAAATTTTTTAGACTTAGACGCTACAATGGCAGTAACCATGAACACATCAACCCAATTGAAAATGAAATGGTGACGGGTTTTCACATTCACACCGCGACAGAGTGGTGTCAAGTGAATAGTGTAAGAGAGGAAGATTACGCCGAACCAACAGAACGTTATGCTGATGTCAACGGTGCTTTGAAATGCCTTTTCGCGGATGCAAATTTTGAAGACCCTAACGCCTTACAAGACACTTTATTTGAGGAGGGCTAAGCAATGTCGATAAAATCTATAGAGCAAGACTTTATTGATAAAGTCTCAGCAAAGGTTCGGGTTTTACCTGATGGCAGAGACCGTTTTCGCGTGTTTACCCCTTTCCGGTTTGACGACGGTGACCACATAGCCATTCTTCTAAAAAAAGAACAGGGGCGTTGGTTGCTCTCAGACGGAGGGCATACCTATATGCACCTGACCTACGATATTGATGAGGGGAAATTATTTAGCGGTACACGCCATCAAATTATTTCAAACGCCCTGTCTACGTTTAAAGTTGAAGATCGTTTTGGGGAATTAATTCTTGAAGTCAAAGACGCTCGCTTTGGTGATGCATTATACGCCTTTGCCCAAGCACTCGTGAAAATGGGGGATGTGTTGTGCTTGTCAAAAGAACGGACACAATCCACATTTATGACAGATTTTCAAGCCCTGTTCTGTGAAGTTGTTCCAGAAGAGAAAAGGGATTTCGACTGGCACGATCCAGAACGTGATGAGGCGAAAAAATACACAGTGGATTGTCGTATCAATGGAATGCCTAAACCGCTTTTTGTATATGCCCTTTTTAACAATGATAGAATCCGAGATGCGACAATCAAGTTACAAAAAGTGGTACAATGGAACATTCCATTTCGTCCTTTGGGGATTTTTCAAGATAGAGAAGTTGCAAATCGTCAAGTGGTTGCTCGCTTCGACGATGTATGCCCTGTGCAATTTCCCAATCTCGAAGTAAACCGACAAGAAATTGTAGAGTATCTTGGCGAGAACATCCAAAGAGTGATTGCACCATAGTAACGTTGTGGTGTTTAGAGAACAATTGCTGGACAGCCAGAGTCGCGGCTATAGCTGCAACCAGAGTCGCGGCTTAAGGATAACGAGCCACTGTCAAGATCCGAATTGTCCAAGAAATTAGGACATAGGAAGGCATCCGGTCAACTCTACAACGTTATTCGAGACCTTCTGGACGATCAGATGATCGAATACACGCTGCCAGATAAACCCACAAGTCGATACCAGAAGTACCGGTTGACAGACAAAGGGAAAACTGAACTCGCGAATCTGAAGTCAGAAAAATCAGATTAAAATGCAGCCCAAGACGCAGCCCAAGACGCAGCCAGAGTCTCTCTATACACCTCTCGGTAGGAGGGAACTCCGATTCCCGACTCTCAAGTCCCCCTGATAAGGGGCGGGGAATGCCATAAGGCATTCATACCGTTGATTCTTTAGGGGGTTAACTGATAACTAAAAACCGACAACCGACAACCATTATGAACACCACCGTAGGAGAAAAAGAAACAGGCACACAGGCACGTGTCGTTGCATTCTTCCAGAAGACCTTGGGGTATGCCTACCTCGGCAACTGGCAAGAACGTCAGAGCAATAGCAATATTGACACAGGGCTGCTTACTGATTGGCTGAGAAGCAGAGGGCATGCCGATGCCATCATCTCCAAAGTGCTGTTTGAACTGAAAAAGGCGGCGGCACTCGGTGGCAGCGAAAAACTCTATGAAGCAAACCGCGAGGTCTATGGACTGTTGCGCTACGGCGTGAACGTCCAACCCAGTACGAGTGAACACCGGACCACCGTCAAGTTGATTGACTGGAAACATCCGTTCAATAACGATTTCGGTATCGCTGAAGAGGTAACCCTCAAAGGCGAGAACATCAAACGTCCCGATTTAGTCCTATACATCAACGGCATCGCCCTCGGTGTCCTAGAATTAAAACGTTCCACAGTCTCCGTTTCTGAAGGCATTCGTCAGAACCTTACCAATCAACTCGAAGATTTCATCGAATGGTTCTTCACCACTGTGCAGCTCGTCATGGCAGGCAATGAAACCCAAGGGCTACACTACGGCGTCATTAAAACGTCTGAAAAACACTGGTTACGTTGGAAAGAGGCAGATGCCCATCCTGATGCAGGCGATAATCTGTTGCTCCGAGAGCTCAGTCAAATCTGCAACAAAATCCGAATGCTTGACATCCTGCACAACTTTATTGTCTTCGATGCAGGTACCAAGAAGATTTGCCGACACAATCAGTTCTTTGGCGTAAAAGCCGCCCAAGAAAATATAAAGCGCAGAGAGGGCGGCATTATCTGGCACACCCAAGGCAGCGGCAAAAGCCTCACAATGGTCTGGCTCGCAAAGTCCATCCTCGAAACCATCCCTAACGCACGCGTGCTTATCATCACCGACCGTACCGAACTTGACGAACAGATTGAGAAGGTTTTTAATGGGGTCAACGAGGACATTAAACGGACACAGAGCGGCACGCATCTCTTGCAGGTCCTCACGAATCCCGCAGAACGGTTAGTCTGTTCACTCGTCCACAAGTTCGGCAGATCCGGTGAGATGGAGGATGAAGATGCCGCTATTGACGCCTATGTTGAGGACATTCAGAAATATCTGTCGGATGGCTTTCAAGCGAAGGGTGAATTCTTCGTCTTCGTTGACGAATGTCATCGCACACAGTCCGGCAAACTTCACAGCGCGATGAAGACGCTCCTACCTAATGCAATGCTGATCGGTTTCACAAGTACACCCTTGTTGAAAAGGGACAAACAACGGAGCATTGAAACCTTCGGTCCTTATATCCACACCTACAAGTATGACGAAGCCGTTGAAGATAGCGTTGTGTTAGATCTGCGTTATGAAGCCCGCGACATCGACCAAAAACTCTCCTCACAGGAAAGCATCGATCGGTGGTTTGAGAGTAGAACCAGAGGGCTTACCGATGTGGCGAAAGCGCAGCTCCGGCAGCGTTGGAGCACGATGCAGAGTGTCCTCAGTTCAAGGGAACGGTTGGGCAAAATCGTCGCCGATATCGTCCTTGACATGGCGGAGCGAGATAGGCTTAAGAGTGGACGCGGCAACGCCATGCTCGTCGCCGATAGTATCTTTTCTGCTTGCCGATTCTTTCAACTGTTTCAGGAAACACCGCTAAAAGGCAAATGCGCCATCATCACCTCCTATAGACCGGCCGTAGATGCTGTTGCCCGAGAAGAAACTGGCGAAGGACGGACAGATAGACAGACGGAGTATTATGTCTATCGCCAGATGCTCGCTGAGCATTTTGATGAGCCCGAGAACACTGCGATGCATAAAGCCGATAGATTTGAACAAGAGGTAAAGAAACTTTTCATTGAAAAGCCAGAGGAAATGAAACTCCTCATCGTTGTTGACAAACTTCTCACCGGTTTCGACGCGCCACCGGCGACCTATCTCTATATCGACAAAAACATGCAAGACCACGGGCTTTTCCAAGTCATCTGCAGGGTCAACCGCCTCGACAGAGATGACAAGGAATTCGGATACATCGTTGACTACAAGGATCTCTTTCGGTCTCTGGAGCAGGCAATTACCGACTATACGAGTGAAGCCTTTGAAAACTTTGACACAGAAGATGTCCAAGGACTGTTGAAAGATAGACTCCAAAAAGGCAAGGAACGCTTAGAGGAGACACGTGAAGCGGTCAAGGCGTTGTGCGAACCCGTGAAACCGCCACTCAATTCCGCCGCTTACATCCGTTATTTTTGTGGTCAAGAAGCTGGGAATCTCGAACAACTTAAAGCAAATGAACCGAAACGCGAGAAACTCTATAAATTCACAGCCGCATTCGTCCGCGCCTACGCCAATCTGGCGAATGAAATGATCGAGGCAGGCTATACTGAAGAACAAGCACAAGAAATCAAAAACGAAGTCCGTCACTATGAGAATGTCAGCCAAGAAATCAAACTCGCCAGCGGCGATTACATCGACCTGAAAGCCTACGAGCCGGATATGCGACATCTCATTGATACCTATATCACAGCTGAGGAGAGCGAGACTCTCTCAACATTGGGCGATATTCCCTTAGTGGAACTGATTGTTGAGAAGGGTGTCGAAGCACTTGATCTGCTCCCTCAAGGCATTCGCGCCAATGAGACAGCAACGGCAGCAGCTATAGAGAACAACATCCGCCGTCTCATTGTTGATAAGTCTGAGGTCAATCCGAGGTATTACGAGGAGATCTCACACCTGCTTGATGAAATCATTCGCCAACGTCGACGGGGTGCTATGGATTATCGCGCATACCTCTCCGAGATCGAAGGACTCAGCGGGCGAATGGCAGAGCATGAAAACCAAGACCGTTACCCCTCCAATATCAATACTGGAGCATTACGCGCGCTGTTTGACAACTTAGACACCCTTCCTGAAGACCGTAGAGCAGCGGCAGCAACTGTAATAGATACCGCTATCCGCAGAACGAAACAAGACGACTGGAGAGGCAACAGGTTCAAAAAGAGACAGGTGCGAAACGCTATCGCAAGGGTAATTCAACAGGAATTTAGTGACTATGACCTTGACGTTGAGACACTTCTGGAACTGGCAGTGAATCAAAGTGAATACTAAAATTGATAGGTATCACATCGATGTCCGCGGGATCCCCGTAGAGGTCATCCGCAAAGACATCAAGAACTTCTATATCGGGGTTCATCCGCCGAATGGTCGGGTGCGGGTGTCGGCACCATTACACTTCGATGATGATGCTATTCGGATGGCAGTCGTTTCAAGGTTGGTGTGGATTCGGCGGCAGCAAGCGGCATTTGAACGACAGGAACGACAATCGCAACGGGAGTTTGTCACAGGCGAGAGCCACTACTTTAAAGGGAGACGCTACCGGCTCAATGTCGTAGAACGTGATTGCCCACCAAAAGTTTGGCTACTGAATAACACGAAGATAGGTTTGTCTGTTCGTCCCGACTCTAATCGAGAAACACGAGAAGCAGTTGTTCATCGTTGGTATCGCCAGTATCTCCGGGCGCAGCTCCCGCCTCTCCTTGAGAAATGGGAGACGAAACTGGGTGTATCCGTCAATGAAGTGCGGATTAAGAAAATGAAAACGCTCTGGGGATCTTGCAACGTTGAAGCGAAACGTATCTGGTTGAACCTCGAACTTGCGAAGAAACCGGAAGCATGCTTGGTATATATTTTGGTGCATGAGATGGTGCATCTCTTGGAACGGAAGCATAACGATCAGTTTCGTGCGTTGATGGACGACTTCCTCCCGCAGTGGCGGTCGTATCGGGACCAACTTAACCGCGCACCACTGGCACATGAAGATTGGCGGTATTAACACAGAGCCATCTTGACTACCGTAGGATTGCTAACTTCTCTAAATAGGTGTAGTTTTCTCCTTTTGATGTAGCCGTGATATGGCACATATAGATACCAGGGGATACCGCTAATCCGTAAGAGGTCTGCTGATTCCACCACGTTCGCCAAATACGTTGATCTAACCGGTCAGAGACACCTTCAATCCGCTTTATCAAATTACCGCCCGAATCGTAAATCACTATCTGCAGCTCTGTTATATCCACGTTTGCCTCAACACGGAATTCGGTTAACCCATCCGAACGCGCTGGGTTCGGGAACACCGCTATCTCTTTCCAAGCAAATGCCTGCGTTAGGACAACGGATTGCGCGACTGAAACCGCCCCGAGTGGATAGCGTGCTGTTGCCCGAAGAACATTCACTCCCGGTTGCAACGCGATTGTTGCAGTGTAGGTCTGTGTTTCCCGATCCAGTGATGCCTCCGTTCGGTTCGGATGGATAACGATGTCAATTGGAAAATCCGAACGAAACGTCCCCGTAACCTCTAATTCGCTCTCTTGCGTTGTGGGGGGAAGTTGCAACGTTATCTGTGGTATCTGGCGCGTCGGTTGAAATATATCCGTGAGAAGATTATCCACTGTAACGAGCACAAGTTGGGCAACCTTTCTCACTAAGTTAAAGTTCACCTTATCAGCAGTATCGGCAGATGTGTGATAGAAAGGATTCGCATCGTAATTTTGCGAATCCCGCCACGGCGTAGAACTCTCGGTTAAGGTGACAGCATTGTAACCGCTATCCCAGAACGGTTTATGAGAAGAAATATCAACGAATTCATCTTGCGTCCGGCGAATCTTCAAACCTACGTCGTACCATGTGTTTGCGATTATGAGTGCCCGACCCATCCACGCAGAATCGTTGTTAGTAATAATTTCAACCAAATCGCTTTTCCAGTTGAAACCCAACATGTCCAAGTTAAAAATACCAACAATGTTTTCACGTTGAGAAGTGGTATCGGCATCAGGACCTTCCTCTATAGTAGATGCCTGCTGGACATAGTACCGACTGCCAAGAAACCCAAGTTCCTCGCCACCTAATGCGATAAACCTTAACTCGTGATCGTATTCATATTGACTTAAAAGATACGCAATCTCCAGCATTGCTGCGACGCCTGTGCCGTTATCGTTAGCACCGGGTGCGGTGGATACTAATGGATTCCAATTCGGTTCGCGAATCGCTTGTGTGTCATAATGGGCACAGATGATAAAGATACGGTTGCTGGACGAAGCCGGGTGCCGTGGAAGGACAGCGACTACATTTCTAATACCACCGAAAACTTGTTCACTGACCTCCATACGTGGGGAACGTCGGAACGCATTTGTAATGTAACGAACTATGTTTTCCGTTGCCTCACGATGGTGGGCACTGCGCGTTCGGAATGCTGGTAAATTGTGTCCCGATGCGAAGTTCTCCTGCAACGTTATTACCCGCGCTTCAAGTGCCTCAGATTGCACCAACGTCAGTAGGTCATCGCCTCGAGATAAAAGTTTATCGTCCGCTGCTGTTGTAATAGAGAAAGAAATACATAGAAGGGAAAGAAAAAGAACGTATGTGCTTATTCGGGCTTGCAAGCAGCATTTTAATTGGCTTGACATAAGAATAAAAATCATGTACCCTATTAATAGTTTTATACATTTTAACAGATTTTATCCTGATTGTAAACAGGGATAACGTTTCATTATTGCCAAATCGAGGCGTGCTAAGCCTGTCCGAATGACGATGGAGATGGACGTAAGATGCCAGCGAATCTGCCCCCGACCTATTATAAACTCAAGCACCAGCATGAAGCCGCTAAAACAGATGAAGAACGACTCAGTCTGTTAGAGGAGATGTTACGCATCATTCCTAAGCACAAAGGCACGGAGAAAGTGGTTTCTGATATTCGTCATCGTGCTGCTAAGCTTAAGAGGGAAGCGGCAGCACCAGGCGGCAAGGGTACAAGCAAGAGAAGCTACAGTGAGCATATCCCAAAACAAGGGGCAGGACAGATCGTTCTTCTTGGACCTCCGAATAGTGGTAAATCGCAGATACTCGCGAGTTTTACAAACGCCAAACCAGAAGTATCACTGACCCCTTATACAACGACAACGCCGATGGTCGGGATGCTGCCCTATGAAAATATACAATTCCAAATCATTGATACGCCGTCGATTTCACCAGATTTCGTTTTACCAACGGTGTTGACACTCACCCGTAACGCAGATATCCCGCTGCCAGTTATAAGTCTCGCAAGCGATAATCTATTAGACGATCTGGATGTAATGATAGCACTCCTTGACGAAGCAAACCGAGAGGCTCCAGAAAATGGAATGCTTATCGTGGCAAACCAACTTGACGCAGCAGACGCCTCAGAGCGGTTGGATATTCTCAAAGAGTTCTACGGGGATGTATTTCGGATTTGCCCAATTTCTGCCGAAACCGGTGAAGGCAAAGAAACCCTATTGCAAGAAATCTATGCGGAATTGGATATCTTGCGTGTCTATCCAAAGGCACCAGGAAAACCGATGGAACAAGATGAGCCCATAGTTCTTCCAACAGGGGCAACTGTCCTTGACGCCGCGATGAGTTTGCACAAAGATTTCGCCGACTTCAAATTCGCACGAATATGGGGAGCCGAATGGCATAACGGACAATCTGTGAGTCGCAATGACGTAGTTTACGATGGAGATGTTGTTGAATTTCATTTATAAGTGTTCTCTGGAAGCGGGTGGAGCCTAAATGTTAAAACGAAGATCGGCATCTCCATATTTCATATTTTCCCTCTGCGCCCACTGCGTCCTCTTATTGGTGATGTGGTGGATGATTCCCAAGCAGGATTCACTTCTACCTTTCCGTGACGAAATAGAGGCTTCTATAACTCACGTTGAACGACCCCCGCTACCAGTTAAAATACTTCCTGTTATTGAACCCGCTACACCTGTCGTAGTAAAAGAGACTAAACCGCCCCCACCGCCGAAACCCAAAGCAGGATTAAATACAGCGTGGCAAACGGAAAATCAAAGCGTGGCAGACCTTCCCAAATCCGAAACACGTAAACAAGAAGGGCTGAACCGCGCCCGAGATTCCATTGGGACGGTAGTAGGACGTCCTGCCGATTACGCAACTGGGAATCGCATAGCTGTGAATGCACCCAATCAGCCGATAGTTACACCACTGACTCCAGAATCCGACTATGTAGCACCACAAGGGGAGACGAAACCTGTTGATTTGGGTGCCAATGATGCACTAAGTAGTGGCTCGCCAACTGTCAACGCTCCGAAGATCCACTACGGCAGTCGCCGTGGTGACGCACTCCGAGCCACAGGAGTTGGTAATTCTTGGGGCGGCGGTGGCGGCGGTGGAAGTGGTAATGTCGGAGGCGTTTTCGTTTACATGATGAAAGATATTGCCCGAACACTCGCTGAGGCGAGTACGACGAAAAAAGTCGATGTCGTTTTTGTGATTGATGAAACAGCAAGCATGGATGACAACATCCGAGGTATACGAGCTTATGTCGATTTTGTTGCTGAAGCGTTGGAACGAGAAGGACGCAGTCCTTCTTTTGGATTGGTAACATTCACAGATAAGACGAGAAACTTTGGACAGACAGATGATCTCGGAACCTTCAAGAACCGCCTTTCTAAGACAGGTGTTGATGGTGGAGGCGACCTCGCCGAAGCAGGTTTAGAGGCACTTATGGCTGTAGTAACGGAGATGAAATTCCGAAAAGGTGCACAACGTTTTGTTGTCCTTGCAAGCGATGCCGCCTTCCACGACGCTGATTACGACGGAAAATCCGTCTATAGTTTGGATCAAGTTATTGAAGCACTGCAGAATGAGCAGATCCGCGTCGATGTTATCGGACTCGACTATCTGCCAATCCGACAGCTAGCATTGGCGACAGGCGGAACATGGCGTGCCATTCCGGGTAGAGGGTATCTTGAATATGTGCCTCCGCTAACGTTAACTGTTAAATTGTTTTCCAAATTAGGGACGCTTAGGCTTGAAAGCGGGCAAATTGACGATAAGATTACCGTTTACATCAATAATCCGCCGCGTCCCAAACAGCTCACTATGATATGGAAAGTCCTCAATCCCTTGGGAGAAAGGGTATACGGACCCTTCTCAGAAATGAAAATTATTCCTGATGATGGTTCAACCCAAATAGAGTTGACGCCTGCAATTGATGCCGAATATTTTCGTACAATGCCGGGCATTTACACCATCATCTATCGACTTGAAAATGAACACGGGCATCAAAGCATCTTGCGGCGAACATTGACATTCTAACGACACCTGAGTTGTCCTTTAAACCTACAACTCGTTTTTACTTCGCATTATACTAAAAAATGAAAGACTTGATTTTTGAACAGTGCCATCGTCATTTTAACGACATCGTCGCTATTCGACGCGACATTCATCAGTATCCGGAATTAGGATTTGATGTACACCGCACGGCAGGTATTGCTGCTGATGCACTACGTGCGCTTGATATTCCTGTTAGGACAGGCATCGGTAGAACAGGTGTTGTGGGAGACTTGGAGGTGCCAGGTGCGTCAAAACGTATTGCGCTTCGGGCAGACATGGACGCTCTCCCGATTCAGGAACTCACTGATGTCCCTTTTAAGTCAAAGATTGATGGCAAAGCCCATCTCTGCGGACACGATGCGCATACGGCTATGCTCATCGGCGCGGCGCGAATCCTTTCGCATTTTCGAGACGATCTCAAGACACACATCAGATTCATCTTCCAACCGAGCGAAGAGGCACTACCGGGTGGTGCACCTGCTATGATAGCCGATGGGGCATTAGAGGATGTAGACGAGATTTATGGGATACATGTCTTTCCGCTTTTTGCCGTTGAGGAATACGCAACCTGTGTCGGTCCTATGCTCGCACAGTCCGACACCTTCCAAATCACACTTACCGGTAGAGGCGGACACGCCGCATTTCCACATCTCACTGTTGATCCAATCGTTATTGGAGCACAGTTCGTGACAGCTGCTCAAGCGATTGTCGCCAGGAATGTTAATCCACTGGATTCAGCCGTCATCAGTATCACACAATTACACGGCGGGGACGCTAACTTGCAAAATGGACTCACGGGTGCTGCTCTTAATGTCATTCCACCTAAAGTGCTAATAGGTGGAACAGTGCGCACACTTCAGAAATCGGTACAAAAAAGCGTCCGAGAGCAATTGGAAAGCCTTCTTGCCGGTGTGGCGGGTGCCCACGATGCAACTTACACCTTCACCTATCATGAAGGGTATCCGGTAACATACAACCATGAACCCTGTGTCACTACAGCCTTATCGACAGCAAGAGAGTTAGTGGGTGAAGACAACCTTGTGTTTCCGATGTCTCCGATATTGGGGGGCGAAGATTTTGGCTACTACTCACAGAAAATTCCAGCATGCTTCGTGATGGTAGGTGCCGGAAATGAAGAGAAGGGCATTGTGAATATGTGCCATCATCCACAGTTCGATATTGACGAAAACTGCATGATTTACGGCATGGCGCTTCTTGTAAGTCTCGCTGCGTTTTAGAGGTCCGCGGTAAATCTCTAATTCAACCCAAGAGAGGGACACTCCAGTGTCAACACCTAATCCACTGCCACATTTGCCAGTTGGAACCTTCACTTTGATGTTCACTGACATTGAAGGTTCAACGCTGCTTTGGGAGAAGTATGACAGTAATATAGTGGCAGAAGTTATAGATTCTCACAATGCAATCCTGCGTGCAGCAATGACGGCATGGGGTGGAACAGAAGTCCGCAGCGAAGGTGATGCCTTTTTCTTCCGCTTTCCCACCGCTGGCAATGCCCTCACCTGCGCAGTGGAGATCCAATTGGCGCTCAATGTCCATCAATGGCATAAAGAGGTAAGTCAATTACGCGTCCGCATCGGTATTCACACAGGAGATCTGCTCCTCTTGAACAATGAGTATCATGGAATGCCCGTGAATCTCGCCAAACGAATTACCGATGCGGGACATGGTGGCCAGATCTTGCTCTCCACGGCGACCCACGAACTCGTCAAAACGCAATTTTCACATGGAAGTTTTATCGCACTTGGTGAGCATCGCCTGAAAAACATCCAACGCCCGGAATTGATTTTTCAGTTCATCGCCTCGAAGCCTTCGATTTTGAGGATTATCGGTGAAGAGAGATGGCATAAAGTCACCGAAAAAGGCACACAAGACGACGCCTGTATCCGAAATCTACAAAATAAATTTCCACCTCTAAAAACCATCGACAATCTTCCCAATAACCTACCGACCCCGATGAACAGTTTTATCGGTAGAGAAACTGAAATCCACCGTATCGTCCGGTACTTTACTGATGAACAAGCACGGCTCGTGACGCTGACTGGACCCGGCGGTATTGGCAAAACACGACTCGCTTTGCAAGTCGCGACAGAACTCCTTGACGTCTACCCAGACGGGGTATGGTTTATCCCGTTAGCCGACTTAGTGCAACCTGCGCACGTCATCACAGAGATTGCAGCAGCACTTGCACTTCCATTGGAACCAGCACAGGATGCTCTCAAACAAGTCATTGCCTATCTCTCAGGAAAAACCCTCTTATTGGTATTGGATAACTTTGAACACTTGATGGAAGCTTGTAGGGATGTCAAAACACTGCTCCTCGAATGCCCGGGGTTACGCTGTTTGGTCACATCGCGAGAATTCCTAAAAATCATGGGTGAACAGCGGTTTATGGTTCCTCCCTTGTCTGTTCCATCTGAAGTGGCTGATTATGAGGTTCTTCGGAATTCCGAAAGCGTCCAGCTTTTTCTCGAACGCGCAGAGGCAGTCGCTCCGAATTTTCAATTAACACCGGACAATGCTGAAGCTGTCGGAGCGATCTGTCGGATAGTTGATGGTCTGTCTCTCGCAATTGAGCTCGCTGCGGCGCGCGTCCGTGGAATGACGCCTCAACATATCTTTGAACGTTTACAGATGTCTCTTGACAACCCACCAAGTAGTATCCATCCAACACTCCTTTCAACAAGGAATCAAGATGTACCAACGAGACACCGGACCCTTGATGCCGTGATCGCTTGGTCCTACGAACTTTTAGATCCTGAGGAGCAGCAACTTC
Organism: Candidatus Poribacteria bacterium; assembly: GCA_022826805.1. Lineage (GTDB taxonomy): Bacteria > Poribacteria > WGA-4E > WGA-4E > WGA-3G > WGA-3G. Next base: position 106,159 of record JAJDUH010000073.1, read on the forward strand.
TCTGCCAGCTCTCTCTCTTTTCAGGTGGATTTTTCTTAGAAGCTGCTGAAACCATCTGTGGTTCAGTCTCCGTTCAAGTAGAACGTGATCTACCCTCTATGGAGACACTCGACCTCATATTTAATTTACACGATAAGTCTTTACTCATTACGGACGAACATCGCGAGCGAATCCGCTATCACCTGTCTGTACCACTGCAATTGTATCTCAGACGGGAGCAGCAGCCAACTGAATTCAGGGAATCCCATGCGCGCTATTATCTCACCTTAGCTCAACAGCAAGACAAGAGATTACAGGGCGTAGAACAGACAGACGCACTTTCAGAAATGGCGATTGAACTCGATAATTTCCGTGCCGCTTTCCGATTCACAAAACAAAAAGCCGAATGGGTCTTGTTCGGGCAGCTTGCTGTTGCTCTTTCCCAGTTTTTCTATATTCGTGGATTATGGGGTGAAGGTCTGGAGTGGTTGAAACAGGCAGAGACACAGTTACACCAGCAAATCGCGCAGAACCAGAACTCAGGGAACGTCTTAGAAATGGAGGATGGGGTGCTCCAACTCACAATATCCGAGCTTCAGATAGCCCTCGCGAGATTTTATAACGCACGACAGGAGTGCCAAATCGCCCGGCAATTGTCCGAAAATGCATTACAAGTTTTCAGAACCTTGGGGCATCAACTTGGTGTCGTCAAGGCATTAAATCGTCTGGGTATTGTCGCAAGATATCAAGGGGAACTCCAAGAGGCTAATACACATTTCACTGAAGCCTTAGAGTCCGCAAAAATATTGAACGATGAATGGCAAATCGCTTTCGCGCTAAATAACTTAGGACTCACCGCATACTACGGCGGCTGTTTCGAGGAGGCAAAAGCACTGTATACAGAAGGATTATCTCTTGCACGCGAGTTGGGAGACAAACGCGGCATCGCTTACGCCCTCAATAACCTTGGGAACACAGCAAATCGTCAAGGGTTACGCGAGGAAGCGAAACATTATCACACCGAAAGTTTAGAAATCCGACGGGAACTCGCTGACAAACGCGGTATCGCGACCTCGCTAAATCACTTGGGACTGATTGCCTATCATCAGACAACGTATGATGAAGCACACCGCTATCACACCGAGAGCCTCCGCATCCAACGAGAATTGGGCGATAAACGGGGATGTTCTTATTCCTTGAGTCATTTAGGGCTAATTGCATACCAGCAAAACAATGATGAAGACGCGAAACGTTACTATACAGAAAGCCTGCATCTTGCGCGTGAGCTATCCGTTCCTGGAACGAATCTTCCCTACCTATTGGATAGCCTCGGCAAAATAGCACTCCGACAGGGCGCATGCCATGAAGCGAGGCAGTATTACGTTGAAAGTTTGCAGTACCGTAACAAAAATGGCACCCACCAAGACATCGCCGATTCACTCTATCAATTCGCCAGATTGGGACGCGTGGAAGGCAAATTTAAACAAAGTTTTTGCCTCTTTCTTCGAGTCTCACGTATCTATACTGAAATAGGAACACCCTCGCCACGCTATGCCAATGCCGTGCGCACTGCTCTTACGGCGTTAGAGGCGAAACTTGGCGCGGAAAGCGTTGAAAAACTGAAATTAGAGGTGGAAGCCAGCACACTCCAGGAGGTAGTTAACGCCTGCTTATCGGAATAAAAATGGAAACCGCAATGCAACAACGCCTTATTTTTCTTTTTCTTTTTCATTTATCTCTCACCGTTTCGATTGGAGAAAGCACCTACACTTTCGCACAGGATAGATCTTTCCCAAACACGCCAACGGTGAATCCTGCATTAGATCCTGTTGAATCTGCACATGACCATTTCCATGAAGGGCGATATCCAGAAGCAATCAAGGCGTATGAGGAATTGCTTGAAAAAGGTATTCCGAGACGCGATGATACATATACGCCGCTTCGGCAGAGCCAAAAGGACTCTATTCGATTGATGCTCGGGCAAAGTTACGCTAAAATCGGTGAAGATCCCGCAGCACAGCGAGTCTTTAGAGAGATTATTGACGAAAACCCTAATGGTTCTTATTCTATGCAGGCGGTACATCGCTTGGGGAATCTACACTGGCAACGTTATCAGTTCAGACAGGCAATTCTTCAATGTAAGCAGATCTTGAGGCAGCACCCGAACACAACTGCTGCTGCTACTGCTGCCTATCTTGTTGGGCAATATCAACAGACAGAGGGTAAAACTGAGGAAGCCATGGAAAGTTACAAGTACTTCCTTGACAATTTTCCCGGTTCTCCGTATCGCGTGAGTGCAGTGAGTAGCCTCGTCCGATTGTATATCGCCAATGTCCGCTACACAGAAGCCGAAGAACTCATTCAAAGACGAATGCAAAGTTCTCCAGGGGATCTTACGCTCCTGGATCAGTTAGCAGAACTCTACCAGCAACAGGGGGAACATCAGAAGGCGATTGAACTCTACCGTCAGGCGATTAAGCAAGATCCAAGCAATACGAGCCTCCGTAGAAAATTAGGCGACCTCTACGCTGAGATCGGGAGCACGACCCAAGCCGTGAGCGAATGGGAGAAAATAGTAGTAGATGAAACGAATCCGGTTGATCGGCATCAACGACTCGGGGCAATCTATCTCTCTCATAAAATGTATCCAGAGGCAATTGCGGCGTATGGTCAAGCTATCCGTTTGAAACCACGGGACGGTTACCTCTATACGCAATTGGCAGCTGCATACAAGATTCAGGGACAAAATGAAAAAGCTGCTGAAGTCTATATTGATGCTTTGCAACAGGTCGGGTTTTCCCCGAATCAACGCCAACCTATCTGGGACGCAATGATTGACATTTATGAGGGGACACACAATAAATCACTTCAGGAAAAACTTATAGCGCAACTTCAAAAGCGACTGCTACGCCAACCCCAGAATCTCAGCATCACAATGACTTTGGGAGAACTCTTTTTTCATGCTGGGAGAACATCACAGGCACTTGGAACGTTTAGGCAACTTTATCGAAGCCATCCAAACTACATCGACACGACACTGGAAAGATACGCACTGATGTTAGCGCGTAATGAGAGCCCCCAAGCCGTTGATTTCTATCAGGGACTCATAAACGGTTCCCCGAATAGGGTGCGTATCATAAACGCCCGTTCTAAGCTCGCAGAACTCTACCAGAAGATGGAGCGATGGGAGGACGCTGTTGCGCTTCTAAAGGAACTCGTGAAAAATCGTCAGGCTTCTATTCAAAACAGGATTCTGCTGGGACAGATCCAATTACACGGTACCAAAGAACCTAAAGCTGCTCAGATGACCTTTCAACCCTTACTCACGCAGCGCTTGGTTACACGCCAATTGATGGAAACACAGTTGGGTTTGGCAGAGTGCCATATTTTACTAAAACGTTATACCCTTGCCAGAGAAGTGCTTGAACCGATTGCTAACAGAACTAACCTTTTCCGCGCTACGGCTCGAAAGCTGATGGGTGATTCCTATTTCTTCGCAGCAGATTTTGATCAAGCCGTCAAAGAATACAATCAGGTCATTCAGATATCAAAGTCTGACGAGCTTACGAACGATGCGCTTGAACGGATTGTTCTTATTCAAGATCATCCCGACTATCTCAAAATCCCGCTCACGGATTATACGACTGCCCTTCAACGCTACCTTAGCGGTAAGACAGAGTCCGCTCTCCAGAAGTGCAAACAGACACTTGAACTCTATCCGCAAGCCACTATTGTTGATGATATTTGGTTTTTCATGGGCAATATCTACCGTGAACAGGCGAAAACTACCGAAGCCATTGATGCCTATCAGCAAGTGGTCGCCCAGGAAAGCCCAATCGCAGCAAAAGCACTCGTAAACATTGCCGAAATCTATCGGCAGCAAGACGATCTTGCTAACGCGACTGCTACCTATACGACCCTGATTGTAGACTATCCTGAGAATGTAATTGTAGTCCATGCACGCCAGCAACTTTACGAAATAACCAAACTTCAACAAAAACGATAACAGTCGTGCCGTGTAATACCGCTCAGCCCTTATGCTTTGTCTCGCTTTACATTTCGCGACTTTCTACTTTTTTCTTGTTGATTTATCCGAAGTATGCTACACTTAACGCAACGTTGGATTATATATTATTAAAGCAAATAACTTGTTCCAGTTTCACATTGTCGAGAGGGCAATCAGATGGTTCAACTTAACACACCGCGCGTATTTCATGTGATGACAAAGCCTATCGGGCCGATATGCAATCTTGATTGCGAATATTGCTTCTATCTTGATAAAGAGAAGCTTTATCCTGAAACGCGATCTTTCCGCATGACTGACGCAATTTTGGAGAACTACGTCAAACAATACATCGAAGCACAGGAGGCGAACGAAGTTACGTTCGCATGGCAAGGTGGTGAACCCACATTAATGGGTGTCGACTTCTTCCGAAAAGCAATTCGGTATCAACAGAAATATAGACGTCCTGGCATGCAAATTCAGAACTCGTTTCAGACCAATGCGACACTCCTCGATGATGAATGGGGTGAGTTTTTCAAGCGGAACAAGTTTTTGATTGGTGTTAGCATTGACGGACCACCGGAAATTCACGATAAATATCGCTACGACAAACGCGGCAGATCGTCTTCCGAACAGGTGATTCAGGGGTTGCGTATCTTGCAAAAGCACAAGGTGGATTATAATATCCTTTGTGTCGTCAATAAACACAACGCTGAATATCCCAAAGAGATCTATAACTATTTCAAAACACTTGGCGCGGAGTTCATGCAGTTTATCCCTGCCGTTGAGCATTTCGGTGGGAAGAATGTATCCCCGCGCTCTGTCACGGCGCGCCAGTACGGTAAATTCCTTTGCGCGATTTTCGATGAGTGGGTGGTAAACGATATCGGGAAAATCTTTGTCCAGATTTTCGATGTCGCGCTTGAAGCGTGGTTAGGTTACAACCCCAGCCTCTGTGTTTTCAACGAAACTTGCGGGGACGCACTCGCAATTGAGCATAACGGTGATCTCTACTCCTGTGACCACTTCGTTACGCCCGACTATCATGTGGGAAACATCGCAGATAGCACTATCGCTGAGATGGTAGATTCTCCCTTCCAACGTAAATTCGGAACTGATAAACGGGACACGCTCCCTGAATATTGCCGATCTTGCGAGGTGAGATTTGCCTGCAACGGGGGTTGCCCCAAGAACCGTTTTATCAAGACCCCCACCGGTGAAGACGGCTTAAACTATCTTTGTGCAGGTTATAAGCAATTCTTCAATCACATTGACGAACCGATGAAGATGATGGCTTCCGCGCTACAGACAGGCAGACCTGCGAACAGCATCATGCCGCTCATGCGTCAGCGTCAACAGGAAAAGATACGTCCTGCTCTATCTACTGCCCCACAGAAGAAAATTGGGCGTAACTCACCGTGTCCATGTGGTAGTGGACGGAAATATAAACAGTGCTGCCTCAACAAGAAGTAATCCCAACCCGCCGTAGGTGCTGTTTCCAAATTTTGCCTTTAGTGGCGAACTCACTAAGGAAGATCCCTATCCCTTATCGAAAGAAACAGGTTCAAGAGAGGAAAAATGTTAACTATCTGTTATGATCCGTATTCTGGCACATTAGGCAGATTTGAACGTGCAGAGATTTTTGACCTCGTCGCCGAGGCAGGCTACGAAGGTATCAACATTCCCGTAAATTCCGCTTTTCTCGGTGAACTCTCAACCGCCGAGATAGATGACGCAATTAATCTTGCCGAAAAACATAACCTTGTTGCCCCAACAATTGGCTTCGGCAATCACATCTTAACGACCCCCGCCCGAAAAACTGAAGCATTGCAGCACTTTGAGATTGTCCTTGAAGTTGCACGCCGATTTAGCGCCGAGGTTATTGGTGTGTGGGTGAACCCGTCAGAAGGCGTATCGCGACAGGAGTCCTTGGATGCACTCGCTGACAATCTGTCTCAGATGATACCCGCTTGCAATGAAAGTGGAATGAAGATTGCGCTTGAGTTTGAGAAGGGATGTCCGCTTGATAACTATCGAGAAGGCGTTGCATTTATTGAAGACACGGGGTTATCTGCTTATTTAACGTGCGATACATACCACCTTTTTAATGATGGTGCAGAGCCACATACTGCAGCACATGCCATGAAAGCATGCTTGGGTGATGTCCACGTATCGGGGAGCAACCGGGGTGAGCCTGGTGGTGGTGTCTTCGATTTTGAGACATTTGCGCGAGGTTTGAAGGAGGTCGGTTTTTCCGGTCCTCTGGTCGTTCAATATAAGATGGAAGATGTAGCGAGTATAGCGCGCAGCTGCGAATTTACGAAAAAGTTTCGAGCGATGATACAAGCATAGAGAGGAGATTCCATAATGAAACGGGTTGTCGTTTTAATTTTCGCCGTTACCTTCATAATCGGGTATACCCATGCACACGTGACGGAGCATCCGTCGGTTGAAACAGACATCGGGGTTACAAACCCCTCTTACAGGTTTATCGCGCATCACGAGACACCTGACATGGGGCTTACCAGTGGGCAGGGCGCGCTTAAGTTCAAAGTCCTTTATACACGCGATCATTTCCCAGCAGAAGTCGTCGCCGCAATCGACAAAGCGCACGGCGGATTTGATGTAGACCGTCGGGAAGGAAAAGGCGAAACTTACTTTCAACTACCCGGCGTCGGTATCATCCAAATCAGTGCTGATCTGAAAACAACACAGTTGATTGAGACCCCCGCTGCCCTGAAAGCAGCCAATGCACACTACGTAACCGTCTGGTCAACAACTGCTGGCACGCCTTACCTCTCCTTTCCTGCCAACGATGTCGGCAAAATCTTCACGACGACATTAGATGGCAAACTCGTGCATACACTCGGTGCCCCAGGTGCAATGACAGATTTCAAGCATCAAGCGGTCAATACCTATTTCAGTGAGGGTGGAAAGTTTGTACCAACCGGTATAACGCATGTTGATGGGATGCTTTACGTGACCACCGGCTATTCTGATTTAGATTACATTCTGGGAGCGAAACTGACGAGTCTTGAACCACTGGAGGCGAGTTGGTACCCGTTAGCATTTGGTGGCAAGGGCGATGAACCCGGGCAATTTGGCACGGGACACCACATTACAATGCCTTATGGGACAAATCGGTTGGATGCTTCCGATCGGGCAAATGCGGAGATCGAACGCTATTTACCGGATGGTACCTATTTGGAGACGCTTCCGCTTATCAAAGGCTCATTCCCGTGTAGCATCGATTACGAGGCGGGATATGCAGTTGTTGCATGTCTCTTTGGACCCAATCAAAAGAAAGGGGCACCGCTCTATATATTGGAAGGAAACAACCTCGTTTCAACCGTTATGCTGAAAGAGGAACTGGGTGTCGAGACCTTCCAGCATCTGCACGGCGCAGTAATCCGCAAAATTGACGGTAAATTTTACATCATCGCGCAATCTTGGAATCCAGGAGACATCATCATTTTAGAGCAGGTAATGTAGTTTTAGTAGAGGTAGGTTGGGTTGAGTGGGAAATCATCTGGATCTGTCTCATTTATAGAGAGAATGTCGCTTTTCGATGATTTGTGCATATAAACATGTAGTGAAACCCAACGTCCAATTTGTGTCAAACCCACGTTATTTTAGCTGCGTAAGGCTGTTTTCACGAGGCACGTACAGATAGGCACTCCGACCCGTGAAATATTGGGCGTACACATTTTCCCAATCACTGTTTGTCAGTTTCCACCGCGGCGCAGGACCGAGTTTAAAATAGACAATATCCGCTTCCTCAAGACGTTGAAACGGGTAGTCTCCGATTGGTGCGCCTCGGTGCTGAGATACGAATATAACGGCGTTGTGAATATTACGTTCTGCTACCATAGGAGGTAGTTTTTGATAAACAGGACCCCAATTCTGATACACCTGCCCGATACGGATATAACTCCACACGATATTAACGCTGAGTAACAAAAAACATATCCCGACACCAATTACAAGTCCACGCCTCTGAGATACTTTAAACCGCTCATATAGAATAAACATCCCACGTGCTACCAACGGAATAAAACCGAGAAATGTCGATTCAGTATAATACCGCGCGTTTACAGGTGTAAATCCCCACGTTGAACCTTCAAAGTAGAAGACGGAATAGAGCAGCAGATTGGCTATCAGTAGGGAAAGACAGAATACATCATATTTGTTCCGAGAAGTGTGGAAAAATGGTAGAAGCGCAAGCATCCACGGCAAAATTAACGGTACAAAAGCAATGAACCACATCAGTGATAGCTCAACTTCTTTCAACAAATTGTGATGGTAACTGCCCCAGCCCAATGCATTGAAACTGATAGATGGGAGAATGTGCCGCCACGTCCTTTCGATCGCCCATGCCGGTGTAAAGATGCGCGCCTGTTCAATATCAGGTGCGTAGCCTTCCATTCGAGGACCAAATCCGATCTTGTCGTATGGCTGCGCAACCGTATGCGTAAACAAGAACGGATCCTTTGTGAAATGGGCATTCCACGCCGTACATACCGCAAGCATTACGACAAACGGGATAAAGAAAAATCCTAACCGTTTCACTGTAATTAATAGTGCCTCTGTTCCATCCCGTCTCTGCTGCCATTGGGTAATGAGATGATAAATAGCCAATCCCGCCCCAACAACCCCAAAGACCACGGCGGAGAGCGGTCGTGTATTGAACGCATACCCCAGCGCGAAACCTGAAAGAAGCGGGTAACCAATCCGAGTAAGAACGGAGACATTACTTTTGTAATTTAAAGTCTTAAGAAGCGCAAATAGGTAGAGCGAAAGATAAAAGCGACTCACCGGTTCACTGAACCACGTCGATCCCATGCCGAGCGTTGCTGGTGAAATGAGCGCAAGCACCGCGGTAATAAACGCGATACTGTTGTGGATTTCTCCATATATCTCTTTTACAAACAGGTAGAGAAATATCAGCGCACCACCAGTTGCAAGCGCGGGGATAAGCCAAGGTGCGTTGATAAATACGCCGAACATCAACATCAAGGCGTTTCCGAACGGGTATTTCGAATACCACTTGCCATTGAGGACATTAATATGCGGTGAAGAGGAGAATCCGTGTTCTGGAGGGGCAGGGAACGAGAGTTTGCCGTCCGAGAATAATTTCGCTTGGAATAGGTACGAGACGGTATCTGGTTCAAAGTAGGAGAACTCGAAGTAGATGCCACATAGAAGGACCGATAGCAGCACACCAAGTATAGAAATGATGAAAATGGGTTTGATTTTCATTAAGTTGCCTGAAAGTCTGAAAAAAATTTGACATTTGCCTCTTAATAGGGTATAATAACATTAAATCTAATTAAAATCATCGACTTTTAACAGCAAGCTTCTGCTTGCAAACGATGCCGGAAAATGCTTAACGCTATCCCATTTAATATACATCACCATCATTCGGTCCACTTCTGAGTAGAGCGGATGAGGGAATATGTATAGACATCATTGATACGCAGCAAGTCTAACTTGTCTGGACCCTGGTAAACAAACCGCTCTCTCACGCGCTGTTCCGTCAACGCGTCTCAGAAAAGGAGCACACTGTTTACTGGGTTTTTTTTTGACTTCTTGCAGTGTCCCAAATTGTGGTTAAAGCATACTTTGTTCGTCGGTGAGGATAATAACCTTGCCATCAATCATAATCAACGTTGTCGAAACTTGACGAAATCTATTTTTCACAACGAAAAAGATGGAGCGAAATCGAATCGTAAAAAAATGGAAAAGTTTGATAAACCTACTGGAACGAGCGACTTTTTACCTGAACAGATGGTTCAGCGAAATTTCGTCGAAAAGGTCGTTCGTGAAATCTTTGAAACCTATGGATATGCCCAAATTCAGACGCCACTGTTTGAATCTTTCGCGCTTTTATCTGCCCAGTCCGGTGAGGAAATCCGGCACAAAATGTTTACTTTTGTCGGTTCTGATCGAGTCGATTACGCATTAAGACCCGAAATGACAGCCCCTGTTTGTCGTCTCATTGCTAGCGGAGAACTCGGACACCTCCCTTATCCGTACAAGCTCTACTACATCGGGCAATGTGTCCGACAGGAGCCGACTGCAGATGATGCCGAGGTAAAAATGGAATTCCGACAGGCTGGTGTTGAACTCATCGGACCTGCTTCTGCCCACGCCGATGCGGAAATTATCGCGATTCCTGTGCGTATCCTCGAAAAGCTCAACATTTCAAACACAAAACTAAAGATCGGAAATACAGGAATTTTTCGAGAAATTTTCAAACAGGTCTCGCTTGATACCAAGGATCACGGCGAAATTATATGGGACATCGATTATCTTGCGCGTCTGCGTGCGGAAGCAAAACTGTGGGATATTGAGACACTCCGAGATGCCTTTAATATGTTGCGACGCGCGCAGGGAACCGACTACCAAGGGGACCACAAAATTGAAACTGCCACAATTCAGGATTTAACTGAGAGTAATGTCTATGCTTATGCAGAGCAGTTGCCGAGGATCGCCGAGGAGACTTATAAAGCAAGTTGGCACCGTTACTTTAATATTGCTGGGGAGACCGCCCAGCGTTGTATAGATGTCTCAAAAATTGCGGGTGACAGGGATGCTGTCATGTCGGCATGGGAAAAACATCTCGGTAGTACAGCACAAGTAGCACGCCAAGAACTCCTCACACTTTGTGATTGTTTGGAAAACTATGATATTACGGACTTTGAAATCAATTTGGGTATTACGCGCGGGTTCGATTTCTATACGGGAACAGTCTTTCAGATTGAATTGCCGGAGAAACACCGACCGCTCTGCGGTGGTGGAAGATACGACAAACTGATTGAATCTTTCGGTGGTCCATCGATACCTGGGGCTGGGTTTGCATTTCAATTTGATGCACTTATAGAGGCATTTACTGACACAGGAAAGAGAACTGTTAGCGGAAGGAAAGATTATTTCATCGCAGCAGAAACACCGGAAAGCATCGCAGACGCACAGCAGCTCGCTGAAACGCTTCGGAGAAATGGAAAAAATGTGGAAGTTGATTTGATGGAACGCGACCTGCAGGCACAACAAGACTACGCCGGTCAAGCAAACTACGATTACCTGATCCGTTTAGTCTCTGGTGAGCCGATCCGCCGAATTCAAATTGAGACTGGGGACACACAGTCCGTCACTGTCTCCGATCTATTATAACGGAGATCGTGTTGTTACACGTTCACAGTTCCACGCTGTAGAAGAAGGAGAATCTAAATGCAAACAGAATCACAACGGACGCTGAATCTACTTTTACCAAAGGGTAGCCTCCAGGCAGAAACCCTTGAAATGTTTCAGCGCGCCGGTTATGAACTCAACGGTTATACCGCAACTGACAGGTCTTATCGCGCGACTTTTCAAAATGATAGCGACTTTCAAATCAAAATTTCGCGTCCACAAGAGATACCCGTCTATGTTGGCATGGATGATTTCTACGATGTAGGCATCACTGGTCAGGATTGGGTTGAAGAAACCGACGCAGATGTTGAAGAGATCTTACCTCTGGAATATGGACACATTGACATCATTCTTGCTGTTCGCGAAGAACGTGATGACATCAATACTTTCGACGATTTGGTGAATCTCGCCGATAGAGACATCCGTATTTCAACTGAGTATCTGAACCTTGCCGAGAAATTTATCCTTGAAAAAACGGAAAATAGGATTGCACCGGCGATTTTAACGCCATGGAAGCGACTCAACACTCGCGGCTCTTACCAGGCACCAATCACGCTCATGTTGTCTTTCGGGGCAACCGAAGGGAAACCACCCGAAGAAGCCGATGCTATCATCGACAATTCAACCGCATCACGGCGTACGCTCAAGGCAAATGCGCTCAAAGTCGTTGAACTATTGCGCGAATCTGAATCTACCCTCATTGCTAATCCGAAGGCACTCAGAGATCCTTGGAAGCACGAAAAAATCGAAGAGCTTAAGCAGACGTTACAGAAAGGTTTGCGGAGACGGCGGAGTCAGGCACTCCCGGGACACATTTAAGGTCTTTTATCTATGGGATTTCGCTACGATTTTTTGTTGTCAGATTGTTGGTTTCTGATAAGGTCGGTGTGTTCTTGCGTGAGAGCCCAAGCTCATTAATATTTAAGAGGAGAAAAACTTATGGCAGCACCATTCATTAAACCGCGTGTTCCGCGAGGGATGCGAGACATTCTACCTGAACAGATGATTCGCAGGCAATACGTTATAGATGTTGTTCGCAATGTGTTTGAAGAATTTGGGTTTGAACCCTTGCAAACACCTGCCCTCGAATTGTCTGAAGTCCTCACAGGTAAATACGGACCCGATGCTGAAAAACTTATCTATCAGGCAGGGCATGTAGGTGGAAAGGAGGACATCTCCCTCCGCTATGATCTTTCGGTGCCGCTCTGCCGCGTTATGGCCATGTATCCGCAACTGCCCAAACCCTTTAAGCGTTACCAGATTGATCCTGTCTGGCGGGCAGAACGTCCGCAAAAGGGACGCTATCGCCAATTCTTCCAATGCGACGCGGATACGGTCGGAACTGAGAGTATGCTCGCTGATGCTGAAAATGTTAATCTCATCTATCAGGTCCTAACTCGGCTCGGTTTCAAACAATTCGAGATTAACATCAATGACCGAAAACTAATCACTGGAATCGGGCAATTCGCCGGTGTGCCTAATGAACAACTGGGTGGTCTCTATCGCTCCATTGATAAATTGGATAAAATTGGACTGTCAGGAGTCAGGGGAGAATTGATGGAAAATCAGATTCCAGAACCCGTTATTGAGAAACTGCTCGCACTGCTTCAAATTGAAGGGGATACAACGACCGTCTTAAATGCGCTCTCTGAACAACTCGGTGATTCTGAAGTCGCAAGAGAGGGTATTGCAGAATTGGAAGAACTAAGTTCGTATCTTACAACACTCGGCGTACCAAGCGAGTTCTACAGGGTGAATGTTTCAATGGTACGTGGATTGGAATACTATACCGGTCCGATTTATGAGACCGTTGTCGAAGAACCAAAAATCGGAAGTATCACCGGTGGCGGCAGGTACGATGAACTCATCGGCAGTTTTAGTAAGCAGGGTTACCCAGCAACAGGCACCAGTTTCGGTATTGAACGCATTATTGATGTGATGGAAGAATTTGATATGTTTCCATCAACTGTAGCCAAAACGGTAACACAGGTGTTAGTAACCGTTTTCGATGCAGAACTCGCCCAAGAATCTCTGAAAGTAGCGATGCTTCTGCGCGATAGTGGTATCCGTACCGAAGTCTATTGTCGCCCGACACGCATCAGCACACAGATGAAATATGCCGATAGCAAAAGTATACCCTATGCTGTCATCCTCGGCTCTGATGAAGTAGAAGCTGGCACGGTCGCTGTTCGGGACCTCGCGAGTCGAGAACAGCAAATTGTTCCACGAGAGAAACTTGTTGAACACGTTCAAGAATTAGCAAGGACATAAATAGTTTGTCCTGTTGGATATTCAAAATGACAACGGGAGTGTTGTAGAAAAATGAATCGATTTTATCAACGTCCCTATTTCACTCGCTGTATACTTTTGCTCTTTTGCATTGTTCAAGCGGTGCAGTTGACAAGTGCGGGGTGTAGCCATAGCAAACCGTATTACCGTGCTGACGTCCCAGAAATTGGAAAACGTGATGCTGAAATAGAGGGTGTGCTTCATTATCGTCTTTTGCTCCTCGGAGATGGAGGAGAGCCAAGGCGAGATGAACCCGTACTTAAGACCCTCGGTGAATGGGCAAGAAAAGACGCTGCGAAAACGAGTATTGTCTTTTTAGGCGACAATATGTATCCAGAGGGAATGACGGAACGGAAAAAACATGAAGCCGAGAAGCGCCTCACACCACAAATCGCTGTTGTCAAAGTCTCTGGTGCTCACGGATTGTTCATTCCTGGAAATCATGATTGGGCATCAGGAAAAGCAGAAGGGCTTAGCGCAGTTCTTACACAAGAAAAATTTATCAATGAGGCACTTGCTGGCGAATTGAATTTTCTGCCATCTGGAGGCACACCCGGCCCAGTGGCACTTCAGCTTCCGAAAGCCAACCCCGCAGTCCGGCTCATCCTTCTGGATACACAGTGGTGGCTCCACCGACATGAGAAACCACAGAAATCACCCGAATCAGTTATCGAAGAACTCATCGGACTATTTGACACGGAATTACCGGTCTTTGTTGTAGGGCACCATCCACTGGAGACTTATGGACCGCACGGAGGGTACTTTGACTGGAAATATCATCTTTTTCCTGTCAAATTTTTAAAGAAGTGGGCATGGGTTCCAGTCCCTATATTGGGATCCATAGGTCCTTACTGGCGGAAACACCTGTACAAATCTGACCAGGATATAAGCGGCGAGCGTAACAAAAATATGGTGGCGCAGCTGAATCGAGCATTTTCGGCACGGAAGTCCACTGACCAAAACACACCACTTTTAATCTATGCCTCCGGACATGAACATTCTCTGCAAGTTTTGAAAGACGATGTCGTAGACTATTTTCTCATCAGCGGGGCTGCTGCGAGTCGGAAAGTGACGGAAGTGATGTCTGGCGAGAATACGCTATTCGCGCATCAGCACACCGGTTTCATGGCAGTCGATTTTTTTGTTGATGGAAAAGTTTTGCTGAGGGTGGTCGAACCTGAAGGCAAAGGTGTGCTATTTCACCGTTGGTTGACATTTTAAAACTTTAAACTTAGTTGTTTTCTTAATTCTCGCTAACACACAGTTTTTCGTCCACGCGTGTTTTATTCACAAATGAGGGTTAAAAAAGGCTTTCGAGAATGCCCTACAAGCCCTTTGCAAAAGATGCCCCGCTATGGTAACCCTGCTGAAAAAATACACGAGGCTTGTAGCGGGGCTATAATTTACAGTTTAAGTTCCTTCAAATATACCTTTTGTACATACAATAGGCAGGACAAAAGTATGCCCTGCCTATGTTCACTCTTTTCTACTTTACGATGCTAACCTTCCGTTTTACGATTTTGGCGGGCATACCTTAAAAATTCCACATCTCGTAGATACGGCTCCACCTCTTCTAATTCAAATCGAATTTCTTGTAAATCTCCAACAATCTGATTTAAATCCGAATCTACTTGACGGTAGGTCTCTTGGGCTTTGTCAGGTTTATATCCGGATTCCCTCAGGTAATACGAAGTTCCCAACCAGACACACACGAGTGCAGTGATTGTTGTCGTCCCTGCAATTATTACAATAATAGTGGTAACCGCTGTGGCAAGTTTGAAGATAAAGAAGAATGCCAGAGCGCAAAAAATCAATAGCAATAATACCATGTCTGCTCTCCTCCTCTATTCACTCGCGCCCTTGGCGATGTTGATGAGTCGTTTCACTTCCTCTTTGAGAACAGCCATTTCTTTTTGAACTGCATTCACTTTTTGCTGCAGTACTTCTATCTCACGTTGTGATGCTCCTTTTGTCAATCCCCGTTTCTTTGTAGAATAGGAAATTCCCATCCAGACGATCAGGAGCGTTGTTATCGTGACACTCCCAAAGATAATAGCGATAATCAGTACGATTTCTCCCATTTTCACTTCCTCCAACCTTGAATAAAATTTAGTTTCATTTTATTAGAGTCAGGAAAAGAATAAAGGATAGTAAAAAAAATAATGGGCAGATATATTTAAACGAACTTTGATGTAATCTCCTCGTTTAGTGGTTGAAAAGGTTGTTCTGTGTCCTTCTTCTCCAATAAGCGAGCCACGTCATACCCTCTACGAAGCAATTCAATTAAAAGTTCGTCATCCGATGCCTCATATACCGAACTTAACGTTTTGCCTCTTATGTTAGATTCGGAATGGATTGACATCGCTTCCGAGGCATCTCTAACGCTCGCGTAGTTAACCCCCAGATATCGCTGTGTTGTCACCACACTTTTATGCCCCAACATCTCTTGCACGGCATATATATCGTTCGTCTGTTCATATAGACGCTGGGCATAAGACTTCCGCAGCGAGTGCGTACCGAGTTTTCCATTTAAACCCGCTGCCCCAAATGCGGTCTTTAGCGCATCGTGTGCCGCGATTCGCGTCATCGCTTTTAAACCTCGTCCTTTACGGGACGGGAACAGTGGACGGATGGGACTGATTTTTCCAAATAGATTTTTATGCCAAGCAATAAGGTTCTCAATCGCGTGTCTACCATCTATATTTACAGGGACAGCTCTTGATACCTCGCCGCCTTTCACAATACTCAAATCAAACAGTAAATCTTTGACAGTTTTACCGTTTTGCCATACATCACTCACTTTCAGCGCGAGCAGCTCACTAATACGTCCCCCAACGGATACTCCTAACATAAATAGACTGCGATTCCGAATGGCAAATACGCCACCAAAGGCTTCCGATACGTTGCGTATTTCAGCGTTATCTAAGGGTCTTGTACCTTTCATGCAAAAAACTCCTCTTCTCCATTAATATATAGCATTTAAAACGG
Source organism: Candidatus Poribacteria bacterium (assembly GCA_022826805.1). GTDB lineage: Bacteria > Poribacteria > WGA-4E > WGA-4E > WGA-3G > WGA-3G. The sequence goes on from JAJDUH010000073.1 coordinate 122,609, forward strand.
AATAAAAGCTTTATTGGTTTCTATACACATCAAGAAGGACAGATCGTCTGTCTTTACGACTTATCACACAGTTCATACACCAATTGTTCTAATATAGATATTGCATCTGTCTGGCTCGTCTTCAATTCAGTGTCTACTTCTAAGGTCTTTTCAAGTCCAGCGGCAAGCTCTTCAGCTGTGAAGGCATGAAGCGTCTGAAAAATTTTGTAGGCGACATAAGGATTTTGTTTCAGGATATTATGGGTGGCGGATTTGGGTAAGACACTTCCTATCTCTGCAGTAATCGGTTGGAAGATATTTTTTATAAAATCCTGAAGCGGCATTCTGCCACGAAACGGCCGAAGTCCTCTCTTTTCTGTGATTAACTTGGCTTGAAGCGCAAATCGGAAGTGGCGTGCTATCGTCGCATTAACCGGAATTGGTTCTTGACCATTTGCTAATACATTGTGAAGGCTTTTCAATGCTTGTCCAGTTGAACGTTTTCCAATCGCGTCGGTCAAGTCGAAAATATTATCAAATGTATTTTGACTCACAACGTTTCGGATGTCTTGTTCATCTACTTGCCGTTTGTCCCCAACAAAATTGACAATCTTGTTGATGGCTTCAGCGATAGTGTGCATATCGCCGCCAGTACGTATCCGGAGTTGTGAGAAAGCCCGTGGTGCTATCTGTTTACCAAATTCAGAAAATTTTTCCGATACTTTTATATAGAGCGGGTCTCGATTCACTGACGTCCCTGCTTCCACTGGCGCAAAAGACCTATAGCGTCCTACACGCTCAATGGCTCTAACAAGCCTGTTCCGTTCACTCACAGTGCCTCTCACCGTAAATATGAGCACGCTATTCTTCGGTAGATCGCCTTGAAGCCATTCAAGCATCAATTCGACATCATCGACAGCACTAATTTCTGTAGAGTATAAGTCCAATTGTTGGGCAATCTGCGGCAAACGTTCTAAAAAGCTGCGTTCTTCAAGGGTTAATCTCGTCCCGAGTTCATTAACAAGGGCATCAATCGCAATTATGAAGTCAAAGTGCTGATCGGCAATTTTTTGGGGTTCAACCTCCAAAAGTTTTGCCATTGTAGAGATAGATTTTTCGGCATCTGTGGTTTCAATTTTAAACGCGTTTCGGAGAATTGTTATCGGTGTTTGGCGTTGCTGCGCTTTAAACAGCCCGGAATCACGGACGACCACAACCCGCCACTCTGACATGACAGGGTAAGTATCCACTTGGCTGAGAATCTCTTGGGTAGGAACATCTGCCCCTTCCAAGAAGGAGAGATTGAAATCACGTGTCTCGGGAGTAAGGAGATGGTCAAGCATCTGTTTGAGAGTGCCTTCAACCAAGAAATTCTCCTCGCCACAGAGCAGATATACCGGTAGAACTTTATTCGATTGGATTTCACGGAGGATGTTAGGGGGTGCTTTTTTTTGTTGTTGTCTCATAGAGGCTAACTGCCGCCAACTGGAATCGCTCAGGGGCCGTTATCGCTGGCGGTCTCCTTTTGGCTCCCTGAGGTAGCAAATGTTGAGAAGCGTTTTATAGTGTTCTCTGCACCGCAACGCGGACATTCCGTAGATGTGTCAACATCACTCGTACGTTGAAGCACCTCAAAATCGGTTGTGCAATCGTTGCACCGATATTCAAAGATTGGCATTGTTTTTCCTTTAAGCTACAACCGGACGGATAATGATTTTGACCTTTGTCCCTTTAGGCGGTATGACGTCGGTATTGACGCGATATGTACGGTCATCAGTACCCGTCGGTAACGGATGGTTAAAGAGTGAATCCGGATCGCGGTAGACAGCGATGATGTTATGGAAGAGTTGAGGCGTAAATTGGTTGTTAATCTGTCGTCCTCCGGTGAAAACCCACGAAGTCTCTTGCATCGGTTGCTCTGTGAAGGCGTTCCATATCAACTCTCTCGCCCGGCGCGAGATGACTTCACCATCACGATCCCATTCTACCCAGATCTCAGCAGGCGAACCCGTGGGGGTACGTGGATCGCCTTCCACTGTGAGATTCATACCAGGTTCAAAATCCAGCACGCCGAGTGCTGCAAATATATGAAGCGGTTCTGCATCAATGATCAAAATACTCTCATGCGTTTTACCGAGTTTGCCACACGCAAAGAATTCGATGTTGACATTGGCACCCACGATGTTGATTTCCCCAGGGATCCTTACCTCACGTTTGTCGGTGTCAAAAACCACATTACCGAGTTGATAAGTGCTTTCGTAAATCTGCTGTGGTTTTATCAATTGCGCATCTGTCGCCGCCGTAGACTGTGGATAGATGGTGAGTTTTTCGGAAGCAGTATTGTCCTTTTCATCTGCATCGGCGAGTTCTATGCGCGCTACAAGTTCTATTTCGCCTTCCGTTTTAGGCACCCAGTCTGTTGATACAACCGTCTCTCCGAGTTTCGGTGTCCACAATACTTCGGTTGTAGCAACCTTTTCGTCACTAACATAGAAATTTACATTCAGAATTTCGTTGAAAGGAGTTCCTGTGTTCCGAAGCGTTGCGCTCAGACGAACGGGTTCACCAAGGCGCGGAGAAGGTGGAGAAAACCGAAGGCTCTGCGGTACAATACCGATATTTGGTTCTGTTGGACCGACTAACGCGTGGCTCAAGGACATAACGGCGAAACATGTCGCCAAAAAATCGCTCTCTGACCCAAGCCATCTCCCGTCAGACTCTTGTTGAGCGACCATCATCTGTGAGAACTCATCATACCAGTTGTACCCGGCAAGTGTGTCTAAAGTAGGCGGGATGTCACAGAACCGTTGCAACGAGAGTAGATAATAATAAAGCCATGAATTAGATCCCGGGTTCCGAGTTAAAGTCCAATGTTTTTTCAACCATGCAGTGCCTTTTTGAATCTGAGGGTCACCTACAGGGACACCACAGGCACGGAGTGCCCACAACCCAGTTGCGGTCATACTTCCATAGACCCCTATTGCCCAAGGTGAACCTTCATCGACTAAGTTATAGAGCCAACCGCCTGTGTCGGTTTGGTTCCGACGGATCCATCGCTCGGCGCGGGCCCATGTGTCTGACGGAATATCAAGTCCCCACTGCTTTGCAGCATAAAGCGCATAGATAACCATGTTCATGTGTGCGCCATCAGCAGAGAAACCGTATCCCCAACCGCCATCATCTCGTTCATCCGCAAACTCGCTACCTCTAACAGGAAGTTGCTTTTTAACCAATTGGTTGACTGCAAATTGTGCGCGGTCCCTATACGCAGGGTTTTGCGTCGCTACCAACACTGGAATAATTACTGCGTATTGATAAACAGCGAATTCATTCCAGTCCTGATCCAGTAGGAATTCTAAGCCTTTCTGGACTGCTGGATCGGAGGGAGTGTGTCCTGTTGCGAACAGCACTTGCAGTGCCAAGGCTGTCTCTTGCGTCTGATCCTCACCGAAATGCCAAGCCGCACCTGGGATAAAATTTTCAGCTAACCCTTTCAGGCTTGCCCCGCACATGATACAAATTAAAATGAGTTGATTTTCAGTGCCACATTGTAAACAAGTACGGCTATGTTTTCCTTGTTGTGCTTTTATCCAAGTGATTCCTTTTGTTATTGTATCCTGGATTTGTTCTGATGTAACAGGAGGGAATGTACGGCTTTCTGCGATAAGTATCGCGTGTGTGACATTATTTTTTGCGTCCGCTTCTTCAATGTGTTCGTCACCAGCCGGGTTAACAACAGCATAAATTTCTGTCTTACCCGATGGCGGCTGCCATTGCGCTTGTACTCGATCGCTCCTTCCCGCTTTCAGTTCTAAGATGACATCACTGCAGAGAATTTGGAGGGGTTGGGTCGCAGGATCCGCCTCGTAAAGGTTAACAACCAAATCTTCGTTCATTGTTGGCGTCCCTTCACCGATATTCTTCACTTCAACCCAGATTGTAATTTCTTCCCCTTCAACTGGGTTGGGATTGGAAAAGGTGATACTGTCAGCATCAACGTAGAAATCTGGAAGTTGTGCAAATCCACTTGTGGCGAATAAGGCAGCAACAAAAAATGCGCCTATCAATTTTAATAGCAGGTTTGGAAAACCTACGTGCTGTGCCAAAAGGGGATACCTAAGCATAATGCACCTCACATTGTTTATCAGAACAGTTGTGATCCTATCGGCGAGTACTGCGACCAGATTTATGTCTACATCTCAACGAGGCGAATAGAGCGACACTATTCCTCGGTTTAATTTCCTGCCCAATATCCCACAGAAACAGAAGACGGTTGTGGAATCGGATTCTTAAACAAGGGTTGACCCGCTGAACTCCATTTACTAATCTCGCCTTGGAAAGTTTCACCGAGTAGGTCTGCTATCCAAATACCGCCATCCGCCGGTGAAAGCGTTATCGCTACGATTGCCATTCCCGCTAAAAATTCAGTCTTTTTTGTTCCATCGGGTCCCAAGTTGATTAACATAGATTGTTGAGAAACTACCCAGAGGCTTCCATCTATTGGATTAATGCGCGGGGATGTAGGGTTCGGGATATCCGTAATTTCTACAAGTTTCTGTCCGCTCGCTGAAACGCGCATGAGGACACTGTGTTGACTGTCGGCAATCCATGCGTTGCCGTCGTAGTCAACGCTTACACCTTTAGGTTCACCCATCGCCGGGGCGTCAACGACTTTGTTTCCTGCGGCATCGTAACGTGCAATTGAACCTCGAGCATTGGTAATCCACGCCGATCCGTCCTTCGGATTCACCGCCACAGCCGGTTCGTGTGCCGATATAGTAGCGACAACCTGCGTTCCATCACCGGATACTTTCTTAACAGCGTCAAGTCCCGCAATCCACGCTGAACCGTCTGCGGGATTAATAGCTATCTGATTCGGGCGCGTAATATCTGGTATCTCGCTAAAAGCACCACTGTTCGGATCATAGCGATAGACAGTATTCGCCGCTGAGACAGCAATCCAGACCACACCATCTGCGGGATTCACTTCTGCTGCACTCGCCTGCGTTAAATTCGGAATGACCGTCGGATCTGCCTGCCCATTGGAATACAACTTATAAATCGTTTCTCCACCACTTACAACCCAACATTCGCCGTTATATTGTCCATAACTGGTAGCAACCGTTAATCCTAACAGTATCACTACCCAAAATAATTTCTTCATCATCTATATCTCCTCTTTAGCGTGTGTGCGCTTTGTAACGCGTCGTTTATAATTATTTGTAAGCGCGCGCTATAAGCGACGCTTTCATGTGTAAATATTAACATAGTTTTCCTTAATTGTGCAAGGAATTTTGAATTGTGCAAGGGAGTTTGTCCCTGCGCACGATGGCATATTGCACCTGAAATATTGGCAAAACTGCCACTTTCTTAACGCTTCTCGTTTTACCGGTCTTGGACTATATCGTCGAATTAAGTTGGTTGGCGAGTTTCCAGCGACAAAGCGCGAAATTGTAAGATCAGAAGCCCTTGAATTTTTTCCCTGTAAACTTTTTTGAAACTTTTTTCGTTGAAAGGTGTCTAATAGGGTAAGAAGAGTTAAACTTAAGTATATTAAGCGAGGAAATCAAGATGAAGCGCTCACATTTCTACACCCTCACTTTTGTAGTAGTCCTTTTATTTGTCGGAATCAGCGTGGTAAGCATGGCTGAAGTGGCGGTCTTACAGATAGAGATTTCCGGTGTCGTCAGTAATAACGATGCTCGTCATATTCGGCGCTTATTAGAACCGTGGGCTGATCCAAAAGACATCACCTTTGAAATACCCGTTGATAAGAAGGGAAAAAAGCGGATTTTCAGTACACTGGTGAAAATTAAACCCAGGCAAGGTCCTTCTGAATACAGCGAGACACATACATTTGACGTCTATGACATCATACGCCAGCTCAACGATACCCGTTTCCGAGGCAGACATGGGCTCGGATTTACCCGTGTCCTTAAAAGCGAAGCCACTATCCGTGGCGACTTATTTGCACATCCCGGCTTCGCTCGGAGTTACCTCCGAAATGTTCCAGCGTGGCGACGCTGGCGACCAGATACCTCCAATATCCATCATGCCATGACGACTGGCAATGAAGAACAGAAGTTTGTTTTCAGCACGAACCCTGAGTTCGATCAGCTGCGGATTGATGCAGCCAACAACGATAAGCCGGTTGAAGTACACGGCGAAATTACTGGATTCGATGGTCCCTATCCCATTGTATCTGTACGCAAATATGAGGTAGGCTATCACCTTAGAGGAAAAGGCTCTGAAAGAGAAACAGCAGGGAAGCCAACTTACGACTACCTTGAGGCGCGTTAAAAACGCTTTCTCAACTTGATTTCCTCTTACGACTGATACCCGCCGGTGTTAAATAGCACAACGCGTTCGGAACTTCCAATCATGCCGTTTGAAACGAGTTGTTTAAGTGCCGCGACTGTCGCAGCCCCTTCAGGACAGGTCAGAAGTCCTTCGGTTGTGGGGAGTAACGCCATCGCCTCACGAATGGCTTCGTCTGTGACGGCAATCGCGGCACCATTACTTTTACGGATCGCCTCTAAAATCAGAAAATCCCCGATCGCTTGTGGTACGCGTAAACCGCTTGCAACGGTATCCGCATCACGCCACGGTGTCGCTTCAGTAGCACCCTCTTCCCACGCCTTGACAATCGGGGCACAACCTGTTGATTGCACCGAGATAAACCGAGGTCTCTTTTTACCGATCCAACCGATGGCTTCCAATTCGGCAAAACCCTTCCACATCCCGACGATCCCCGTACCGCCACCGGTAGGGTAGATAATCACATCTGGGAGTTCCCAATTGAACTGTTCTGCAAGTTCAAACCCCATTGTCTTTTTGCCTTCTACGCGGTAGGGTTCCTTAAGAGTTGACACATCGAACCAACCCTCTTGTGTCTTTCGCTCTGCCACAATCCTGCCAGCATCGTTGATTAAACCGTCAATCAGCGTGACGTTTGCGCCCGCGAGTTGACACGTCTGTTTATTGAAGGCGGGGGTATCTTGGGGCATGAAGATATGTGTCATAATACCAGCAGCAGCAGCATAAGCAGCGAGTGCTGTTGCCGCATTACCAGCGGAAGGAATTGCCAATGCTGTGAGTCCGAGAGATTTTGCTTTAGACACTGCCATCGCCAAGCCACGTGCTTTAAAACTGCCGGTGGGCAAGCGCGATTCATCTTTCACCCAGACTTCTGAGAGTCCAAACCTCACACCTAACCTTTTTGTATGAATGAGCGGGGTCATCGTTTCCCCAAGTGTTACGACGTCTGTCGGGTCTGATATAGGCAAAAGTTCGGCGTAACGCCAAAGTGAAGCTGGGCGTGATTCAAGAGCATCGCGGGTCCAGGTGCCTGCCAGCCGTTCAAGGTCATAACGGGCAAGTAGAGGCTTTCCACAGGCCTCACAGACGTTCTGTGGCACCGTGTGTGGGTAGGTTGTGCTACACTTACTGCATTCAAGGTGTGTTATCGTTTCGCTGTATGACGTAGAGAATTGCTGGTCCAAGAAAAATTTTCCTAATGTAACCTAAGTTGCTACCTACAGAACTTTAGACAGGCAGACGCTGTTTTTAATCAGGAAATATTCATTATTAGTGAAATATCGTAGCGCAAACTTTTAGTTTGCGTATTCAGGGAGACAATCTAAAAGATTGTGCTACAAAGTGGCAACTTGCGTTAATGATACGTTAAAATATCAGTTACGCGTTAGGATTCCGCGAGCAGTTTGAGAAAGATCGCTTTCATACTATGGAGGCGGTTCTCGGATTGCTCGAAGATAATAGAACGCGCATCGTTGACGAGTTCACCCGAAATCTCGTATCCGTGATGTGCGGGGAGACAGTGCATAACCCGACACTCGTGCCCCTTTAGCAGCTCGGCATTCAATTGATAGGGCATCATCTTTTCCAATCGACGTTTCCGTTCCTTATCAAAAGCAGGATCCGTAAAGAATTCCATATCGACCCACGTATCCGTGTAGACAATATCGCTTTCCGCGATGGCCTTTTCCAGTGAACTCTCAAGACTCGTGGTATCGGTGTCGATTGGCTTATAAAGTCCTTTCCGGGAAGCCTGCTCCCACAACTCCTTATCAACGGCAGCAGGGTTTATCTCTGGTGCGACAACGGTGACTTCAACGCCTACTTTCATACCAGCAGCGATTAACGAATTACAGACATTGTTATGCACACCGATGAAGCATAACTTGACGCCTTCCAGCCTACCGAGATGTTCCTGTATTGTCATCAGATCGCCGAGTGCCTGTGTTGGGTGGTATCTATCACAACAGCCGTTGATTACGGGGACGGTTGCGGCGGCTGCAGCCTCAACGAGTTCAGCGTGTTTCAAGAAACGGGCTAAGATAATGTCAACATACGCTGAGAGGACGCGCATTTCATCGCTAAGATCGGCTAACGCGAAGTTCGTCGTCCGCCAATCGAGATAGTGGGCATGTCCACCGAGTTGTGTGATGCCGATTTCGCCCGCGCATCGCGTGCGTGTGGAGGTCTTTTGGAAAAGCAGACAGAGGCTCTTCCCACCTACAATGTGTCTATATTTTTCGGGATGGTTCTTAATTTTAAGGCTGTTCTCAACCGTTTCAAGAATATCTGTTTCTGACCAAGGTTTCAGTGTAATTAGGTGCATAATTACCTCCACAGTGGGGTCTCTAAAATTAGAAACTTTAATTATACACAACTTTCTGACCTAAGTCAAGTGTTTTTTGTGTCTAAGTAGGGTCATTTAGTTTTAAGATTTGATTTGTAGAGTTATGATTTTATATGGGCATGTATTGCGTGAGTTTTCACGCAATACATGCTATACTTCACCCTAAAAATCCACAACGACTTTGAGGTGAAGACGATGACGAGA